>NZ_JAEKCN010000055.1:0-504 GCF_016405455.1 Pseudomonas sp. MF7453 | reverse complement strand
ACCTGCGCCTGCCGGACAACAACCGCCTCACCTTCAACCACGACAAGGGCGGCCACCTCGCTACCGTCGAACTCAACGGCGAAGTGCTCACCTCACACCTATTCAAGAGCGGCCGCGAACACCAACGTCAACAAGGTCAACTGTTCAGCCACTATCACTACGACGACCAGAACCGCCTGCACGCCCATGCCGTTACGCAGCAGCAAAACTACCTCTACCAACGCCAATACGACTACGACAAAAGCGGCACCCTCAACCGTCTGCTCGACACCCGCAAAGGCGAACACCTTTACCGCTACGACCCACTGAATCGTCTGACCCGCGCCGATCATTCCCAGGACGTGCAGGAACGCTTCGCCCACGACCCGGCGGGCAATCTGCTGATGCAAGACCGCCCCGGCCCGGACATCGTCGCCGGCAACCGCCTGATGATCCAGGGCGACCGCCATTACGACTACGACGCCTTCGGCAACCTCATCCGCGAACGGCGCGGCAAGGGCCAGC
>NZ_JAEKCN010000054.1:0-339 GCF_016405455.1 Pseudomonas sp. MF7453 | reverse complement strand
GGCGCGCAGTGTAAGGCAAGTGCGTCAGATGCGTATGAATGCTCGGACGGGCGTCAGTGTTCCAGCCTCTGCGCAACCCCGTGTAACAGCGGAAAGAGCATGGCCCATAACAGCGCCAGGCCGATCAGTGTTGGGGCGGTGCCGTACGCAAAACTCACGCCTGCCAATTGACTGCCGGCGTAATAAGACAACGGCCCGCCCACCGCGCCTAGCAGGCTGGCGAGCCACCAGGGCCGTGCGCTCCAGGCCAGGCAATGGCGCAAGGTGGTGGCCAGCAAGGCCCATAACAGTATCAGCCACAGCGGAATCAGTGGCCCCGGCGTATTGAACTCAAACACG
>NZ_JAEKCN010000053.1:0-701 GCF_016405455.1 Pseudomonas sp. MF7453 | reverse complement strand
TAAGAGAACTCACAAATTTTACCTTAGCCTGATCCGTTACCAGTGAAAGTAACGTTCAGTCTATCTTTCTATCACATACCCAAATTTTTAAAGAACGAACTAGTCAAAGACTAGAAATCAACATTCACCATCACAACGATGGAATGCTCATTTCTAAGCTTTATACAAACAGAAGCAGTAGTGGTGGAGCCAAACGGGATCGAACCGTTGACCTCCTGCGTGCAAGGCAGGCGCTCTCCCAGCTGAGCTATGGCCCCGTATTTCTACAGGCGTTTCCCACACAAAATTGGTGGGTCTGGGCAGATTCGAACTGCCGACCTCACCCTTATCAGGGGTGCGCTCTAACCAACTGAGCTACAGACCCAATTTCGGGCTGCTTCTTTCGTCTTCTTCAATGAATCAAGCAATTCGTGTGGGAACTTATGGAGCAGCTGATGTCGTCGATTAAGGAGGTGATCCAGCCGCAGGTTCCCCTACGGCTACCTTGTTACGACTTCACCCCAGTCATGAATCACACCGTGGTAACCGTCCTCCCGAAGGTTAGACTAGCTACTTCTGGTGCAACCCACTCCCATGGTGTGACGGGCGGTGTGTACAAGGCCCGGGAACGTATTCACCGCGACATTCTGATTCGCGATTACTAGCGATTCCGACTTCACGCAGTCGAGTTGCAGACTGCGATCCGGACTACGATCGGTTTT
>NZ_JAEKCN010000052.1:0-951 GCF_016405455.1 Pseudomonas sp. MF7453 | reverse complement strand
CGCGCTGGCCAGCGCGTCGCCGGAAGCTCTATGCGCCCATCTGCCTCTACTGGAAAACCAGGTCAGCAACGTCTGGTCGATGGGTAAGGATGGCCGCTCCTACTGGCCCATCAAGCGCCAGGCCGCCACGGCGGATCGCATTGCCAACCACAAGGGACGCAATCCGCAAGAGCGCGCCTCCCTGAAAAAGCGTCTGCTGCGCAAGTGGATGAGCAAATGAACCTGTCCACCATCGAGGCGCTGGCTATCGCTTGGGCGCGAATCGCTGAAGAAGCAGAACTCCCAGCCGGCTACGAGGGCACGGCGACGCCAGAGGCGCATCGGGCCTGCGAGGTGATCCAGGAGCGGATTCGAGAGCACGTCGTCGCCACCAATGACATGCGGCTGTTCGGCCTGCTGCACCTGCTTGGGCAGGCGTCGCTGCGCATGGAGCAAGCGCTGTGGCCGGAAGAATATGCGCGGATGACCCGCGAGGTCGAGGAAGCTCTCCGAGAGGCCGACGACCCCAACGCCAAGTCGTACACCCACGAAGAAGTCATGCAGGCGATGCAGGAACGCATCGACCGAGCGCGAGACAAAGCCATGTTGATCGGCTGACGGAAATTTCGGCGGTTCCGGCTGATCCAAGAATCTTGGCGTGACCTTACCTCCGCTCTACCGCTGGGTGCCAGCCTCGGCGCACGCCTAACCACCCAACTCAGAAAGGAAAATAAGTTGGTAAAACGCATTCCCGTATCCGAGCTTCGTCTCGGCATGTACATCCACAAGCTCGCCGGCTCTTGGGTTCGACACCCATTCTGGCGCGGCAGCTTCCTGCTGACCGAGCCTCAGGATCTCTCTGCCATTCGAGAATGTGGCGTCGGGGAGGTCTGGGTCGACTTGGCCAAAAGCCAAGTCGACCCAGAGAGCCCAGAGAGCCCAGAGAGCCCAGAGAGCCCAGAGAGCCCAGAG
>NZ_JAEKCN010000051.1:0-1114 GCF_016405455.1 Pseudomonas sp. MF7453 | reverse complement strand
GGCGGCGGCGAAAACTGAGTGCAACACCTGACCTTTCCGGTACGGTGCTGTCCCTATGTCTTATTCCGAACTCAGCGTTGAAGAGCGCGCCACCATTCAAATCGGTCATGCCCAAGGTTTCAGCCTGCGCGGGATTGCCTGCTTGATCAACCGATCCCCTTCGACCATCAGCCGGGAGCTGCGCCGCAATCGAGATGCCTGTGGCGGCTACTCGGCCCGCGTGGCCCAGCAGCAGATGCAGGCCCGCCGTCAGGTGTGTCGACCGAAGCAAAAGCTGTTGCCGGGTAGCGAGCGCTTCGAATTGGTGGCGCATATGCTGCGTGAGCGTTTGTCTCCCGAGCAGATTGCCGGCAAGCTGCGCAGCATGAATATTCCCAGCCTCAGAGATGCCTACGTCTGTCGCGAGACGATCTATAACGCGATCTATGCCTTGCCAGTCGGCGAGCTGCGTAAAGAGCTGATCATCTGCCTGCGCCAAAGCAAGACGATGCGCAGGCCGCGCTCTGGCGGCGTGGATCGGCGCGGTCAGATCCCTGAGAGGGTCAGTATTCATGTACGTCCGCCGGAGATCGAAGACCGACTGATGCCAGGGCATTGGGAAGGCGACCTGATCAAGGGCAAGGCCAACGCCTCGTCTGTAGGTACGCTGGTGGAGCGCACCAGTGGCTACCTGATGCTGGTGAAGATGAACGACGCGACGGCGACCTCGGCGATGGAAGGCTTCAGTGCAGCGCTCAATGGCATGCCGCTGGCGATGCGCAAGAGCATGACCTACGACCAGGGCCGAGAAATGGCGCGGCATGCTGAAATCACCCAGCAGACCGGGGTGGCGATTTACTTCTGCGACCCGCACAGCCCTTGGCAGCGCGGCAGTAACGAAAACATCAATGGCCTGATCCGCCAGTACCTGCCCAAAGGCACGGACTTGTCGGTGCATAGCCAGGAGGAACTGGATGCCATCGCACTGCAACTGAACATGCGCCCCCGTAAGCGCTTCGACTTCAAGTGTCCGATCGAGGTTATGGACGAGGTGATGCAGGAAGCTATGGCTATGCGGCATGATGCTCCAGCTTCAATTCAATAACCGTGTTGCACTCAGCTCCTGTAACCGCCC
>NZ_JAEKCN010000050.1:0-1184 GCF_016405455.1 Pseudomonas sp. MF7453 | reverse complement strand
AGAGCCCAGAGCCCAGAGCCCAGAGAATTGTCGGAGGAGCAATCTCTGCCGTCTAGTCCACTAAGCAAGAAAAGTGACGGCGCAACCTCAATGGAGAGCGAAATGTGTTATGCACGGAAACTCTGTCTTGCGGCCAAGTCCCAAGTCATGGACATGTTCCAGGAAGCCCGGCTTGGCAAGGCCGTCGACCCAAGCACGACGTTGCCGCTGGTCGGAGAAATCGCTGCCTCGGTGCTGCGCCAACCTCATGCCCTCATCAGCGTCGCACGCATCAAAACGCACGACGATTACACCTACCTGCACTCGGTTGCCGTCTGCGCCCTGATGCTATCGCTGGCCCGGCATCTCGATCTAGACGAGGAGCAAACGCGCCTGGCTGGCATCGGCGGACTGATGCACGACCTAGGCAAGGCCGCGATGCCGCTGGAAGTGCTTAACAAACCAGGCAAGCTCACCGATGCCGAGTTCGCCATCATGAAGCGCCACCCTGTGGAGGGCGCAAAGATGCTGCGCGCAGGCGGGGCCGAGCCCGGGGTGGTGGACATTGCCCTGCACCATCACGAGAAGATCGACGGAACCGGCTACCCGGATCGCTTGGCCGGTGACGCCATTTCACTCCTGGCCCGCATGGGCGCAATCTGCGACGTCTATGATGCCGTGACGTCGGAGCGAGCCTACAAAAAGCCGTGGGACCCGTCCGCGGCGATGCGGCAGATGGCCAAGTGGGAGGGCCATTTCGACAAACGCATCTTCCACGCCTTCGTCAAGGCCGTGGGCATCTACCCCGTCGGCTCCTTGGTTCGCCTGTCCTCTCAGCGTCTGGCCGTTGTCGTTGAGCCGGGAATGGAATCACTGCTGACTCCCAAGGTTCGCGTGTTCTTCTCGCTACGCTCGAGAGAGCCGATCCCGATGCAGACCATCGACCTGGCGGCCACGAGTTGCAAGGACAGTATCACTGGCCCCGAAGACCCGACGCTCTGGAACTTCAAGAACCTCGACGACTTGTGGATGGAATAGCCCCCACAAAACGACGGCCCCGTGAGGGAGCCGTTGAACATCGTCGAGCGATGCCCGTCCAGGGAGGGATGGCCGAGCTCGATTCTCCAGAAGGTAGCTGGTGACACGAGTGTTGAGCCCACCCAACTAGGGTGACGGAAATTTCTGGGGTTCCGGCTTACATCCCC
>NZ_JAEKCN010000005.1:0-337356 GCF_016405455.1 Pseudomonas sp. MF7453 | reverse complement strand
ACCTGGTGTGCTACGCAGTCAAGGCCAACTCCAACCTGGGTGTACTGAATGTCCTGGCGCGTCTTGGCGCTGGTTTTGACATCGTGTCCCGTGGCGAGCTGGAACGCGTATTGGCCGCCGGCGGCCAGGCGGACAAAATCGTCTTCTCCGGCGTCGGCAAGAGCCGCGAAGACATGCGCCGCGCGCTGGAAGTCGGCGTGCATTGCTTCAACGTCGAATCGACCGACGAGCTGGAGCGCCTGCAGGTGGTCGCCGCCGAGATGGGCGTGCGTGCGCCGATCTCCCTGCGCGTCAACCCAGACGTCGACGCTGGCACCCACCCGTACATCTCTACCGGTCTCAAAGAGAACAAATTCGGCATTGCCATCGCCGACGCCGAAGACGTGTATATCCGCGCCGCCCAACTGCCGAACCTGGAAGTACTGGGCGTCGACTGCCATATCGGCTCGCAACTGACCACACTGCCGCCGTTCCTGGATGCCCTCGACCGCCTGCTGGCTCTGATCGACCGCCTGGGCGAGTGCGGCATCTACCTGCACCACATCGACCTCGGTGGTGGCGTGGGCGTGCGTTATCGCGATGAAGAGCCGCCGCTGATTGCCGACTATATCCAGGCCGTGCGCGAGCGCATCGAAGGCCGCGACCTGACGCTGATGTTCGAGCCGGGCCGCTACATCGTTGCCAACGCTGGCGTGTTGCTGACCCAGGTCGAGTACCTCAAGCACACCGAACACAAGGATTTCGCCATCGTCGATGCGGCGATGAACGACCTGATCCGCCCGGCGCTGTACCAGGCCTGGATGGATGTCACCGCCGTGACGCCGCGCACAAGCGAAGCGCGCGCCTATGACATCGTCGGGCCCATCTGCGAGACCGGCGACTTCCTGGCCAAGGATCGTCAGTTGGCTCTGGAAGAAGGTGATCTGCTGGCCGTGCATTCGGCCGGTGCCTACGGGTTTGTCATGAGTTCCAACTACAACACCCGCGGGCGTACCGCCGAGGTGTTGGTGGACGGTGATCAAGCATTTGAAGTGCGTCGCCGCGAGACGGTAGCCCAGTTGTATGCTGGCGAAAGCCTGCTGCCGGAGTAAGCCATGCTGCTGCGTTTTACCAAGATGCACGGGCTGGGTAATGATTTCATGGTCCTCGACCTGGTCAGCCAGCACGCGCACATCCTGCCCAAACACGCCAAACAGTGGGGCGACCGTCACACCGGCATCGGTTTCGATCAGTTGCTGCTGGTGGAGGCGCCGAGCAATCCGGAGGTGGATTTCCGTTACCGGATCTTCAACTCCGACGGTTCCGAAGTGGAACAGTGCGGCAACGGTGCGCGCTGCTTTGCACGCTTTGTGCTGGACAAGCGCCTGACCGCCAAACGCCAGATTCGCGTCGAAACCAAGGGCGGCGTGATCGAACTGGATATTCGCAGTGACGGCCAGATCAGCGTCAACATGGGCGCGCCACGCCTGGTGCCGGCGGATATTCCGTTCCAGGCCACCGAGCAGGCCCTCAGCTACCCGTTGGACGTGGATGGCAAAACCGTGGAGATCGCCGCCGTGTCCATGGGCAACCCCCATGCGGTGCTGCGGGTCAACGACATCAATAACGCCCCGGTGCACGAACTGGGGCCGAAGATCGAACATCACCCGCGCTTTCCCGCACGGGTCAATGTGGGCTTCCTGCAGGTGATCGACCGTACCCGCGCGCAATTGCGCGTTTGGGAACGTGGCGCCGGCGAAACCCAGGCTTGCGGTACCGGCGCTTGTGCCGCTGCCGTAGCTGCGATCAGCCAGGGGTGGATGGATTCGCCGCTGCTGATCGACCTGCCCGGTGGACGCTTGTCTATCGAATGGGCAGGCCCTGGCCACCCGGTGATGATGACCGGGCCGGCCTCGCGCGTATACGAAGGACAGGTCCGTCTATGAGTGAGCCAAACCAATGACCGATAAGCCTCAAGTACCCGCACACGCTACCCCGAGTGAAAGCCTGGAGGCCGCTGCTGTCGCGGCGTACCTTGAGGCTAATCCGGACTTCTTCGTCGAGCATGAAGAACTGCTGCCGGCCTTGCGCATTCCCCACCAGCGCGGCGATACCGTGTCGCTGGTGGAGCGGCAGATGAAGATCCTGCGCGAGCGCAATATTGAAATGCGCCATCGACTCTCCCATCTGATGGACGTGGCGCGCGACAACGACCGCTTGTTCGACAAGACCCGCCGCCTGATCCTGACCCTGATGGACGCCGCCAGCCTGGAAGAAACGGTGATCGCCGTGGAAGACAGCCTGCGCGAGGATTTCCAGGTGCCCTTTGTCAGCCTGATCCTGTTCAGCGACAACCCGATGCCGGTGGGTCGCTGGGTCACAGGTGGTGAAGCACAGACTGCCATCGGCGGCCTGCTGTCCGAAGGCAAGACGGTCAGCGGCACCTTGCGTGAACATGAACTGGACTTCCTGTTTGGCGCCGAGCAGCGCAAGCAGATCGGCTCTACGGCCGTCATCGCCCTCAGCCATCAAGGCTTGCACGGCGTGCTGGCCATCGCCAGCCGCGATCCTGCGCACTACAAAAGCTCGGTAGGCACGCTGTTCCTGACCTATATCGCCCAAGTGCTGGGCCGCGTCCTGCCGCGCCACACCACCACACTGCGCGCGGTGCGCTGACCATGGAGCGGCAACTGGACGCCTACTGCGCTCACCTGCGCAATGAGCGCCAGGTGTCGCCCCACACCCTTGAAGCCTATCGGCGGGACTTGAACAAGGTCCTGGCCTACTGTGAGAAACAGCACGTCAGTAGCTGGAAAGCCCTGGATATCCAGGCCCTGCGCAGCCTGATCGCCCGGTTGCACCAGCAAGGCCAGTCCTCGCGTAGCCTGTCTCGGCTGCTGTCGGCGGTGCGCGGCCTCTATCACTACCTCAATCGCGAAGGCTTGTGCGATCACGACCCGGCCAATGGCCTGTCCCCACCCAAGGGCGAGCGGCGCCTGCCCAAGACCCTGGACACCGACCGTGCCTTGCAGCTGCTCGATGGCGCGGTAGAGGATGACTTCCTGGCCCATCGCGACCAGGCGATCCTTGAGCTGTTCTATTCCTCGGGCCTGCGCCTGTCGGAGCTGACAAGCCTGAACCTTGATCAGTTGGACCTTGCCGATGGCCTGATACAAGTGCTCGGCAAAGGCAGCAAGACCCGCGTGCTGCCGGTGGGCAGAAAAGCCCGCGAAGCCTTGCAGCTATGGCTGCCACTGCGCCTTTTGACCAACCCGGCGGACGATGCGGTGTTTGTCAGCCAGCAAGGCCGACGCCTGGGGCCACGCGCCATCCAGCTTCGGGTCAAGGCCGCCGGCGAGCGGGAGCTGGGGCAGAATCTGCACCCGCACATGCTGCGCCATTCCTTTGCCAGCCATCTGCTGGAGTCCTCTCAGGATCTGCGCGCGGTACAGGAACTGCTCGGCCACGCCGATATCAAGACCACCCAGATCTACACACACCTGGACTTCCAGCACCTGGCAACGGTGTACGACAGCGCCCATCCACGGGCCAAACGCATCAAAGGCAGCGACTCATGAGTATCAAGCTGATCACCTTCGACCTGGACGACACCCTCTGGGACAACGTACCCGTCATCATCAGCGCCGAAGCGTCGATGCGCGAATGGCTGGCGCTTAACGCCGCCAAGGTCGGGGACCTGCCCCTGGAGCATTTCGCCAGCCTGCGTCAGCAAGTGTTGCAGCGCCATCCCGAGCTCAAGCACCGCATCAGCGTCCTGCGTCACCGGGTGTTGATGTTGGCATTCGAGGAGGCCGGCTATCCCCAGCCTGAAGCGATGCAAATGGCGGATGTCTGCTTCGAAGCGTTTATCCATGCTCGCCACCAGCTCACCGTGTTCCCGGAAGCGGAGCCGATGCTCAAAGCGCTGCGCCAGCATTTCCTGCTGGGGGTGATCACCAATGGCAATGCCGATGTGCAGCGCGTTGGCCTGGCGGACTATTTTCACTTTGCCCTGCGCGCTGAAGATATCGGCATCGCCAAGCCGGATGCACGGCTGTTTCATGAAGCGCTGCAACGTGGCGGTGTGGACGCCAGCGCGGCGGTGCATGTGGGCGATCATCCGGGAGATGACATTGCCGGCGCGCAGCAGGCGGGGCTGCGGGCGGTGTGGTTCAACCCTACGGGCAAGGCCTGGGAGGGAGATAAGCACCCGGATGCGCAGATTCGCAGCCTGACAGAGTTACCGCCACTGCTGAGTCGCTGGAGCTAACACTGACCCCAATGTGGGAGCTGGCTTGCCTGCGATAGCGGTGGATCAGTCAACACAGGGCTCGCAGATAGACCGCTATCGCAGGCAAGCCAGCTCCCACAGGGTATTGCAGCAAACCGGTAAATTGCTCCAGGCATGAAAAAGCCCGCAGCGACGGCGGGCTTTTTCTTACAAGCAGGAGGCAGACCCTAGATAGGTCGGCTGCCGTACTTGTTATCCGGCTTCTTCGGTGGGTCTGCGACCACGTTAGCCTCAACTTCGACCACTTTGCCGCCTTTAGCGAGGAATTCCTCCATCGCACGGGCCAGGGCATCGCGCTCTTTGTTCTTGGCTTCAACGCTTGGCAGCTCGTCTACCGAAACCGCAGCCTTGGCTTTGCCCTTGGCTTTGGGCGCCGCGTCATCGGCACCGCCGTCATCGGCATCGTCAGCAACGTCTTCCGCCGCTACTTCAAGACCTTCTTCGGTGTCGTCTTCATCACCTACTTCGAGGTCGTCTTGTTCCAGATCATCGTCGCTCATGTTCTACCTCATGACTTGCGAAAAGCAGATTAGTTATAGCCCAGCTTCACCCTCTGTCGAGGTCGCCGGAAAAAAATCAACATCCACCGGATCTCCAGTGGCTTAAGCCTCTTCACCGTGCAAGGTGGCGAGGACTTTACGAGCACCGCCATGATCACGGTGCTCGCCCAGATAAACACCTTGCCATGTCCCCATCGCCAAGCGGCCGGCCTTGACCGGCAAACTCAGCTGGCAGCCCAGCAGACTGGCCTTGAAGTGCGCCGGCAGATCATCCGGACCTTCGTCGTTGTGCTCAAACCCTGCGCGACCCTGTGGCACCAGCAGGTTGAAAAAACGCTCGAAGTCACAGCGAACCGCCGGGTCGGCATTCTCGTTGACGGTCAACGAGGCCGAGGTGTGCTGCAGCCACAGATGCAACAGGCCCACACGGCAAGCCTTCAATTCAGGCAAGCCGGCAAGCAACTCGTCCGTTACCAGGTGAAAGCCCCGGGGCTTGGCCCGCAGGGTAATCAGGGTCTGTTGCCACATACAGTTCTCCGCCCATCGGCGCGCATTCTAGCGCGCTCTGGGAAAAAACAAAGTGCCGAATACGCCTTCATGCCTGTAAGACATTTGCACTCTGAAAAGTGCCGTGTGGATCCCATCACAAAGTTGATAAAAAACCCATACACCTTTAGCCAAAGACAAACACCAGACAAAAAAATGCCCGGCAAGCCGGGCATGTTTTTTTCACGTAGTTACAAGTTGTAGCCACGCTCGTTGTGTTGCGCCAGATCGAGGCCCACAGCCTCTTCTTCCTCAGTGACGCGCAGGCCCATGACCATATCCAGCACCTTGAGAATGACGTAGGTCACGATGGCTGTGTAGATCACTGTGAAGCCGACGCCTTTGCACTGGATCCAGACCTGGGCGGCGATGTCGGTCACGGTGCCGAAGCCGCCGAGTGCCGGGGCTGCGAACACACCGGTGAGGATCGCACCGACGATACCGCCGATACCGTGAACACCGAAGGCATCCAGGGAGTCGTCGTAGCCCAGCTTGCGCTTGAGGCTGGTGGCGCAGAAGAAGCACACCACACCGGCGACCAGGCCGATCACCAGGGCACCCATCGGGCCCACGGTGCCAGCGGCCGGCGTCACGGCGACCAGGCCGGCCACCACACCCGAGGCAATGCCCAGTGCACTTGGCTTGCCGTGGGTGATCCACTCGGCGAACATCCAGCCCAGCGCCGCAGCAGCGGTGGCAATCTGGGTGACCAGCATCGCCATGCCCGCCGTGCCGTTGGCCGCCGCAGCAGAACCTGCGTTGAAGCCAAACCAGCCGATCCACAGCATGGCCGCGCCGATCAAGGTGTAACCCAGGTTGTGGGGTGCCATCGGTGTGGTCGGGAAACCTTTACGCTTGCCGAGCACGATGCACGCCACCAGGCCGGCCACACCCGCGTTGATGTGCACGACGGTGCCACCGGCGAAGTCCAGCACGCCCCAATCCCACATCAGGCCACCGTTGCCGCTCCAGACCATGTGCGCGATAGGCGCATAGACCAGGGTGAACCAGACAGCCATGAAGATCAGCATCGCGGAGAACTTCATGCGCTCGGCGAAAGCACCGACGATCAGCGCCGGGGTGATGATGGCGAAGGTCATCTGGAAGGTGATGAACACCGCTTCCGGAAACAGCGCCGCAGGCCCGGTGATGCTGGCCGGGGTGACACCCGCCAGAAACGCCTTGCCCAGGCCGCCGAAGAAGGAGTTGAAGTTGACCACACCCTGTTCCATACCGGTGGTGTCAAACGCGATGCTGTAGCCGTAGACGACCCACAGGATGCTGATCAGGCCGGTGATGGCAAAGCACTGCATCATCACCGACAGAATATTCTTGGAGCGGACCATGCCGCCGTAGAACAGCGCCAGGCCAGGGATGGTCATGAACAGCACCAGAGCGGTGGCGGTCAGCATCCAGGCGGTGTCGCCGGAGTTGAGGACTGGAGCAGCCACTTCGTCTGCCGCCATGGCCAGGCTTGGCATTACGATGGACAGCAGGGCTCCGAGCCCTGCGAATTTACGCAGAGTCATAGTGTTTTCTCCTGGGGCGTTGGGGTTTGGCGGCTTAGATTGCGTCGGTATCGGTTTCGCCGGTACGGATGCGAATAGCCTGTTCCAGATTGACCACGAAGATCTTGCCGTCACCGATCTTGCCGGTGTTGGCCGCCTTGGTTATCGCCTCGATAACCCGGTCAAGATCCTTGTCGTCAATGGCGACATCAATCTTCACCTTCGGCAGGAAATCGACTACGTATTCCGCGCCGCGATACAGCTCGGTATGACCCTTCTGCCGACCGAAGCCCTTGACCTCAGTAACGGTAATGCCCTGCACGCCGATCTCGGACAGTGACTCGCGTACATCGTCCAACTTGAACGGCTTGATGATGGCAGTGACTAGCTTCATGAAAACTCTCTCCCGAATTGGTGGACTTGCCCCAGGAAAACAAACCCGTCTCAAGTCTAAGCGCAGTGCCTGGCTTTGTAACGCATCGTCGCCTCGGCATTTACCGTTGCGACGCCAGCGATCCACTGGTGACGAAACCTGTACCCCTGATCCGTCGGCGCACTGCATTCGTCACAGCGACTGCATCAGTGCATGGGTCATGATCGTCTAAGCAGAAACCTTGCCAGCTCCGTAAAAATCACTGAAATCAGTCCCTTGCCCACTTGTGCCCACCCACGGGGCGTGTGCGCGGCCGCAATGCGCATCAAAACGGTGCGAAGCCGCCCGCCTTGATGCGCGAAAACCGTGCGCAACGCGGCATGAAAAAGACTATAGACGCTGCGTGATACACTGCCGGCCAACTGTTTTCCGGAATATTTCCCATGCTCGCGCCCAAAGACCTCCTCGACGCCCTGAGCGGCCACGCCTCTCGCCTGTTCAGCAGCGACACCCCCCTGCCCCGCAATGAAATCGAAAGCCAGTTCAAGGCTTTGCTACAGAGTGGTTTCAGCAAGCTCGACCTGGTCAGCCGGGAAGAGTTTGACAGCCAGATGGTCGTACTGGCCCGCACACGTGCGCGATTGGAGAGCCTGGAGGCGAAGGTAGCTGAACTTGAAGCACGGTTGGCGCCATCCTCTGCTGAATAAACATGGTTAGTGTGGGAGCTGGCTTGCCTGCGATGGCGGTGCATCAGCGGATGATTCTTTGCTGACATACCGCTATCGCAGGCAAGCCAGCTCCCACATTTGTTTTGCATTGCCGCCCGGATACGTTCTGTAAAACCTCCCTACCTCGCTAGACGCCCACCTCGTCTACCCTTGAAAAATCCGCAGGAAGCGGCCCACCCTTTCAAGGAACGAGCATGTCCCTCGCTATCGTGCACAGCCGCGCCCAGGTCGGCGTCGAAGCCCCCGCCGTCACTGTTGAAGTGCATATGGCCAATGGATTGCCATCGCTGACGCTGGTGGGCCTGCCGGAAACTGCGGTGAAGGAAAGCAAGGACCGCGTCCGCAGCGCCATTCTCAACTCAGCGCTGCAATACCCGGCCCGGCGCATTACCCTCAATCTCGCGCCCGCCGACCTGCCCAAGGACGGCGGGCGTTTTGATCTGGCGATTGCCCTGGGGATCCTGGCGGCCAGTGTGCAGGTGCCGGCCTTGATGCTTGATGACGTGGAGTGCCTTGGGGAGCTGGCGTTGTCGGGCGAGGTGCGGGCGGTGAAAGGTGTGCTGCCGGCCGCGCTGGCGGCGCGCAAGGCCGGGCGCACCGTGATAGTGCCCAGGGCCAATGCCGAGGAAGCCTGCCTGGCATCGGGGCTCAAAGTGATTGCGGTGGACCACCTGCTGCAAGTGGTGGCGCACCTCAATGGGCACGTGCCGATTGAGCCCTACAGGTCCGATGGCTTGCTGTACCTGAACAAGCCTTACCCGGACCTGAGTGAAGTGCAGGGCCAGTTGGCAGCCAAACGTGCCTTGCTGATTGCGGCGGCCGGCGCACACAACCTATTGTTCAGCGGGCCACCTGGCACCGGCAAAACTCTGCTGGCCAGCCGTCTGCCGGGCTTGCTGCCACCGCTGAGCGAGCAGGAGGCATTGGAAGTGGCCGCAATCCAATCCGTGGTCAGCCTGGCACCGCTGAGCCATTGGCCTAATCGCCCGTTTCGCCAGCCGCACCACTCGGCATCCGGCCCTGCGCTGGTGGGTGGCGGCTCGAAGCCGCAGCCGGGGGAAATCACCCTGGCCCATCACGGCGTGCTGTTTCTGGATGAGCTGCCGGAATTTGATCGCAAGGTACTGGAGGTGCTGCGCGAGCCATTGGAGACAGGGAGGTGTTATTCTCACACTTCCAGAATCATCGCAGGACGCTCGGAATGCCTACCGCATACGCTTACATCCGTTACTCATCGAAAGCCCAAGGCGAAGCCGGTAGGGACTCCGTAGACAGACAAATGTCGTCAATCCAAGCCATTACCAAGCAGCAAGGTATCGAGTTGCTGCCGGAAAATATTTTCAGCGACACTGGCGTATCTGGATTTGATGGTTCAAACAAAAATAAAGGCAAACTAAAAGACCTTATTGACTTAATCATTAGTCAAACAGTCCAAGAGGGAGACTTCATTTTTGTTGAATCAATAGACCGATTGTCTCGACAAAAAATGAGACTATCAAAAGAGCTTGTCTATTCCATTTTAGACCGTGGCGTAACTCTTGTAACCACCATTGACGGCCAAATGTATAGCCGCAATAAAGATGGCATGGAACAAGATATCATGCTTTCCGTTATTTCAACCCGTGCTCACGAAGAAAGCAAAACAAAATCAGTTCGTCGTAAATCTGCTTGGAACAGAGCAAAAAAACTAGCAGATGAAGACAAAGCCATTTTCAATGGTCACAATCCACCATATGGCATATCTTACAACAAAGAAGAAAACCGCTTTGAAATCGTAGAAGACGAAGCCCAAGAAATAAGAAATATTTTTGAAAGTCTAAAATATGTCGGCGTCTCGCTAACTATTCGCAAGATTAACGCTTACGCCAAAAGAAAGTGGACCAACAAGAATATTCATCTATTACTTCAAACAAAATATGTTCTTGGCTCCTACATGGCTCAGCGTAGGGACGAAAATAAAAACAAAGTTTTTGAACGTTTTATTGAAGGTTACTATCCGCAGATTGTTTCATATGAGTTATTCAATGAAGCTCTTGAAGCAATGAAATTGCGGGCACATAGAAAACATTATGGCAATCAAACAGTAGGCAGTTTGAATATTTTTAGACATTCCATAAAATGTGATTGCTGCAATGCTTCCATGCTATTTGAAAAACAAACAAATCCCAAAGGTGTTTGCTACGGATATTTCCATTGCTTCACCAGAAAGGAGTTAAAGACGAATTGCAACCAGCCACGATTTCGTTTTGATTTAGCCTATGGTCTATTTTTAGAGTTGGTATATCAAGCTACCACAAAAGAAGATTTTGATGTTCACCCTTGGCAGAACTTAGAGCTTGAAGAAGAAAAGAGAAACCGTGATTATGTCACTATCGGGGAGAGCACCCGCCTTTACATGGCAACCCCAGAAGACAACGAAATCGATGAAAAGATAGAAAGTTTCAGAGAGCTGCTAATCAGCTTGCTATCAAACAAAAAACGTCAAGCAGCAGATAACAAGAAGCTTGTGGAACTACGCAATGCACTGCTTGAACAAAAAAGTTACAAAGATAACCTATTGAAGTCATTTGCAGGTTTTACGAACGGCATTATCCCACATGAGTTCTTAGCAGTCGTCAGCAGCACAGAACTAAAAATCAATGATATTGAAGCCGAGCTTTCTAAGCTACAAGTAGAAATAAACACCCGCAAGACTTCAATCAACATCTATTCGGAAAACGATATTATTGAGCTATACAACACAGAAGAAGGCAGGTTGAAAATAAATCAATTCTTCATCACAAATGATATCGTGTTCAAATTCAATTTTGAAAAAGAAACCAGAACACTATATTGCAAGATTCACTATCAGGGAATGATGATTGACCGGATTGCAAAACAGTTTGACCTTCATAATCCTTTGAAAGAATTTGGTATCAACAATCTGAACGAATACTTCAACTGACAACGCCTTTATTCCAGATTACCAAGCCACCTTTCTAGGTGGCTTTTTTGTGCTTTCTATACATTTTTGACTTCATGTTTTCTGTTTTCAATAACGTGGCAGTCTTGGGATACTTGAAAGCATTAAAATATATGTTAACTTATTTATATGGAAGTCTAACTACATGCGAGCAATAACAATGGAGTGCCACTTCGTGGACTTCCATTGTTGCTCGATTTTCTGCACTTCGTTTAGAAAATGGAAAAGCGGAAAGACTGCCACAATTAAGATAACAATTTATGAGGTTAACATGAGTGAATTATTTCCACCTAAACAGAACAAACCAGTAAACAGAAGTAAGCAATCAACCATCACTATCAGAACCACAGAGCAGACTGCAAATGCTTTCAAAGAACTGAAAGAAAAGACCGGTCTAAACTATGACCAATTGATTGAGAAAGTTATCGAGGATGGTTTCGGCTTAATTATCGAAATCAATAGTAAATCCCTAAAAGATACTTACGAAATTTTTGAGAAAAAAATAGCAGAGCCGTATAACAATCTTAATCAAATAGCTAAACATCTCAACGGTCACGAAAACGTTCCCGATAATCTCTGGAAATCATTAGAGTCAATTGAAAAAATGTTCAACATGTTAAATGGATACCTTCGTGACCAAAAGAGATATGTGAAGGTAGAAAAGAAAAACAACAACAAGGAGTAACATGATAAGAAAAAAAGCCAGCAGCCAAAAAACCAAAAGAGGTATTAAAAAAACAGCCAATTACATTCTTAAAGATAAAGGCTGCTGTCTTTATGAGGCCAGCTTTATCCACAACCCAAAAACCATAAAGGGTGATTTAGTCGAAAGGTTGTCCAAAGAAATTGATGATGATGTGAACTATCACAACAGCAATAGAAAAGTAGGCTCCGCCCAACAAGTAAGAACTTATCATGATATTGTGAGCTTTCACACCAATGATGATATGAATCCACAGAAAGCATTACAGATTGCAAAAGAACTTTATGAGAGAACCCATAATCTCAGCAATCGTAAATATCTCATGGCCGTTCATAATGATACAGATGAAATGCACGTTCACATCATCTGGTCAGTTAGAGATAACAATGGAAAGACCTACAAGCAAAAAGATGACTATCGCATCATAGAAATTGAATGCGACAAGCTAGAAGATAAATACACATTGTTTAAGCCGCAAAATCGAAAAGCTACATCCACGAAGAAAAACGACCTTGAAAAACTTCCTTCAACTAATGAAAGAATGCTTGATGTTCGTGGCATTACTTCTAACAAAAAACAGTTGAAAGACGCCTTAAAGCCTTTCCTTGACAAAGCAAAAAGCCCATCAGATTTTATAAATCGGATATCACAGAATGGCTTTAATATCATTCATAATGGGAAATCAGCTTTTTCAATTCAACATGATGACCAGATATTCAAAGCATCAGAGTTGAACCTTTCCTACAAAACATTAAAAGCAAAGCTTGGAGAAGATTTAGAATTTGAGAAGACCCTTGCTTTAAGGCATGGAAAAAAAGAATATGAGCAATGTGGCATTTCTTCTAATGATGACAAGCCAGAATTCATGAAAAGAATTCACCCGCAATCAACACTTGCCAAGCATTTCACCTGCACGCCTTTTAATGACAAGGTTGAGTATTTCTATAATTCAGCAAAAGACAAGAAAGCTTTTGAATATCATAAAGACCCTGCAAAGGTTCTCTTTAATGACATATCAAGAAAATCAGCAAAAGCTGGCTTGCAACGTCTTGTAGCTGACACAAAAGCACCATCAACCCTAACTGTATTTGGTGCAAAAGAATTCAGACGTAATGCTTGGATAGAGGCTCAGCTAATGGGATTGGAAGCCAAAGGCTTTAAGCTTGAAGGTTACACCCCAACCCCAGCAGACTTGGAGCTGGTGAAGAAAACCCAAGAGCAATATGCTTCTATGAATAAGAAGCCAGAACCCAAACCAGAAGCTCCTACGGTGGCCGTAGAGCCACCTAAACCAGTAGATTCTATTGTTCCACCTGTCATGTCTACACCCGTTCACAACGAACCAGAACAGCTTGTAGAGTCTACAAAGCAAGTTGAACAGGAAAGCAATTTCGATAGCTTATTTGATGAACTGGAAGATGAGTTCAGTGACAAAACATCCCCAGTGGATAGCTTTAAAGAAATTTTGTCAAAGGTCACAACAGACATGCTTTGCGTTACACACGGCAGCATAACTTGCCGCATCTGCTTTGGTTCAAACATGGAAAATGCACCGGCATTTCAACATGATGAGTTCATTAGCATCAATCATGAAATAGCAACCGCATATGCTGATGCTGGCAGAGCGTTGAAAGATGAATTTAATCAGCTATTGAGTGACAAGATTGACGAATTGAAATCAACACAAGAGCATCAAGAGAAAATTGAAGCCGAACATATTGCAAATGTAGAAACTGATTTTCATGACTTTATTGAAAGCCTTATTGATAAACATACAGACTACAAGAAGATTGAAATATTAAGGCATGTTCAAGACGTTTTAGAAGACAACGGCAATATTATTCCAGACGCGGCTCTGTATGATGATATCACGGAGAAAGTTAATCAATTAGATAACCATGAGCGTGAAATATGTTCAGCTTATGTTCAAAAGCTAATTGATGATGATGGCTCAGGTGCTCCAATTGATGGAGAGTTGAAGAACGCAGATGTAAAAAGCAAAAGAATAATTAGATACAAACCGTATTAGTGTTTGGGCGGCTTATAATTTGACTTTTAGAATGTAAATGATAACATACATATAAGTGAACCCCGAATATGGTTAGTATTCAGGGTTCGGCGTTGATACTGATAGCAGCAGTTTCAACTTGTAATTAAAGTTATAACATACAAATTAACTTATTCAAGTCAACCTGCCGCAAAAATCTCAAATCATAATAATAAATTTCAGTATTCACGCCTTGAACAATGTAGGAAATACAAGTGATTGTTTCGTTGTTCTAGCGAAGAAAATAAAACGGGGATACTGGAAATTTTCGACCCGCCAGCCATATGAAAATATGTTAAACAGGGTTCCAGTTAGGTGCTGATATAGCCTATAAGTGTTTAAAGTTTAAACTGAATATCACAGATTTAAACCCCGAGCTAAAAAGTTCAGGTAAAGCGAAACTGATTTTAATTGATAAAGTCAGGAAGACCAGCTTTGCCCGAGCTTTATTCTGGTAAGAATAAAAGCGAAGGGCAAGGCTGGAAAAGCTAAAAGCGAAAACCCCTTAGGGTTTTCAAGACACGCATGTAGGCACGTACACATGTATGACCCACATACACCTAACACACCCACCCATCCCTACACTGACCCTGCCCATTTTTCTCCCTTACTTCAAAATTCGGTCATTTGCTGGTGTTTCTTGTTCTAGTGATAGTAAATCACCAATGAAACTAAAAAACGCTTAAAAGGCATATTCCTGTAAGCCATATTTGCGGTTTTCATTTTTCCAAGAAGGGCAAAATCAAAAGCATCTGGTTATTGCGAACTATGTTCACATGTTAAAGCAAAGGCAGGTTGGCTAGTAAAATTTGTGAAAATCAAAACAGACGGAATCGCCGTTTTATGAGGGGGATTTAACGCTTGTGTATAACAATACGGGAAATTTAAATACGCCATAATTTGCCCATTTCCGTTAGTTGGCAAAAAATAGCGTAGGAGGATATTTTTGGATTTGTTACTGTTTTTTTGAGTTTTGATTATTTGACACAGTCATTTTTTGGCTTGCAATCAACAAAAATCACTGTCAATAGCAAAGCAAAAATAAATTTAAGGTCTAACCCTATTTGTCAAATAGGGTCGGACTCTAATCAGAATAATCACCTGCTCATTTTTCGCACTTGAACAAGTTCAAGCACTCAAAACGACCATCAAATATTCCTACCTATGCTTAGCACCGCTTTCCGCAATTAACAAACCTACGATACGGGCACCCCATGTAACAACCAAAACGCCAATAACGATAAAGAAAACTATCCACATCCCTTTAAAAGCACTAGCCAACAATGCAAACGGCACTACTGCCCCACCAAGTAACATCATCCCCAAAATAGCCCAAAAACCACCCCAGAGAAACCATGTAGTCAAAAGACTAATGAGGAAAGTCAGCAGAGCGAACACATAGGAGAATATGAATATCGTTGTACCAGTAAAGACCCGAAGCCGTTTAAAAATTGAAAGTGGAAGAAGCACGAACAAAATTAGCCCTACGCATATCCAGCCTATGGATATTAAGGGGGGGAGTATGTGCTCGTAAGCCGTTGTAATACCGGCAAAAAACAAAAAAGGTAGAGCAAATAACCCCAGAAAAACGGCAATGCCGAACGCAATGCTTCCAGCCTTCGATAGAAACTCCATACAACCTCCTGTTGGCGAGAGGATCATTTTCGTCCCAAACGCTAGCAAAAAGCCATTCCAATAAAATGTGTGATATTTATGGCTACCATTCGAGTCGGGGCATATCGTGATCTCCCGAGCCCGTGACCGGGTGAGTTTCCCGGCGCGCTTCCAACTGGTCGCGGCCATGAACCCCTGCCCTTGCGGCTACATGGGCGAACCCAGCGGGCGTTGTCGGTGTACGCCGGAGCAGATACAACGCTATCGCAACAAGCTATCCGGGCCGCTGCTGGACCGGATTGATTTGCACCTGACAGTCGCGCGGGAGGTCACCGCACTGAACCCCTCACAACAGGCCGGCGACACCACCGCGCAAGCGTCCGCCCAGGTGGCGCAAGCCCGTGAGCGCCAGCACCAGCGCCAGGGTTGTGCCAATGCATTCCTCGATCTGCCCCGGCTACGGGAACACTGCCAGTTAGCCAAAGCCGATGAAAGCTGGCTGGAGAGCGCGTGTGAACGGCTGACATTGTCGCTGCGTGCAGCCCACCGACTGCTCAAGGTCGCTCGCACCCTGGCGGACCTTGAGCAAGTGGAAGGCATCGCCCGTCATCATCTGGCGGAAGCCTTGCAGTACCGACCAGCCGCTCATGGCTAGCGCGTGTCAGGAGAGAGCGGCGCGGCGGGCGCTGGCCGGGGCGACCACTAAGCCTCAACGAAACCGATCCACCTCCTGACGCAAACCTGCCGCCAGGGTCTCCAGTTCCTTGGCGGTGACTGCCAGGTTCGACACCACTTCACGCTGCTCGCTGTTGGCCAGGGCAATGCTTTGCAAGTTACTGCTGAGCAGGGTTGCGGTGCTGCTCTGCTCCTGGGTGGCGGTGGTGATCGCAGCGAATTGCTGGCCGGCCGAGCGGCTTTGCTCATCGATACGCGCCAGGGCCGAGGCGACGTCGGCGTTGCGCGACAGGCCGTCCTGCATCAAGACCTTGCCGTGCTCCATGGTGCTGATGGCGTTGCCGGTTTCCTGCTGGATGCTCTGGATCATCGCCGAAATTTCATCGGTGGCCTGGCGGGTGCGCGAGGCCAGGTTACGCACTTCGTCGGCGACCACGGCAAAACCACGACCTTGCTCACCGGCGCGGGCGGCTTCGATGGCGGCGTTGAGCGCCAGCAGGTTGGTCTGTTCGGCAATGGACGTGATCACGCCGACAATCCCACCGATTTCCTGGGAGCGCTGGCCCAGGGTATTGATCACCGAGGCGGTACTGTTCAGGGCAGTGGCGATATGTTCCAGCGACGATGACGCCTCTTGCATCGAGCTGCGGCCGATCCGGGTCTGCTGGGCATTCTCTTGCGCCAGGCGCTCGGTATTGCCCATGTTGTCGGCGATGTTCAACGAAGTGGCACTGAACTCTTCCACCGCGCCGGCCATGCTGGTGATCTCGCCAGACTGTTGCTCCATGCCTTCATAGGCACCGCCGGATAACCCCGACAACGCCTGGGCACGGCTGTTGACCTGTTCGGCCGCGCTGCGGATATGCGAAACCATGGTCGACAGCGCTTCACCCATCTGATTGAAGCTGCGCGCCAACTGCCCGATTTCGTCATGGCTGGACACGTTGAGGCGTGCGCTCAAGTCGCCCGCGCCCAGAGCCTCTGCCTGGCGTACGAGGTCGCTCAATGGCGCCAGTTTGCTGCGCAACAGCCACACCGTGGCGCCCACTGCCAGCAACATCGCCAGCACACTGCCGATCACCAAGCGGATACCGACTTCCCACGTCACAGCGCGAATTTCCGCCTTGGGCATACTCGCCACCACCGCCCAGGGGCCTCCTTCGAACGGCACCGAGACACTGTAGAAGTCTTCGTTGTTGTCGCTCCAGAAACGCCCTACCCCCGGCGTCTTTGCCAGGTCGAGCATCACGGCAATGGCCTGATCCGGTGCTTGCACGCCGGCTGGCGGTACCAGCCAGTGCTTCTGTTCATCCAGCAGCGCCAGGGAGCCGGTCTGACCGAGACGGAAGCGCTTGAGATTTTCAAACTGAGCGTTCTGGGCGTCGGTGTAATCGAAGCCGATAAACAGCACGGCGATGACCTTGCCGCTGCTGTCACGCACCGGGCTGTACTGGGTCATGTAGGAACGGTCGAACAATACCGCACGGCCGATATAGGTTTGCCCGTCGGCCACACGCTGGTAAGCCGCGCCCTGGCGGTCAAGCACAGTGCCGATGGCGCGGTTGCCATCCTGCTTGGTCAGGGACGTGCTGACGCGGATAAAGTCGTCGCCGCTGCGCACGAATACGGTGGCCACACCGCCGGACATTTGCTTGAACTCATCCACTTCTTCGAAGTTATTGTTCAGCACCTCGTTACCCAGATACAGGCTCGGCGTTTGTACACCGGCCACGGCCACGGGTTGGTCGGCACGCACACTCAAGCCGGCGCCGAAGCGCTTTTCAAACAGCCCGCTCAAACGCTGGGTACTCTCGCGCAAGGTGCTGTGGAAGGTATTGAGTTGGTCGGCGAGCAAACGCGCCTCGCTGGCCAGGTGTTCCTCACGAGTATCGAGGTTGGCGGAATCGAGAGAACGCAGGGCAAACACGGTACTGCCGCTGATAACGACAGCCAGAATCACGGCAAGGGCGAGACCTAACTGGGAGGCAATCCGGGCACGAGGTTGAGACATGACAGCTCCTGGCCGAGGCCAGGATCATCCTGATCTCATAGCGCTGCTCGGCAAATTATCTAGTGGGAAACGTTGGTGCACGATGGTTCCAACACACCTTCTTCGGCGGCACTTGGTAATACTTGAGCGAATCACAGGGGTATCCCGCAAACGATTGCATGGATTGCCGGCCCCTGCTCAATCGAGACGTTCAACCTGGGGCAATTCCATCGCTTTGACTTCACCTTGAAGAAACTCCGCCAGCCGTCGCAAACGTTCTCCACCGGGACGGGTTTTCGGCCACACCAGGTAGTAGCTTTCCCCACTGGAGACCGCCGTGGGCCACGGCAGGCTCAGGCGTCCCTGGGCCACGTCTTCAGCCACCATCAGCAAATCGCCCATGGATACGCCATAGCCACGCGCCGCCGCGATCATGCCCAATTCAAGGGTATCGAACACCTGCCCGCCCTTGAGAGACACCTGGGACGACAACCCCATGCGCGCCAGCCAACTGCGCCAGTCGCGACGGTCAGGCGTGGGATGCAATAACTCGGCACTCGCCAGGCGTGCGGCGTCCCAAGGGCCATCCTCCAGCAGGTTCGGCGCGCCCACGGGGATCAGCAATTCGGGGAACAGGTAACTGGCCTCCCAATCCGCCGGAAAATGCCCGTCGCTCAACAACACCGCACAGTCGAAGGGTTCCTGGTTGAAGTCCACTTCATCCACGCTCATCCACGCACTGGTCAGTTGCACCTCATTGCCTGGCTGCAAGGCGCGGAAGCGACTCAGGCGCGCCAACAGCCAGCGCATGGTCAAGGTGGACGGCGCCTTCATGCGCAGAATGTCATCTTCAGTATTCAAGGTATGACAGGCGCGCTCCAACGCCGCGAAGCCCTCGCGCACGCCTGGCAGCAACAGGCGCGCGGCTTCAGTGAGCTGCAGGTTGCGACCGCTGCGCTGGAAAAGGCGGCAGGCGAAATGCTCTTCAAGGGTGCGGATATGTCGGCTGACCGCACTTTGGGTAATGGACAGTTCCTGCGCCGCACGGGTGAAGGAGTTGTGCCGGGAAGCGGCTTCAAATGCACGCAGGGCATACAAGGGAGGAAGACGACGAGACATTGGGAAAGCTCCGACAGCGCAATGTCGGCACCCTATCAGAATCAGTCAGGCATGAGTTTTTATCATGTGAATGATCGCATTTATCCTTTTGTGTAAAGCGCCCAAAGCGCCGAGAATCAACCGTCCCCACCTTTCTGACTATTCGAGTGTGATGATCATGCAACATCCGGCACGTACCGAACTCTGGGCCATTCTGCGGCTGTCGGGGCCGTTGATTGCCTCACAGTTGGCGCACATGCTGATGGTGCTGACCGACACCCTGATGATGGCGCGCCTGAGCCCCGAAGCCCTGGCCGGCGGCGGCCTGGGCGCGGCGAGCTATTCGTTCGTGGCGATCTTCTGCATCGGCGTAATTGCAGCGGTGGGCACCCTGGTCGCCATTCGTCATGGCGCAGGCGATATCGACGGCGCCACCCGCCTGACCCAGGCCGGGCTGTGGCTGGCGTGGTTGATGGCCCTGGCAGCGGCCCTGTTGCTATGGAACTTGAAACCGGTACTGCTGATGTTCGGCCAGACCGAAACCAACGTGCAAGCGGCGGGGCAATTCCTCACGATCCTGCCGTTCGCCCTGCCCGGCTACCTGACGTTCATGGCACTGCGCGGTTTTACCAGCGCCATCGGCAAGGCAACGCCGGTGATGGTGATCAGCCTGTGCGGCACGGTGATCAACTACCTGCTCAACCACGCATTGATCGAAGGCATGTTCGGCTTGCCGAAACTGGGCCTGATGGGCATTGGCCTGGTGACCGCCATCGTTGCCAATGGCATGGCGCTGGCCTTGATGTGGTACATCCGCAGCAACCGCGCCTACGCCGCCTACCCGTTGGGTACCGGCCTGCTGCGCCTGAATACTCACTATTTGCGCGAATTGTGGCGCCTGGGCCTGCCGATCGGCGGCACCTATGCAGTAGAGGTCGGGCTGTTTGCCTTTGCCGCGTTGTGCATGGGCACCATGGGCAGCACGCAGTTGGCCGCACATCAGATTGCCCTGCAAATTGTCTCGGTGGCGTTCATGGTGCCGGCGGGGATGTCCTACGCAGTGACCATGCGCATCGGCCAGCATTACGGTGCCGGGCAGTTGTTGCAGGCACGCATGGCGGGTCGGGTCGGCATAGGCTTTGGCGCCATGGTAATGCTGGGATTCGCCGTGGTGCTGTGGCTGTTTTCCGATCCGTTGATCGGGCTGTTCCTCGACCATGACGACCCGGCATTCCATGACGTGATTGTCCTGGCCGTCAGCCTGCTGGCCGTCGCCGCGTGGTTTGAATTGTTCGACGGCGTGCAGACTATCGCCATGGGCTGTATTCGTGGTTTGAAGGACGCCAAGACCACCTTTCTGGTGGGGCTGGGTTGCTATTGGCTGATTGGCGCACCGTCGGCCTGGTTGATGGCGTTCACCTTGGGCTGGGGCCCCACTGGCGTCTGGTGGGGACTGGCACTGGGCCTGGCGTGCGCAGCGGTGAGCCTGACATGGGCGTTTGAGGCGAAGATCAAGCGGATGATTCGGCAGGAGCCGGATGCTCCTGTCGGATTCCGAGCGGCCCTGCCTGACTAGCGAGTGCACGCGATCCATGTGGGAGCTGGCTTGCCTGCGATAGCGGTGTGCCAGGCTAATCATTATTAGCTGAACGACCGCTATCGCAGGCAAGCCAGCTCCCACATTTGAACCACTTTGAAGGCTTAGCCCAACAACACCTGCTGGCTTTGCCCAAACATCAGGTACTCCACCAGTTCCGGCAATGGCAACGGCTTGCTGATCAGGTACCCCTGGGCCTGGTCGCAACCGAACAAGCGCAACAGCTCAAGCTGCTCGGGTGTCTCCACGCCTTCGGCCACCACTTCCAGGTTGAGGTTGTGAGCCAGGTTGATCATCGCGTGCACCAACTTGCGGTTTTCTTCGCGCTCTTCCATGCCGCCGACAAAACTCTTGTCGATCTTCAACAAGGCGATCGGCAGGCTGTTGAGGTGCACGAACGACGAAAAACCGGTGCCGAAGTCATCCAGGGAGAACCGCACGCCGAGGCGGCCCAGGGCGTCCATGGTCTGTTTGACCAGGTCACTGCGGCGCATCACCGCGGTTTCGGTCAATTCGAACTCCAGCCATTGCGCTTCCACGCCACGTTCGGCAATCAGGCGACTGAGTGTGGAGAGCAATTGGCCGTCCTGAAACTGGCGAAACGACAGGTTGACGGCCATGTGCAGCGGCGGCAGGCCGCGTTCGCGCAGGTCTTGCATGTCGCGCAGGGCCCGGGAAATCACCCAGTAGCCCAATGGCACGATCAGACCACTCTGCTCGGCCAGCGGCACGAATTCGCTCGGCGGCAACAAACCGCGCTCGCCGTGGCGCCAGCGCACCAGGGCTTCAAGGCCGACGATATGGCCGTCGTCCAGGTCCAGGCGCGGCTGGTAATGCAGCTCCAGCTCATCGCGGCGCAAGGCCCGGCGCAGCTCACTTTCCAGGTCGGCCAGGCTGCGCGCGTTGCGGTTGATGCGTTCATTGAAGATGTGAAAAGTGCAGCCCTGGGTGCTTTTGGCCTGTTGCATGGCGATATGGGCGTGCCACATCAATGGGTCGGCGCCGGCGCGGGCGCGGGCATGTGCCACGCCCAGGCTGCAGCCGATCAACAGGCTTTCGCCATCGACCCAATAAGGCTCGGCCATCACTTCGGTGATGCGCTCAGCCATCCACTCGGCACGCTGGGGCGCGCGGCGGGTGTCGATCAGCAGGGCAAATTCATCGCTGCCCAGGCGCGCCAGTTGGTCCCCGGCTTCGAGCTGGCTCTTGAGCCGCGACACCACTTGCAGGATCAAACGGTCGCCGGCCTGGTGGCCAAGGGCGTCGTTGGCATGACGGAAGTTGTCCAGGTCCAGGTGGCCCAGAGCCAGGCCGCGACCCTCGTTTTCCGCCAGCCGCGCCGCCAGCAACGTCTGGAAGCCCTGGCGGTTGGCAATGCCCGTGAGCGGGTCCTGCTCGGCCAGGCGCTGCAAGGTGTTTTCCAGAACACCGCGCTCGCGCACATGGCGCAAGCAGCGGCGCAATGTTTCAGCGTTCAGCCCGTTCAGAATCAACCAGTCGCTGACCCCGAGCGGCGACACCAGCGGCTCCTCCTCCAACAGCAATACACATGGCAGGCTGCAGCGGCCAGGGCCGGGCTGCAGGCTTGGCGTGGTCAATAGCACGGCACCCTGGTCGTCATCGAACAGACGACTCACCGAGTCCCAGTTGGGCGCACTGATCAGCACAGCCCCTTCGCCCATCGGCACCAGGCACTCGCGCAACAACGCTGCCCATGCAGGCTCTTCGGCCAGCAGCAGCAAACGCAAGGGTTCGACAGGCGTAGACACGCTAACTCCCTAGACTCTGCAAAATTTCATTAGCGGTGCCATTATGACGTGCGGCCTGACAATGACAAAGGATGACAAATGATAGGTGTTATCAAATACGCAGACTGTAAATAATCGTCTCGGATATTCCTCCACATCCTGCGGCAAAGTAGCAAAACCGGCAAATTTAGATCGAGTGGTACGTCACACCGTCGTTCTATGGCGGCAGAATCTTTCCAGCCTGTTAAAATGCCCGCCCTTTTGAACAACGACCCCTAAAATTCCGTATGTCCCGACTCAATCCCCGGCAGCAAGAAGCCGTGAACTACGTCGGCGGCCCTCTATTGGTGCTCGCCGGTGCAGGCTCCGGCAAGACCAGCGTGATCACGCGCAAGATCGCGCACTTGATCCAGAACTGCGGCATCCGCGCCCAGTACATCGTCGCCATGACCTTTACCAACAAGGCGGCGCGGGAAATGAAAGAGCGGGTCGGCACCCTGCTCAAAGGCGGCGAAGGCCGCGGCCTCACCGTGTGCACCTTCCACAACCTGGGCCTGAACATCATCCGCAAGGAGCATGTGCGACTGGGCTACAAGCCCGGCTTCTCGATCTTTGACGAGACCGACGTCAAGGCCCTGATGACCGACATCATGCAGAAGGAATACGCGGGCGACGACGGCGTAGACGAAATCAAGAACATGATCGGCTCGTGGAAAAACGACCTGATCCTGCCCGCCGAAGCCCTGGAAGCCGCACGCAACCCCAAGGAGCAGACCGCCGCCATCGTCTACACCCACTATCAGCGTACGCTCAAGGCGTTTAACGCAGTGGACTTCGACGACCTGATCCTGCTGCCGGTCAAGCTGTTCCAGGAACACAAGGACATTCTGGAAAAGTGGCAAAACAAGGTGCGCTACCTGCTGGTGGACGAATATCAGGACACCAACGCCAGCCAATACCTGCTGGTGAAGTTGCTGATCGGTACGCGCAACCAGTTCACCGTGGTGGGCGACGACGACCAGTCGATTTACGCCTGGCGCGGCGCCCGCCCGGAAAACCTGATGCTGCTCAAGGAAGACTACCCGTCGCTGAAAGTGGTGATGCTGGAGCAGAACTATCGCTCCACCAGCCGCATCCTGCGTTGCGCCAACGTGCTGATCTCCAACAACCCCCACGAGTTTGAAAAACAACTGTGGAGCGAGATGGGCCATGGCGATGAGATCCGCGTGATCCGCTGCCGCAACGAAGACGCCGAAGCCGAGCGCGTGGCCGTGGAGATCCTCAGCCTGCACCTGCGTACCGACCGGCCCTACAGCGACTTTGCGATCCTGTACCGCGGCAACTACCAGGCCAAGCTGATCGAGCTGAAACTGCAGCACCACCAGGTGCCGTATCGCCTGTCGGGCGGCAACAGCTTTTTCGGACGCCAGGAAGTAAAAGACCTGATGGCCTACTTCCGGCTGATCGTGAACCCGGACGACGACAATGCCTTCCTGCGCGTGATCAACGTACCGCGCCGGGAAATCGGCTCCACCACCCTGGAAAAGCTCGGCAACTACGCCACCGAACGCAAGATTTCCATGTATGCCGCCACCGACGAAATCGGCCTGGGCGAACACCTGGATACGCGCTTCACCGATCGCCTGTCGCGCTTCAAGCGTTTCATGGACAAGGTGCGCGAGCAGTGCGCCGGCGAAGACCCGATCAGCGCCCTGCGCAGCATGGTCATGGACATCGACTATGAAAACTGGCTGCGCACCAACAGCTCCAGCGACAAGGCTGCGGATTACCGCATGGGCAACGTCTGGTTCCTGATTGAAGCGCTGAAGAACACCCTGGAAAAAGACGAAGACGGCGAAATGACCGTCGAGGACGCCATCGGCAAGCTGGTGCTGCGCGACATGCTTGAGCGCCAGCAGGAAGAGGAAGACGGTGCCGAAGGCGTGCAGATGATGACCTTGCATGCCTCCAAGGGCCTGGAGTTTCCCTACGTGTTCATCATGGGCATGGAAGAGGAAATCCTCCCGCACCGCTCCAGCATCGAAGCCGACACCATTGAGGAAGAACGGCGCCTGGCCTACGTGGGCATTACCCGCGCACGTCAGACCCTGGCCTTCACCTTCGCCGCCAAGCGTAAGCAATACGGCGAAATCATCGATTGTGCGCCCAGCCGGTTCCTCGACGAGTTGCCGCCGGATGACCTGGCCTGGGAAGGCAATGACGACACCCCCACCGAGGTGAAGGCCGTTCGCGGCAACACTGCCCTGGCGGATATACGCGCGATGCTAAAGCGCTAGAATCGACTACTTTTTAATCTACTTTCGGCGCCTGCTGCGCCATCAGAGGAAGCTTTCCGTGGAAGCACTGCACAAGAAAATTCGCGAAGAGGGCATCGTGCTTTCCGATCAGGTTCTGAAGGTCGATGCCTTTTTGAACCACCAGATCGACCCGGCGCTGATGAAACTGATCGGCGACGAATTCGCCGCGCTGTTCAAGGATTCGGGGATCACCAAGATCGTCACCATCGAAGCCTCGGGTATCGCCCCGGCGATCATGACCGGGCTGAACCTGGGCGTGCCGGTGATCTTTGCGCGCAAGCAGCAGTCGTTGACCCTGACGGAAAACCTGCTGTCGGCGACGGTGTATTCCTTCACCAAGAAAACCGAAAGCACCGTGGCGATCTCCCCACGCCACCTGACCAGCAGCGACCGCGTGTTGGTGATCGATGACTTTTTGGCCAACGGCAAGGCTTCCCAGGCGCTGATTTCGATCATCAAGCAAGCTGGCGCAACCGTGGCCGGCTTGGGCATCGTAATCGAGAAGTCGTTCCAGGGTGGGCGTGCGGAGCTGGATGCGCAGGGTTATCGGGTTGAATCGCTGGCGCGGGTGAAGTCGCTGGCCGGTGGTGTCGTGACCTTTATCGAGTAATCACTGTGTGGGAGCTGGCTTGCCTGCGATAGCGGTGTGTCAGTCGACAGAGATGTCGACTGACAGGCCCTCATCGCAGGCAAGCCAGCTCCCACATTAGGTTTTGCGTTGCGCTGTCAGTGGGCGGTGGCCTGCAGTCCGGCCAGCAGCAAGCGTTGATACAGGTCTTCCTTGATGCCCTCCGGCTTATCCAAGCGCATCCGCTGCAAATGCTCGGGAAACGCCTCCGGCTCCGGCGCGTCGAGTGCCGCCTTGCCCAACTCCAGAATTTCCGTGAGCTTGAATTTGCTCTTGAGCCAGTTCAGCGCCCGCAACAAGTCCCGCTCCTCATCCGTGAAGTCACTGCCCAGGGGGTATTCGGGAAACAAGCGACGGTGCCTGGCCTGAATCGCCTGGAGCCGCTGCGGCGTGTTGTCGGCAAAACGCGGATCCAACTGGAAATCCTTGGCCAGTTTGCCGGCCTTTTGCGCCTGCTCAATCAAGTCGTGCTGGAACCTTGAGTCAGTGATGTTCAGCAACGCTTCGATCACCTTGGCATCCGTCTGCCCGCGCAAGTCGGCAATGCCGTACTCGGTAATGACAATATCGCGCAGGTGCCGGGGAATGGTGCAGTGGCCGTATTCCCAAACGATATTGGAACTGACATCTCCCGCCGACTCACGCCAGCTGCGCAAAATCAGGATTGAACGCGCACCGTCCAGCGCGTGCCCTTGGGCAACGAAGTTGTACTGCCCACCCACACCACTGAGCACGCGACCATCTTCCAGTTGGTCGGCCACACCGGCACCGAGCAATGTCACCATGATCGCGCTGTTGATAAACCGCGCATCCAGGCGCTGCAGGCGCTTGAGCTCTTCCTGGCCATACAGCTCGTTGATATAGCTGATGCCGGTCATGTTGAATTCGAGACGCTTGGCGTGGGTCATTTCCTGCAAGCGCTGGTAGAAACTTCGTGGTCCCAGGAAGAAGCCACCGTGGATCGACACGCCATCGGGTTGCGCCGCATCGTCCAGGGTGCCTGCGTTGGCCTGCCTCTGAGTTGCAACATCCGGGTAGACCTTGCGGCGCACAATGCCCGCATCCGCCAGAACCAACAGCCCGTTGACGAACATCTCACTGCAACCGTAAAGGCCCCGAGCGAAAGGCTCGACCCCGCCTTCTCGGCTGATCAGTGGCGCCCACTGATAAACATCCAGGTCCGTCAACAGCAATCGATAGGCTTCGTTATCGGCCTGGCGCGCCAGCAAGGCGGCGGTCAGCGCATCGCCCATGGAGCCAATGCCAATCTGCAAGGTGCCGCCGTCACGCACCAGGGTGCTGGCGTGCAGGCCAATAAAATGATCCTGGAAACCCACCGGCATATTCGGCGTGGAGAACAACGTGGTGCTGTCTTTTTCATCGAGCAGGTAGTCGAATTCATCCATGCCCAGCTCGGCATCACCGGGCATGTAGGGCAACTCAGTGTGGACCTGACCCACCACCAGGATGGTTTCCCCGGCCTCGCGGCGCTTGGCGATCATCGGCAGCAGGTCGAGGGTGATATCCGGGTTGCAACTCAGGCTCAGTCGATCGGGATGCTCGGCGCTGCTGGCAACCAGTTGCGCCACCAGGTTCAGGCCGGCGGCATTGATGTCGCGAGCCGCATGGCTGTAGTTGCTGCTGACGTAGTCCTGCTGCGCCGAGGCACTATGGAGCAGGCTGCCGGGCTGCATGAAAAACTGCTGCACCTGAATATTCTTCGGCAGGCTGTCCTTGTGCAGGTCAGCGAGGAAATCCAGCTCTGGATAGTCGCCAAATACCCGCTCGATGAAGGGTTCGATGAAACGCTTTTGCAAACCATCGCCCATTGTGGGGCGGCCGAGGCTCAGAGCGGTGTAAATGGTCAGCGCCCGCTCCGGCAGTTTGGCGATACGCCGGTACAGCGCGTTGGCAAACAGATTGGGCTTGCCCAGGCCCAGCGGCATGCCCATGTGGATATGCGCCGGCAACCGCGCCAGTACGTCGTCAACTGCTTGCTCGATTGAACACAACTGCACCATCCGACTGCTCCCGAACGTTCCGTGAATTGGGGTTGGACCGAGCTTGCCGGGTCTTTGCTGCAATGAACAGCGTCGAAACATAAATCGCGAGCACAAAAAAGCCGCTCGTAAGCGGCATTTTTGACGAAGATCAGCCGATCAGAGCCCGGACATCTTCTTGATGGCGCCTTTGAGGTCGTCATCCGAGCAATCAGCGCAGGTGCCCTTAGGCGGCATGGCATTGATACCGGTGATCGCCTTGGCCAGGATGCCATCGAGACCGCCCTGGTGGTCTGCGCGCTCTTTCCATGCGGCGGTATCACCGATTTTCGGTGCTCCCAACAAGCCAGTGCTGTGGCAAGCGTTACAGTGCTTGGCGATGATCTCGTCCGGGGTTCTCGCACCGCCGCCACCTGCCGCAACGGCCACTTCCATGCCCTTGCACTCCTGACCCTGGACGCAAACCTGGCCCACAGGCTCCAGGCGCTTGGCAATGTCGTCATTGGTCGCAGCTTGAGCGCTGACAGCCCATAGGGCCAGTACGGTTGCTGGTGCAGCCAGCATTTTCATAATTAGGTTCACGCGTTCACCCTCAATGGTGGCTATTCACGCCTGCGGCCACGGTTTCGCAGGCGGCGAAAGTATAACGGTTAGCCCGGGCCGCCGAAACAACCCTATTAAATAAAGGGAGATTCAGCCGCACGGATACAGCTATGGGCGCCTCTGCAACGCTGGCAGGGCGCCTCTTTTGTTAAAAGTTCGCGGGCGTGGCTGCGCTGATTAGTCGCGCCGGCACATCGAACGGGTTGCGAAAACGATGAGGCTTGGTGCTTTCAAAGTAGTAGCTATCGCCAGCTTCGAGCACAAAAGTTTCAAGACCAACCACCAATTCCAGACGACCTTCCAACAGGATCCCGGTTTCCTCGCCCTCGTGGGTGAGCATTTCTTCGCCCGTGTCGGCGCCCGGCGGGTAAATTTCATTGAGAAAGGCGATGGCCCGGCTCGGGTGCGCCCGGCCCACCAGTTTCATGGTGACGGCACCGTCAGAGATGTCGATCAGCTCATTGGCTTTATAGACGATCTGCGTCGGTATTTCCTGGAGGATCTCCTCGGAAAAGAACTCGACCATGGACATGGGGATACCACCCAGCACCTTGCGCAGGGAGCTGATCGAGGGGCTGACGCTGTTTTTCTCGATCATCGAAATGGTGCTGTTGGTGACGCCCGCGCGCTTGGCAAGCTCGCGCTGGGAAAGACCTTTGAGTTTACGGATGGATTGCAGTCGTTCGCCGACGTCCAATGCAGGAGCCTCCTAGGATTCAGGCTTTGTTGTAATTGAGCGTTATCATGGCGACAGCGTTCAGTATTTACAACACTTGGGCCTAAATCCCGGACAGCTGCATTCGTACCCGGCCATCAAGCGCCGTGATAGAGCCTTGGCACCCGACGCAGGTTGCAAAAAATCTGGTAGGGAATGGTGTCGGCAGCAGTGGCGACGTCACTGGCGAGGATGTTCTTGCCCCACAACTCCACGGTTGAGCCCAGGCCTGCCTGGGGTACGTCGGTGAGGTCGACACACAGCATGTCCATGGACACGCGCCCCAGCAGTTGGCTGCGCTGGCCCGCCACCAGCACCGGCGTACCGGTTGGCGCGTGACGGGGGTAACCGTCGGCATAGCCCATGGCAACCACTGCGATGCGCATCGGCTTGGGCGTGACGAACCTGGCGCCATAGCCCACCGGTTCTCCGGCCGGCAGTTCGCGTACACAGATGATTTTGGACTCCAGGGTCATCACCGGCTGCAAACGTGCGGCGAAAGCCTGGTCCTCACCAAAGGGCGTTGCCCCGTAGAGCATGATGCCTGGGCGTACCCAGTCGCTGGCCACGCTTGGCCAGCCCAATACAGATGGGGAGTTGCGCAGGCTGACTTCGGCCGACAAGCCTTGGCGGGCCGCTTCGAATACCGTGACTTGTTCGTTGCTGCTGACGCAATCGAGCTCATCGGCGCGGGCAAAATGGCTCATCAATACGATCTTCGCGACTTTGCCGCTGGCCAGCAGACGCTGATAAGCCTCTTGATAATCCTTGGGGTGCAAGCCGACACGGTGCATGCCCGAGTCCAGCTTGAGCCACACGGTCAGCGGCTTGCTCAGGCTGGCCTGCTCGATGGCCTCAAGCTGCCACAACGAATGCACCACACACCACAAATCCTGTTCGATGATCAGCGGTAACTCGTCCGCCTCGAAAAAACCCTCCAGCAACAGCACCGGCCCGCGAATGCCGGCGGCACGCAGCTCCAGGGCTTCCTCGATGCACGCCACGGCAAACCCGTCGGCTTCGGCTTCCAGTGCCTGGGCCACGCGCACGGCACCATGGCCGTAGGCATCCGCCTTGATTACGGCGAGCGCCTTGGCACCCGTGACTTCACGGGCCAATTGGTAGTTGTGGCGCAGGGCTTGAAGGTCGATCAGGGCACGGGCTGGACGCATGACGGCAGGCTTCTAGGCAGCAAATTAAAGAAAAAACCGGTGCCGACCAACAACGTCGGCGCCGGGAGAGGGATCGTTGTTAAGGCAGCGCTGCCACGACGGACAGCTCCACCAGAATTTGCGGTTCGCACAACTTGGCTTCAACCGTGGCGCGGGCCGGGGCGACACCTTTGGGCAGCCATTTGTCCCACACCGCGTTCATGCCGGCGAAGTCGGCATCGATATCCTTCAGGTAGATGGTCACCGACAGCAACCTGGACTTGTCGGTACCGGCAAGGTCCAGCAAACGCTCGATATTGACCAGGGTTTCACGGGTTTGCTGTTCAATCCCGGCGCTCAGATCGTCGCCGACTTGCCCGGCCAGATACACGGTACCGCTATGAACAACGATCTGGCTCATGCGCTCATTGGTGAGCTGGCGCTGGATTGACATGTTGTGCGGACTCCTGGTGATTGCCATAACGGGAAATATCGAGGCCTGCGGCGCTGATCTGCGGCGTTTTTTTCGCCATCAGGTCAGCCAGCAAGCGGCCAGAGCCACAAGCCATGGTCCAACCAAGTGTGCCGTGGCCGGTATTCAGGAACAGGTTCTTGAATGGGGTGGCACCGACAATCGGCGTGCCGTCGGGTGTGGTCGGGCGCAGTCCAGTCCAGAAACTGGCTTGGGCCAAATCACCGCCCTGAGGATAAAGGTCGTTGACGATCATCTCCAGGGTTTCACGTCTTTGCTGCTTCAGCGACAGATCAAAACCGGCTATTTCAGCCATGCCGCCGACCCGAATGCGGTTGTCGAAACGGGTGATCGCGACTTTGTAGGTTTCATCGAGAATGGTCGAGGTCGGCGCCATTGCCGGGTTGGTGATCGGCACAGTCAGCGAATAACCCTTGAGCGGGTACACCGGCGCCTTGATCCCCAATGGCTTGAGCAACTTGGGCGAGTAACTGCCGAGGGCCAGGACATAACGGTCGGCGGTTTCCAGCTTGCCGTCGATCAGCACACCATTGATGCGGTCGCCTGCGTAGTCCAGGCGCTGGATGTCTTGTTCGAAGCGGAATTCCACGCCCAATTGTTTGCACATTTCGACCAGGCGCGTGGTGAACATCTGGCAATCGCCCGTCTGGTCGTTCGGCAGGCGCAAGGCACCAGCGAGGATATCGGTGACGCTGGCCAGGGCCGGCTCCACACGGGCAATGCCGGCGCGATCGAGCAATTCGAAGGGCACGCCGGACTCTTTCAGCACGGCGATGTCCTTGGCGGCGCCATCGAGTTGGGCCTGGGTGCGGAACAGCTGGGTAGTCCCGAGGCTGCGCCCTTCGTAGGCAATGCCGGTCTCGGCGCGCAATTCGTCAAGGCAGTCGCGGCTGTACTCGGACAGGCGCACCATGCGCTCCTTGTTCACCGCATAGCGGCTGGCTGTGCAGTTGCGCAGCATCTGCGCCATCCACAGGTACTGATCGATATCGGCGGTCGCCTTGATCGCCAGCGGCGCGTGGCGTTGCAGCAGCCACTTGATCGCCTTGAGCGGCACGCCCGGCGCGGCCCATGGCGAGGCGTAGCCAGGGGACACCTGACCGGCGTTGGCGAAACTGGTTTCCATGGCAGCGGCAGGCTGACGGTCGACCACCACAACATCGAAGCCGGCCCGCGCCAAATAGTAGGCACTGGTCACCCCAATGACACCGCTACCCAAGACCAGAACGCGCATTTTTATATCCTCATCACGGGCTTAGCCGCTGACGTGTGTTATTCGAGCAATGATGGGCGCAGTGTAAAAAACAATCACCAGTGCATTTCACTATATAAATGCCTATATTTGGCGACAATTCTTGGCAAAAACCCTTTTCACAGAGGCGTATCCCCTATGCGTACCAACACCCAGACCAAGCGGGAGCTGGACAAGATCGACCGCAATATCCTGCGCATCCTGCAAACCGACGGGCGCATCTCGTTCACGGAGTTGGGGGAAAAGGTCGGGTTGTCCACCACACCCTGTACCGAGCGGGTGCGGCGCCTGGAGCGCGAAGGGATCATCATGGGCTACAACGCACGGCTCAACCCGCAGCATTTGAAGGGCAGTTTGCTGGTGTTTGTCGAGATCAGCCTGGATTACAAGTCGGGTGACACCTTTGAGGAATTTCGCCGCGCCGTGCTGAAACTGCCTCACGTGCTGGAGTGCCACCTGGTGTCGGGGGACTTCGACTACCTGGTGAAGGCGCGTATCTCGGAGATGGCCTCGTACCGCAAGTTGCTCGGCGACATCCTGCTCAAGCTCCCCCATGTGCGCGAATCCAAGAGCTATATCGTGATGGAAGAGGTGAAAGAGAGCCTGAACCTGCCGATCCCTGACTGACCCAGTGACACAACACGGTCAAATGTGGGAGCTGGCTTGCCTGCGATAGCGTCGGTTCAGAGGCATAGGCGTTAGCTGACCCACCGCTATCGCAGGCAAGCCAGTTCCCACAGTTTTAACCGAGTACATCCGCTAGACCAACACCTGCCGGGTACTCGCCATGTACTCATGAATCTGCTTCTCCACCCGCGGATGAATCAGCTCCACCGGCCGCCTGCCATTGGGGCACGGCAAGGTCTTGGTGGTGCCGAACAGGCGACAGATCAGCGGCCGTTCGTCATACACCGTGCACCCATGGGGCCCCAGGTGCACGCAGTTCAGCTCATCCATGGCGGCCTCCTGTTCGGCGGCCGTCTTGCGCGGCAGGCGCGACATTTCCTCAGGCGAAGTGGTCACTGGCCCACAGCAGTCGTGGCAACCCGGGACACATTCAAATGACGGAATCTGCCTGCGCAGCGCGCTGACTTTCTGACTATTGCAACTCATCGAAACCCATACCGAACGGCGAATAGGCGTGGATTCTGACGCAAAACGCCGCGCGCAGACAGCTTCATCGGACCGCTGTATCCTGCGTCAAATTTTCCAAACAGGGAGCCTCCCCATGACCGCCAGCGCCCGGCACACCGCGTCCTACTACGCCGCCAGCAGCGTGCCGCACTCCGAATATCCGGCGTTGACAGGCGAGCTGCGCGCCGATGTCTGCGTGATTGGCGCAGGGTATTCCGGGCTCAACACGGCTTTGGAGCTGGCCGAGCGCGGCTTCAGCGTGGTGGTGCTGGAAGCGCGCCGAATCGGCTGGGGCGCCAGCGGGCGTAATGGCGGCCAGTTGATTCGCGGCGTGGGCCACGGGCTGGATCAGTTCACCCCTGTGATCGGCAGTGACGGCGTGCGTCAGATGAAGCTGATGGGCCTGGAGGCCGTGGAGATCGTGCGTGAACGCGTGGAGCGCTTCCAGATCCCTTGCGACCTGACCTGGGGCTATTGCGATCTGGCCAACAAACCCCGTGACTTGCTGGGCCTGGCCGAAGACGCCGAAGAACTGCGCAACCTGGGCTACCGCCACGAGGTGCGCCTGCTGCAAGCCAGCCAAATGAGCAGCGTGATCGGCTCTGGGCGCTACGTGGGCGGCATGATCGATATGGGTTCAGGTCACCTGCACCCACTGAACCTGGCACTGGGCGAGGCGGCCGCCGCGCAGCAGTTGGGCGTGAAGCTGTTCGAGCAGTCTGAAGTGACGCGCATCGATTACGGCCCCGAGGTCAAGGTGCACACCGCCCAGGGCCATGTACGTGCCACCACCCTGGTACTGTGCTGCAACGCCTACCTCAATGGGCTCAACCCGCAGCTCAGTGGCAAGGTACTACCGGCCGGCAGCTACATCATCGCCACCGAGCCATTGAGTGAAGCCCAGGCGACCCGCTTGCTGCCGCAGAATATGGCGGTGTGTGACCAGCGCGTGACGGTGGATTATTTCCGCCTGTCCGCCGATCGCCGCCTGTTGTTCGGCGGCGCCTGCCATTATTCCGGGCGCGATCCCAAGGATATCGGCGCTTATATGCGACCGAAAATGTTGCAGGTCTTCCCGCAACTGGCCGACGCGAAGATCGACTACCAATGGGGCGGCATGATCGGCATCGGCGCCAACCGCCTGCCGCAGATCGGCCGGTTGGCGGATCAACCCAATGTGTATTACGCCCAGGCTTACGCGGGCCACGGCCTGAACGCCACGCACCTTGCAGGCAAATTGCTCGGCGAAGCCATCAGCGGCCAGCAACAAGGGCGTTTCGACCTGTTTGCCCAGGTGCCGCACATCACCTTCCCCGGCGGCAAACACCTGCGTTCACCGCTGCTGGCGCTGGGGATGCTTTGGCACCGTCTCAAAGAACTGGTGTGATCAACTGCGCCAGAACGGCTTCAAGCCTTCCTGGCGCGCCTGTTCAGCGGTCAAGCCCACGTCGAGCAGCTGCTCGCGGGTCAGCGTAAGCAACGCCTTGCGCGTGTGACGACGTTGCCAGAACAGGCTCCAGCGGCTGCCGACAGGCGCAGCCGTCGCCCGCTCCTGCCCTGCTTCCAGCTCTTGACTGTGTAACGCCAGCCGCACATCGCTCATGCCGTTCATTTTGCTGCCCCTCGTTGGCTTTTTGCCTTGAGTGACTAGGATGAAGGCACGGGCAAAACCATTACAGATCCAGCCAGTTTTTATTAAATCCATACAGATACTGCCTAAGGATGGCTGAATCCTGTATTTTCACTGCATCTGTACTGGTCCATCAGGAGTGACCGTCATGACCCTTTACGTCAACCTCGCTGAATTGCTGGGCACTCGCATCGAGCAAGGCTTCTATCGCCCCGGTGATCGCTTGCCCTCCGTGCGCGCCTTGAGCGTGGAACACGGGGTCAGCCTGAGCACCGTGCAGCAGGCCTATCGGTTGCTGGAAGACAACGGCCTGGCGATGCCAAAGCCCAAGTCCGGTTACTTTGTACCGGCTGGCCGCGAGCTGCCGGCCCTGCCGGAGATAGGCCGCCCGGCCCAACGACCGGTAGAGATTTCCCAATGGGACCAGGTGCTTGAACTGATTCGCGCGGTGCCCCGCAAAGATGTCATACAGATGGGCCGCGGTATGCCGGATGTATTGTCACCCACCCTGAAACCTTTGCTGCGTAGCCTGGCGCGGGTGAGTCGTCGCCAGGATCTGCCGGGCCTGTATTACGACAACATCCTCGGCTGTATGGAGTTGCGCGAGCAAATTGCTCGGCTGTCGCTGGACGCCGGCTGCCAACTGACCGCCGAAGACATCGTGATCACTACCGGCTGCCATGAGGCGTTGTCGGCCAGCATCCGTGCGATCTGCGAGCCCGGCGATATTGTCGCGGTGGACTCGCCCAGCTTCCATGGCGCCATGCAGACCCTCAAGGGCCTGGGTATGAAAGCCCTGGAAATCCCCACCGACCCGATCACCGGCATTAGCCTGGAAGCGCTGGAACTGGCGCTGGAACAGTGGCCGATCAAAGTCATCCAGCTCACGCCCAACTGCAACAATCCGTTGGGCTACATCATGCCGGAGGCGCGCAAACGCGCACTGCTGACCCTGGCTCAGCGCTATGACGTGGCTATCATTGAAGACGATGTGTATGGCGAATTGGCCTACAGCTACCCACGCCCGCGCACGATCAAATCCTTCGATGACGATGGCCGTGTGCTGCTCTGCAGCTCGTTCTCCAAGACCCTGGCACCCGGACTGCGCATTGGCTGGGTCGCGCCGGGACGCTACCTGGACCGGGTGCTGCACATGAAGTACATCAGCACCGGCTCTACCGCCACCCAGCCGCAGATTGCGATTGCCGAATTTCTCAAAAATGGCCATTTCGAACCGCATTTGCGTCGGATGCGTACGCAATACCAGCGCAATCGCGACTTGATGCTCGACTGGGTGAGCCGCTACTTCCCGGCCGGCACTCGCGCCAGTCGGCCACAGGGCAGCTTCCTGCTGTGGATCGAACTGCCGGAGGGCTTCGACACCTTGAAGCTCAACCGCGTGCTGGTGGAACAAGGCGTACAGGTAGCGGTAGGCAGCATCTTTTCTGCCTCCGGCAAATACCGTAACTGCCTGCGCATGAATTACGCGGCCAAGCCAACCCCACAGATTGAAGAAGCGGTGCGCAAAGTGGGCGCCGCCGCAAGCAAGATGCTGCTGGAAACGATGCACTGACCTTTCGCCAGAAAAGGCCGTCATATAACGATAATCGCCCTGACCTGGAAGCAGCTCCCTTGATGATTCGACGGCTATTACCGTTTTTCCTGTTGGGCACCCTGGCCCTGGGCGGCTGCGCCACGGTCGACACACCGCGTATACCCAGTGACGCCATGCCAGCGAACGACTCGTCCTTCGGCCGCTCGATCCAGGCCCAGGCGGCGCCGCACCAGGGGCGCTCGGGTTTTCGCTTGCTGCCCAACAGCAGTGAAGCCTTCATGGCGCGCGCCGAGCTGATCCGCAACGCCCAAACCAGCCTGGATCTGCAGTACTACATCGTTCACGACGGCATCAGCACCCGTATGCTGGTGGATGAACTGCTCAAGGCCGCCGACCGCGGCGTGCGCGTGCGTATTCTGCTGGACGACACCACCAGCGACGGCCTCGACCAGATCATCGCCACCCTCGCCGCTCACCCTAAAATCGAAATCCGCCTGTTCAACCCGCTGCACCTGGGGCGCAGTACCGGCGTTACACGGGCCATGGGCCGGGTATTCAACCTGTCACTGCAACATCGGCGCATGCACAACAAACTGTGGCTGGCCGATAACAGCGTGGCCATTGTGGGCGGTCGCAATCTGGGGGACGAATATTTCGACGCTGAGCCCAACCTGAACTTCACCGATATCGACATGCTCAGCGTCGGGCCGGTGGCAGAGCAACTGGGTCACAGTTTCGATCAGTACTGGAACAGCGCCTTGAGCAAACCTATCGATGAGTTTGTCTCGAAGATGCCGTCCAAAATCGATCTGGCCGTCGCTCGCGGGCGCCTGGAAGCTTCATTGGCGCAATCGCGCCAGCAGAACCACGCGCTGTATAACCGCCTGCGTACCTACCAGACCCAACCACGCATGGACATCTGGCGCCGCGAGCTGATTTGGGCCTGGAACCAGGCGCTGTGGGACGCACCGAGCAAGGTACTGGCCAAGGCTGACCCGGACCCGCAGTTGCTGCTCACCACCCAATTGGCGCCGGAGCTGGAGGGGGTCAGCCGCGAACTGATCATGATTTCGGCGTACTTCGTTCCGGGGCCGCCCGGGCTGGTGTACCTGACGGGTCGGGCTGATGCCGGGGTGTCGGTGAAGTTGCTGACCAATTCCCTTGAAGCCACTGACGTACCGGCCGTGCACGGCGGCTACGCGCCCTATCGCAAGGCATTGCTGGAACATGGAGTCAAACTTTATGAGCTGCGCCGACAACCCGGAGACCCCAGCGCCAGCAGCGGCCCGCACCTCTTTCGTCGAGGCAGCCTCTACGGTTCCGATTCCAGCCTGCACAGCAAGGCGATGATCTTTGATCGCGAGAAGTCATTTATCGGCTCGTTCAATTTCGACCCGCGCTCGGTGCTGTGGAACACCGAAGTCGGCGTGCTGGTGGACAGCCCCGAACTGGCCGAACACGTACGCAACCTGGCGCTGGAAGGTATGTCGCCGGCGCTGAGCTATGAGGCGAAATTGCAGGATGGCAATGTAGTGTGGGTGACCGAGGACAACGGGCAACTGCACACCCTGACCCGCGAGCCCGGCAGCTGGTGGCGCCGCTTCAATGCCTGGTTCGCCACCAGCGTCGGCCTGGAACGTATGCTCTAACAGTGCGACAGATCACCTGTAGGAGTGAGCTTGCTCGCGAAAAACGTTAACGATGACGCGTTCATGCTGGATAAACGCGGCGCCTTCAAGTTCTTCGCGAGCAAGCTCGCTCCTACAATTGATTGCATTTCAGGCAGGTTGCGTTGCGCCAAACGCCCCTTGGCGCAGCAACAATACCACCAGCCCCAACGCCCCCGCCGCCATCAGCAACGGCAGTGCGTGACCGCTGACCCACTGGCTGCCCGCACCGGCCACCAGCGGTCCGATCAGGCAACCAATGCCCCAGAGCTGCGCCACGTGGGCATTGGCGCGCACCAGCGCGTCGTCACGGTAGCGCTCGCCAATCAAAATCAGCGACAAGGTAAACAGCCCACCCGCGCTGGCGCCGAACAGCACCCACACTGGCCAGATCAGCAACGTGTGCATCAACAACGGAATCGCCAGGCTCGATGCCAGCAACAGCAGCGCACACCCCAGGAACAACGTGCGGCGCGGCAAATAGTCGGCCAGGGCGCCGATGGGTAATTGCAGCAACGCATCACCCACGACCACCGTGCTGACCATCGCCAAGGCGATTTCGGCAGTGAAGCCCTGTTGCAGGCAGTACACCGGCAACAGCGTCAGGATCATCGCTTCGAACGCCGCGAATAACGCCACCGCCCAGGCAATCGCGGGCAGGCTCAGGCAAAAGCGCCACAGCTCGCTGAAAGTGACGCTGAACGCATCAGCCGTGGGCGCCCCGGATCGCCCCAGCAACAGCAGCGGCGCCACGAGCAAAAGGCCAACGCCTACCCAGAACCCGTAATCATGATCGGTGCCCATCAGGCCCAGCAGCAAGGGTCCGGACAGTTGGCTCAAGGCATAAGTGCAGCCATACAGCGCCACCAAACGGCCACGCCACTGCTCGACCACCAATTGGTTGATCCAGCTTTCGCCCAGGATAAATACGATGGTCAGGATCACCCCGATCATCAACCGCAGCACCAGCCACACCGGGTAGCTGGGCAGGATCGCCAGCAAGCCGATAGACAGCGCCCCCGCCCACAGGCACAAGCGCATCAGGTTGGCAGTGCCGAGCCAGGACGCCATTCGGCTGGAGACCTTGGCCCCCAGCAATACGCCGAACGCCGGCATCGCGGCCATCACGCCAATGGCGAAGCTGCCGTAGCCCCAGCCTTCCAGGCGCAGGGATACCAACGGCATACTCACGCCCAGGGCCAGGCCAACACTGAGTACCGAGGCCAGGACGGCGAAATAAGTCGCCCAACGCATTGCCACGCTCCTGTGGATAAATTTTCGATTGTGCAAAACGAACTGTAGGAGCGAGCTTGCTCGCGAAAAACGTTAACGATGACGCGTTCATGCTGGATAAACGCGGCGCCTTCAAGTTCTTCGCGAGCAAGCTCGCTCCTACAGGAGGATCAGCAGTGCTGCTTAGAGTTTGATCCAGGTCGCCTTCAGCTCGGTGTACTTGTCGAACGCATGCAGCGACTTGTCGCGGCCATTACCTGACTGTTTGAAACCACCAAACGGTGCGGTCATGTCGCCGCCATCGTACTGGTTAACCCAGACGCTGCCGGCACGCAGGGCTTTAGCGGTCAGGTGCGCCTTGGAGATATCCGCCGTCCACACCGCTGCGGCCAGGCCGTATTGGGTGTCGTTGGCAATGGCGATGGCTTCTTCTGCGCTGTCGAAGGTGAGCACCGACAATACCGGGCCGAAGATTTCTTCCTGGGCAATTTTCATGGCGTTGGTCACACCGTCGAAAATGGTTGGCTCGACGTAGGTGCCACCGGTTTCTTCCAGTGTGCGCTTACCGCCGGCGACCAGCTTGGCACCGTCAGCATGACCGGACTCAATGTACGACAGCACGTTGTTCATTTGCTGCGTATCCACCAGCGCACCCACGTTGGTGGCCGGGTCCAACGGGTTGCCCGGCTTCCAGCCTTTGAGCGCCTCGATCACCAGCGGCAGAAAGGTGTCCTTGATAGAACGCTCCACGAGCAGGCGCGAACCGGCAGTGCAGACTTCGCCCTGGTTGAAGGCGATGGCGCCGGCCGCGGATTCGGCGGCGGCTTGCAGATCCGGCGCATCGGCAAATACGATATTGGGGCTCTTGCCACCAGCTTCCAGCCACACGCGCTTCATGTTCGATTCGCCGGAGCGGATCAGCAGTTGCTTGGCGATCTTGGTAGAGCCAGTGAACACCAGGGTGTCAACGTCCATATGCACCGCCAGGGCGTTCCCCACGGTGTGGCCATAGCCAGGCAATACGTTGAACACGCCTTTTGGAATGCCGGCCTCAACGGCCAGGGCGGCGATACGGATGGCGGTCAGCGGGGATTTTTCGGACGGTTTGAGGATCACCGAATTACCGGTGGACAACGCCGGGCCGAGTTTCCAGCAGGCCATCATCAACGGGAAGTTCCACGGCACGATGGCGCCGACCACGCCGACTGGCTCGCGGGTCACCAGGCCAAGTTGATCATGGGGGGTGGCTGCGACTTCGTCGTAGATCTTGTCGATGGCCTCGCCGCTCCAGCTCAGGGCATTTGCCGCGCCGGGAACGTCGATGTTCAGGGAGTCGCTGATCGGCTTGCCCATGTCCAGGGTTTCAAGCAGTGCCAGCTCTTCGGCATTGGCCTTGAGCAGCGCGGCGAAACGGATCATGGTGGCTTTACGCTTGGCCGGCGCCAGGCGCGACCAGACACCGGAATTGAAAGTGGCGCGGGCGTTTTCCACAGCGCGCTCGGCGTCAGCCACGTCACAGCTGGCGACAGTGGCCAGCAGACGACCGTCCACCGGGCTGATGCATTCGAAGGTGTCACCGGAAACGGCGGCGGTGTATTCGCCATTGATGTAGGCGCGGCCTTCGATCTTCAGGTCCTTGGCGCGTTGTTCCCAGTCGGCACGGGTCAGGGTGGTCATGCGAGTGTCCTCCTCTTATTGAATACAGGGCCAGGCGGATGTCCCCCCGGCAGCCTCAAAGAATTCTTGCCCGCCAGCCATCGGTTCGGCGCAAGGCAGCTGCCACCCTAAACCAGCGGCTGGGGATGTTTCAATATATTTGACATAACGGCAGTAAACGCCCTTGCGATGTTCATTTTAATAAACATAGACTTTGGGCTCTCCAACCGCAGGCCAGACGGGACACGCACATGAGCATCCAGGATATCGTCGACTTCAGCCAAGCCAGCACGGCCCCCGAACGCTACCGCCCTGGCGCGGAAAAAATCCTCAAGGGCGATCCCGAGCAAACGATCTACAACCACTACAACAGCCCGTGCGGCCAGATGAATGCCGGGGTATGGGAAGGTGAAGTCGGGCAGTGGAAGGTCAATTACACCGAGCACGAATACTGCGAAATTGTGCAGGGGGTTTCCGTACTGCGTGACGCCGAGGGCAACGCCAAGACCTTGCGTGCCGGCGACCGCTTTGTGATCCCCGCCGGTTTCAGCGGTACCTGGGAAGTACTGGAAGCGTGCCGCAAGATCTACGTGGTGTTCGAAGAAAAAGCCTGATCAGCAAATCCCAGGCAAAAAAAAGCCCGTATCGTGAGATACGGGCTTTTTTTCACAAGGAAGAAAATCAATTACTTGATTTTGCCTTCTTTGTAGATCACGTGCTTGCGAACGCGCGGGTCGAACATTTTCTTTTCGAGCTTGTCCGGGGTAGTACGCTTGTTCTTGTCGGTAGTGTAGAAGTGACCAGTACCGGCGCTAGAGATCATTCGAATCAATTCACGCATGATAGAGCTCCTTAGATCTTGCCGGCGGCGCGGATTTCGGCCAGCACGACAGTGATGCCACGCTTGTCGATAATACGCATGCCTTTGGCAGATACACGCAGGCGAACAAAACGTTTCTCTTCTTCAACCCAGAAGCGGTGATGCTGCAGGTTCGGCAGGAAACGACGACGGGTTTTGTTATTTGCGTGGGAAATGTTATTCCCAGTCACCGGACCCTTACCGGTAACTTGACAGACTCTCGACATGCCTCAGCCCTCTAAAACCACATGCCCAACCCGGCATGGGTTGGCCGCTTAATCTCTCAGTCATTTGGCGCCAGGCGCCGCGTTTCTTTAGGGTCTTACCGGCTACACCTACAAGCGAAGGAACCGGGCCCCTAGAAAAGAGCGCTGCTTTATACCAGAAAGACCCCAGTGCAACAACAGCCCGTGTGTTTTTACCTGAGTAATTCTTGGTACCAAACGCCTGAACCGCTGCCAGGAGGGGCCGCTGTAACAGCCGACCGCTCGTCGCACAGAATGTTTTCCAGCGCCCGCAGGCACGGCTAAGTGCAAGGCGAAACGCGCTGAGGCGCCATCAAAACAGCATTTTGGCCAAAAGCACAGGCAAAAATGGGCTAGTCATTTATCAATCAGACCTCTACGGTAGGCTTTTTCCAGACTGCACTCGCAGATGGGCCTTCGATCTGCACAGGAAACCGAATATGCGCCTCGCTGCCCTACCGCTACTGCTTGCCCCACTCTTTATCGCACCGATGGCCGTTGCGGCCACCAACCTGAGCGTCTGCACCGAGGCCAGCCCCGAAGGGTTCGATGTGGTGCAGTACAACTCACTGACCACCACCAATGCCTCGGCGGATGTGCTGATGAACCGCCTGGTGGACTTTGATGCGGCCAGCGGCAAGCTGGTACCGAGCCTGGCAGACAGCTGGGAAGTTTCCCCCGATGGCCTGACCTACACCTTCAAGCTGCACCCTGGCGTGAAATTTCACCGCACCGATTACTTCAGCCCAAGCCGCACGCTGACCGCCGAAGACGTGCGTTTCAGCTTCGAGCGCATGCTCGACCCGGCCAACCCATGGCACAAGATCGCCCAGAGCGGCTTCCCTCACGCCCAGTCCCTGCAATTGCCGACACTGGTCAAGAAGATCGACGCCCTCGATCCGTTGACGGTACGCTTCACTCTCGACCACGCCGATTCCACCTTCCTCCCGGCGTTGAGTATGGGTTTTGCTTCGATCTACCCGGCTGAATATGCCGACAAACTGCTTAAGGCCGGCACGCCCGAGAAGCTCAACAGCCAGCCCATCGGCACCGGCCCGTTCGTGTTCGTGCGCTTCCAAAAGGATGCCGTGGTGCGCTACAAGGCCAACCCGGACTATTTCGCGGGCAAACCGTCTGTGGATAACTTGATTTTCGCCATCACCCCGGATGCCAACGTACGTCTCCAGAAACTGCATCGCAATGAGTGCCAGATCGCCCTGTCGCCCAAGCCCCTGGATGTGGGCGAGGCGGAGAAAGACCCTGCGCTCAAAGTGGAAAAAACCGCCGCTTTCATGACCGCATTCGTGGCCATCAACAGCCAGCACCCGCCGCTGGACAAGCCCGAAGTACGCCAGGCGATCAACCTGGCCTTTGACAAGGACAGCTACCTCAAGGCCGTCTTCGAGGGCACCGCCGAAGCGGCCAACGGTGTCTACCCGCCCAATACCTGGAGCTATGCCAAGGATTTGCCAGGCTACCCACAGAATCTGACCAAGGCCAAGGCGCTGCTCGAGCGTGCCGGGCTCAAGGACGGCTTCAAAACCACGATATGGACGCGCCCTACCGGCAGCCTGCTGAACCCCAACCCAAACCTCGGCGCCCAACTGCTACAGGCGGACCTGGCCAAGATTGGCATCCAGGCCGAGATTCGTGTGATCGAATGGGGCGAGTTGATTCGCCGCGCCAAGGCCGGCGAGCACGACCTGCTGTTCATGGGCTGGGCTGGCGACAACGGCGACCCGGATAACTTCCTGACGCCGCAGTTCTCCTGCGCCGCGGTGAAGTCCGGCACCAACTTCGCCCGCTACTGCGACCCCGCGCTGGATAAGTTGATCAGCGCCGGCAAAACCACCAGCGAGCAAGGCGTGCGCACCAAGCTGTATCAACAGGCCCAGGCGCAGATCCAGCAACAGGCGCTGTGGCTACCGCTGGCGCACCCGACGGCGTTCGCATTGGCGCGCAAGAATATCGAGGGTTACCAGGTAAGCCCTTTCGGCCGCCAGGATTATTCGAAGGTCAGCCTCAAGCCCTAAGGCGCAACCCACTTCCCTGTAGGAGCGAGCTTGCTCGCAAAGACCGTCAACGATAACGCGCAGAATCCAGTGCCCTGCGCAGTTCTCGGTTTTTTCGCGAGCATGCTCGCTCCTGCAGAGCCAGAGGTGGTTATACCCAGCCGTATTCAGCCATCGACAGCGGATCACCATCCCCCACGATGATGTGATCCAGCACCCGCACATCCACCACCTCCAACGCCTTCTGCAGCATTTTGGTCAATCTGCGATCAGCCGCACTGGGCTCCGCATTCCCGGAGGGGTGGTTGTGGCACAAAATCACCGCTGCCGCGTTGTGCGCCAGGGCACGCTTGACCACTTGCCGCGGGTAAACAATCGCAGTGTCGATGGTGCCCTGAAACAACGCCTCGAACCCCAGCACGCGATGCTTTGAGTCCAGAAACAGACAGCCGAATATCTCATGGGGCTCATGGCGCAACAGCGCCTTGAGGTATTGGCGCACAGCCAGCGGGCTCTCCAGTACCGAGTCCGCGCGCAAGCGTTCGGCCAGATGGCGCCGGGACATTTCCAGCACCGCCTGCAATTGGGCGAATTTCGCCGGCCCCAGCCCCAGATGCTGGCTGAACAGCGTCTGACTGGCCTCCAACAGCGGGCGCAGGCCGCCAAACTGCGCCAGCAGATGACGCGCCAGGTCCACCGCGCTTCGACCGGCAACCCCGGTACGCAGGAAGATCGCCAACAGTTCGGCATCGGACAGGCTCGCCGCGCCGCCTTCCAACAGCTTCTCCCGTGGACGCTCCGCCACGGGCCAATCACGAATACTCATCCCACCTCCGTCTGTATCTGCTGCGCTGTTGCGCGGCAGACGCTGTGTTATCGTAGGCCCTCTTTTTTGCATGCGATTTCACCTGGGGAGGGGTCATCGCAGGCGTCACTGAACTGGCATCACTGAACTGGAAAGGCAAACCAATGCAGCGTCTGTATCGGAAACGCATCGTTCTCGGCGTCGGCGGCGGCATTGCCGCCTACAAGAGCGCAGAGTTGGTTCGCAGGCTCCTGGACCAGGGCGCCGAAGTGCGCGTGGTCATGACCCGTGGCGGCAGTGAGTTCATCACCCCGCTGACCATGCAGGCCCTGTCCGGCCACCCGGTTCACCTCGACCTGCTGGACCCGGCGGCCGAAGCCGCCATGGGCCACATCGAACTGGCCAAATGGGCCGACCTGGTACTGATCGCCCCGGCCACCGCCGACCTGATCGCCCGCCTGGCCCAGGGCATCGCCGATGACCTGCTGACCACCCTGGTATTGGCCACCGACGCCACCGTCGCGATCGCTCCGGCCATGAACCAGGCCATGTGGCGCGACCCGGCCACCCAAGCCAACACCCAACTTCTGCAAAGCCGCGGCCTCAAGGTGTTTGGCCCCGCCTCCGGCAGCCAGGCCTGTGGCGACGTCGGCATGGGCCGGATGCTCGAAGCCACCGACCTTGCGCTATGCGCCGCCGAGTGTTTCCAGCACCTGGCCCTGACCGGCAAGCACGTGCTGATCACCGCAGGCCCGACCCAGGAAAACATCGACCCGGTGCGCTACATCACCAACCATAGCTCAGGAAAAATGGGCTTTGCGCTGGCAGAAGCTGCGGTCGAGGCAGGCGCACGGGTGACCTTGATCACAGGTCCCGTGCATTTGCCGACCCCTGATCGCGTCACGCGAATCGACGTAGTCAGCGCCCGGGACATGCTGGCGGCCTGTGAAGCCGCCATTCCCTGCGACCTGTTCATCGCCTCGGCAGCGGTTGCGGATTACCGCCCGGAAGTCGTGGCCCCGCAAAAGCTCAAGAAAGACCCTACAAGCGGCGACGGCCTGCTCCTGCAAATGGTGCGCAACCCGGACATCCTGGCCACCATCGCCACCCGTCCGGACCGTCCGTTCAGTGTTGGTTTCGCTGCCGAGACCGAGCACCTGCTGGACTACGCCGCACGTAAATTGAAAGATAAAAACCTCGACTTGATCGTTGCCAATGATGTCGCCAACCCGAGCATCGGCTTCAACAGCGAGGAAAATGCCTGCAGCGTGATCGATCGCGAGCTGCACGCCACCCTTTTCGCCCAGACCAGCAAGGGCAAGATTGCCCGCCAACTGATCTCTTTTATCGCCCAACGGCTGAACCAGGTTTAATTTTCATGCACGCTTTGCAAGCCAAGATCCTCGACCCCCGCATCGGCAACGAATTCCCGCTGCCCGCCTACGCCACACCGGGCTCCGCCGGCCTGGACCTGCGCGCCATGCTCAAGGAGGACACCGTCCTTGAGCCGGGCCAGACCCTCCTGATCCCGACCGGCCTGTCGATCTACGTCGGCGACCCGGGCCTGGCGGCGCTGATCCTGCCGCGCTCCGGCCTGGGCCATAAACATGGCATCGTGCTCGGTAACCTGGTCGGCCTGATCGACTCCGATTATCAGGGCGAACTGATGGTCTCGTGCTGGAACCGTGGCCAGACCGCCTTCAACATCGCGGTCGGCGAGCGCATTGCCCAGCTGGTATTGGTGCCCGTGGTACAGGCGCACTTCGAACTGGTCGAAGAGTTCGACGAAACCCAGCGTGGTGCAGGCGGTTTCGGGCATTCCGGCAGCCACTGACTAAGCTGAATCAGGCCAGACACCCTCGTCTGGCCCGATGCCACCGCATGGCGTTCCAGGATGAAGAATGCGTAAATCTCACAAGCGAAATTTACCTAGTGAAATCAACGAGTTACGCAGCCATGCGGGCAAAGCCATGACCCCGATGGCACTTTTACACCACGAACTCTCTGCCGAAAACGCCGTCATACCCTTCAGTTTGAGCCTGCCGGCCAGCCACATTTCAGGCCAGCCCTGCCCCTTTCAGATGGAGTTCTCCCCGCGATGAGTACCGCAGCCCGCGTAGCCCCGACCTTTCCCGACAGCATTTTTCGCGCCTATGACATTCGTGGCGTGGTACCCAAGACCCTGACCGCCGAAACCGCCTACTGGATTGGCCGCGCCATCGGTTCGCAGAGCCTGGCCCAGGGCGAGCCCAACGTCTCGGTGGGTCGTGACGGCCGTTTGTCCGGCCCCGAACTGGTCGAGCAACTGATCCAGGGCCTGGCCGACAGCGGTTGCCATGTCAGCGACGTCGGCCTGGTGCCGACACCCGCGCTGTACTACGCCGCCAACGTACTGGCCGGCAAATCCGGGGTCATGCTCACCGGTAGTCACAACCCGTCGGACTACAACGGCTTCAAGATCGTCATCGCTGGCGATACGCTGGCCAATGAACAGATCCAGGCCCTGCACACCCGCCTGAAGACCAATGACCTGACCAGCGGCACCGGCAGCATCACCAAGGTCGACATCCTGCAACGCTACTCCGATGAAATCACTCGCGATGTCAAACTCGCCCGCCGCCTAAAAGTGGTGGTGGATTGCGGCAACGGCGCGGCTGGCGTGATCGCCCCGCAACTGCTCGAAGCCCTGAACTGCGAAGTGATCCCGCTGTTCTGCGATGTCGACGGCAACTTCCCCAATCACCACCCGGACCCGGGCAAACCGGAAAACCTGGTAGACCTGATCGCCAAGGTCAAGGAAGTGGGCGCCGACGTCGGCCTGGCCTTCGATGGCGACGGCGACCGCGTGGGCGTGGTGACCGAAACCGGCGAGATCGTCTTCCCCGACCGCCTGCTGATGCTGTTTGCCCGTGACGTAGTGGCGCGCAACCCCAACGCCGAGATCATCTTCGACGTGAAATGCACCCGCCGTCTGACACCACTGATCAAGGAATACGGCGGTCGCCCGCTAATGTGGAAGACCGGTCATTCGTTGATCAAAAAGAAAATGAAGGAAACCGGCGCACTCTTGGCCGGCGAAATGAGCGGCCACGTATTCTTCAAGGAGCGCTGGTTCGGGTTTGACGACGGCATTTACAGCGCCGCTCGTCTGCTGGAGATCCTCAGCAAGGAAAAATCCACCGCCGAAGAACTGTTTCAGACCTTCCCGAATGATATTTCTACGCCAGAGATCAATATCCATGTGACCGAGGAGAGCAAATTCAGCATCATTGACGCATTGCACGATGCGCAATGGGGTGAAGGCGCCAACCTGACCTCTATTGATGGTGTGCGAGTCGATTACGCCAAAGGCTGGGGCCTGGTTCGCGCGTCCAACACCACACCGGTGCTGGTCCTGCGTTTCGAGGCGGATACCGAGGCTGAGTTGCAGCGCATCAAGGACGTGTTCCACGCCCAGTTGAAACGTGTTGCCCCTGATCTCCAATTACCGTTCTGATTTTTTGCCCGGAGCCCTGAATGACCCTCGAACGCGAAGCCGCTGCCAACACCGCCAAGGTCCTGTCCGAAGCGTTGCCTTATATTCGACGCTACGTCGGCAAGACGCTGGTGATCAAGTACGGCGGCAATGCCATGGAAAGCGACGAGCTGAAAACCGGCTTTGCCCGCGACATCGTGCTGATGAAAGCCGTGGGGATCAACCCGGTGGTGGTCCACGGTGGCGGCCCGCAAATCGGCGACCTGCTCAAGCGCTTGTCGATCGAGAGTCACTTCATCGATGGCATGCGCGTTACTGACGCGCAGACCATGGACGTAGTGGAAATGGTCCTCGGCGGCCAGGTCAACAAAGACATCGTCAACCTGATCAACCGCCACGGCGGCAGCGCCATCGGTCTGACCGGCAAGGATGCGGAACTGATCCGCGCCAAGAAACTGACCGTGACCCGCAAGACGCCGGAGATGACCCAGCCGGAAATCATCGATATCGGCCAGGTGGGCGAAGTCATCGGCATCAACACCGATTTGCTCAACCTGCTGGTCAAGGGCGACTTTATCCCGGTAATTGCGCCGATCGGCGTGGGCGCCAATGGCGAGTCCTATAACATCAACGCCGATCTGGTAGCCGGTAAGGTGGCGGAAGCACTGAAGGCTGAAAAGCTGATGCTGCTGACCAACATCGCCGGCTTGATGGACAAGGAAGGCAAGGTACTGACCGGCCTGACTACCCAGCAGGTAGACGACCTGATCGCCGACGGCACCATCTACGGCGGCATGTTGCCGAAGATCCGTTGCGCACTGGAAGCGGTGCAGGGCGGCGTCGGCAGCTCGCTGATCCTGGATGGCCGCGTGCCAAATGCAATCCTGTTGGAAATCTTCACCGATACCGGTGTGGGCACGCTGATCAGTAACCGCAAGCGTCCTTAACCGCTGCAAAGCAAAAGGCCCCGCTCAATTGAATTGAGCGGGGCCTTTTGTTTGTAGACAGTTCACATGTGGGAGCTGGCTTGCCTGCGATGACGGCAGTACATGCAAAAATACACCGCCTGACACACCGCTATCGCGGGCAAGCCCGCTCCCAAAGGAGTCAGTGTCAGACGCCGAACTGCTCGCGGTACGCCCGCACTGCCGGCAAATGCTGCTTGAGCTGCGGGTCATCTTCCAGGAACTGCAACACCTGGTTCAACGACACAATACTTACCACCGGGATGCCGAAATCGCGCTCCACTTCCTGGATCGCCGACAACTCACCGTTGCCGCGCTCCTGGCGGTTCAGCGCGATCAGCACGCCAGCGGCCTTGGCGCCGTCCTGGGAAGCGATGACCTGCATCACTTCACGGATAGCAGTACCCGCGGTGATCACGTCATCGATGATCAGCACATCGCCGGTCAATGGCGCGCCGACCAGGCTGCCACCTTCACCATGGGCCTTGGCTTCCTTACGGTTGAAGCACCACGGCAAGTCCTGCCCGTGATGCTCTGCCAGGGCTACCGCCGTCGCCGCTGCCAGAGGAATACCCTTGTAGGCCGGGCCAAAGAGTACGTCGAAGGAAATACCGCTCTCAACGATGGCTGCCGCATAGAAACGACCCAGCTGAGCCAGGGCCGAACCCGAGTTGAACAAGCCAGCATTGAAGAAGTACGGGCTGGTGCGCCCGGACTTGAGAGTGAACTCACCGAAGCGTAAAACGCCGCGATCGATGGCAAAACGAATGAAATCGCGTTGATACGCCTGCATGAAAAAAGCCTCAGATACCACGGATTTAGCTAATTAGGTGGACGGCGTGTATCATACACGCACGCGATTTTTGGGGCCATTTATGCGGATCATCAGTGTGAACGTTAATGGTATTCAGGCTGCAGTCGAGCGTGGTTTGCTCAGTTGGCTGCAAGCCCAGAATGCCGACGTCATCTGCCTGCAGGACACCCGCGCCTCCGCCTTTGAACTGGACGACCCAGCCTTCCAACTGGATGGCTACTTCCTTTATGCCTGCGATGCCGAAGTGCCCACCCAAGGTGGCGTGGCTTTGTACTCGCGGTTGCAACCCAAGGCGGTCATCAGCGGCCTCGGCTTCGAGACAGCCGACCGCTACGGGCGCTACCTGCAAGCCGATTTCGACAAGGTCAGCATCGCGACCTTGCTGCTTCCTTCGGGGCAGAACGGCGATGAAGACTTGAACCAGAAATTCAAGCTTATGGACGATTTCGCCCGTTATCTGGATAAACAGCGGCGCAAACGTCGCGAGTACATTTATTGTGGCTCGCTGTACGTGGCGCAACAGAAGCTGGATATCAAAAACTGGCGTGACAGCCAGCAATCACCGGGCTTTTTGGCGCCGGAACGGGCCTGGATGGACGAGATTGTCGGCAACATGGGCTATGTTGATGCCCTGCGCGAAGTCAGTCGCGAAGGCGACCAGTACAGCTGGTGGCCGGATAACGAACAGGCTGAAATGCTCAACCTGGGCTGGCGTTTCGACTATCAGTTGCTGACCCCGGGCCTGCGCCGGTTCGTACGCAGCGCTCGCTTGCCACGCCAGCCGCGCTTCTCGCAGCACGCGCCACTGATCGTGGACTACGACTGGACCTTGACCATCTGAGGTCTTTTTCCAGGCACAAAAAAACCGACAGCGATGTCGGTTTTTTTGTGGCCGCTCGATTACTTGATCAGACGCCAGGTCCACGGATAACGATAGGCAATGCCCTTGTTGGCCTTGATCCCGGCAATGATCGTCAGTATCAACGCCCCTATCACCAATACGGTCATCAACAAAAAGCCGACCACCACAAAGCCCAGCACCAGACACACCAGCCAGGCGATCGCCACGGTGATCTGGAAGTTCAGGGCTTCCTTGCCCTGATCATCGATAAGCGGATCCATGTCCTTCTTGAACTGCCACAGGATCAGCGGCCCCAACAAGCTGCCGAAGGGGAATACCAACCCTGCAAACGCCGCGAAATGACACAGCATTGCCAACTGGCGTACTTCCTTGGACGGTGCCGGAACCGGCAATTGGCTGTCATTCATGGCGTTTTCTCCTCGGGACGGGCTTATTCAGCCAGTGCGGCGGTCTGCAGTGCAAAGATTTCGTTCATGCCCTTCTGGGCCAGGGCCAGCATCGCGTTCAACTCAGCCGGCTGGAATGGCGCGCCTTCGGCGGTGCCCTGCACTTCGATGAAACCACCGGTGCTGGTCATGACCACGTTCAGGTCGGTCTCGGCGGCCGAGTCTTCCAGGTAATCCAGGTCCAGCACAGGCTCGCCCTGGTACATACCGACCGACACGGCAGCGATCATCTGCTTGAGCGGGTCACCTGCTTTCAGGCCGCCACGCTTTTTGATCACTTTCAACGCGTCGACCAGGGCCACCATGGCGCCGGTGATGGATGCAGTACGGGTGCCGCCATCAGCCTGGATCACGTCGCAGTCGACGTACAGGGTCACGTCGCCCAGCTTGGACATGTCCAGAGCAGCACGCAGGGAACGGCCGATCAGGCGCTGGATTTCCAGGGTACGCCCGCCTTGCTTGCCACGGCTGGCTTCACGCTGGTTACGCTCGCCGGTGGCGCGCGGCAACATGCCGTACTCTGCGGTCAACCAGCCTTGGCCCTGACCCTTGAGGAAACGCGGCACGCCGTTTTCGACGCTGACGGTGCAAATCACCTTGGTATCGCCAAACTCGACCAGTACGGATCCCTCGGCGTGTTTGGTGTAGTTGCGGGTGATGCGGATCGAGCGGAGCTGATCGGCAGCGCGACCACTTGGACGTTTCATAGGGGATACCTGTACTGAGGACGAAAAACTGCCGAGCATTATAGAGCCGCAAGCCGGTTCGGGGCACTTCTAAAAAATCCGGTTACCAATGCCCGGGTTTGGGCGCCTCCCTCCCACTGCGCTACAATCCTGCGCCTCCAGGTCGGCCTGGCCAATTTCTATTTATCCAACGCGAGGTACCTCCATGGTGCACAGCATGACCGCCTTCGCCCGTGTCGAAAAAGCCGGCGCCCAAGGCACCCTCAGCTGGGAACTGCGCTCGGTCAACAGCCGCTACCTGGAGCCGCACCTGCGCCTGCCGGAGTCATTGCGCGACCTCGAAGGCGCCGTCCGGGAAGCACTGCGCCAGGGCATTTCCCGCGGCAAGCTGGAATGCACACTGCGCTTTACCGAAGAAACCACTGGCAAACCGCTGCAGCTGGACCGCGACCGCGCCGCCCAACTGGTGGCCGCCGCCGAAACCATCGCCGGCCTGATCAAGCAACCGGCCGCGCTGAACCCTCTGGAAGTCTTGGCCTGGCCCGGCGTACTGGTGGGCGACGCCACCGACCCGCAAGCCCTGAACGCCGAAGCACTCGCCCTGTTCAACCAGGGCCTGAAGGAGCTCAAGGCGGGCCGTGAACGCGAAGGCGCTGAACTGGCGCGCCTGATCAACGAGCGCCTGACATCGATCGAAGCCGATGTGGTCACCCTGCGCGAACTGGTGCCGCAGATGCTTGCCACCCAGCGCCAGAAGATCCTCGACCGCTTCACCGACATGAAAGCCGACCTCGACCCGACGCGACTGGAACAGGAAATGGTCCTGCTCGCCCAGAAAAGCGACGTGGCTGAAGAGCTCGACCGCCTGAGCACCCACATTCTTGAAGTACGCCGCGTGCTCAAGTCTGGTGGCGCCGCCGGTCGGCGCCTGGACTTCCTGATGCAGGAACTCAACCGCGAAGCCAATACACTGGGCTCCAAGGCGTTCGACCCGCGCAGCACCACGGCAGCGGTCAACCTCAAAGTGTTGATCGAGCAAATGCGCGAACAAGTACAGAATATTGAGTAAGGCAACCTTCATGACCCACAGCACCGGCACCCTTTACATCATTTCCGCCCCTTCGGGCGCGGGCAAGAGCAGCCTGGTCAAGGCCTTGACCGACGCTGACGAACAGATCCGCATTTCGGTGTCCCACACCACCCGCGCCATGCGCCCGGGCGAAGTCAACGGCGTGCACTATCACTTTGTCGAGCGTACCGAATTCGTCAAGATGATCGAACACGGCGACTTCCTGGAGCGCGCCGAAGTCTTCGGCAACCTCTACGGCACCTCCCAAAGCCATCTGCAGCAGACCCTGGACGAAGGCCACGACCTGATCCTGGAAATCGATTGGCAGGGCGCCGAGCAAGTGCGCCAATTGATGCCCAAGGCACGCTCGATCTTTATCCTGCCGCCGTCGCTTGAAGCGTTGCACCAGCGCCTGACCAACCGTGGCCAGGACAGCGACGAGATCATCGAAGGTCGTATGCGTGAAGCCGTCAGCGAAATGAGCCACTACGTCGACTACGACTACCTGATCATCAATGACGATTTCGCCCACGCGCTGGATGATTTGAAGGCGATTTTCCGCGCCAACCAGCTCCAGCAAAAGCGTCAACAGCAGCGTTTCGGCAAATTACTCGCTGAACTGCTCGGTTGATTAGCTCTTCCCAAAACCGCTGCAAGGGCCTTACATTGGCACTTGTAGCGGTTTTGCGAGGGCCTGCGAAAAATCAGCGCTTCCCTAAACGCTGGTGATTTTTTAAACTGCTCAGTCCGCTCGCCCAACCGGGCAGCGCGCATCTTGCATTCGCTCCGAGGAATACCATGGCCCGCGTAACCGTTGAAGACTGCCTAGAACACGTGGATAACCGCTTTGAGCTGGTCATGCTCTCTACCAAGCGTGCCCGTCAACTGGCCACTGGCGGCAAAGAGCCCCTGGTCCAGTGGGAAAACGACAAGCCTACCGTTGTAGCCCTGCGTGAAATCGCTGAAGGCCTGATGAGCTACGAGTTCATCGCCAACGCCGAAATCGTTGAAGACGAACCGCTGTTTGCAGCGTTCGAAAGCGAGTCCAACGAGGACGTCTAAGCCTATGCCTGGTCGACGTAGCACGGCGCGGGGTCACAGCCATCGGCAGGAGTTCACGCTTTGCCGAGCATAGACGCCCTCGCCGATCGCTTATCGGCCTACCTCGGCCCCGACCAGGTCAACCTGGTCCGCCGAGCGTATTTCTACGCCGAACAAGCCCACGACGGCCAGCGCCGGCGTAGCGGTGAGGCGTATGTCACCCATCCCCTTGCGGTGGCAAATATTCTGGCCGACATGCACATGGACCATCAGAGCCTGATGGCCGCGATGCTGCATGACGTGATCGAAGACACCGGCATTGCCAAGGAAGCGCTCAGCGCGCAATTTGGCGAAACCGTGGCCGAACTGGTCGACGGGGTCAGCAAACTGACCCAGATGAACTTCGAGACCAAGGCCGAAGCCCAGGCGGAAAACTTCCAGAAGATGGCCATGGCCATGGCCCGAGACATTCGGGTGATCCTGGTCAAGCTGGCCGACCGGCTGCACAACATGCGCACGCTGGAAGTGCTCTCCGGCGAAAAGCGCCGGCGCATCGCCAAGGAAACCCTGGAAATCTACGCGCCCATCGCCAACCGGCTGGGCATGCACGCCATTCGTATCGAATTCGAAGACCTTGGCTTCAAAGCCATGCACCCGATGCGTTCGGCGCGCATCTACCAGGCGGTCAAACGCGCCCGGGGCAATCGCAAGGAAATCGTCAACAAGATTGAAGAATCCCTGAGCCATTGCCTGGCGATAGACGAGATCGAAGGCGAAGTCAGTGGCCGCCAGAAGCACATCTACGGCATCTACAAGAAGATGCGCGGCAAGCGCCGGGCCTTTAACGAGATCATGGACGTGTACGCGTTCCGGATCATCGTCGACAAGGTCGACACCTGTTACCGCGTGCTGGGCGCTGTACATAATTTGTACAAACCCCTGCCGGGCCGTTTCAAGGACTACATCGCGATCCCCAAGGCCAACGGCTATCAGTCGCTGCATACCACGCTGTTCGGTATGCATGGCGTGCCAATCGAGATCCAGATCCGTACCCGCGAAATGGAAGAGATGGCCAACAACGGCATCGCTGCCCACTGGCTGTACAAATCCAGCGGCGACGAACAGCCCAAAGGCACCCATGCCCGTGCCCGCCAATGGGTCAAGGGCGTGCTGGAAATGCAGCAACGAGCCGGCAACTCCCTGGAATTCATCGAAAGCGTGAAGATTGACCTGTTTCCGGACGAGGTCTATGTGTTCACGCCCAAGGGCCGGATCATGGAGCTGCCCAAGGGCTCCACGGCGGTCGACTTTGCCTACGCAGTGCACACCGACGTCGGCAACAGCTGCATTGCCTGTCGGATCAATCGTCGCCTCGCACCGCTGTCCGAGCCGCTGCAAAGTGGCTCCACGGTCGAGATCGTCAGTGCTCCAGGCGCGCGCCCTAACCCGGCCTGGCTCAACTTTGTCGTCACCGGCAAGGCCCGAACGCATATTCGCCACGCGCTGAAACTGCAGCGCCGCTCCGAGTCCATCAGCCTGGGCGAGCGCCTGCTGAACAAGGTGCTCAACGGCTTCGACAGCGCCCTGGACAAGATTGCGCAAGAACGCGTGCAGGCGATGCTTCATGAGTATCGCCAGGAAACCATCGAAGACCTGCTCGAAGATATCGGCCTGGGCAACCGCATGGCTTATGTGGTCGCCCGTCGCCTGCTGGGCGAAGGCGAACAGCTGCCGAGCCCGGAAGGCCCGCTGGCGATTCGCGGCACCGAGGGCCTGGTGCTCAGCTATGCAAAATGCTGCACGCCGATCCCGGGCGACCCGATCGTCGGCCACCTGTCTGCGGGCAAGGGCATGGTGGTGCACCTGGACAACTGCCGCAACATCACCGAAATCCGCCACAACCCGGAAAAATGCATCCAGCTCTCGTGGGCCAAGGATGTCACCGGCGAATTCAACGTCGAGCTGCGAGTGGAACTGGAACATCAGCGCGGCCTGATCGCCCTGCTGGCCAGCAGCGTCAATGCGGCCGACGGCAATATCGAGAAAATCAGCATGGACGAACGTGATGGTCGCATCAGCGTGGTCCAACTGGTGGTCAGTGTGCACGACCGTGTGCACCTGGCCCGCGTGATCAAGAAACTGCGCGCCTTGACCGGTGTGATCCGCATCACCCGTATGCGTGCATAACCGATCCATTACAAGGAGTCATTCATGACCAAGACAGTTATCACCAGCGATAAAGCCCCAGCCGCCATCGGCACCTACTCCCAGGCGATCAAGGCGGGCAACACCGTCTACATGTCCGGCCAGATTCCGCTGGACCCAAAGACCATGGAACTGGTTGAAGGCTTCGAAGCCCAGACCGTACAAGTCTTCGAAAACCTTAAATCCGTGGCTGAGGCTGCCGGTGGTTCGTTCAAGGACATCGTCAAGCTGAACATCTTCCTCACCGACCTGAGCCATTTCGCCAAGGTCAACGAGATCATGGGCAAGTACTTCGAACAACCCTACCCAGCCCGCGCCGCCATTGGCGTTGCCGCCCTGCCAAAGGGTGCACAGGTTGAGATGGACGCCATTCTGGTCATCGAGTAAAACACCCGGCGCAGCCCCAACAGGCTGCGCCGGCTTCGTTTCATAAGGATTTCGTAATGCGCAAAGCGCTTGTAGCCTCTTCGTTGCTCGCACTGTTGCTGAGCGGCTGTGCCAGCAACCCCGCCGACCTCGACGTAAGCGGTACCTGGATCAACCAGGCCGCCATCGACGCGGCGGCCAAGGGCGGCCCTTTGCGTGAAGCCCTGCAATCCTATGGCCCCAACCTTGAGTGGGAGGTCAACACCAAGGCGCTGCAGGCGCGCTACTACAACGGTTTTGAAGTAGCGGAAGGCAAGTTGTCGGGTGAAAAACCCGGCGCATGGAACGTGGATTTCTATGGCAGCTCTGCCACCGAACTCAAGCGCAAAGGCAAACAATTGCTGCAAGTGGCCAACGACAATGAGCCAGAACAACTGTTCGCCCGCGCCAAAGACCCTGCGCCGGAAGGCGCGCCACTGGGTGCCAACTTCGAGCGGGCACTGTATGCGGCCTACATGGGTGGCGACTGGAAGATCACCGACGGTACCGGCAACGGCGCTACGGTGCAGTTCCAGGCTGACGGCAAGGTCGCCGGCCTGCCAGGGGTTGATCGCTATTCACTCTGCCTGGCAGGCGATTGCGCCTCCATGAGCGGCGGCTATGACAGCATCTGGCTGCAACTGAACGGCCAGGGCAACCCTTGGATCTTCGCGCGCAAGGGTGAGCAACTGGAGATCTTCCAGGCGATCAACACCGCACAGGCCGATGAAGTGCCTTCGTTTACGCCAGGCCCTCGCCAATGGTTGCTTGAAAAGTAATAAAAGCCTCACCCAAATCCAAATGTGGGAGCTGGCTTGCCTGCGAGAATCGTAGTCTCCACACAACTCGATCAACGGTAACCACGATGCGAAGCGAGCCGCTCTTGCTCTTGCTCTTGATCTGCTTTTGATCTTGATCTTAGGCGCCCCGTCAAACCACGCTGGCCGGAATTCGACAGGGATTTGGGGGGTAAACCGGCAGGGATGCCGGTTTAGCCGCCCCGCGCCATGGATGGCGCGTGGCGGCGGCCCCCCAAATCCCTGGCGGATTACGGGCACACCGAGCCCAAGCGAGGTGCCGAGTGGTGGGGCGAGGACCTTTTGGTTACTTTTGGCTGGGCCGGCATTCCGGTCCTTCCAAAAGTGACCCGCTGTAAGAGCGGAACCATAAGTAGCCGTTACCGCAGGAATGGATATGTACTCGGTCCAACTATAATGACTGTTAGGCCGCCTTCGCAGGCAAGCCAGCTCCCACATTTTTGCCCGCGCTTCAGCCTTTCAGAATTGCCGCATAGCCTTCCCGGTAAGTCGGGTATGTCGGCATCCAGCCAAGCGCCTTGATACGCGCATTACTGCATTGCTTGCTCCCCGCCCGCCGTACACTGGCATCCTCGGCCCACTCGGTCACACCCAGGTATTCACGCAACCAGGCCACCACCTCGGCCAGTGGTGCCGGCGCATCGTCAACGCCGATGTAGACCTTGTCCAGCGAACCACCCTTTTCCACATGCCGCAGCAAAAAGGCGAGCAGGCCCGCGGCGTCATCGGCGTGGATACGGTTGCCATACAACGGCGGGTCAATCGCTACACGATAGCCTTGGCGAACCTGAGTCAGCAGCCATTCACGACCCGGGCCGTAAATCCCGGTCAGCCGCACAACGGTGGCCGGGATACCGCTATTGAGCGCCACTTGCTCAGCCTCCAGCATCACCTGCCCGGAATAACCCTTCGCTTGCGTTTCTGACGTTTCGTCGACCCACTCGCCGTTCTGCTGCCCGTAAACACTGCTGCTGGAGACGAACACCAGATGTTTCGGCTCCTGGCCGTAATCGCCCAGCCACTCCAACACATGCTGCAACCCTTGCACGTAAGCGGCGCGATAGCCGGCCTCGTCATGCTCGGTGGCAGCGGCGCAATACACCAGATAATCCACCCCGCCGATGGGCCAGGTGTCAGGGCAGTCCTTTTTGAACAGGTCGCCGGCGATGCCGATCACCCCGTCGGGCAGGCGCGAAATATCGCGGCGCAGGCCGTGAACCTCCCATTCCGAGGCCAGCAATTGGCTAGCCAGCCGACTACCCACATCGCCGCAACCGGCAATCACAACAGAAGGCGCAGACATCATAAAACTCCATTCTCAAAGGCGCAGATTAGCCGCGCGAGTGGATCAACGGCCAGTAAAAAGCGAAATAAAGTAACAGTGCCACTTTAGTTAACAAGAATTACTTGCAATAATAACCGCCCATTTGTCCTCGACCCCACGGGTCTGGAAGGACGATCACCCATTTTTTCTCTCAGGTCCGGCCAGCATGACACGTAATACAACCCCCGCTTCGCCAACCAAGCCTCACAGCCCATCCCGCGCCTGGCGTGCGATTGCTGCGATGCTGTTCAGCGTTCTGCTGGCACCGACCGCCGCATTCGCTGATGCCACCGCCCCTGCCACTCCAGCGGCCGCCGAGCAAAATGCTGCGACCCCGGCGGCGCCTGCCGTAGCACCAGTGGCTACCGACCCGGCCCAGGCCGCTGGTGACGCCGCACCTGCCGACGAAACCGGCGTCGTGCTGGAAGAAGACAACACCCTGGGCATGGCCCATGACCTGTCACCCTGGGGCATGTACCAGAATGCCGACGTGGTGGTGAAGGCTGTGATGATCGGCCTGGCCATCGCCTCGATCATCACCTGGACTATCTGGATTGCCAAAGGCTTCGAGCTGCTGGGCGCCAAGCGTCGTCTGCGCGCTGAAATCGTCCACCTGAAAAAAGCCACAACCCTTAAGGAAGCGAGCGAAACCGCGACCAAAAAGGGCACCCTGGCCAACCTGCTGGTGCACGACGCGCTGGAAGAAATGCGCCTTTCGGCCAACACCCGCGAAAAAGAAGGCATCAAGGAACGCGTCAGCTTCCGCCTGGAGCGTCTGGTCGCCGCCTGCGGCCGCAACATGAGCAGCGGCACCGGCGTACTCGCCACCATCGGCTCCACAGCCCCGTTCGTCGGCCTGTTCGGCACCGTGTGGGGCATCATGAACAGCTTCATCGGCATCGCCAAAACCCAGACCACCAACCTCGCCGTCGTTGCCCCCGGCATCGCCGAAGCCCTGCTGGCTACAGCCCTGGGCCTGGTTGCCGCGATTCCAGCGGTGGTGATCTACAACGTCTTCGCCCGTTCGATCGCCGGTTACAAGGCTCAGGTATCGGATGCGTCGGCAGAAGTCCTGCTGCTGGTCAGCCGTGACCTCGATCACCTGCCTACCGAGCGCAGCTCGCAACCGCACATGGTGAAAGTGGGGTAATCGGCCATGGGCCTGCATTTGAATCAAGGCGACGATGAACTCGTCGAGAACCACGAAATCAACGTCACGCCGTTTATCGACGTGATGCTGGTGCTGCTGATCATCTTCATGGTGGCGGCACCGTTGGCCACCGTGGACATCAAGGTAGACCTGCCCGCCTCCAGCGCCAAGCCGGCGCCGCGGCCGGAGAAGCCGATTTTCCTCAGCGTCAAGGCGGACCAACGCCTGTTCCTGGGCGAAGAAGAAGTCAAGGCTGAAACCCTGGGGCCGGTGCTCGACGCCAAGACCCAGGGCAAGAAAGACACGACGATCTTCTTCCAGGCCGACAAGGGCGTGGACTATGGCGACCTGATGAGCGTGATGGATGCCCTGCGGGCAGCCGGTTACCTCAAGGTAGGCCTGGTCGGACTTGAGACGGCAGCCAAGAAATGATCACGACGCGCCACAAACTGACGCGTTACGGCACCAGCCTCGCCGTCGTGCTGGGCGTGCATGCCGTCGCGATCATCATCGCGCTCCAATGGTCCGCGCCGCAGGCGATCCAGCTGCCGCCGGCCGCGATGGTCATCGACCTGGCGCCGCTGCCAGCGCCACCGCCGCCGCCGGCACCGCCCAAGGTCGTGGCCCCACCGCCGCCGCCGGTTGAAGAGCTGCCCTTGCCGAAATTGGCCGAGGCGCCCAAGCCGACGATCCAGGTGCCCAAGCCGGTCAAGCCCAAACCCAAGCCGCAACCGCCCAAGCCCGTGGAGAAGAAGCCCGATCCGCCCAAGGAGAAACCTTCCGAGGAGCCACCGAGCGAAACGCCACCGAGCAACGCACCTGCGCAAAAATCTGCCCAGCCTGCGCCCGGCCCATCGGCACAACAGCTTGCTGCCCAGGCATCCTGGCAAAGCACCCTGCTGGCGCACCTGCAGAAGTACAAGAAGTACCCGCCGGGCGCCCAGCAACGTGGCAAGGAAGGCATGAACCGCCTGCGTTTCGTGGTCGATGGCGAAGGCAATGTACTGTCCTACGAACTGGAAGGCCGCTCCGGCAATGCCGACCTGGACCGTGCAACCCTGGAGATGATCCGCAAGGCTCAGCCCTTGCCGAAGCCTCCAGCCGACCTGTTGAAAAACGGCAGTGTCGAACTGGTTGCGCCCTTCGTTTACAACATCGATAAACGTCGCCGCTAGCAGAGCAGTGTGGGAGGGGCTTGCCACCTCCCGCACTGGCTTTCATCGCGACAACAATTTCCGACATTCCCCACTCAATCCCCAGCAAAGTTCTGATAACGTGCGTCTATCGATTGCAGCCGGTATGCTTGGCCCGCAACTTCATGGACGCCCGCTATGACTCTTACAGAATTACGCTACATCGTGACCCTCGCCCAAGAACAGCACTTCGGCCATGCTGCCGAGCGTTGCCACGTCAGCCAGCCGACGCTGTCGGTGGGCGTGAAAAAGCTTGAAGACGAACTCGGTGTGCTGATTTTCGAGCGCAGCAAGAGCGCCGTGCGCCTCACCCCAGTGGGCGAAGGTATCGTTGCCCAGGCCCAGAAGGTCCTGGAACAAGCGCAAAGCATTCGCGAGCTGGCCCAGGCCGGCAAGAACCAGCTGACCGCACCGCTCAAAGTCGGCGCGATCTACACCGTCGGCCCTTACCTGTTCCCGCACCTGATCCCGCAACTGCACCGCGTCGCGCCGCAGATGCCGCTGTATATCGAAGAAAACTTTACCCACGTGCTGCGCGACAAACTGCGCAACGGCGAGCTGGACGCGATCATCATCGCCCTGCCGTTCAACGAGGCAGACGTGCTGACCCTGCCGCTCTACGACGAGCCGTTCTACGTGCTGATGCCGGCCTCGCACCCGTGGACCAAAAAGGACACCATCGACGCCGGCCTGCTCAACGACAAGAGCCTGCTGCTGCTCGGTGAAGGCCACTGCTTCCGCGATCAGGTGCTGGAAGCCTGCCCGACCCTGACCAAGGGCAACGACGGCGCCAAGCACACTACGGTGGAATCCAGCTCCCTGGAAACCATCCGCCATATGGTCGCGTCCGGCCTGGGTATCTCGATCCTGCCGCTGTCAGCGGTGGACAGCCATCACTATGCCCAGGGCGTGATCGAAGTGCGCCCACTCACACCGCCGGTGCCGTTCCGTACCGTGGCCATTGCCTGGCGCGCCAGCTTCCCACGCCCAAAGGCGATTGAGATCCTCGCCGATTCGATCCGCCTGTGCTCGGTGGCCAAGCCGCCCGCTGCGAGCTAAGCAAGCGTATGACTGAGCTGTCGCAGGTGTCGGTGACGGCACTCAAGGGTGTCGGTGAAGCCATGGCCGAGAAGTTGGCCAAGGTCGGCCTGGAAAACCTCCAGGACGTGCTGTTCCACTTGCCCCTGCGTTATCAGGACCGTACCCGTGTCGTGCCCATCGGCCATTTGCGCCCAGGCCAGGACGCGGTGGTCGAAGGCACTGTCAGCGGCGCTGACGTGGTGATGGGCAAGCGCCGCAGCCTGGTGGTGCGCCTGCAGGATGGCACCGGCGGCTTGAGCCTGCGCTTCTACCATTTCAGCAATGCACAGAAGGAGGGCCTCAAACGAGGCACCCGCGTGCGCTGCTACGGTGAGGCACGTCCCGGCGCATCGGGCCTGGAGATCTACCACCCGGAATACCGCGCCATCACCGGCGACGAACCGCCACCGGTGGACACCACCCTCACACCGATCTACCCGCTGACCGAGGGCCTGACCCAGCAACGCCTGCGCCAACTGTGCATGCAGACCCTGACCCTGCTCGGCCCGCAAAGCCTGCCCGACTGGCTACCGCTGGAGCTGGCGCGGGATTATCAACTGGCGCCCCTGGCCGATGCGATACGCTATTTGCATAACCCGCCAGCGGATGCCGATGTGGACGAACTCGCCCTCGGCCATCATTGGGCACAACATCGCCTGGCCTTCGAAGAACTGCTGACCCACCAACTGTCCCAGCAACGCCTGCGTGAAAGCATGCGTTCCCTGCGTGCGCCGGCAATGCCCAAGGCCACGCGACTGCCCTCGCAATACCTGGCCAACCTGGGTTTTGCGCCGACGGGTGCCCAGCAGCGCGTGGGCAATGAAATTGCCTACGACCTCAGCCAGCAAGAGCCGATGCTGCGCCTGATCCAGGGCGACGTGGGCGCAGGCAAGACCGTGGTCGCCGCCCTCGCTGCCCTGCAAGCACTGGAAGCCGGTTACCAGGTTGCGCTGATGGCGCCGACAGAAATTCTCGCTGAACAACACTTCATCACCTTCAAACGCTGGCTCGAACCCCTGGGCCTGGAAGTGGCGTGGCTGGCGGGCAAACTCAAGGGCAAAAACCGCGCGAGCGCCCTGGAACAAATCGCTGCCGGCGCGCCGATGGTGGTGGGTACTCATGCGCTGTTCCAGGACGAAGTGCAGTTCAAGAACCTTGCCCTGGTGATCATCGACGAACAGCACCGCTTCGGCGTGCAACAGCGCCTGGCCCTGCGCCAGAAAGGCGTGGGTGGGCGCATGAATCCGCACCAGTTGATCATGACCGCCACACCGATCCCGCGCACCCTGGCCATGAGCGCCTACGCCGACCTCGACACCTCGATTCTCGACGAACTGCCGCCAGGGCGCACGCCGGTCAACACCGTGCTGGTCACCGACACCCGGCGCGTCGAAGTGATCGAGCGCGTGCGCGGCGCCTGCGCCGAAGGCCGCCAGGCATACTGGGTCTGTACCTTGATTGAAGAGTCTGAAGAGCTGACCTGCCAGGCCGCCGAAACCACTTACGAAGACCTCACCAGCGCTTTGGGCGAACTCAAGGTCGGGCTGATCCATGGCCGCATGAAACCTGCCGAAAAAGCCGCGGTAATGGCCGAGTTCAAGGCCGGTAATCTGCAACTGCTGGTGGCCACCACCGTAATCGAGGTGGGCGTGGATGTGCCCAACGCCAGCCTGATGATCATCGAAAACCCCGAACGCCTGGGCCTGGCGCAACTGCACCAGCTGCGCGGGCGGGTTGGCCGGGGCAGTGCAGCCAGCCACTGCGTGCTGCTCTATCACCCGCCACTGTCGCAGATCGGTCGACAGCGCTTGGGCATCATGCGCGAAACCAACGACGGTTTTGTCATCGCTGAAAAAGACCTCGAACTGCGCGGCCCCGGTGAAATGCTCGGCACGCGCCAGACCGGCCTGCTGCAATTCAAGGTCGCCGACCTGATGCGCGATGCCGACCTGCTGCCCGCCGTGCGCGATGCTGCGCAAGCATTGCTTGAGCGTTGGCCCGATCACGTCAGCCCCTTGCTCAACCGCTGGCTGCGCCACGGCCAGCAATACGGCCAAGTCTGACCCCACCCTGTAGGAGCGAGCTTGCTCGCGAAGAACGCCAACGATAACGCGGACATTCTGGGTGATCGCGCCGTCAGGAAGGTCTTCGCGAGCAAGCTCGCTCCTACAGGGTAATCAGCACACCGCCAACCTCATCACAAACGCCACTTATCCGACCAACACCCGTATCAAGCTGGTTATACTCCAATGACTGTAAGAAATTGGATCAGGCCATGTCAGAAGTTGCCCTCGCTACAGCCCCACTGACCGCCCCGCCGGTCATTCGGGCGCTGCTCGCAAAGCTCGCCATCCCCTACACGGAAGTCGCCGAACACGCGGGCCTGAACCCTGCGCGAAAGGTCCAGGCGGTGCTGCTTGAGGACGCGGTCGGCGCACTCATGGTGCTGTTCCCTCAAAGCCAGTTGCTTGACCTCAACCGCCTCACCGAACTCACCGGTCGCCGCCTCACGGCCGTAGCTCCGGAGCGCGTCGAGCGTATGCTCGGCAAGCATGATCTGAGCCTGCTGCCGGGCCTGCCGCCCCTCACCAGCTCACCGTGTCTGTATGAAGGCAGCTTGCTCAACGAGCCGAGCCTGCTGGTGCATTCGGGCGAAGCCGGGCTGTTGCTGGAGATCCCCAGCGACGCCTTCAAGATCATGCTTACCAAGGCCAGCGCCGCCCAGTTCGGCGAGCCGCTGAGCAACATTCGCCCGAACCTGGACCGCCCCAATGATGACCGCGAGGAAATCACCCAGGCGATGCAGGCGTTCACCGCCCGCCGCATCCAGCAACGCCTGGAAGCGACCATCGAGATTCCACCATTGGCCGACACGGCGCAGAAGATCATCAAGCTGCGCGTCGATCCCAACGCCACCATTGATGACATCACCGGAGTGGTCGAAACCGACCCGGCGCTGGCCGCCCAAGTGGTGAGCTGGGCCGCGTCGCCCTACTACGCCTCGCCGGGCAAGATCCGTTCGGTCGAAGACGCCATCGTGCGCGTGCTCGGCTTCGACCTGGTGATCAACCTGGCGCTGGGCCTGGCATTGGGCAAAACCCTCAGCCTGCCCAAGGACCGCCCGCACCTGTCGACGCCGTACTGGCACCAGTCGATCTACACCGCCGCCGTGATCGAGGGCCTGACCCGCGCCATGCCCCGTGCCCAGCGCCCTGAAGCCGGCCTGACCTACCTGGCCGGGCTGTTGCACAACTTCGGCTACCTGCTGCTGGCCCATGTGTTCCCACCGCATTTCTCGCTGATCTGCCGACACCTGGAGGTTAACCCGCACCTGTGCCACAGCTATGTCGAGCAGCACTTGCTGGGCATCAGCCGCGAGCAGATCGGTGCCTGGCTGATGCGCTATTGGGACATGCCGGATGAGTTGTCAACGGCCCTGCGCTTCCAGCACGACCCGACCTATGACGGGCAATATGCCGAGTATCCGAACCTGGTGTGCCTGGCGGTGCGCCTGTTGCGTAGCCGCGGAATTGGCTCCGGGCCGGATGAATCCATTCCGGATGCGTTGCTCGAGCGTCTGGGTCTGAGCCGCGAGAAGGCTGAGGATGTGGTCGGTAAAGTGCTGGATGCCGAAGTGCTATTGCGCGAATTGGCTTCGCAGTTCAGCCAGGGGTAAGCCCACCGCCTGTTAAACCGCTATCGCAGGCAAGCCAGCTCCCACAGTTGACCGTATTTCCAAGTTGGAACGCGGTCACTGTGGGAGCTGGCTTGCCTGCGATGAATTCAACGCGGTGTACCTGAACGCTCTACGTCGTTGACGCTCGTTCCCACGCGGGGCGAACCAGTTGGGAACAGAACGCAGATCAGTCGTGGTTCTTATCAATCAATGTAAACACCAACGCTTTTACCTGAAAAGTGGAGGTGTACTTGCAAACCAGCTTGGTATTCGGATATGTGCTTGGATCAAGAGGATAGGCATCCCACCCTCCAGTCATACCCCCGGGCTGTGGCATTTTTACAGGAGCACCTGATTCTACAGGGACGCCGAAATGCGACCGAATGTCGGACTTCGTCATCGTAGATGCGAGCGGTTTGGGCAGCTCGCCCCTATATTCCAACGTCGAGGGAGTGCTTTTAATCAGAGTGATGAACAGCGCTTCCAATCGCTTGGTTTCTGCCCAAAAACTCAGGGAAAGTCCCCATGCAGGTTCTAAGTGCAGGCGATCCCGCCCGTCATAGAGCTCTTGTAATGGCTGGTTCGGTATCAGCCCTTCAGTAATCAAATCTTCGTAGCGTTTGCCCAGATTTCTGATCCAGCCGTTAATAGTTTGCGCACTCATCAATACCACCCCTGTTCTTTACTGAGCCTATGCAGTTGCTCTCGAGCCACTTCAACGTCCGCTTCGGTGCAGCCTTCCTCCAGAAGTCCACGTTTAATCGCATTGAAGTTGCTGTCCACTGCGGCGCTCAGGTCGGAGGCATCCTTGATGCTGCGACTGCTTAAGTCGTCATACGGCCCAACTTCCAGTGGGCGGACCATTGGCTTGGCAAGCACCAAATACAGCGGCGGCACACCCGAATGAGCCGGAAACGAAATGATCGTATCCTGCCAGGTAACTTCCTCAGCCTCCCCGGCCAGGGTATGAGAGAGAGGTTAACTGCGGCGATTGACGCCTGGATTTACGTGTCAGTGTTCTGCATGTTTTGTCCTTTTTTAGCGCGCAGGGGTGCTCAAACGCGGTCATGGCGTTGATGTGTGCAAGGGAATAGCGCCGAACTGGCACTAGAAAGATGTTGCAGGCTCGCGCAAAGCCAAACAACTGTCCGTTCGGCTAGGTATTGGGAAAAACAGAAACGTCTTACAAGGCTTTGAGGTTGCCCCTAGGACACTCGATCTCTAGTCTCCGTACACCGCTGCACACGTAGCGTGTCGGGCGTCGCGGCCCGGTTTAATCAGACGCAAAGTGCCATTTCCGCTTTCAGGTGACGCCTTTTTATCGTCTACTGTGCGGCGTTATGGTGGCTGTGCGCGGGATACCTTTGGGTATGCCGGTTTCCTGATTCCGGTCCGCGAACCTGCGTACAGCTACCACCCGATCGCGTCGCGGCGATCTGTGGCAGCTCCACTTAATCAGGAAGTTCACAATGATCAAACCTACCCCCAATCCCCCCATTCGCTTGTTCACTGTAGCCGCAGGCATGAACACCGAAGACCTGTTGGTCAACCTCAGCGAAACACTGGCCTCGGCCAACGCGCTGAGTTGCGATCTGGCCTTTGACCTTGAAGGGCCAAAACGAGAGGAACTGCTGGGCGTTGCGCAGTTAATCGAACTGGCACAGTTACTAGCTGATCGAGTACTCACTGTCTCGGGGCAAGTAACCCGGTGAGATGACGGGTAATACGCCGAATATCCAAACCTGGTCTGAGCCGCGAGAAGGCTGAGGAAGTGGTCGGCAAGGTGCTGGATGCCGAAGTGCTGTTGCGCGAATTGGCTTCGTAGTTCAGCCAGAGGTAAGCCCACCGCCTGTTAAACCGCTATCGCAGGCAAGCCAGCTCCCACAGTTGACCGTATTTCCAAGTTGGAACGCGGTCACTGTGGGAGCTGGCTTGCCTGCGATGAAGTCAACTCGGTCTACCTGACCACCTACTTCTTTTTCTTCGGCTTCAAATACTTGGTCAAGCCCTGAAACCAGATCACCAGCGCCGGGTTGCCCTTGATCTGAATCGACTTGTCCTGAATCCCCGTCATAAACGCCAGTTGCTTGTTCTTCGCCTGCATCGTGGCGAAGCCATAGGCGGCATCTTTGAAAGCAATCGCAAAGGCAGGCGCAGGATGAACGCCTGAACGACTGGTGATGCGCTGGTCTTTGACGATGAAGTGACGGGCAACCTTGCCGTCGAGGGTCTGCAGCTGGAAGGCCAGGTCTTTGTCACCCAACTGCTGCTGGAACGCGGGGTTCGTGCGGCTGGCTTTGCCCATCATCAGGCCCAGCACCCACAAAAGAAGACGAAATTTCATGCACACGGCCTCGGTGTAATTATTGAGTGGCCGCAGCAGTTTAACGATTTGTCAAAAGAACGCCACCGATCTTGCGCATTAGCAGAAGATCGGCTGGCGTTTGCCGCTTATAGCAGCACGTTACTTAAACGTTTGGGCAAGGTACCGGTGCCCAGTCGGCCAGGTTCGGATCGCGGCAGGTGCCTTCGATCTGAGATTTGCCGGCGCTGGCGACTTGCTTGCTTTCAGCCTGCTTGGCCTGAACGGCCTGGATGCTCTTCTCGGTGGTCACGGCCTCTTTCGGCACAACCGGCAGTGGCGGACGCTTGGTCACGACTTTGCCAGTGGATTTGCCTTTCTTGGCCGGGACTACGGCTGGAGCAGCATCGGCAGTTGCAACCGTGACCACGTCGTTACGCTGCACGCCCACCTGTTGCAGGTCTTTCTCGTAAGCCTGGGTGTAGTTGTTCAGGTCTTCGCTGGCCTTGCCGTTGACCGCAACGATCAGGTCATTGGACTCTTTCAAGCCCGCAACGATTTCCGCCAGGCGCTTACGGCCTTCGGTGTCGTTGACGGTCTTGGCTTTACGGTCAGCCACCAGCTTGGTGAAGGCGCTCTGGTAGCACTGTTGCGATGCCTTGGCGTAGGCGGTGCTGCGATCAATGTCGGAAGCGCTTTTGTTGAAGTCGGTGGAGTAGGACGCGATGCGCTGGTTGTCGTCGCTGATCTGCTTCTGACGCTCGGTGTAGTAACCCGCTGCGCCGCCGGCCAGGGCACCGCCCGCAGCACCAATGGCCGCGTTACGGCCACGCTTTTCGGAGTCGCCGGTCAGGGCGCCCAGCAGAGCACCGCCGGCCGCGCCGATTGCGGCGCCGGTCACTACCGACTTGGTCATGTTCGAATCGGTGGCACGCAGGTGCTGGACCGGCTCGTAGCAGTTGGGGTAGTACTCGACCTTGGTGCTCGACGCGACCTTGGACGCAGGCGACGTAGCGCAACCGGTCAACACGGTGCTGAAACCGGCCGCGATCAGCAGCAGGTGACGCTTGGAAACCGACTTACGGGAAAAAAGCATAGATGTGATCTCTGTTAAGTTTGACTTGCCCAGCACGGCCCACCGCCGCCTGAGTCCCTTCCAAGCTCGCTAGACAGCCAACGATCAAGACCGCTGACCGCTCGCTGCGAGCAATTCCTTCAAGATCGTTGCCGGGTCGGCCCGCTGTTGCTTGCGGTAGTTGCCGACATGGCGAACGAACAGTGTCGCGCGCGTCACCAGGCTCTTGCCGAGCACTGGCTTGCGATCCAACTCTTCCTTGATCCGTTGAAACTGCGCCTGGATCACCGCATCGGTGTAGCGCGTGCCGGTGGCCAGGTTGTCGATATAAATCGCCACCGCGCCGTCCAGAGCGCTGCGCCCATTGGCAATGGCGGTGGCGAACAGCTGCGCGCTGGCCTCGTCCTTGTTGTCCACAGCCTGCTGACGGCTCTTCTGCAGGTTGGTCAAACGGATGTTGTAGTTGCTGATGGTCTCGGCCACCAACGCCGCCGACTGGATCAGGTTGCCCGCGGCCTCTTCACGCTGCTGGGCGATCAGCGACACGTTGCGCTTGAGCTCTTCGTTGACCAGGCCCAACTCTGCCTGCAGCTTGGGATCGACACTGGCGGCGATGATGCTGTCCAGGCGTTTGGTCGGGTCCTGGGCGTCGTCGATGGCGTCGGTCAGCGCAGCGAGGCGGCCCTCCTTCTGCCATTGGGCAAACAATTCCTTGTAGCGCGAGCGCGGCGCCGACAACGCGCCGATCGCCACGCGAAAGCCGGTGGTCTCGTTGCTCTGCTCGGTGCCATCAGCCCCAAACAACGGGTATTCGCGGCGCATACCGGTGAACAATGTGCCCTCGCCTTCCAGGTAATTGCCGCCCTTGACCACAAAGCCGCCATAGGTGCCCTGGCGTCGGCCGGCGTGCACCAGTTGGAACGACTCCTGAACCATTTCCGCCGCGTTGCCGATCACGTCGAACATGCCGATGGGGTTGGGCAATTTGGTGCCGATGGGCATCAGCCGCGCCGCCTGGCCAGTGCCGCCGGCTACCTGGTTGAAGACCGCCCAATCCGCTAAAGGCCCGTCGCTTTCGCTGCCCTCAAGACGGCGCGGGAACAGGCGCCCTTCCAGGTCCTGACGGCTCACCGCCTGGCCGCCGCGTGCGGCGTATTCCCACTCCACCTCGGTGGGCAGGCGCACAAAGCCCAGGCCGCCGTCTTCGGCCGACGCGCCGCGCCCGCTCACCGGCAGCAACTCGCGGTGATATTTCATCAGCCAGGCGCTGTACACCGCCGAAAACCGCTCGGCTTCAAAGCGCGACAGCTTCACCTTGGGCAACCGCCCGGCCATGCCGGTGGGCGCGTCACACGCCGGTGCCGGTTCACCACTGGCCAGGGACTGCGCCTGGGCCATCACCTGGGCGTATTGGCGGGCGGTCACTTCGTATTTGCCGATGAAGTACAGCATGGGCTTGAGTGGGGTCTTGGCGTCGGTCTTGGGCATCAGCGGCGCGATCACACTATTCCAGGCCTTGGGCAAGTCCTTGAGGGTGAACTGGCCGTTGATGAAGTCGCGCCGGTAACCGGAAATAAACGACTGCTGGTAACCGGCCTCACCTTCGGCAAAGGGGTAGCCAAGGCTGACTTCGCGGTCATCCAGGGTGCCCTGGGCCAGCACGTAGGCGTAGCGGAACACCATGTTGCCCTCGCATGGCAACGGCAGGCTGACGTCGTCCGGCAACGGTTTGGGATTGTCCAGCTTGTCGCTTGCATCGTCTGCCCAAGCCAGCGAGGCCAGGCTCAGCGCCACGCAGGCGCCCAGTAACTTATACATCTCTGATTCCTTCAGAAGCCTGGATACGCGCTACCCGCCAACCCCCACAGGCCGCCGCCACGGCGCTGACGCCGAGCACGGCAGCCAGGGCCAGGCCGTAGTGACGCGCCAAAAGGTGGCTGGCGTAATCGCCCGGCACCTGCACGAAGAGTTGATTCAAACCTGCTTCTGCCAGGCCATAGAGCCCGACACTGAGCAGGCCCGCAAAGCTGGCGCTGTATAACGCCTGCAACAGCACAAACAGCAACAGCGCGCCGGTGGAAAACCCCAGCAGGCGCAACACTGACAATTCCCGCCGCTTGCGCGCCACGGCCGCCAACGCGCCGGCAAAGATCGCCGCAAAGGCCCCCGCCAGAGCCAGCCCGGCGATGATCCAGAACACAATCGACAGGTTGCGGCTCAACGACTGCACTTGTGCGATGGTGTGCGCCTGGGTCGACACCAGCAGGTTCTGCGCAGCGAAATACACCCGCAAAGGTTCCACATCACCGAGACTGCGCGCATACAGGCGAAACGCCGGATAGATGCGCTGCTCGCACACGCCCGCCACCTCACCGTCCCAATGCAACGCCGGCACCGCACGGCCATCGCGATAATCTTCCGCCGCTTCCAGCAACGCCAAATCAGTAAACAGTCCATCGCGAGCAAAGGCGTCCAACGGCAACACCGCCAGCACTTGCAACCGCGTGCGCTGGGCCTCGACACGCCCTGCCACCTGCCGCGCAAAGCTGGTTTCCAGCCAGTCACCAGGCCTTGCCGCCAGCTTTTCAGCAGCGGTATGGCTCAGCACGATCTGCTCCAAACCGTGGGGCATCGGCAAGCCTGCCAACAACGGGTCCCCGGCGGCGGTTGGCAACATTTCCAGGGTCAGCGCGCCCACCTGGGCCGTTGCCGCAATCTGGCGTGTGCGCGGCACAGCAAACGCCACATCGCTGCGCTGCCCCAACTGCTCGATAAACGCTGCGCTGAACCGGCCACCGCCCAACGGGATAATTTCACGGGTGGCCGGATCGGTCTCCAAGCGTTCGGTCAAACTGCTGACCAGTCCAAATTTCAGGCCGAATAACACCAGTAACGGCGCGATAACCGCCACCAGCGCCAGCACCGAACAGGCCGACAGCCACCCGTCGTTGCGATAGTCCTGCCAGGCGAGTGAGGCAAGCAGACCGATGCGCATCAGCACGCCTCCCCGAGGGTTGCGGTGATGCCGCCGTCTGCATCGCGACGGCAACCGATACGCCGCACCTGCAAGCCACTGGCGCGGGCCAGGGGTTCGTCATGGGTGGCGATCACACAGGCCGCACGCTGTTCACGGGCCTGGGCCAGCAGCGCTTGCATCACTCGCTCGGCGTTGAGCGGGTCGAGGGAAGCGGTCGGCTCGTCGGCCAGCACCAGTTGCGGGGCATGGGCCAAGGCTCGCGCGCAACTCACGCGCTGGCGCTGGCCCACCGACAACGCCGCCGGGCGCTTGGCCAACTGATCGCTGACCTGCAACTGCTCGGCCAGACGCGCCACGCTGCCGTCGTCCTTCAAGCCCAGCAATTGCCGGGACAAAGCGATATTGCCGCGCACATCCAAAAACCCCAGCAGCCCACCGGTTTGCGGCACATAGCCCAGGTGCCGGCTGCGCAACGTGGCCAGGGCGGATTGCCGGTCGGCACGCCACAGCGCGCCAATGTCCTGCTGGTTGAACGCAAACTGGCCGATCTGATCCGGCGCCAATACCAGCGCCAGCAGATCCAGCAAGGTGCTTTTGCCGCAACCACTGGGGCCGACAATCGCCAGTTGTTCACCCGCTTGCAGGTGCAACGCCGGGATCACCAGGCTGTAGCGCTGGCTACCGACGCCCCGGCTCTTGTGCACCGCGCTCAGGCTCAACATTACGGCAGCGTCGACAGCGGCACGCGGTACAACGCATCGCCCGGTTCGGCATCGCCGAAACGGACCCAGTTGGCCACGTCGTTATGGAAGGTTTCATACAGACGGATTTTCGAATCCAGCTCGTCGATAAAGTCTTCCTGCTCGGCCACGCTTAACGACAACCACAAATCCTGGGTCATGTTCAGCGACTTGCTGCGGTACGGCAGGCCCTCCAGGTATTCGCCAAGCAAACCGCCGTCGGCCAGGTTGCCGCCCTTGCGCAGAGCTTGCGGGTCTCGGCTCATGTAGGCCGAGGCGCTGGCGATTTCCTGGAAGAAATCCCTGGGCGAGCTTTGGGTCTTGCGCGCCGCATCCACGATCAGCTTCAGCGACTGTTGCAGGTCATTGAGTTGCAGCTTGGTCAGCATCACGCACACCTGAAACGCTGGCAGCGCCGGGTTGGTCAGGTCGCGGTCGGCGGTCCAGGCGCTGACCAGTTGCGGCGCCTGGCTCGCGGTTTTGCGCCCCAGGAAATCCATGTGCATGGCATAGCCGACTGCGGCGGATTTGTCCGCCAGGCTTGGCGCCGAACCGAGCAACGGCACCGGTTGCGGCGTGTTGCTGCGCACCTGATGCACCAGGTTGGCGAATACCGTACCGATCTCATCCACGCGCTCACCCAGTTTGCGCACATCGCCTTCCGGCACTGGCGTATACAGATCGCCGATCTGCGGGTTGGCGTCGGCGGTGAGGATGCGGTACTGGCTCTCGGCCCCGGCGTGGGTTTTCTTGCCGGCGTCGGTGCGCAGGTGCAGCGCGTAGATCTTGATCTGCTTGCCGAGTGCGGCCTGGCGCACTTCGGCTTCGTTCATCTGAGTAGCGGCGAACGGGTCGTTCTTGCGCAGCGCACCCGCGTCGGTGACCAGCAGGATAATGCGCCCGCCATATCCCGACCAGTCCATACCATCCACCGCCTGCATTACCCCGGCAAACGCGTCTTCGTTGAAAGAGTGGCTGGAGACGGTTGAGGCTTTGACCTGGCGCGCCATGTCGAGGAAGCGCTGCGGGTCGCGCCCCTGATCGAGGCTGATCAGGGTCTTGGCGACATACTCAAGGCCCGGGGTTTTCTTGATGCTGCTACGAAAACCGACCAGGCCGAAGCTGACGCTGTCCAATTCGCCGCGCTCGGCGATGCGGGTTTGCAGTTCATGCACGACATCGCGAATCTGGTCGATGTACGGCTGCATCGACACCGTGGTATCCACCACCAGCACCACGGCGGTGCGGAATGCATCGGCATTGGCACTGAGCATCGGGGTTGCCGGTTTGGCAGCCGCGCTGCGGCCTGGGTCGATGGAGGCCACGTTGAGCAACTGCACCGGCTGGCCGTTTTCGTCGAAACTCTCTTTGGAGTCGAAGATCGGCAGCAGGTAGAACTGGTTTTGCGGCACCGCGCTGGCGGTCGGCTCAAGGGCCAGGACTTGCTGGTTGTCCTCGCGATTGCTCTGCGCCTTGGCCAACGCGCTTTTCGCAGCAGCAGGATCGGCCAACAGTTTTTCTACCTCGCCGAACTGGCGCAGGAACATCACGGGCGCACGCCCCGAGCGTTCGGTGAACTTGAGCACCAGGCTTTGTTTCCAGTCGCTGACCTGGGAGGCCGGCAACCAACCGTCGCTGCGCCCATCGGTGGCAGCGCCGACGCGTACCCAGGGGCTGCCATCAACCTCCTTGCGCTGGTACACGTAAAGCACGGAGAACGCCGGCAACGCTTTGCCTGGCGCACTGCCCGCGTCGGTTGAAAGCTTGGCGCCGGGCTTGCTGAGTACGCGCTGGAACAGGGTCTTCTTGCCTGCCATCAGCAAGGGGCGTTGACCGTCACCCACGTCCGCGACAGCCAACGGTGGCGTCACCTTGGGCACCACGGCGGCTGGCGGCTGGTCCGGTTCATCGCTGCTGCTCAACCACCAGTAGCTGGCGCCACCAATGGCCAACGCAACCGCGACCGCCACGGCGGCCAAGGCCAATACCGGCCCACGGCGCTGCTCGGACGGGGCGCTGTGCTGCGTCGGCGTGACCACCGGTTGGCGCACTATTGGCTGCGGCTGCGGTTTATCCGTCGGAATGTCGAGGGTGACGGGAGTCATGCCCGCCAGATCAAAGCTCAGTGGAATCGGCAAAGGCCGTACCAGCGTGGCGTCCGATTCATCCGCCGGCAGTTGATCCAGCGCCAACAACAGCGCTGCCGCATCCGGATAACGCTGCGCCGGGTCCTTGGCCAACAACTTGCGCAGCACGCCCTGGTAGCGCCCGTGATGCACAGGCAATTCCGGCAAGGGTTCAGTCAAGTGCGCCAGCGCGGTGGAGAGCGCATCGGTGCCGCTGTACGGCAGCTTGCCGACGAGTATTTCGTACAGCACCACGCCGAGTGCGTAGAGGTCGGCGCGACCATCGATCTCCTGGCCCCGGGCCTGCTCCGGGCTCATGTAGCTCGGCGTACCCACGGCGAACCCGGCCTGGGTGAACTGGGTGCGGTCGTCCAGAGACTTGGCGATACCAAAGTCCGACAGTACTGCGGTGCCATCGGCGCGGAACAGAATGTTCGCCGGCTTGACGTCGCGGTGCACCAACCCCTGGGCATGGGCATAACCCAGCGCCGAGGCGATCTGGCGGATCAACGTCACGCCCTGCTCCGGCGTCAGGCCAGCGGCAATGCGCTCCTTGAGCGTGCCGTTGGGCAGGTATTCCATGGCCATGTAATACAGCTCACCGACGTTGCCGATGTCATGGATGGTCACCGTGTGCGGGTGCGACAGGCGCGCCAGGGTCTTGCCCTCGCGCAGGAAGCGCTCGCAGAAACTCGGATCGGCTGCCAACGCCGCCGCCATCACCTTCAACGCTACCTTGCGCTCCAGCGACCGTTGGGTCGCCAGGTACACGCTGGCCATGGCGCCTTCGCCGATCTCGCCTTCGATGTCATAACCTGGAATGACAATGTTCATGACGAGACCTTCACGACGAGGGTGGTGATATTGTCCGGTGCGCCGCGATTGAGCCCCAGGTGCACCAGGCTGCGCACGATTTCATCCGGTGCGTCATGGCTGAGCACGTCACGGATCTCATGGTCTTCGACGGTCTTGTTCAGGCCGTCGCTGCACAACAGGTAGCTGTCGCCGGGGGCGATCAACAGTTCGACCGACGCCACATCCAGTTGCGCTTCCACGCCAACAGCACGGGTGACGATATTGGAGCGCGGATGGGTGCGGGCGTCGGCTTCGCTGAGCAGGCCGCTGTCTTGCAGGTCCTGCACGTAGCTGTGGTCGCGAGAGATGCTTTCGAGCACGCCGTCACGCAGGCGATACAGGCGACTGTCGCCGGCCCACAGGCACACACCGCGCAAGCCGCGCGCGGCGAATACCACCACGGTGCTGCCCATCATGGTCACGCCACGGTTGGCGGTTTCTTCGCGCACAGCCGTATTAATGCGCAGCAGGTCGTTGCGCAGCGCCGCGGTGTATTCGTCGAGGGAGCGGCCCAGCGGCACATGGCGCAGGCTGTCGACGATCAAACTGCTGACATAGTCCCCCGCCGCGTGCCCGCCCATGCCGTCGGCCACTACCCACAAGCGGTTTTCCGGCAGGTCCAGAAAGGCATCTTCGTTGACTTGGCGAACCATGCCCACATGGCTTTTGCTCGCGGATTTGTACGTCGCGCCCATCTACACCACACCTTCTTGTCCGAGCAAAAACTGCGCAAAATCGTCGGCGGCAGGCAAGCCCTGGCACCGTAATAAACCAGGGGAAATACGTTGCGAACCGCGGCCCCACCACAGGCTTGCGCCCTCGCACGCCAGTTCGGCCAGCGCGGTCATGCGCTGATGGGGCACGGTGGCCGCCACGCGCTGCAGGCCGGCGAAACGACTATCGACTGCGCGCGGTTCACTCACCGCAAAGCCCAGGCCGTCGAGGCCCGCGTTGAAGCTTTCGAAGGTAGCGCCGCTGTCCAGGGTGCTGAGCAACAGCTCTTCGGCCTGCTCGAACCAAGTGTCTGGCCCACCCACCAGGGAGGCAGGATTTGTGTCGTGATCCAGCAAGGTGACCACGGCCAGCGGAAAATACCGCCCGACCCGATCAATGCTCGGCATCACCACGCCCGCCGCCGCATCTGGCCCGCATACACCCGGCGCCAGTACAAAGCGCCACAACGGGCTGACCAGGTACACGTTGAGCCAATCACCGCCCAGGCTGTTCTGGCTGGCGAGCAAACCCGCCGCCAGCCAGCTGTCCCACGGCCCGATAAAACTCTGGGGCAAGGCGCGGCTGACAAAGTCCCCGCGGCTGGCCAACTTGCCGTAAAAACCCAGGGTGGTCATAGCCGCTCCGGCAGGCTGAAGCCGCTGAGCACGCGGCTCCTGAACGGGTTGAAGGCACTGTTGGCGCGCAACTCGTAAGCGATGCTCGCACCATCGACCCGCAGGCGCAGGTTGAAACGGTCCGGCGAGTTGCCCGCAGTGAGGTCCGATTGCTCCAGCAGACGGAACCAGGCCCACGGACCGTCCAGGGTGATACCGGAGCGACCACTGGCCGACGGCGGCATGATCGAAATACGCACCACGCCAATGCTGCCGGGGTTCGGCCATTGCATTGCCACCGGGCGGCTGGGGCCGTGGTCGTAGCTCAACTGCTGGCCGTCCAGGTCGAGCAGGAACTGAGTGATGGTCGGGTCCATCGACACCGGCTTGAGTTCGAAACGCACGATGGGCTGGGTGCCACCGGAGCGGAAGAACGCATCACGAATCGTCGCCGCTCGCTGGAAGGTTTGCAGCACACCCGGCGCGATCCCCAGCTTCTGCGCCGCACCCGGCTGCCAGCGCCAGGTCTGCGCCGACGTATCAACATACGGCTGCAAGTATTTGCGGAAGTAGTTATCCATCACCCCGCCCACGCCGAAGAACTGGCCGAAGTCATCCAGGGTGGCGTCCCGCGCACTGCCCGGCGACATCGGGTAGCGACCGGCCAACGACTGGCGATACACGTTGACCACTTCACTGACCCAGGCTGCGTTCAGCTGGTTGCGCACTCCGCCCATCATGCTGTTGGTGGTGGAGTTGACTACCGACTTGACCATGCCCTGCACCAGCGGCGGCTGACGCTCGGCATTCAGGCTGACCCGCGTGGCCGCCGCCGCGGCCTGGTTCTTGGCCTCTCCGAGCAATGCATCGCCACTGGCACCGACCATCGCACTGACTTGCACATACAGCGCATTCATGTCCGACAGCAGGCCGTCGATGACCGCCGGTTCGCCTTCGTTTTTGCTGACGATGCTGTTGAGTTCGGCAAAGTGCGCGGTCACCGGATCATCCGTCGCCGCCGGGGCGCTGGCCGTCGGTTGCTCTTGACCAAGCAAGCTGCCAAGACGCTCCTTGAGCTTGTCGACGCCGCCTTCCACCGGCACGCCCTTGGCGACCAACTGGCGCTCTTCGGCTTGCAGATCGGTTTCCCTGGCGACCGCCACCAGCAGTTTTTTCAGCGGCGAGGTCGGGCCGGACATCACTCGCAGCACGTCGGCAGCCTGGGCCACGCTGGTGATCGGCACGAAGTCGATGTCGGCGAGCAGCGCATCCCATTGGCGCTGGTAGTCCTGGAAATACAGGCGGCGCACATCTGCGGCCAAGCTCACCACGTTCTGCTGATCGGCCTGTTCATGGCCCAGCACCCATTGTTCCTCGGCCAGGGTGCCGGTCTGGTTCAGGCTGCTCAGCAGGAACGCCTGACGATAGCCCTTGGCAGTGAAGAAACCACTCAACGGCTCACCCAACGGTTTGCCGCTCTTGCGGCTGAACACCAGCGCCGCGTCGCGGCCGGCGGCTTCGTTGAGGCGAAAGTCGGGGATGCCATCGGGCAGTTTCTGGCGTTTGACCCGGTCGTACACACGCTGGGCCACCGGCAGTTGCTGCAACTGGCGCCGCAGGTCATCGATCAAGCGTGGGTCCAGGCGGGCGCTTGGCGGGTGGCGCTCAAACAACGCCTGCAAGTGCCCGGCCAGGGCCTGGCGCTGATCGGCCGGCAGGTCGCGGGGCAGGTTGCGGTCCCAGTCCAGGGCGATCCAGGCCTTGATAAAGTCCGGGTCGTAATGCTCGCTGTCGGCGAGCATCAGGTAGGCCTTGAGACCCTCGTAGAGGAAATCGGAGTTACCGCCGCCGTGCAGTTGCTCTTCAATGCGCGTCACCAGGCGTGGCGCGAACACGGCGATCAACAGCTTGCGGTAGACGCTGGCGGATTCGGCTTCAAGCATATCGCCCTGATACAGCCCCAGCCCTTCGGACCAGCTCGGCGAATCCCCCGCAAGGTTCTTCACCGCGTTGAGCAGTGGTAGCACCGCGAGCACTTCCCGTTGTGCCGGGCTCAGGTTCTGCACGGTCTGGCCCAGGGGCGCGACTTTCTGATCGACCTGGGCGATATACGCCTGGTTGGCGCGATAACTCACCCACCACAGGCTGCTGACCACCACGACCAGCGCAACGGTGGCCGCCAGCACACCACGTGCAATCCACTTGCGGCGCCGTTCGACCTTCGGGTTCACACCCACCAAACCACGCTCGGCAAAGGCCACAGCGGTGAAGAGCTTTTCAATGAAGTAACTGCGCCCGGTGCCGCTCTGGCGCGCCAGGTGCTGGCGGTCCAGGTTCATGCTCTGGGCCATGGCGCCGATCAGGCGGTCAATCGGGCTGCCTTCCTGGGTGCCGCTGGTAAAGTACACGCCGCGCAGCAACACGCGCTCTTCAAAGGCGTTGGGTTTGAACACACCTTCAAGGAAGCTTTGCAGACAGTCCTTCAACGCGCCGAACTGCTGCGGGAAACCGTAGATCAGATCGCGGCGCGCCGGGTCGCGCTCCTGTTGCAGGCGCTCGACCAGGCGTTCGTTGAGGCGCTGCTCCAGCCCGGCGAATTCGCTTTGCAGGTGCGCCAACGGGCTGTCGCTGTGCTTGCCGTCGTCCAGGGCGAAGGTCATGCCCCACACCTGGGCGCGCTCTTCCTTGCTCAAGTTGTCGAAGAACTCCATGAAGCCCGGCACCAGGTCGAGCTTGGTGAGCATCAGGTAGATGGGGAAACGCACGCCCAACTGGGTGTACAGCTCCTGGATACGCAGACGAATCGCGGCGGCATGGGCGGCGCGCTCGGCGTCTGTGCCCAGCAGCAAATCCGACAGGCTGATGGCGATAAACGCACCATCGATGGGTCGGCGCGAACGTTGCTTTTTCAGCAGGTCAAGAAAGCCCAGCCACGCGGCTTTATCCACCGTCGAGTTGCTGTCCTGGGTGGTGTAGCGGCCCGCGGTGTCGAGCAAAACGGCCTGATCGGTAAACCACCAGTCGCAGTTACGCGTACCACCGACGCCGCGCACGGCACCGGCGCCCAACTGCGCCGCCAGCGGAAAATGCAGCCCGGAATTGACCAGCGCGGTGGTCTTGCCCGAGCCCGGCGGGCCGATAATCACGTACCACGGCAGCTCGTAAAGGTTGCGGCGTTCGTCACCGCCGAGCTTGGCTTTTTTCAGCAGCGTCAGGGCTTCGTCCATGCGCTGGCGCAAGGTCGACAACTCTTCGGCAGTGGCAACACTGTTGGGATCAGCCGGGGTTTCGGCGGCCAGGCTGCGCATCACTTCGGCGGCCTGACGGCGCGCCTGGATGATGCGCAACACCCGGTAGGCAAGCCACAGCGCAAATACCAGGATGATCAGCGCCCAACGTCGCCCCTCGGGCATCAACACGTCGAGCAACGGCCCGACAAACCAGATGATCAGGCTCAGGGCAATCAGGCCCAGTACGGGGATCACCCAGCGAATCATGAAACTGAAAAACGCCTTCACTCGACGCCCTCCGCCAATACGGTGATTTCAACCCGACGATTGCGGGCACGGCCTTCGGCAGTGCCATTGCTCGCCAGCGGCTCGGTGTCGCTACGGCCTTCGGCGCTGAAGCGATCAGCCTGGCCAGTCTTGGCCGCGAGGATCTCCAGCACCGACCTGGCCCGGGCTTCGGACAGCGCCCAGTTCGACGGGAAACGCAGCGTGGCAATCGGGCGGTTGTCGCTATGGCCGGTGACCCGCACCTGGCCCTTGACCTTGCGAATGGCGTCAGCGATGCGCAGCATCAGCGGCTGGTAGGCATCGACAATGCTGGAGCTGGCCGAGGCAAACAGTTCATCACCACGAATGGTCACCACCGAGCGGTCGACCTTGTCTTCCACCGCCACGCGCCCGGCCTTGATGTCTTCAGCCAGGAACCCGGCCAGACGCGGCCGCTCGATCACTTTGGGCTGCGCCACCGGACGGTCGATGGCCTGCACCGGGATCTCGCCCAGGGCATGGATATTCTTGAACACTGGCTCGGCGTCCGAGGCCAGCTTCATGCGCAGGCCGAACAGCAACGCCAACAGCAGCGCCAAGCCAATCGCCACGGCAATCCATGGCGGCATGAATTGCGCCAGTCGATCACGGGCCACGGTCACGCCACGCCAGTGCGGCGACAGTTCCCGCTCATGCTCGCCACGGGCGCTGCGAATGGCTGCGGCGGTGCGCTCGCGCAGGGCTTCCAATTGGCTGCGCCCATCGGTCATTACGCGGTAGCGACCTTCGAAACCCAGGCACATGCACAAGTACAGCAACTCCAGCAGGTACAGGCGTTCCCGCGGGCTTTGCAGGCAGTGGTCAAGCAACTGAAAGACCTTCTCGCCGCCCCAGGCTTCGTTGTGCACGGTGATCAACAGGCTTTGCTTGCCCCAGTCACTGGTGCTGCCCCACGGCGTACTCAGTACCGCTTCGTCCAATGCAGTGCACAGCGCGTAACGGGCCAGCAGCACTTCATTGCGGGCCACACCGGCAGCTTCGGCGCGCTCTTCGAACTGGCGCAAATAGGCCAGTAACTGCGCACGCAGGCTGGCCGGCGCCGGGTGGGCGATGGTGTTGCGCAGCCGCGTCAGCAACGCCAGCAACGGGCCGGCGGCGCTTTCCAGCGGGTTGAGGCCCTGGCTTTTGCCGGTGAGGATCGGCGCGGCCGGCATCGACAAAGGCGCCGGTTCTACACGCGCAGGTGCAGGTTCTCGGCCGCCCGGGCGCGGCATGAATTGGGTGCGGTCATCATCATTGGGGTGCATCGCCAATTATCCTCGGATCGCCCAGAAAGCCAGGTTCAAGCCTGGGAACTGCCCGGCGATATGGAAGGCAAAGCCGCCGGAATTGCTCAACTGCTGCCAGTGCTCGCTGCCTCGGTCCAGCTCGTAGTAGGTGCTACCGGCGTGGTACGGCAATTGACGCGGCGCCACCGGCAGCGGCAGCAAGCCAATGCCCGGCAGTTGCAGGTTGACCATGTCGCGGATGTGCTCCACCGAGCCGACTTTGCTCTGCTGGCCGAAGCGTGCGCGCAGGGTTTCGCCGGGCACATCGGCACGCACCACAAGGATGAAACTGGCGTTGTCCAGCAAGGTCTTGTCGGCCAGCATCGCTACGTGGATGCCATAGGCCTTCTCCACAATCGGGATCGGCGTGGCCTTGCTGTCGATCAGCATCGACAGCGCTTCACGCAGGGCCGCCATCACCGGCGTGAAGCTCAACGCCAAGTCGTCGTGTTGGTATTGCGGGTATTCCTGAGGGCGGCGACCTGAGGTAGAGAAGGTCGAAAACTCACCGGCCAGGCTCACCAATTCGCTGAAGAAGCGCTCCGGGTGCAGCGGGCTCAACTGGCTCAAATGCTGGATCAGCGGCTGGGCGCGATTGACCAGTTGCAGCAGCATGAAATCGGCAATCTCCGAAGCGCCACCAGCGCCGGAAGCCACCACGCGCCCCGCCAGGGCCTCGCCACGCTGGTGCAGCAGGCCAAGCAGTTCGCTGCGAAACGCGGTCAGCGGTTTGCTTGCGGCCACATTCAGCACCGGCGGAATGTAGGTGTCGTCGAGCACCAGCGCACGGTCGGCGCGCTTTTCCTTGATGCGTACCAGGCCAATGGCGGCGTAGTCGCTGATGCCATCCTGCGCCGTCAGCAGGCGCAACGCCCGCGACCCCACAGCCACTGGCGCACGGTTTTCGAACGGCGCGTTGTCGTCACGCACTTCACGCACCTGGCTGATATAACGCGCGGCTTCCAGGGCTTCGCCTTCTTCAACCGTGTCACGCGCACCGGCGCGCTTGAGCGGCAGGGCCAGGTACACCAAGCCGTCGCGCAGGTTGTCGTCGATATTCAACGGGCTTGGCGCCAGGTCGTCCTGGGGGATGTTGAAGGGCGTGCCATCGGGCAACAGGCCGCAGGCCGACACGATCGCCAGCTTGCCCTGGGCCAGCAGGCCCTGGTCGATCAACAACTCGGAAAAACCCCAGGCCCCTGCCGACAACGGGCGGCTGCGCGCGTCGATCAGGTTTTCCAGGTAACGGTCATGCTGCTGGAAGTGCTGCGTTGCGATGAACATGCCTTCCGACCAGACCACGCGATTGTTCCAGGACATGGGGGCTCCGATTGCTTGTTATTGGGCTGGGCTGGAGGGGGAAACCACGACGTCGGCGCGCACCGCACGCACATCGAGGCTGATCTGGTATTCGCTGGTTTGGCGCGGCACCACGTTGATCACGGTGCGCCATTGCGCGCGGTCCAGCTCGCGGTAGCCCACCAGCACGCCGATCTGGCGCGTGGCCGGGTTAAGGTCGCGCTGGATGCTCAGTTGCTGGCCGGGTTGCACCACCACTTCATCCTGGTCCAGCAGGTCGAGGCCGAGGGTAGATTGCGCACGGTCAGCCAGGGCGAAGTAATCGGAGCGGGAAAAGGTCGCGGCGTTTTTCAGTTCGAAAATACGCACCCGCACTGGCGCGGCCTGGCCATTGGCGCCGGGGTTGAGCCCGGCAATCGCGTGGAAATGCAACTCGACGGCGGCGTTATTGGCTTGCGCGTCGGCCGCCGCTTCGGGTTTGGCCGCGTCGTTTGCGCACGCGGTCAGCAGCAGCGCGGTAGCGGCTGCGAGTAAAAACCTGGGAATCATCCTGCGTCCTCAATGACGTATTTAGCTATCCGTTTTATCCATTGGTGCGATGTGTTTTTAACGTCGCTGTCGTGCGCTGTGCTCTTCGTAGGCGCGGCTGAATTCGCGACCGAACAGGTCCTGAAAATCTTCCTGGGCCTCGCGAGAAATGTTGCTGTAGAGCTCGGTGAACTGCTGCCAGTACTGGGCCTGGCGCGAGCCGTTGAAAATGCTCGAAAGGCCACCGGGTTTACCCATGCGCTCCTCCAGCTGCGCCGGTTCAAAGCGTGTGAGCAGGTGCTTGATTGCCGCTTCTACGCCGGCCATCACCGCCAGTTGGTGGGCGCGCAGGTCGTCGAAACTGTCGCGCACGGCGACGTCCGGGGCCATAAACGCCTGGTTGCCGTGACGAAGCAGCAGCAGTAAGGCCTCGTCGGCATTCGGGGCGAATTTCAGCGGGTTGTTTTCGGCGGGGCGAATCATCGTCTGCTGCATCCGGAACTCGCCCTTGAGGCTGGCCCGGGCGCGCAGTACGTCGATCAGGCCCTCGACCATCAGCCGGTAGCTGCGGCCGATGCTTTCCATCTGGGCGCTGGCATCGGCTTGGTCCAGGCGTAGCTGGTCGAGGCCGGCGCCACGCAGGAAGGTTTGCAACAGATCGGGGTGTTGCGCAGCCTCGGCCACGGGGAGCGCAACCGGCTCGACCACAGGCGGCGGGACGATCGGCGCCGGGGCAGGCGCGGCCGTGACGACGGGGGCTGGCGTGTCGCCAAACAGGTCCCAGTCTTCGGGAATGACAGCGCCTTGCACCACAGGTTTCTCGGCTGCCGGTACAGCAACCGGAGCCGGCGGGCGGAAGTCGTGTTGTTCGGATGGCACATGGTCCGCCACGGTGGGCGGCGGCACGGCGGTGGGGCTGAGGAAGTCGAACAGATCCGGCAGGGTCTCCATCGACGAGGCGCCGTGGAACTGCGGCGCGATCATTGGCGCCGGCGCAGGCGGGCTGGCCACGGCCCCCATCAGCGCTTCGAAACTGTTTGGCGACTCACCGGCAAACGGCTGGCTGTCGACGGCTTGCACGTTGAAGTCGATGCGCGCCTGGATTTCGTAATCGCCGATGCGGATCAACTCGCCGTCTTGCAGTGGCTCGCTGTTACCCCGGCGCATACGAATACCGGCCTTGACCAACTCCACACCATTGGTGCTGTTATCGGTTAAGTAGTAACGGCCATCTTTGTATTGAACAACGCAATGTTGGGAGGAGACCAGACGTTCAGGATCAGGCAATACCCAGTCATTATCGGAACTTCGGCCAATAGCTATCCTGCCCTGATCCATGGACTTTTCGGCGCATTGCCCAGGGGTAATCTTGTGATAACTAGTGATAGTCAAACACAGCGACATCTTGCCTCCTTGCTGATACATCGCGCCCTGTCTACCCAAAGGGACACGCTTCCCTGAAGTTTTGCCCACGGTCGCGCAAACCACCGCTAAAATCTGCTTTTACCAGCATGATCGCTGATCTTAACTGGCTTACATGACAAAAATCCTCTATGGGCACGCCTTTCGACCCGCCAGTCGCGCAGGTTGTTAAACACCGCACATCTGTCACAGAGGGCGAATAGCTTACCTTGACAAGGCATAAGTACTACACCAAAAATGCACAACTTCTTGAACATCAGTGATGGCGCAGTAGTGGCACTCTGATTGTATGACCAGGAAAACATGCACAGTTCATCGCGCAACTAATGCATGCGTTGCTCGCCTTCCAGCGGGCTGATAAGGAGATCGAATTCAGTGGATGTGCCGTTGCTGCTCACCGCCGTTTCTGCAACTTCGCCCTGTGGCGAAGATATGGAATACGACGCGCAATTTCTGCAATTGGAACGTGATGCCAAAGGCCAGCCCGAACGCAGCATGGGTGACTCCATCCTGCCCGCCGAGCCGCCGGACTGGCGCAGCATCCAGCAGCAGAGCCTCGACTTGCTGCAGCGCAGCAAAGACCTGCGCATCACCCATTTCCTGCTGCAAAGTTCTCTCGCCTTGCAAGGCGTGGCCGGGCTGGCTGAAGCCCTTGCCCTGATCAACGCCTTGCTGCGCGAATACTGGGCCGATGTGCATCCGCGCCTGGATGCCGACGACGACAACGACCCCACCGTGCGCATCAACGCCCTGACCGGCCTGACCTGCGACACCAATATCCGCCTGCTGCGCGAAAGCATCCTGACCCGCTCGCGCACCTTCGGGCCCGTGAGCCTGCGCGCTGCGCTCAATGCCAGCGGCTTGCAGAGCTTTGCCGATGAGCAACTGGGCAACCAGCAACTCAACGCGGCATTTCTCGACAGCGACCCGCAGCTGCTGCAAGCCACCCGCGAGGCCTTGAGCGCAGCGCGTACGGCCTGCGAAGCCATCGAGCAACAGGTCAATGACCAGGTCGGTTCCGCCCAGGGCGTGGACCTCAGCGCCTTGAAGCAACCGCTCAAACAGGCCCTGCAAATCCTCAATCAAGCGGTGCCCGGCACCGACAGCAGCAGCGAACCCGAGGCCGTCAGTGAAGACAATGCCCCCTCGGTCGACTTCGCCGCTGCACCCGCAGCCCCTCGCCCAACGGGCGACATTGCCACTCGCGATGAGGTGCTGCGCAGCCTCGACAAAATCCTTGCGTACTACACCCGGCACGAGCCTTCGAGCCCCCTGCCGGTGTTGTTGAACCGAGCGAAAAATCTGGTGCACGCCGACTTCGCGGCCATCGTGCGCAATCTGATTCCCGACGGCATGTCCCAATTTGAAAACCTGCGCGGCCCCGACAGCGAATAAGCCGCCGGATCGTGCAGTAACAACACCGTCGCTCAAGCGACCAGGAGCAGCAACGTGGCGAAGCAAAGTTCTCAGAAATTCATCGCGCGCAACCGTGCGCCTCGAGTGCAGATCGAGTACGACGTCGAGCTCTACGGCGCCGAGAAGAAGGTCCAGCTGCCCTTCGTAATGGGCGTGATGGCCGACCTCGCCGGCAAGCCTGCCGAGCCGCTGGCACCCGTGGCCGACCGCAAGTTCCTTGAGGTGGACGTCGACAACTTCGACTCACGCCTCAAGGCCATGCAGCCACGCGTGGCGTTCCACGTACCCAATGAGCTGACAGGCGAAGGCAACCTGAGCCTGGACATCACCTTCGAAAGCATGGACGACTTCAGCCCGGCCGCCGTGGCGCGCAAGGTTGACTCGCTGAACCAGTTGCTCGAAGCCCGCACTCAGTTGGCCAACCTGCTGACCTACATGGACGGCAAGACCGGCGCTGAAGAAATCATCATGAAGGCGATCAAGGACCCGGCACTGCTTCAGGCACTTGCCAGCGCGCCCAAGCCTGCAGGGGAGCAGTAATCATGACTGACAATACCGCCCGCGAAGGCAGCCAGATCCTGGGTGCCACCGAAGAAGCCAGCGAGTTCGCCAACCTGCTGCTGCAAGAATTCAAACCCAAGACCGAGCGTGCCCGCGAAGCCGTGGAAACCGCGGTGCGCACCCTGGCCGAACAGGCCCTGGCGCAAACCGATCTGGTGTCCAACGATGCGATCAAGTCGATCGAATCGATCATCGCCGCCATCGACGCCAAGCTCACCGCCCAGGTCAACCAGATCATTCACCACCCGGATTTCCAGCAACTGGAAAGCGCCTGGCGTGGCCTGCATTACCTGGTCAACAACACCGAAAGCGATGAGCAACTGAAGATTCGCGTGCTCAACATCGCCAAGCCGGAACTGCACAAGACCCTGAAGAAATTCAAGGGCACCGCATGGGACCAGAGCCCGATCTTCAAGAAGATGTACGAAGAAGAATACGGCCAGTTCGGCGGCGAACCTTACGGTTGCCTGGTGGGCGATTACTACTTCGACCAGTCGCCACCCGACGTGGAACTGCTGGGCGAGCTGTCGAAAGTCTGCGCCGCCATGCACTCGCCGTTCATTTCTGCCGCATCGCCCACCGTGATGGGCATGGGCTCCTGGCAGGAACTGTCGAACCCACGCGACCTGACCAAGATTTTCACCACCCCGGAATACGCCGGCTGGCGTTCGCTGCGTGAATCGGAAGACTCGCGCTACATCGGCCTGACCATGCCGCGCTTCCTGGCACGCCTGCCGTACGGCGCCAAGACCGATCCAGTGGAAGCCTTCGCCTTCGAAGAAAACACCGACGGCGCCGACAGCTCCAAGTACACCTGGGCCAACGCTGCCTACGCGATGGCGGTGAACATCAACCGCTCGTTCAAACACTACGGCTGGTGCTCGCGCATCCGTGGCATCGAGTCTGGCGGTGAGGTGGAAAACCTGCCGGCCCACACCTTCCCTACCGATGACGGTGGCGTGGACATGAAGTGCCCAACCGAGATCGCCATCAGCGACCGCCGTGAAGCGGAACTGGCGAAGAACGGTTTCATGCCGCTGCTGCACAAGAAAAACACCGACTTCGCTGCGTTTATCGGCGCCCAGTCGTTGCAGAAACCTGCCGAATACGACGATCCGGACGCCACCGCCAACGCCAACCTGGCCGCACGCCTGCCGTACCTGTTCGCCACCTGCCGTTTTGCCCACTACTTGAAGTGCATCGTGCGCGACAAGGTCGGCTCCTTCAAAGAGAAGGACGAAATGCAACGCTGGTTGCAGGACTGGATCCTCAACTACGTCGACGGCGACCCTGCGCACTCCACCGAAACCACCAAGGCCCAGCACCCTTTGGCGGCTGCCGAAGTGATCGTGGAAGAAGTGGAAGGCAACCCGGGGTATTACAACTCCAAGTTCTACCTGCGCCCGCACTACCAGCTTGAAGGGCTGACGGTGTCGTTGCGTTTGGTATCGAAGCTGCCTTCTGCCAAGAGTGCATAAGTAACTGTTGAACCGGTTCTTCTGTGGGAGCCGAGCTTGCCCGCGATGCAGGCGACGCGGTCTGCCAGCCAGAGCGCGGTGATGCTATCGCAGGCAAGCCAGCTCCCACAGAAAAGCACTGCCCCATTGGCGGTAACCCAATATCGTGGCTGAGACCACACAGGGAGAAAACATGGCTGTTGATATTTTCATCAAGATCGGCGACATCAAGGGCGAGTCCATGGACAAGGCCCACAAGGACGAAATCGACGTATTGAACTGGAGCTGGGGCATGGCCCAGTCCGGCAACATGCACGTTGGCGGCGGCGGCGGCGCGGGCAAGGTGAATATCCAGGACCTGTCGCTGACCAAGTACGTCGACAAGGCTTCGCCCAACCTGATGATGCACTGCGCCAGCGGCAAGCACATCGACAAGGTCAAGCTGACCGTGCGCAAGGCCGGTGGTGAAAGCCAGGTCGAGTACATGGTGATCAACCTGGAAGAAGTGCTGGTCACCTCCCTGAGCACCGGCGGCTCGGGCACCGATGACCGCCTGACCGAGAACGTGACCCTGAACTTCGCCCAAGTGATGGTCGACTACCAGCCGCAGAAAGCCGACGGCACCAAAGACGGCGGCGCGATCAAGTTTGGCTGGAACATCCGTTCCAACACCAAGCGTTGATAGCCCCTGTGGCCGTGAGCCCGCGCCACGGCCACAGGCCTCTTGTCCCTCTCGCAACCCGTCCGTGGAGCTGCTTTGGTGGTAACTGAAATCGCTTCCCGCGACCGTCTGCAACCGTCCCTGCTGGACCGGTTGACCGACGACGACCCGACCAATCCCAAGGAAAGCGCCGACAAACGCGTGCTGTCCCTGACCCAATTGAAAGCCTCGGTGCTGCGTGACCTGGCGTGGCTGCTCAACACCACCTCGTTACTCGATGCCGATGCGACGCTGCACACCCCGGCCGGCACTTCAGTGGTCAATTACGGCCTGCCGGCGCTGGCGGGCAACAGCGTTTCCAGTGTCGATATCAAGGCCCTCGAAGCGCTGATCTATCAGGCCATTGCCACCTTCGAGCCACGTATTTTGCGCCACACCCTGCGGGTCAAAGCCCGGGTCGGCCATGGCGAGATGAACCACAACGCCCTGAGCTTCGAAATCGAAGGCGACCTGTGGGCGCAGCCGGTGCCGTTGCGCCTGTTGCTGCAAACCGATCTGGACCTGGAGTCCGGCCATGTGCGCGTGGTCAATGCTGACCAACGGAGGCGCCCATGAACCCGCGCCTGCTGGAGCTGTACAACCAGGAACTGCACCACGTGCGCGAAAGCGCCGCCGAGTTCGCCAAGGAATACCCGAAGATCGCCAGTCGGCTGACCCTGTCCGGTATGGACTGCGCCGACCCCTATGTTGAGCGCTTGCTCGAAGGCTTTGCCTACCTCACAGCTCGCGTGCAGCTGAAACTCGACGCCGAGTACCCGACCTTCACCCACAACCTGCTGGAAATCGCCTACCCGCACTACCTGGCGCCCACCCCGTCGATGACCGTGGTGCAATTGCAGACCGATCCGGATGAAGGCTCCCTGGCCAGCGGTTTCCCCCTGCCCCGCGACACGGTCTTGCGCGCCGCCCTGGGCCGCGAAACCCAGACCTGCTGCGAGTACCGCACCGCACACCCGGTGACGCTGTGGCCCTTGCAAGTCAGTCACGCCGAATATTTCGGCAACCCCGCCGCCGTGCTCGGGCGCCTGGCCGCCAGTGAGCCGAAAGCCAAGGCCGGTCTGCGCCTGACCCTGCGCACCGGCGCCGAATTGCCGTTCAACAGCCTTGAGCTGGATAACCTGCCGCTGTACCTCAGCGGTGCCGATGAGCAGCCGTTTCGCCTCTACGAACAACTGTTGGGCAATGCCTGCGCAGTGTTTGCACGCAAACCCGGCGGCGATTGGGTTGAGCGTTTGCCCCAGGACGCGTTGCGCTCCCGCGGGTTTGACGATGCCGACGCGGCGATGCCGGTGGTGGCGCGGGCGTTCCAGGGCTATCGGTTGTTGCAGGAGTACTTCGCCCTGCCCCATCGCTTCCTGTTCGTCGAATTCGCCGAGCTCGGCCGGGCGGTCAAGCGTTGCGACGGCCAGGAGCTGGAGCTGATCGTGCTGTTCGACCGTCACGAACCGAGCCTGGAAGGCAGCGTTGGCGCAGCGCAGTTTTTGCCGTTCTGCACCCCCGCGATCAACCTGTTCCCAAAACGCGTGGACCGCATCCACTTGTCTGACCGGGTCAACGAACACCATGTGATCGCCGACCGCACGCGGCCGATGGATTTCGAGATTCACTCGCTGAGCGGTATCACCGGCCACGGCACCGGCCCGGAACAGCCGTTTTTACCGTTCTATGCGGTGCGCGACCCGTCGCGTTATGGCCGTGACCAGGCTTACTACACGGTACGCCGCGAGCCGCGCGTGCTGTCCAGCGATCAGCGCCGTAACGGGCCGCGCTCCACCTACGTGGGCAGCGAAACCTTCGTCAGCCTGGTGGACAGCCGCCAGGCGCCCTATGGCCATGACTTGCGCCAGTTAGGCGTCACGGCGCTGTGCACCAACCGCGACCTGCCGCTGTTTATGAGTGTGGGCAATGGCAAGACCGATTTCACCCTGGCCGACAGCGCGCCGGTGCTTTCTGTACGTTGCGTCGCCGGCCCCAGCCGCCCACGCGCCAGCCATGCCCACGATGCCAAGGCCTGGCGCCTGATCAGCCAGTTGTCGCTCAATTACCTGTCCTTGAGCGAACAAGGCCAGGGTGCCGGCGCCTTGCGTGAATTGTTGCGCCTGTACGGCGACAGCAACGACGCCGCTCTGCAGTTGCAAATTGAAGGCTTGCGCGAAGTCAGCAGCAAGGCGGTGACCCGACGCCTGCCGATGCCCGGCCCGATCGTGTTTGGCCGGGGCCTGGAAATTACCCTGCAATTCGATGAAAACGCGTTTCGCGGCACCGGCGTGTTCCTGCTCGGTGCGGTGCTGGAGCGCTTCCTGGCACGCTACGTGTCGATCAACAGTTTTACCGAGACGGTGATCCGTACCACCGAACGCGGCGAGATCATGCGATGGAAAGCCAAGCCCGGACGGCGTCCGACCCTGTGAGTACCCTGGATGCGATGCATCAGGAGCCCTGGGAATATGACTTCTTCCAGGCGCTGCGGCGTATCGAGTGCGAATCGCCGGACCTGCCGCGCCTGGGCCATTCACTGCGCCTGGCGGATGATCCCTTGCGCCTTGGCCAACAGGCCGATTGCACCTTCGCGCCGGCAACACTGGCCTCGGTCGACCCCGGCGGCGACGGCAAGCCGGCGCGGCTTGAGCAGTTCTTCTTCGGCCTGGGCGGCCCCAACGGCCCGCTACCGCTGCATATCACCGAGTACGTGCGCGAGCGTCAGCGCAATAACGCCGACAGCACCAGCAAGCAGTTCCTGGATGTGTTCCACCATCGCTTGCTGACGCTGTTCTACCGCGCCTGGGCCGAGGCGCGGCCGACGGTCAGCCACGACCGTCCGGACGATGACTACTGGTCCGCACGCCTCGCCGCCCTGAGTGGCCGGGGTATGCCGAGCCTGCTCAACCAGGGGCTTATTCCAGATACCGCCAAGCTGCACTACAGCGGCCACCTGTCGGCGCAAACCCGCTACCCGGACGGTTTGAAGGCGATCCTCGGCGAGTATTTCGGCCTGCCGGTGGCGATCGAAGAATACGTCGGCCAATGGCTGGAATTGCCCGAACGCAGCCGCGTCGGTGTGAGCGCCAACCAGTTGGGCATGGACTTCTGTCTGGGCCGTTTTGTATGGGACCGCCAGCATAAATTCCGCATTCGCCTGGGCCCGCTCAAGCTGGACGACTACATGGGCATGCTGCCTGGTCATCAACCGTTCAACGAACTGGTGGCCTGGGTGGCCGAGTACCTGGGCCATGAACTGGACTGGGACCTGAACCTGGTTTTGCAACAACCCGAAGTTCCGGCGCTGCAACTCAACGGCCAGTTCCGCCTGGGTTTCAACACCTGGCTCGGCCAACCTGCGCATGACGCCAACGACCTAATCCTGGCTCGGCATTACGCCGACCACGCCACCACCTCAAGGAATCCAGAGCATGGGTGAAATCAGTCGCGCCGCACTGTTCGGCAAACTCAACAGCGTGGCCTACAAGGCCATCGAAGCCGCCACCGTGTTCTGCAAATTGCGGGGCAATCCGTATGTGGAACTGGCCCACTGGTTTCACCAGTTGCTGCAACTGCAGGACTCGGACCTGCACCGCATCATCCGCCAGTTCAACGTAGAACCGGCGCGCCTGGCCCGCGACCTCACCGAAGCCCTGGACCGCCTGCCACGCGGCTCGACTTCGATCACCGACCTGTCCTTCCATGTGGAAGAAGCGGTGGAACGTGGCTGGGTGTACGGCAGCTTGATGTTTGGCGAAAGCCAGGTACGCACCGGTTACCTGGTGCTGGGCATTCTGAAAACGCCAAGCCTGCGCCATGCGCTGCTGGGCTTGTCCGCCGAGTTCGACAAGATCAAGGCCGAAGCCTTGAGCGAGCGCTTTGACGAGTATGTCAGTGACTCACCGGAAAATGCCTTGAGCGCCAGCGATGGCTTCAATGCCGGGGCGGTGCCGGGTGAGGCCAGCGGTGCGATGGCGCCGAGCGCGATGGGCAAGCAGGAAGCGCTCAAGCGCTTCACCGTCGACCTGACTGAACAGGCACGCAGCGGCAAGCTCGACCCTATCGTCGGCCGTGACGAAGAAATCCGCCAACTGGTGGACATCCTCATGCGCAGGCGTCAGAACAACCCGATCCTCACCGGTGAGGCCGGGGTGGGCAAGACCGCCGTGGTCGAAGGTTTCGCCCTGCGCATCGTCGCCGGTGACGTGCCGCCTGCCTTGAAAGACGTGGAACTGCGCAGCCTCGACGTGGGCCTGCTGCAAGCCGGCGCCAGCATGAAAGGCGAGTTCGAACAACGCCTGCGCCAGGTCATCGAAGACGTGCAGGCTTCGCCCAAGCCGATCATCCTGTTTATCGACGAAGCCCATACGCTGGTGGGCGCCGGTGGTGCCGCCGGCACGGGTGATGCGGCCAACCTGCTCAAGCCCGCGCTCGCCCGTGGCACCTTGCGCACCGTGGCGGCGACGACCTGGGCCGAATACAAGAAACACATCGAGAAAGACCCGGCCCTGACCCGTCGCTTCCAGGTGGTGCAAGTTGCCGAGCCGTCGGAAGACAAGGCGCTGCTGATGATGCGCGGCGTGGCCTCGACCATGGAAAAACACCACCAGGTGCAGATCCTCGATGAAGCCCTGGAAGCCTCGGTGAAGCTCTCACACCGCTACATTCCGGCGCGCCAATTACCGGACAAATCCGTCAGCCTGCTCGACACTGCCTGCGCCCGTGTCGCCATCAGCCTGCACGCGGTGCCCGCCGAAGTGGACGACAGCCGCCGGCGCATCGAAGCGCTGGAAACCGAGCTGCAAATTATCGCCCGCGAACAGGCCATCGGCATTGCCATTGGTACGCGCCAAAGCAACAGCGAAGCCTTGTTGAGCAGCGAGCGCGAGCGCCTGGCGACCCTGGAAAACCGTTGGACCGAAGAAAAAGCCCTGGTGGATGAGCTGCTCGCCACCCGTGCCACCTTGCGCGAAAAGGCCCGTGTGGTAGACAGCGGCAGCGATGAGTTGCGCCTGCAACTGATCGACCTGCAACAGCGCCTCACCGCCCTGCAAGGCGAAAACCCACTGATTCTGCCAACCGTGGATTACCAGGCCGTGGCCTCGGTGGTCGCCGACTGGACCGGTATCCCGGTGGGCCGCATGGCGCGCAATGAACTGGAGACGGTGCTCAACCTCGACCAACACTTGAAGAAACGCATCATTGGCCAGGACCATGCCTTGCAGATGATCGCCAAGCGCATCCAGACTTCCCGCGCCGGTCTCGACAACCCGAGCAAGCCGATTGGCGTGTTCATGCTGGCCGGCACCTCCGGTGTGGGCAAGACCGAAACCGCCCTGGCCCTGGCCGAAGCCATGTATGGCGGCGAGCAGAACGTCATCACCATCAACATGAGCGAGTTCCAGGAAGCCCACACGGTGTCCACCCTCAAGGGCGCACCACCGGGCTACATCGGCTACGGCGAAGGCGGTGTGCTGACCGAAGCGGTGCGGCGCAAACCCTACAGCGTGGTGCTGCTCGATGAGGTGGAAAAAGCTCACCCGGACGTGCATGAGATTTTCTTCCAGGTGTTCGACAAGGGCGTGATGGAAGACGGCGAAGGCCGGGTGATCGACTTCAAGAACACCCTGATCCTGCTGACCACCAACGCCGGTACCGAACTGATCTCTCAGGTGTGCAAAGACCCGGCGAACATTCCCGAGCCCGAGGAAATCGCCAAGGCCCTGCGCCAGCCGCTGCTGGAAATCTTCCCGCCAGCGCTGCTGGGGCGTCTGGTGACCATCCCCTACTACCCGCTGAGCGACGAGATGCTCAAGGCGATCACACGCCTGCAACTGAACCGCATCAAGAAACGCGTGGAGAACACCCATAAAGTCGCCTTTGACTACGACGATGCAGTGGTCGACCTGATTGTCTCGCGCTGCACCGAGACCGAAAGCGGCGGGCGCATGATCGACACCATCCTCACCAACAGCCTGCTACCGGACATGAGCCGGGAATTTCTGACGCGCATGTTGGAAGGCAAGGCCTTGGCGGGAGTGCGGATCAGCAGCCGGGATAATGAATTGCACTACGACTTCAGCGACGCAGATTGACCTGACGGGACACGGTCAACATGTGGGAGCTGGCTTGCCTGCGATAGCGGTGTATCAGTCAACATCAATGTTGAATGTTCAATTGCTATCGCAGGCAAGCCAGCTCCCACATTGGATTCGGTTCCTTCAGTAATCAAGACCTTTACAGGACGCCCAATGCTATTCAACCAAGCCTCACGCCTGGCCAAAATCACCAGCCCCCTCGGGCCGGATGTGCTGTTGCTCAATGAAATGGGCGGCGGTGAAGAGCTGGGTCGGCTGTTCAACTATGAGCTGCAACTGACGTCCCTGGACGCCAACATCGACCTTAACCAGTTGCTGGGTAAACCGATGAGCGTCGGCCTGCAACTGGCGGACGGCGGCGAGCGGCATTTCCACGGGATCGTTGCGCGGTGCAGCCAGAACATCGACAAAGGCCAGTTCGCCAGTTACCAGGTCACTCTGCGCCCCTGGCTGTGGCTGCTCAGCCGCACCTCCGATTGCCGGATTTTCCAGAACCTGAGCATTCCGCAGATCATCAAGCAGGTGTTCCGTGACCTGGGTTTTTCTGACTTCGAAGATGCCCTGAGCCGGCCGTATCGCGAGTGGGAATACTGCGTGCAGTACCGCGAAACCAGCTTCGATTTCGTCAGCCGGCTGATGGAACAGGAAGGCATCTATTATTTCTTTCGCCATGAACAGGACCGCCACGTGCTGGTGCTGGCCGACGCTTATGGCGCCCACACCAGCGTGCCCGGCTACGCGTCGATCCCTTACTACCCCAAGGACGAGCAACAGCGCGAACGCGATCATATGCACAACTGGCACCTGGCGCAGGAGGTGCAGCCGGGTTCGCTTGAGCTCAACGACTACGACTTCCAGCGTCCCAGCGCGAGCATCGACGTGCGCTCGGCCATGCCGCGCCCGCACACCGGCGGCGACTACCCGCTGTACGACTACCCCGGCACCTACGTGCAAAGCGCCGACGGCGAACACTACGCACGCACCCGCATCGAAGCCCTGCAAACCCTGCACGAGCAGATCGAGTTCGCCGGCAATGCGCGGGGCCTGGGGTCGGGCCACCTGTTCAGCCTCACCGGTTTCAGTCGCCAGGACCAGAACCGCGAATACCTGATCGTCGGTTGCCGTTACTACATCGTGCAAGAAAGCCTGGAAAGCGGTGGCGGTTCAGGCTCGGCGCAGTTTGAAAGCAGCCTGACCTGCATCGACGCCCAGCAAAGTTTTCGCCCACTGGCCAACACCCATCGCCCTATCGTCAAAGGCCCGCAGACCGCACTGGTGGTGGGCCCCAAAGGCGAGGAAATCTGGACCGACCAGTACGGGCGCGTGAAGGTGCATTTCTACTGGGATCGCCACGATCAATCCAACGAGAACAGCTCGTGCTGGATTCGTGTGTCGCAATCCTGGGCCGGCAAGAACTGGGGCTCGATGCAGATTCCACGGATCGGCCAGGAGGTGATCGTCAGCTTTCTTGAAGGCGACCCCGACCGGCCGATCATCACCGGACGGGTGTACAACGCTGAGCAGACCGTGCCCTACGACTTGCCGGAAAACGCCACCCAGAGCGGGATGAAAAGCCGCTCCAGCAAAGGCGGCACGCCGGCCAACTTCAATGAAATCCGTATGGAGGACAAAAAGGGCCTGGAGCAGCTGTATATCCATGCCGAGCGCAATCAGGACATCGTGGTGGAGGTGGATGAAAGCCACTCGGTGGGGCATGACCGCAACAAGAGCATTGGCCATAACGAGACGGTGACCATCGGCAGCAACCGTCTGCGGGTTGTGCGCAATAACGACACGGTGATCGTGGGCGCGGCCAAGTCCGACAGCGCCGCCACGAGTTACACCATCGAGGCCGGAGAGAGTATTCGCCTGGTGTGCGGAGCCAGCGTGATCGAGCTCAAGGCTGGCGGCGACATCAACCTGACCTGTGGCTCGTTCAACCTGTTTTCCACCGGCAGCAGCAAGATCCAGACGAAGGGCAAACTGGACATTAACCTGGGCAGCGACAAGGGCACCTCGCCCGGCGCCCAGGGCGTGCAGAGCACGATCAAGTCCGCCGTCGAATCAAAATTTCCCGGTAAGCCCGGCGCTGGTCAATAACGAGATTTCTTCACCATGAACTATCTGATCAACGAAGCCCAGTTCACCCTGCCTGATGCCGAGGTACAGGACACTTCGATCAATATCCTCAAGTTCGCCAAGCTGGGCACCACCCTGGTGGTGAGCCGCAGCCCGTTGGCGGACGGCGAAAGCCTGCAAAGCAATTTCGAGGGCCAGCTGAAAAAACTCGAACAGCAGGTCAAGGATCTGCGCTACTCCCCTGCACAAGCGGTCAAGGTCGGCCCAGCGCAGGATGTCGATGCGTTTGAAGTGCAGAACCACTTCAACAAAGGCAGCGACAACATTTACCAGTATCAGCTGGCGATGCAGATACCTGGCACCCGCAACCTGATTGCCCTGAGCTACGTCAAGACCCAGCCCCTGGGCCCTGCCGAGGCGGCACACTGGGCAACGCTGAAAAACACACTCAACTTCCTCGCCACGCCCTGAGTCGAGTCTGAGCAATGAGTGAGGATCTTTGGGCGGCCCGCGAAGGTGACGCGCTGCTGCACACCTCGGTGATGGCCGATATTCTCGGCGGCGTGCTGGAAGTGGCCGCCTATGCGGCGCTCACTACCGTGGGTTGCCTGGCCGTTGCCGGGGCGGTTTTCATCGCGACCGGTGCAACCATTGCCACTGGCGGCGTCGCGTTGGTGTTGGTGGTGGGCGCGGTCGTGGGCATTACCGCTGGCCTCACGGGGGCGGACTTGAAGATATCCAGTTGGTGCGAGTCCGCCGCCAACTGGGTGTTCCCGCCGGTGATCGATGCCTTCATCACCAGCGGTTCGCACAACGTGTTCATCAATGGCAAAAAGGCCGCCCGCGCAGCCGGCAAGATGACCGCTGTACCGGTCGCACCCAGCGAGCCGCCGGCACCCAGCTTCCTGGATATGGCGGGGGAGTTTTTCTCGCAGATGTGGCGCCCGACCGTCGCCTCGCCCGCCCCTGGCACCGAGCCTTGCCCGCTGGACACCGTGGCGTGCAACAAGCACCCGCCCATGCCCCTGCAATTTATTGCCGAGGGTTCCAGTTCGGTGTTCATCAACGGGCAGCCTGCGGCGCGCAGCGGGGATCGCAGTACCTGCGATGCGAAAATTGGGACGGCTGAGGGCCTGATTTCGCCGGATGTGCGCATTGGTGGCGAGACCATTGTGGTGCAGGAGATTCGTAGCGGGAAAACGCCGGGGGTGGGGTTGGCGATTGCCGTGGTGATGGCGTTGCGGGGTAACCTGAAATGTTTCTGGACCAAGCTGCCGTGCATGATCGGGGGTGCGTTGGTGGGTGGCGCGATCGCTTACGGAACCGCCAAGGTCACCTCGGCACTCAAGAGCGCCATGAATGGTTCGCCCAATCCGGTGCACAGCGCGACGGGGGCCAAGGTCCTGGGCGGGGAAGAGGAGCTGGATTTCATCCTGCCTGGCTTGCTCAACATCGTATGGCAGCGTTTTTACAGCAGCCTCGACACACGCCAGGGCAGCCTTTTCGGTGCGGGATGGAGTGTCGGCTATGAGGTAGCCGTAGAGATTGATGCCGATGAAAACCTGACCTATATCGATGAGCAAGGGCGCCGCCTGGAAATTGGCTATATCCCGTTGTCTGGCGGCGCTTTCAGCCCTGGCGAGGGCTTGGCCGTCAGGCGCAGCGCAGAGGGGGCGGTACTTATCGAGAGTACCGAAGGCTTGTACCGGCTCTTCGAAACCGACCCGTTGAACAGCGCGCGGATGCGCTTGCACCTTCTGGGTGATCGTAATGAAGGGCGGATCTTCCTCGATTACGACGCTCAGGGCCGATTGTGCCGATTGCGCGACACCCATGACTTGATGCACGTCGACCTGATCTACACCGTAGAGCACCCTGGGCGAGTGAGCCATATCGAACGACGTTACCTGCGCCAGGACCATTTCAATGCGCGCAGCGACGTGCTCGTCAGTTATCGCTATGACAGCAACGGCGATCTTGCCGAGGTCTTGGACGCGCAAAGTACAACCCAACGACGCTTCGCTTACGATGCCAGCCGGCGCTTGGTCGAACACCAACTGCCGAGTGGCCTGCGCTGTTTCTACCAATGGGCTGAAGTGGAGGGGCCAGGCGGCCCGGAATGGCGCGTGAGTCGGCACTGGACAGACGCTGGAGACGAATACACCTTCGAATACGATCTCGATGCTGGCATTACTCGCGTGACCGATGGCCTGATGCGCGTCAGCACCCGGCATTGGAACCCGCAGTTCCAGATCACACGCTACGTCAACAACCTAGGCTATATCTGGCAGTTCGAGTGGAGCGACGACCGCCAACTGCTGGCCGCAATTGACCCGCAAGGCGGCCAGTGGAGCTTCAACTACGACGAGTCAGGTAACTTGAGCGCGGTGATCGACCCGCTGGGCAGGACCAGTGGTACGCGGTGGCTGGCACACTGGGCATTGCCCGAAGTAGAAACCGACACTGCGGGCCACAGTTGGCATTACCGCTACGATCAGCGTGGCAACTGCATCGAGGAAGTCGACCCTCTTGGTAACCGTACGCGCTATGTCTACGACGGTTTCGGCCAGCCGGTGCGCATCTTCGATGCGACGGAAAAAGCCAGAACATTGCATTGGAACGAATGGAGCCAACTGGTCGAAGAAGTGGACTGTTCGGGTTATCCCACTCGCTATCAGTACGACGCCTTCGGCAATTTGGTGGTGCAGACCAATGCCGAGGGTGAATCGGTGCGCTACCGGTATAGCCCGCAGGGCCTGCTCTTGGAATGCCAGCTTCCGGATGGCCGCGTGGAACAACTTCAACGTAGCACCAGCGGCTATTTGACGGCCTATATCGACCCGGCCGGCAGCACCACGCGCTATGCCTATGACGTACGCGGCCTGGTCAAACAACGCTGGGATGCACACAACCGAACGATCATGTTCGATCACGACGCCTATGGGCGACTGTGCAGACTGACGAATGAAAATGGTGAAAGCTATCGCTTCGAGTGGGATGCAGCAGACCGTCTGGTGCAGCAGCAAGACCTAGACCAAAGCCGGCGCTGCTACACCTACGATCAATTGGACGACGTTATCGCCGTAGACTACCTGCCGGGAATCGAAGGCGAGCCAGTTGCCCCACTGTCCCACCAGTTTCAGCGGGATCCTCTAGGACGCCTGATCAGCAAAGTCACTTCAGACGGTACCACCGTTTATGAACATGATCTGAACGACCAATTGGTAGGTGTCAGCTTCACCGCTCTGGACGGTCGCCAGCAGGCACTCGGCTTTAGCTATGACGCGTTGGGTCAGTTACTTGAAGAGCAAAGCGCGGCAGGGTCTGTGCGGCATCGTTACGACGAACTGGGAAATCTAATCCAAACCGGTTTGCCCGACGGTCGATGGTTGAACAGGCTGTACTACGGGAGCGGCCACCTGCATCAGTTGAACATCGATGGAAAAGTCATCAGCGACTTCGAGCGTGATCGCGTGCATCGCGAAGTGCAGCGTACCCAGGGCCAATTCAAGACGAGTACCGCATATGACCGAAGCGGTAGAGTTCGCTCACGCCAACGCCGCAGTATTGATCAGCCGTGGCAACTGCCGCCGGTAGTCGAGACGGACTACACCTACGATCCCAGCGATAACCTGATCGGGCGACGTCGGATAAGCCGCCAATACGACCGTCAAGAGCTAATGGGCTATGACAGTACCGGGCGTGTCCTAGTCAGCCATTCGATGGGACGGAGCGAAACATACGCCTACGATGCAGCCGCAAACCTGCTGGACGCACCGCAACAGAGCGGGCTGGTGCGGTATAACCGGCTGCTGACTCATCAGGACAAACGTTACAAGTACGACACTCTTGGCCGAATGGTTGAAAAACGTAGCGCTGCGCGTGGCTTACAGCGGTTTGCGTATGATGCAGAAAGCCGACTGGTAGAAGTACGAAATGAAAACGGCAGTATAGTCAGGATGACCTACGACCCGCTGGGGCGACGCATTGAAAAGAGCGAGCATGGTGCCAATGACTATCCGCTGGGACGCAGCTCTTTTACATGGGACGGCCTGCAGCTCCTGCAAGAGCAACGAAACAATCAATCAAGCGTGTACGTCTACGAAGAAGGCGATTATGCACCGCTGGCCCGAATCGACGGTTTGGGCGTACTACAAAGTATCCGTTACTACCATAACGATATCATTGGCCTCCCAGAGCAGCTTACCGAAACCGACGGTCATATCGTCTGGCAAGCTAAATATCGCGTATGGGGCAATACTGTCGAGGAAATAAGTGAGCCTTATTTTCTTGAGCAACAGAATCTGAGATTCCAGGGGCAATACCTGGATCGAGAGATTGGACTGCATTACAACATATTCAGATTTTATGACCCCGATGTGGGACGCTTCACGACGACAGACCCTATTGGGCTGGCCGGAGGCTTCAACCTCTACCAGTACGCAGCAAACCCGATAGGTTGGCTTGATCCTTGGGGGCTCTCCGCTTGCGCGCCGACACACCATATCGCCACGAATAAACATGCAAAATGGACACCTAAATACCGTGTTCTGTTTGAAAAAAATGGATTGGGGAAATTTAAAAACGGAAAATCTCGCAGGGACGTACTCAATGACCCGTTAAACAAAGTGGACGTGCCCGGACATAAAGGTCCGCACCCCGATGGAATGCATGCAGAGATTTATAAACGACTGCAAAATGCAAGCCGAAAAGGCCCGGATCAATTCAAGGCCGAGCTCGCAGAGCTTAGGAAGGAGGCACTGGACCCAACCTCCACGCTTAATAAGATTTTGAGGAAAGTAGACTTATGAATTACTTCAAACTTAATCCAAACGTCACCAGCAAAAAGTGGGAAGGTTATGTAAACCTGGGAGGGCTCGTTTATAAAGGAGAGGAAGTAGACGATGTTGAGTTATCTAATAGTAGAACGCCTTGTACCCTCGAACCTCTGCACTATGAGATTCTCGTAGATGGGAAAACAGCACCGGTCAACACCATCGAGGCTGACTTTTTTGTGTTCGACGAAGCTCTCCAAGGATTGGATAACTTGCTGACGGAGCATGTCCAATTTTTGCCCATCAGCCACGAAAAACAAAACGTGCGTTATCGTCTTCTTCACGCTTACAAACATGTCGATTGCGTCGATTGGGCGCTGTCAGAATACGAGGCGTGGCCCGAATCACATGTGGTCAAAGAGTGGCAAAATCCAAGAGGTCGTTTCTTTTTCAACCCAACGTTAAGCAGAGAAAAAATTCCAAAAAATACAGAGGTTTTTCGCTTAGAGGGCTGGGGCGGAGCTTTCAACATCGTCATTTGCGAAGCGTATAAAGATAAGTTACTGAGCCTTGACTTTGATCATTCTTTTTTGGAATTTCACTCTATTACTCTTGTGTAAGGCAGTCTTATTCATGAGGCAGTTTATTTAAATGAACGCCCCTCAAATGAATAATGTCCGTCCCCTTTGCCCTGATGATCGGGACCCAAGTTTATTAAAGACTGCAAAAGGTGGGCAGATTATTTAGATCAAATCAACCTGCCCCCTTTAACCCTGCACGTACAAAAACCAGCCAACTTCTTATGCGTTCTGCTTAAGTACCACCAACGTTTTAATCATCTTTTTCATTGACGTGTAGCGTTTTTCAACATTTTCCATACGCGACTGATCAGTCGGTGCCTCCGATGATTCAGGCGCCACATAGGGGGTGTAGATAAGTCCGTAGCGCTTAGCGAGCTCAGGCATTTGGCTTTCTATCCCGTCCATCCGCTTTTCCAGGTTGGTCAAACGCCCGTGTGTATCTGTTGGCGCGTCGGGGCTGGCTATAACAGCCCTCGCGTCGGGGCCTTCGTTGATGAAAATAACTTCGTTGGCCAGAAGCTCTGTGTTTATTTCTGCACCCGTAAGGCGCGCCTGGATTTTTTGCTCTTCTGTCGCGTCAGAATCTACAGTGTCCGTCGTGCCGTCGGGTTTATTTACTTCTGCTCCAGGCATCTTTGCCTGTGCATCAATCCTTTCTTCCAGAGCTTTGGACACGAAATGCTGCCCCACGGTAAAACCGCTGTTGACCAAATTACTGGTACCTGAAGTTAGCAGCGCATTACGTACCATAACCGCAACCGACGGCGAAACCGGCGGGAAAGCATTGTTCTGTTGCAGGCGGGCAATATCATTTGCAGTGTTACGTGCCGCCCCTGGACTGTTCGATCCGCCTGCTGGCTTTAAACCAGGCACCATAGGCTTGGCCGGTTTAGGTGCTAAAGGGTTCGGTTTGGGAGTAATCGGTTTTGGAGTAATAGGTTTTGGAATCGGGGGCTTCGGTCTGGGCGTGGGCGGCTTGGGCCTGGGCTTGACGCCGATCCTTGGAAAGCCGAATCTTTTAGCCGCAATTTCGCTTCGACTAAAGAGTTCCTCAGGGCTTGCTTGAGGGTATTGGGCGCGCCCCTTGTCCTGACTGTAATACAGTTTATCGTTTGAACTATTTGCCTCGGTACCCGCACTATCCGACGTCGATGGAGATTTGACCTCCGTCGTTTTTTGTTGGGTTGATGGTGTGAGCAATGGCACTGGAGGTTGATTGAAGATTTGCATATATACACCTCTAAAAATTAGTTTAGAGCGCGCTCCCTGCTGTCTCATGCCGTATGTGCTAATCCGTACCGATATAGTTCCATATCTAGTTATTTAAAAATAATTACTCACTAAAAATGGCTACAACTCAGGCGTCACCTCAACCATTAATAATTTTGGAAGAGACAACTACTATATTCCCCACTACCCTTTTTCACCCCCAATAAAAATGGGCACCCGACCCCGTCGGCGTGCCCATTTTCTTTACCGCCCCGCCTCCCTTCGAGACGGTACCGCTTACTTACGGGTTGACGCTGTCTTTGAGCGACTTGCCCGGCTTGAACGCTACGGTGTTGCTCGCCTTGATTTTCACAGGCTCACCGGTTTGCGGGTTCTTGCCAGTACGGGCGCCGCGGTGGCGTTGCAGGAAAGTGCCGAAGCCGACCAGGGTGACGCTGTCCTTGCGGTGCAGGGCGCCGGTGATTTCTTCGAGTACGGCGTTGAGAACGCGGTTGGCCTGTTCTTTGGTGAGGTCTGCTTTTTCAGCGATGGCGGCTGCGAGATCTGGTTTACGCATAAATGAAGCCTCTTTGACGGTTTTTTGTTGTTATGTCCGTGCTGCTCTCTGGTGGAGCAGCGCCCAAGGCGCCGCAGGCTCTACTCTGCGGCAGACGGGAGTGAGGATGGCACGCCCTCGGGCGCCGCGCCAGTCTCGCGGCGACCTTTCTACAGGCCAAAAGGTGCTGATTCCGACAGAACGACTGGCATTTACGCCAGCAACGGTGGGAGTTCTTTGTTCAGCGCCAGTTTTTCCATGACGACACTGCCGGTCAACGCGTAACCCAGCAATCGGCCGCTGGCATCGCGACACAGCGCCTTGATGTCGGCGCCCTGCCCTTCGACGCTCCACACACCTTCAGTGCCCCGTGGCGCAGGTGACACCACCAGCGGGCAGACTGGGGTTTTGACGGTGATCGGCATTGGCCCATAGCTCACCGCCGTGGCATTGCCGGCCAAGGTTTGCGCCAGGGCACGGGCGCAACTCATCAGCGGCATCACGTACAGCAAGTTCAAGCCGTCGACCTCGGCGCAATCGCCCAGGGCGTAGATGTTGGCGTGGGAGGTCTTGAGGTGACGGTCCACCATGATCCCGCGGTTGATTTGCAGGCCGGCGGCGGCGGCCAGGTCTACACGTGGGCGCAGGCCGATGGCGGACACCACCAGGTCACAGTGGATCACATCACCATCCGACAGGTGCGCTTCAAGGCCATCAGCCGTGCGTTGCAGGCGATTGAGCACCGGGCCCAGGTGGAAACGCGCACCGATACCTTCCAGCCCGGCTTGCACCGCTGCGGCAGCTGCCGGGTGCAGCAGGGTCGGCATGACCTGCTCGCACGGCGCAACCAGATCGACTTCATAGCCGCCGAGGATCAGGTCATTGGCAAATTCGCAGCCGATCAGGCCGGCGCCCAGCAGCAGCACGCGCCGTTTGCCGGCAGCCGCAGCACGAAAGCGCGCGTAGTCTTCCAGGTCGTTGATCGGGAAAATCAGTTCAGCCCCATCGCCTTCGACCGGTACGCGCACGGTTTCTGCGCCCCAGGCCAGGACCAGGTCGCGGTAGGCCACCGCTTCCTCGCCGATCCAGAGGCGCTTGTGGCCCGGGTCGATGCCGCTGATGCGCGTATGGGTGCGCACTTGGGCCTTGAGTTGCTCAGCCATGGCGCCAGGTTCGGCCATGCTCAGACCATCGGCTTCCTTGTTCTTGCCAAAACCGGTGGAGAGCATGGGCTTGGAGTAGGAGCGCCCGTCATCCGCGGTGATCAGCAGCAATGGGGTCTCGCTGTCGAGCTTGCGAAACTCCCGGGCTACGTTGTAACCGGCCAATCCTGTGCCGATGATCACGACAGGTGCGTTCATTCCTTTCTCCTTGTAGTACGTGTCTTAAACTAAGAATTAGCCGATTTCGATCATTTCGAAATCCATTTTGCCCACGCCGCAGTCCGGGCACAGCCAATCTTCCGGGACGTCTTGCCACAGCGTGCCCGGAGCGATTCCGTCATCCGGCCAGCCGTCCGCTTCGTTGTAGATCAAGCCACAGACGATACATTGCCACTTCTTCATTACGTGCTTCCTCAAGTCCAGGCATGTTGGCCGGCGGTCGATGGATCCAGCGTTGCCGCACGGCTCAGGGCGTTTTGTACTGATCGGGGCCGGCAGATGCAAGCACGATCGGCGCAAACGGCCGGTTTGGCGCGGCAAAAGTTCAGGGTGCCATGGTAAGCTCGCCGCCTCTTTTGCTGCCAATACTGACTCACCGTGCCGCACTCAATCGCCCCTTCCGATGCTTGCCGATGGCTGACCCAGAGCCTTCTCAGCCCCCTGCCCACGCCCTTGACCCTCAACTGGCTGTTTGACGAAGGCTCGCTGACCCGGCGGCTGACCGGGCTGTCCAACGAGGGTTTCAGCGTGACGCCGCTGTTCGAAGGCTGGCAACCGTTGCGCGACGACGAATGCGCCGCTCTGGACCTGCCGCCGGCCAGTATCGGTTGGGTGCGCGAGGTCTATTTGCGCGGACATGGCCAGCCGTGGGTGTTTGCCCGCAGCGTGGCGGCGCGCAGTGCCTTGCAGGGCGATGGGCTGCACATGGACGAGTTGGGCAGCCGTTCGCTGGGGGAGCTGTTGTTCTGCGACCGCGCCTTTACCCGCCAGGCCATTGAAGTGTGTCACTACCCTCGTGCCTGGCTGCCGACAGCGGACCAGGCCGATAATCTGTGGGCACGTCGCTCGCGCTTCGATCGCGGCGCGCTGAGCGTGCTGGTGGCAGAAGTCTTTTTGCCGAGTTTCTGGCACGCGTTGCACGATCATCCGGAGAACTGCTGATGTACCAACGTCTGCTCAAGTCCTTGAACCGCCTGAACCCCAGGGCCTGGGATTTCATTCAGTTGACACGCATGGACAAGCCCATCGGCATCTACCTGCTGCTGTGGCCGACACTGTGGGCGCTGTGGATCGCCGGCAAGGGTTCGCCGTCGTTGATCAATATCGTGATTTTCGTGCTGGGCGTTGTACTCACCCGCGCCGGCGGCTGCGTGATCAATGACTGGGCCGACCGCAAGGTCGATGGCCATGTGAAGCGCACCGAGCAACGCCCGCTGGTGAGCGGCAAGATCAGCTCTAAAGAAGCATTGGTATTTTTTGCCGTATTGATGGGCATCAGCTTTCTGCTGGTGCTGCTGACCAACGCCAGCACGATCCTGCTCTCCCTGGGCGGCCTGGCGCTGGCGGCCAGCTACCCGTTCATGAAGCGCTACACCTACTACCCGCAGGTAGTGCTGGGCGCGGCGTTTTCCTGGGGCATGCCGATGGCGTTTACCGCCGAGACCGGTCACCTGCCCGCCACCGCGTGGTTGCTGTATATCGCCAACCTGTTGTGGACCGTGGGCTACGACACCTATTACGCCATGACCGACCGTGATGACGACTTGAAGATCGGAGTGAAATCCACCGCCATCCTGTTCGGCGATGCTGATCGCGTGATCATTCTGACTTTGCAAGGGCTGTCGCTGGTGTGCCTGTTGCTGGCCGGCGCGCGGTTTGAGCTGGGGGGTTGGTTCCAGCTGGGGCTGCTGGCGGCGGCGGGCTGTTTTGCCTGGGAGTTCTGGTACACGCGAGACAGGGACCGCATGAAGTGCTTCAAGGCGTTTTTGCACAACCATTGGGCGGGGTTGGCGATTTTTGTCGGGATTGTGGTGGATTACGCGGTTCGGTAGTGCAGGACTGACGCCATCGGGGGCAAGCCCCCTCCCACATTTTGATGTGTGAATACATTCAAGTGTGGGAGGGGGCTTGCCCCCGATGGATTCAGCAGCCCCGCAGGCTTACGGCTTGATGATGTGCCAGACGCTACCCTTGCCATCACCGGTCTTGTCACCGGCTTTCGTGTCTTCCTTGTAGGTGTAGACAGGCTTGCCTTTGTAGGCCCACTGGCTGGTCTGGTCGTCGCGGGTGATCACCGTCCAATCGCCGCTCTTGGTGTCGGTGGATTCTGCTTTGAGCGGCGGCCAGTTGGTCGCGCACTGGTCCTTGCACACGGACTTGCCATCGGCGTCCTTGTCGAAGGTATAGAGCGTCATTTTGTTGTGATCCACCAACATCCCATCTTTAGTCATCGCCGGGTCGGCCGCAAACGCCAGGCCCGGCAGCGTCAACGCTGCTGAAACCAGCAGGGCTTTCCAGGAAATCGTGCTGTAAGTCATCGGAACCTTCCTTTTGTGGTTGTCAGGATTCGGACCCAAAGGGTAGTTCAGAGTGCCCTGAATTGCCCAAGCGACTAAATTACTGTCACACGACTGCAATAATTCCGTTATCTAATGCGGCGCAAGACAGTTAAATGACAAGAGGATTTTGAGCATGGTTGGCAGGAGCATTCTGATTGTTGACGACGAAGCGCCCATTCGCGAGATGATCGCCGTTGCGTTGGAAATGGCCGGCTATGACTGCCTGGAGGCGGAAAACTCCCAGCAGGCCCACGCCATTATCGTCGACCGCAAGCCGGACCTGATCCTGCTCGACTGGATGCTGCCCGGCACATCCGGTATCGAGTTGGCTCGGCGCCTCAAGCGTGACGAGCTGACCGGGGATATCCCGATCATCATGCTCACCGCCAAAGGTGAAGAGGACAATAAGATCCAGGGCCTGGAAGTCGGCGCCGATGATTACATCACCAAGCCATTCTCCCCTCGGGAGCTGGTGGCACGCCTCAAAGCCGTATTGCGCCGTGCCGGGCCGACCGATGGCGAAGCGCCGATCGAAGTCGACGGCCTGATCCTGGACCCGATCAGCCACCGCGTGACCATCGACGGCAAACCCGCCGAGATGGGCCCGACCGAATACCGATTGCTGCAATTTTTCATGACCCACCAGGAACGCGCCTACACCCGCGGCCAGTTGCTGGACCAGGTCTGGGGCGGCAATGTGTATGTGGAAGAGCGCACCGTGGACGTGCATATCCGCCGTCTGCGCAAAGCCTTGGGCGATGCGTACGAGAATCTGGTACAAACCGTGCGCGGCACCGGCTATCGGTTTTCCACCAAAAGCTGAGCCAGCCCCTTCCACCCTTAACAGCTGACAAGGACGCATGTTTAAGTGAACCAGAACTGGCATGGCACCCTGATCCGTCACATGCTTCTGTTGATCACTGCTTGCCTGCTCGTCGGGCTGATCAGTGGCTATTACGGCTGGAGCCTGGCCGCCGGCATCGCGTTGTACCTGGGCTGGACCCTCAAACAATTGCTGCGCCTGCATGAATGGCTGCGCCAGCACAAACCCGACGAGGCCCCGCCCGATGGCTATGGCCTGTGGGGCGAGGTGTTCGACAGCATCTATCATCTGCAACGCCGCGACCAACGGGTACGCGGGCGCCTGCAAGCGGTGATCGACCGGGTGCAGGAGTCCACCGCAGCGCTCAAGGACGCGGTGATCATGCTCGACAGCGACGGCAACCTGGAATGGTGGAACCGCGCCGCCGAAACCCTGCTGGGTCTCAAGACGCCCCAGGACAGTGGCCAGCCGGTGACCAACCTGGTGCGTCACCCGCGCTTCAAGGAATACTTCGAGCAAGACAACTACGAAGAAGCCCTGGAAATTCCCTCGCCTACCAACGACCGCGTTCGCATCCAGTTGTACCTGACGCGCTACGGCAACAACGAACACTTGATGCTGGTGCGTGATGTGACCCGTATCCATCAGTTGGAACAGATGCGTAAAGACTTCGTCGCCAACGTCTCCCACGAGCTTCGCACACCGCTGACGGTGATCTGCGGCTACCTTGAGACGCTGCTGGACAATGTCGACGAGATCAACCCACGCTGGAGCCGTGCCCTGCAGCAGATGCAGCAGCAAGGCTCGCGTATGCAGACCCTGCTCAACGACTTGCTGCTCCTGGCCAAGCTTGAGGCCACCGATTACCCCTCGGATAACCACCCGGTGGCGGTGCAAAGCCTGCTGCAAACCATCAAGAACGACGCCCAGGCGCTCTCCGGCGAGCGCGGCCAGCAGATCACTCTGGAAGCCGACCCGACGGTGCTGCTCAAGGGCAGCGAGGGCGAGTTACGCAGCGCGTTCTCCAATTTGGTGTTCAACGCGGTGAAGTACACCCAGGACAAGGGCAATATTCGTATTCGTTGGTGGGCCGACGAACAGGGCGCGCACCTGAGCGTGCAGGACTCGGGTATCGGCATTGACGCCAAGCACCTGCCGCGCCTCACCGAACGTTTCTACCGCGTTGACTCCAGCCGCAACTCCAACACCGGCGGCACCGGACTGGGCCTGGCTATCGTCAAGCATGTGTTGTTGCGCCACCGGGCGCGTCTGGAAATCAGCAGCGTGCTGGGGCATGGCAGTACGTTTACCTGCCATTTTCCGCCGGCGCAGGTAACGCGTTCGCGGGCACTCGAAGAAGATAAATAATCTCGAAACACATCAGGGCTAAATGTGGGGCTTGCTCGCGAATGCGGTGTATCAGTGGATGAATAAACTGACTGACCCGCCGCATTCGCGAGCAAGCCCGCTCCCACACTGGATTTGTGTTGTTTCAAAGCAAGCATTGCAGCCCCGCCCGGCAGCGGGCACTAGGCAAGCGCCCCGCCAGCCGCTACATTGGCCGACTTGCGCCTGCCTTTCAGGCTCACCTGTCATCCCTTATCGAACACACGGAACCTGCAAAACCCCATCATGGACCCTTCCCCTGGTATCACCCTCGCTACTCTCTTTGCCGATTTCGGCATGATTCTTTTTGCACTGATCCTGGTACTGCTCAACGGTTTCTTCGTTGCGGCCGAATTTGCCATGGTCAAATTGCGCGCCACGCGGGTCGAGGCCATCGCCCATAAAAACGGCTGGCGCGGGCAGATACTGCGCACCGTACACAGTCAGCTCGACGCCTACCTGTCGGCCTGCCAGTTGGGTATTACCCTGGCATCCCTGGGCCTGGGCTGGGTCGGTGAGCCGGCCTTTGCGCATATCCTGGAACCGCTGCTCGGCGCCATCGGCGTGCAATCGCCGGAAGTGATCAAGGGCGTGTCGTTCTTTGCCGCGTTCTTCGTGATTTCCTACCTGCACATCGTGGTCGGTGAGCTGGCGCCCAAATCCTGGGCGATTCGCAAGCCGGAGCTGCTGTCGCTGTGGACCGCGGTACCGCTGTACCTGTTCTACTGGGCGATGTACCCGGCTATCTACCTGCTCAACGCCAGTGCCAACGCCATCCTGCGCATCGCCGGCCAAGGCGAGCCTGGCCCGCACCATGAGCATCATTACAGCCGCGAAGAGCTCAAACTGATCCTGCACTCCAGCCGTGGCCAGGACCCGAGCGACCAAGGTATGCGCGTACTGGCCTCTGCGGTGGAAATGGGCGAGCTGGAAGTGGTGGACTGGGCCAACTCCCGGGAAGACCTGGTAACCCTGGACTTCAACGCCCCACTCAAGGAAATTCTCGCGCTGTTCCGTCGCCACAAATTCAGCCGTTACCCGGTGTATGACGCGGTGCGCAATGAGTTCGTGGGCCTGTTGCACATCAAGGATCTGCTGCTGGAACTGGCCGCACTGGACCATATTCCCGAATCCTTCAACCTGGCCGAACTGACCCGCCCACTGGAGCGCGTCTCGCGGCACATGCCGTTGTCGCAACTGCTGGAGCAGTTCCGCAAAGGCGGTGCGCACTTCGCCCTGGTGGAGGAAGCCGACGGCAAGATCATCGGCTACCTGACCATGGAAGACGTGCTGGAAGTACTGGTGGGCGATATCCAGGATGAACACCGCAAGGCCGAACGCGGCATCCTCGCCTACCAGCCCGGCAAGTTGCTGGTACGTGGCGACACGCCGCTGTTCAAAGTCGAACGCCTGCTGGGCGTCGACCTGGACCACATCGAAGCCGAAACCCTGGCCGGCCTGATCTACGACACGCTCAAGCGCGTGCCGGAAGAAGAGGAAGTGCTGGAAGTGGAAGGCTTGCGGATCATCATCAAGAAGATGAAAGGGCCGAAGATTGTGTTGGCCAAGGTGCTGCTGCTGGACTGACTGCAGGCGCAGTGCTGTGTGTGGGAGCGGGCTTGCCCGCGATAGCGGTGGGTCAGCCAGCGCATCGTTGACTGATAGATTGCTATCGCGGGCAAGCCCGCTCCCACATGGACTAAGCGTCGCCTTGAAGGGTCACGCACCCGGCACGAAATGCTTCTGCGCGGTGCCACGGGCGATCAGGCGGGAGATGTAGTCCAGCTTCTGCGCATCCTGATCAATAAAACGGAAAGTCAGTTGCAGCCAGTCGCTGTCGGGCTTGGGCTCGTAGGCGACGATCGCGTGCAGGTAGCCGTTGAGCCGTGCGACTTCGGCATTGTCGCCCTGCTCAAGGTCGAGTACGGCGCTTTCCAGTACCTGAGGCAGGACGTCGCCACGCTTTACCACCAGCAACGCTTCCTTGATGCTCAGGGCCTTGATCACGCATTGCTGGGTGCCGCTTGCGAGGCGCAACTGGCCCTGACCACGACTGCCGGCCGGCGCCGCTGCTGTTGGGGCCTTCACGGGCGGGGTGTTGAGCAGGCCTTTGCTGGGCGCCGCCGCCGGGGCCGGGGCTGGCTTGACGGCTTCGGGTCTGCCGCCGGTCAGGGCGCTCAGGGAGTCGTTACCGAAGGCCGAGTTCATCTTGGTCGGCGCGCTGGCGATCAGTGCGTCAAGGCGGCCGATCTTGTGCAGGGCCTGCTTGACCTTGTTCAGCAGCTGCTCGTTGGTGAACGGCTTGCTGACATAGCCGGAAACGCCTGCCTGGATCGCCTGCACCACGTTTTCCTTATCGCCGCGGCTGGTCACCATCACGAACGGCATGGCCTTCAGATGCGCTTGCTCGCGGCACCAGGTCAAGAGCTCAAGACCCGACATCTCCGGCATTTCCCAGTCACACAGCACCAGGTCGAAGGTTTCGCGCATCAGGATGGATTGCGCCTTTTTGCCGTTCACCGCATCTTCGATTTTGATTCCGGGGAAGTAATTGCGCAGGCACTTCTTCACCAGGTCGCGAATAAACGAGGCGTCATCCACCACCAATACACTGACTTTGCTCATCGACCCTTCATCCTATAAAAACCTCGGCTGGCAGTACGCCTGACTGATGGCATTTTGCCAAAACCTCGCAGTCACGTTCGGACTTTATTCGCCGCCCGCGCAAAAAATTCAGCTGCCGCAAACGAAAACGCCCGGCCAATGGCCGGGCGTTAATTTCACGGGCAACCTTACTTATCGTCAGGTTCGCCCGGAACATTAGGTGTTTGATCGGCTGAACCTTCAACTTCGGCCTTCATGCGCTTGAGGCCCATGTGCCGCACGTCGGTACCGCGTACCAGGTAGATCACCAGTTCCGAGATATTGCGCGCGTGGTCGCCGATCCGCTCCAGGGAGCGCAGCACCCAGATAATGCTCAAGACCCGCGAGATAGAGCGCGGATCTTCCATCATGTAGGTGGCCAGCTCACGCAGGGCGGTTTTGTATTCGCGGTCGATGACCTTGTCGTACTGGGCCACCGACAAGGCCAGGTCGGCATCGAAACGGGCAAACGCATCGAGGGCATCGCGCACCATGTTGCGCACCTGGTCGCCGATATGGCGCACTTCCACGTAACCGCGTGGCGCTTCACCTTCTTCGCACAGTTGAATGGCACGGCGGGCGATCTTGGTGGCTTCGTCGCCAATGCGCTCCAGGTCGATCACCGACTTGGAGATGCTGATGATCAAACGCAGGTCCGAGGCTGCCGGCTGGCGACGGGCAAGAATGCGCAGGCACTCTTCGTCGATATTGCGTTCCATCTGATTGATCTGGTCATCGATTTCGCGCACCTGCTGGGCCAGGCCCGAGTCGGCCTCGATCAGCGCAGTGACTGCATCATTGACTTGCTTCTCCACCAGCCCGCCCATCGCCAGGAGGTGGCTGCGCACTTCCTCAAGCTCGGCGTTGAACTGCGCGGAGATGTGATGGGTAAGGCCTTCTTTGCTAATCATGTTGGCGTCCTTGGAGCGTCCGGTAAGGTGCGGAGAACCGCAGCGTCAGTGCAATCAGAACCACAGCTTCCTAGCCGTAGCGACCGGTGATGTAGTCTTCGGTCTGCTTCTTCGCCGGATTGGTGAACAGGGTATCGGTATCGCCGAACTCCACCAGCTTGCCCATGTACATAAACGCGGTGTAGTCGGAAACCCGCGCCGCCTGTTGCATGTTGTGGGTCACGATCACGATGGTGAACTTGGACTTGAGCTCGTAGATCAGCTCTTCGACTTTCAGGGTCGAAATCGGGTCGAGCGCAGAGCAAGGTTCGTCGAGCAGCAGCACTTCCGGCTCTACGGCGATGGTACGGGCGATCACCAGACGCTGCTGCTGGCCGCCGGACAAACCGAGGGCCGATTCGTGCAGGCGGTCCTTGACCTCGTCCCACAATGCCGCGCCCTTGAGCGCCCACTCAACGGCTTCATCGAGGACACGCTTCTTGTTGATGCCCTGGATGCGCAGGCCATAGACCACGTTTTCATAGATAGTCTTGGGAAACGGATTGGGCTTCTGGAACACCATGCCCACCCGGCGACGCAACTCAGCCACATCTTCGCCCTTGCGGTAGATATTGGTGCCATAGAGGTTGATCGCGCCTTCCACACGGCAACCGTCCACCAGGTCGTTCATGCGGTTGAACGTGCGCAGCAACGTCGACTTGCCGCAGCCGGACGGGCCGATGAAGGCGGTCACGCGTTGCTTGGGGATGTTCATGCTGACGTCGAACAGCGCTTGTTTGTCGCCGTAGTAGAGGCTCAGGCCCGGTACTTCGATGGCCACGGTTTCCTGGGCCAGGCTCAGGCTCTGCTTGTCGCGACCCAGGGCAGACATGTTGATGCCGTGGGAATGGTTTTCATGTTGCATGGGATGCTCCCTGTGCTACCAATTCGTTTCGTTGAACCGCCGGGGCGGCTTACTCAAATTCTGTGTCTGTGGGAGCTGGCTTGCCTGCGATGGCATCACTGCGGTCTTACTGATACACCGCGTCGTCTGCATCGCAGGCAAGCCAGCTCCCACATTGGACCGTGTCAGCTGTCCAGCGCTTTGTATTTTTCGCGCAGGTGGTTTCGAATCCACACTGCCGACAGGTTGAGCGTGGCAATCACCAGCACCAGCAGCAAGGCGGTGGCGTACACCAGAGGCCGTGCCGCTTCGACGTTGGGGCTCTGGAAGCCGACGTCATAAATATGGAAGCCCAGGTGCATGATCTTCTGGTCCAGGTGCAGGTACGGGTAGTTGCCGTCCAGCGGCAGCGATGGCGCCAGTTTCACCACACCCACCAGCATCAGCGGCGCCACTTCACCGGCGGCGCGGGCCACGGCGAGGATCATGCCGGTCATCATGGCCGGGCTGGCCATCGGCAGCACGATCTTCCACAGCGTTTCCGCCTTGGTCGCGCCCAGTGCCAGGGAGCCTTCACGCACGGTGCGAGGGATCCGCGCCAGACCCTCTTCGGTGGCCACGATCACCACCGGCACCGCCAGCAACGCCAGGGTCAGCGAGGCCCAGAGCAGGCCTGGGGTACCGAAGGTCGGCGCCGGCAGGGCCTCGGCGAAGAACAGGCGGTCAACCGAACCACCCAGCACATACACGAAGAACCCCAGGCCGAACACGCCGTAGACGATGGCCGGAACACCGGCCAGGTTGTTCACGGCGATGCGAATCACCCGGGTCAGGGTGTTCTGCTTGGCGTATTCACGCAGGTACACCGCCGCCAATACGCCGAACGGGGTGACGATCATCGCCATGATCAGGGTCATCATCACGGTGCCGAAGATGGCCGGGAAGATCCCGCCTTCTGTGTTGGCTTCCCGTGGGTCGTCGCTGAGAAATTCCCAGACCTTGCTGAAGTAGAAGCCGATTTTGGTCATCGTGCCCATGGCATTCGGCTGGTAGGCGTGCACCACTTTGCCGATGCCGATTTCCACTTCCTTGCCGTTGCCGTCGCGGGCGGTCAGGGCGTCGCGGTTGAACTGGGCGTGCAGGTCGGCCAGGCGCGCTTCGATGTCCTGATAGCGGGCGTTGAGTTCGGCGCGATCAGCGTCCATATCGGCTTGGGCGGCGGCGTCGAGCTTGCCCTCCAGTTCCAGTTTGCGACCGTGCAGGCGAATGCGTTCCAGACCGGCGTTGATCGCACCGATATCGGTTTTTTCCAGGGTCTTTAGCTGGGCGGCGAGCTTGTTGACACGGTCCACGCGAGCTTGCAGCTCCGGCCACGCGGCCTCGCCTTCGGCAATCACCTTGCCGTCCTGCTTGACGTTGACCAGGGTGCCGTAGAAATTGCCCCATTCACGGCGCTCAATGGCCATCAGGTGGGTCGGTTTGGTCTGGTCCTTCAACCATTCGCCGACGATCCAGGTGAAGTCGTTGCCGTTCAGGTCGCGGTTGCCGACCTTGATCAGCTCACGGGTCATGAATTCCGGGCCTTGGTCCGGCACCGGCAGGCCCGCGCTTTTCAGACGCTCACGCGGCACTTCTTCTTTCTGCACCACTTCGCCGATGACGATATGGTTGGCCTGGCCTGGCACGTTGTAGTTGGCCTGGATCAGGTCGGCCGGCCAGAAATGGCCCAGGCCCCGCACCGCGATCACAGCCAGCAAACCAATGGTCATGATGACCGCGATGGACACCGCGCCACCGCTGATCCAGACGCCTGGGGCGCCGCTCTTGAACCATCCATTCAGGGAGTTCTGTTTCACAGACTTCTACCTTTCTTAAAGCGACGAGTATTTCTTGCGCAGACGCTGACGAATCAGCTCAGCGAGGGTGTTCATGATGAAGGTGAACAACAGCAGCACCAGCGCCGAGAGGAACAGTACGCGGTAGTGACTGCCGCCGACTTCCGACTCGGGCATTTCCACCGCGACGTTGGCCGCCAGGGTGCGCAGGCCCTCGAACAGGTTCATCTCCATCACCGGGGTGTTACCGGTGGCCATCAGTACGATCATGGTTTCACCCACTGCGCGGCCCATGCCGATCATCAGTGCCGAGAAGATGCCCGGGCTGGCGGTCAGGATCACCACACGGGTCATGGTCTGCCACGGCGTGGCGCCCAGCGCCAGGGAGCCCAGCGTCAAACCGCGCGGTACGCTGAACACGGCGTCTTCGGCGATGGAATAGATGTTCGGGATTACCGCGAAACCCATGGCCAGGCCAACCACCAGGGCATTGCGCTGGTCGTAGGTGATCCCCAGGTCGTGGGAGATCCACATGCGCATGTCGCCGCCAAAGAACCAGGTCTCCAGGTACGGGCTCATGTACAGCGAGAGCCAGCCCACGAACAGGATCACCGGAATCAGAATCGCGCTTTCCCAGCCATCCGGCACTCGCAGGCGAATCGACTCGGGCAAGCGGCTGAAGACAAAACCGGCGACCAGGATGCCAATCGGCAACAGCATCAGCAGGCTGAAAATGCCCGGCAGATGCCCTTCTACGTACGGCGCCAGGAACAGGCCGGCGAAGAAACCGAGGATCACGGTCGGCATGGCTTCCATCAATTCGATCACCGGCTTGACCTTGCGGCGCAAGCTCGGGGCCATGAAGTAAGCGGTGTAGATCGCCGCCGCAACCGCCAGTGGCGCGGCCAGCAACATGGCGTAGAACGCAGCCTTCAAGGTGCCGAAGGTCAGCGGGGCCAGGCTCATCTTGGGTTCGAAATCGGTATTGGCGGCGGTGGACTGCCAGACGTATTTAGGCTCGTCGTAGTTCTCGTACCAGACCTTGCTCCACAACGCGCTCCACGACACTTCCGGGTGCGGGTTGTCGAGCGCCAACGGTTGCAGCTTGCCGCCGGCTTCGACGATCACCCGGTTGGCCCGGGGCGACATGCCGTACAGACCCTGGCCGTCGACCACCGGGTCCACCAGCAGGGTGCGATGGGCGGTGCTGTGGAACACGCCGAACTGGCCAGTAGCATCCAGGGCGGTGAAGCCTTTGCGGCGCTCTTCAGCGCTGATTTCGACGATGGGCGCAGTGCCCATCTGGAAGGTGCGGATCTGCTTCAGACGCTGTTCGCCATCCGCGTCACGGGCCATGAACCACTGGGCCAGGCCGCCTTTGGAGTTACCCAGGATCAGCGAGATGCCGCCGACCAACTGGGTGCTGGCGGTGATTTCCGTATCAGCGTCTTCCAGCAGCTTGTAGCGCCCGTTGAGGCTCTTGTCGCGCAGGCTGAACACGTCGGCCAGTGCACGGCCGTTGATCACGTACAGCCACTGCTGGCGTGGGTCGATGAAGATCGCCTTCACCGGCTCAGTCATCTGCGGCAGCTCGATGCGCTTCTGCTCGCTGGTGACTTCACCGGTCATCATGTTTTCTTCACGGCTCAACGACAACACGTTCAAATGCGAACCGGCCGAGCCGGCCACTACCAGGGTGGAGTCGGTGGCGTTGAGAGCGACGTGCTCCAGTGGGCGACCAGCGTCATCCAGCACAATCGGCGTTTCGCCGTAGGGGTATTCGATTGCCGGGGTGATGGTCTTCTTGCCGTCCGGGTACGACACCTTATAGGTGTGACGGAACACCAGGGACTGACCATTGGACAAACCGAGGATCACCAACGGGCTGCCCGGCTGGTCTTCCCCAATAGACGCAACGCTGGTACCGGCCGGAATCGGCAGGTCGACACGCTTGAGCTCGGCGCCGCTATCCACGGCAAAGAACAGCGCCTGGCCCTTGTCGGAAACCCGCATGGCGACCTGGTTCTGTTCTTCGAGGGAGATCATCAACGGCTTGCCGGCGTCCTGCATCCAGGCGGGCGTCAGCGCATCTTCCCTGGTCAACGAAGCGCCCTGGAACAGCGGCGCGACTACGTAGGCGAGAAAGAAGAAGATCAGGGTGATGGCGCCGAGGACGGCGAGGCCGCCGACCAGCACGTACCAGCGGGTCAGGCGGTCCTTGAGCGCGCGAATGCGGCGCTTGCGTTGCAGCTCAGGCGTATTGAAATCAATGCGCTTGGGGGGAGAAGTTGTCGTCATGGTGGAATTGGCCAGATCATTCATGCGCACACCCTAGCGATCCTGTATGACAGAAAGATGACAGTGCAGTGACGCAGCAAATCCGCCGCGAAGCAGGGCTGGCAGCGGATTAAAAATTAGGGATGCAGACTGCTTATGTGGGAGCGGGCTTGCCCGCGATGGCATCAACACGATTTCAACGCTAAACCGCGTCGCCAGCATCGCGGGCAAGCCCGCTCCCACAGAAAAGCATGCGTCTACATCAGGTATCGCAGGCTTAGTTGCCTTCTTTCAGACCCAGCTCAGCCAGGGCCTTGGCGGCCACTTTGGCAGGCAGTGGGATGTAGCCGTCTTTCACCACCACTTCCTGGCCCTGCTTGGACAGCACCAGTTTCACGAACTCGGCTTCCAGCGGAGCCAGAGGCTTGTTCGGGGCTTTGTTGACGTAAACGTAGAGGAAACGCGACAGCGGGTATTTGCCGTTCAGGGCGTTTTCTTCGCTGTCTTCGATGAAGTCAGTGCTGCCTTTCTTGGCCAGGGCCACGGTCTTCACACTGGCGGTCTTGTAGCCGATGCCCGAGTAACCGATACCGTTGAGCGAGGAGCTGATCGACTGCACGACCGAAGCCGAGCCCGGTTGTTCGTTCACGTTAGGCTTGTAGTCGCCTTTGCACAGGGCTTCTTCCTTGAAGTAGCCGTAGGTGCCGGATACCGAGTTACGCCCGAACAATTGCACTGGCTTGTTGGCCAGGTCGCCGGTCACACCCAGGTCGCCCCAGGTTTTCACATCGGCTTTGGCGCCGCACAGACGCGTCGAGGAGAAGATCGCATCGACCTGTTCCATGGTCAGGTGCTGGATCGGGTTGTCCTTGTGCACAAATACCGCCAGGGCATCCACCGCAACCGGGATAGCGGTTGGCTTGTAGCCGTACTTCTGCTCGAAGGCAGCCAGTTCGGTGTCCTTCATCTTGCGGCTCATCGGGCCCAGGTTGGAGGTGCCTTCAGTCAACGCAGGTGGCGCAGTGGCAGAGCCGGCAGCTTGAATCTGGATGTTGACGTTCGGGTATTCCTTTTTGTAACCCTCGGCCCACAGGGTCATCAGGTTAGCCAGGGTATCGGAACCGACGCTGGACAGGTTGCCCGACACACCAGTGGTCTTGACGTAAGCCGGAATTGCCGGATCAACACCAGCGGCCACCGCGTTGGCGGTCGCAACGCCAGCAGCGACAAAAGTCATTGCCGCCATCAAACGTTTCAGTTTCATGCCTTGCTCCTAGCAGATAGGGATAGTTGGATCGGGGCCAAGTATCAGGAGGCCGTGTGAACACTCTATGTCTGGAATGTGACAGTTAGATGAAAGGCCACTATCTGAATGTGCAGGCTTCAACGACCGCGTTTCCACAGATACCCGCCCACCAGCATCCCCATCACGCACAGCACGGCGACGTAATAAGCCGGGCCCATCGGGCTCTCTTTCATCAGCAGCGACACCGCCAAGGGCGTCAAACCGCCGAACACGGCATAAGCAACGTTGTAGGAGAACGACAGGCCGCTGAAGCGCACCACCGGCGGGAAAGCCTTGACCATCACGTAGGGCACTACGCCGATGGTGCCGACAAACAGGCCGGTCAGGGCATACAACGGGAACAGCCAGTCGGGATGCGCCATCAGGCTGTGATACAGCGTCCAGGAAGTCGCCAGCAACAGTGCGCAACCGGTGACCAGCACGCGACCGGCGCCAAAACGGTCGGCCAGCGCACCTGCGGCGATGCAACCCAGGCTCAGGGTCACGATGGCCAGGCTGTTGGCCTGCAGCGCCACCGTTGGGCTGAAGTGATAGAGGGTTTGCAGCACGGTCGGCGTCATGAGGATGACCACAACAACACCGGCCGACAGCAGCCAGGTCAGCAGCATCGACAACACAATCGCCCCACGGTGATCGCGCAACACCGCGCGCAACGGCAGCTCAGCAGCCAGGCTCTTGCGTTGCTGCATCTCAGCGAAGATCGGTGTTTCATGCAGCCAGCGGCGCAAGTACACCGACAGCAGCCCGAATACGCCGCCGAGCAGGAACGGGATCCGCCAGGCGTAATCGGAGACCTGCTCGGGGGTGTAGACCGTATTGATGCCCGTGGCCACCAGCGAGCCCAGCAGAATACCGGCGGTGAGGCCGCTGGTCAGGGTGCCGCAGGCGTAGCCGATGTGGCGCGGCGGGACGTGCTCGGAGACGAACACCCAGGCGCCCGGTACTTCGCCGCCAATCGCCGCGCCCTGGATGATGCGCATCAGCAGCAACAGGACCGGCGCCCACAAGCCGATCTGCGCGTAGGTGGGCAGCAGGCCCATGATCAAGGTGGGTACGGCCATCATGAAGATGCTCAGGGTGAACATCTTCTTGCGCCCCAGCAGGTCACCAAAGTGCGCCATGATGATGCCGCCCAAGGGGCGGGCCAGGTAGCCAGCGGCGAAGATGCCGAAGGTCTGCATCATGCGCAGCCATTCGGGCATGTCGACGGGGAAGAACAGTTTCCCGACCACGGTGGCGAAAAATACAAAGATGATGAAGTCGTAGAACTCCAGCGCCCCGCCCAAGGCAGACAGCGACAGGGTTTTGTAGTCGTTGCGGGTCAGCGGGCGCGAGGGTTGCGCACTGCTTGCAGGCACGGAGGACATGGCAAGGCTTCTCTTATAGTAATCATCGTAAAGGACTGCACGCCCGTGACTTGCGGCGGGTTTGGCAAGATAGCAAATCGCTTGAAAAAGCACAGCGCCAGGAACACAGTTGCGCGCAAAAGCCGCGATACAGCGTCTATTTACCGACCAAATGAGCGTCGGGAGGTCGTCGTGGCGCCAGGGTCTCGATATACTCGCCGGTGCAAGCGCCAGACCCGCTGTTTTGAGGGGCTGCTGTGCCAAAACGCTGTTGGGTACCACCCAGCCGATTTGGCAGAGTTTCCCTTTAGTTCGCCTTACGAGAAACGCATCGAGCGGTGTATGTTGGTGCTGAAACGTTTTTCTGAGAAGACGGCTATCCACTTGAAATACCCATGAAGCGTCACGGGTCAGAGGCACCCTCGGCATGATCGAACTCGAACAAGAAGATCCTATCCCGCAAGGCGATCTCGCCCTGCAAATCACCGCACTGCCGCGTGAAACCAACGGTTTTGGCGATATCTTCGGCGGCTGGCTGGTCGCGCAGATGGACCTGGCTGGCACGGCAATGGCCAGCAAAGTCGCCGGCGGGCGCGTCGCCACCGTCGCCATTGACCGCATGGCCTTCCTGGTACCGGTAGCAGTGGGCGCGCAGCTTTCCTTCTATACCCAGGCCCTGGAAATCGGCCGCAGCTCGATCCAGATGATGGTCGAGGTGTGGAGCGATGACCCGCTTTCGAGCGAATGGCGCAAGGTCACCGAAGCGGTATTTGTGTTCGTCGCCATCGACGGCAGCGGCCGCACCCGTTCGGTACCGTCACGGGCGCGTTAAACCTCGCCGGGTTTTGACGGTCAATTGCCCCATTGCCTGCCACTTAAGAGAGCCTTGTTATGCCTACGCCTCACGTTGAGACAGTGAAAATCGACGAGTTGGACTGCTGGCGCATCCGCCACAACGGCGCCGAGCTGATGGTGGCCCAACAGGGTGCGCATATCTTCAGTTACCAGCGTGAGGGCGAACAGCCGCTGATCTGGCCGAACCCTGAGGCAGTGTTCAAGCAGGGCAAAGGCATCCGTACCGGCGTACCGGTGTGCTGGCCATGGTTTGGTGTGTTCGAGCGTAACCCTCAGAGCGTAAAGGCCATGCGCCAGAGCGATCAGCCTGCCGGTGCCCACGGCTTTGCACGCACCGCGCTCTGGGCGTTGGCCGAGACGGCAGTCGAAGGTGAAACCCTGCGTATCGAACTGGTGCTGCCGGTTCCTGCGGGCGGCTTTCCCGGCTGGCCCCATCAGGTTGAGTTGAAGTTGAGCCTGCTGCTGGACGACCAACTTCACATCCACCTGACCAGCCACAACCGCGGCACCGACGCTGTGACCTTCAGCCAGGCATTGCACACCTACTTCGCAGTGAGCGACGTGCGCAACGTGCAGGTCGAAGGCCTGGATGGCTTGGCCTATATCGATACCGCCGACGGCTGGACCGAGAAGCAGCAAGCCGGCTTGCTGCACTTCACCGCCGAGACGGATCGCATCTACCTGGATACACCGGCGCAGTTGAGCATTGTCGATAAAGACTGGCAGCGCCGTGTCCAACTCACCAGCGAAGGCTCGAAGTCCACCGTGATCTGGAACCCCTGGACCGAACGGGCCAAGGCTTTGGACGATATGGCCGATGACGGCTGGCAGGGTATGTTGTGCATCGAGACGGCCAACGTGCTGGACGATGTGGTGAGCCTCGCGCCCGGTGAAGGCCACACTTTGGGAGTACGCATCACGGCCCTGGCCTTGTAAATCCAATCCAATGTGGGAGCTGGCTTGCCTGCGATGCAGACAACTCGGTATGTCAGGAACACCGAGGCGCTGCTATCGCAGGCAAGCCAGCTCCCACAGGGGTTATGCTTTGGGCTTTAGAGATCAGACTCCTGCACCACCCGCACCTTCCCTGCCTCCAGCGCATACGCTGCATCGGCCAAGTCATTATTGACCTTCTCCACCTTCAACGTGCCCGTGACCCACAGCGGCGTGTAGATATCATCCAGCTTCAACCCCTTGGGATACCGCACCAGCACCAGTTGGTTAGGAGGCGGTGGCGGTACGTGAATGCAAGCGCCCGGATACGGGACCAGGAAGAACAACGTGCTGCGACCTTTGGCATCCGTTTCCAACGGCACCGGATACCCACCAATGCGGATATTCTTGCCGTTCATGGCCGCCACGGTCTTGGTGGAGTACATCACCGCCGGCAAGCCTTTGCTCTGCTTCAAGCCACCCTTGTCGGTGAACGTACCTTGGGCTTCGGGGGAGTTATGGTCGATCTCGGGCATGGCTTCGAGGGCTTTCTGGTCCGAAAGCGGCATCAGGTCCAGCCAGTCGGTTTCCGGCAGTTCACCGGCGTGCGCCAGGCCAGAGCCCAGCAGGAGGAGAGTCAAGAGTAGACGGCGCATGGAGAGGCTCGGCAAATACAAGTGCCGAGCATTCTAGCCCTCTGCGCCTGCGCAGCGCAGAGGACTTTGTCGGCTGATTACTTCTTTTTGATCAGGCCGTAGATCACCAGCAACACGATGGCACCTACCAGCGCGCCGATGAAGCCCGCGCCCTGGCCAGCCTGGTAGATCCCCAGGGCCTGACCGCCGTAGGTGGCCGCCAGCGAACCTGCGATACCCAGCAGGATGGTCATGATCCAGCCCATGCTGTCGTCGCCAGGCTTGAGGAAGCGCGCCAGCAGGCCGACGATCAAGCCGATAAAAATGGTTCCGATGATACCCATGGCATTTCCCTCTGATTGGTATGAGTCATGCCAAAGCCTAGTCAGGCTTTGGCATCCTGCAATCAGAGAGACGGCGAGCCCCAATGGTTCCCGCCATGGCCAGGCTTATTGTTCGGCGATTAACGCCTCAACCTTGAGAATCTGCGCCTGCAACGTCGCACGATCCTTGCAACGCAGGTTGGCGTGGCCGACTTTGCGTCCGGCCTTGAACGCCTTGCCGTAGTGATGCACGTGGCAATCGTCGATCGCCATCACGCGCTCTACCGGCGGAACGACACCGATAAAGTTGAGCATGGCGCTCTCGCCGACCTTGGCCGTGGAGCCCAACGGCAAGCCCGCCACCGCCCGCAGGTGGTTTTCGAACTGGCTGCACTCGGCGCCTTCGGTGGTCCAGTGCCCGGAGTTGTGCACACGCGGGGCGATTTCGTTGGCCTTGAGGCCGCCGTCGACTTCAAAGAACTCGAACGCCATTACACCAACGTAATCCAGCTGCTTGAGCACACGGCTGGAATAGTCTTCGGCCAGGGCCTGCAACGGGTGGTCGGTGCTGGCTACCGACACTTTCAGGATGCCGTTGACGTGGGTGTTGTGCACCAACGGGTAAAAGCGGGTTTCGCCATCACGGGCACGTACGGCAATCAGCGAGACTTCGCCGGTGAACGGCACGAAGCCTTCCAGCAGGCAGGCAACGCTGCCCAGCTCGGCAAAAGTGCCGACCACATCGGCGGCGGTGCGCAGGACTTTCTGGCCCTTGCCGTCGTAACCCAATGTGCGGGTTTTCAACACCGCCGGCAGGCCGATGCTGGCGACGGCCGCGTCCAGGTCCGCCTGGGACTGGATGTCAGCGAAGGCCGGCGTCGGGATGCCCAGGTCCTTGAACATGCTTTTTTCGAACCAGCGGTCGCGGGCGATGCGCAGGGCTTCGGCGCTTGGGTACACCGGCACGAACTGCGACAGGAAAGCCACGGTTTCAGCCGGGACGCTTTCGAACTCGAAGGTCACCAGGTCAACTTCATCAGCCAGTTGGCGCAGGTGGTCCGGGTCGCTGTAGTCAGCACGCAGGTGTTCGCCCAGAGCTGCAGCGCAGGCATCCGGCGCTGGGTCGAGGAAGGCGAAGTTCATGCCCAGCGGCGTACCCGCCAGGGCCAGCATACGGCCCAATTGGCCGCCACCGATTACACCGATTTTCATCAATAAGAACCTCAGGCGATACGTGGGTCTGGATTGTCCAGCACGCTGTCTGTCTGCTCAGCCCGGAATTTTTTCAGCACCGCATGAAACTGCGGGTGCTTGGCGCCCAGGATGCTGGCCGACAGCAAGGCTGCGTTGATCGCACCGGCCTTGCCGATCGCCAGGGTTGCCACCGGAATGCCGGCTGGCATCTGCACGATGGACAACAGCGAATCCACGCCCGAGAGCATTGAAGACTGCACCGGCACGCCAAGCACGGGCAGGTGAGTCTTGGCCGCACACATGCCAGGCAAGTGCGCCGCGCCGCCGGCACCGGCGATGATCACCTCGATGCCACGGGATTCTGCTTCATCGGCATACTGGAACAGCAAGTCCGGGGTGCGGTGGGCGGAGACCACCTTCACTTCGTACGGAATGCCGAGTTTTTCCAGCATATCGGCGGTGTGGCTAAGGGTGGACCAATCGGACTTGGAGCCCATGATCACGCCAACCAATGCACTCATCGTCGTGCCTCTTCTCTCTGGGCGCCCGCAGGCGCGTCAAAAAACAACAAGCCACGCGGGAGACCGGCGTGGCTTGGTGTGCGAATTAAGGCCGGTTGGACCGGCCGAAGGCCGCGCAGTATACCGTAATAATCCAGATAAACAGCCCCTGGGATGACCATCTGTCTAGCGGCGCAAAGTGGCGGTTTTATTGACTCAAGAGTCAGCGAAAACACCACGAAATCCTGTGGGAGCTGGGCTGGGCTCAAGCGCTTTGCGCGGCCCCACCTTCCAGCTTGCGCCACAACAACCGCACATTCGCCTTGCGCACCAACGCGCAGCGATACAAGCGAATCTCCAGTGGCACATGCCATTGCGGTCCGCCGCACACCACCAGTTCGCCGCGTGCCAACTCTGCACGTACGCTCAACTGCGGCACCCAGGCGATACCCAAGCCTTCGAGCGCCATGCTCTTGAGGCTGTCGGCCATGGCGGTTTCATAGATGGTGGTAAAGCGCAGCGCCCGCTGGCGCAGCAGCAAATTCACCGAGCGGCCCAGGAACGCGCCGGCGCTGTAGGCCAGCAGCGGTACGCTGCCCTCGCCTTCCAGGTCGAACAGCGGCTTGCCATCAGCATCGGCGGCGCACACCGGGAGCATTTCGGTGTTACCCAGGTGCAGCGACGGGAAAATTTCGGCGTCCATTTGCATCGCCGCGTCCGGGTCGTAGAACGCCAGCATCAGGTCGCAACCGCCTTCGCGCAGGGCGTGCACGGCGTCGCCGACGTTGGTGGCGACCAGCCGCGTGGCGATATTCAAGCCCTCGTTGCGCAACTGCGCGATCCACCGCGGGAAGAACCCCAAGGCCAGGGAGTGCGCGGCCGCCACTTGCATGACTTCGCCCTGCCCGCCTTCCAGGTGATGCAAATGGCGCAGGACTTCACCGAGCTGTTCGACCACGGTGCGCGCCGTCACGAGGAACAACTGCCCCGCCGCCGTCAACTCCACCGGCGTACGCGAACGGTTGACCAGCGTCAGGCCCAACGCGGCCTCAAGGCTACGGATACGGCGGCTGAACGCCGGCTGGGTCACAAAGCGCCGTTCCGCAGCCTGGGAAAAGCTGCGCGTCGCCGCCAGGGCGCTGAAGTCTTCCAGCCATTTGCTTTCAAGGTTCATCTCTGCCTCCCACGCCGAATGCACCATTTTGGCACACACGCCCGCCATCATAGCTGGGTCACATCAACATTATGCCGTTTGTGCATAGGCCAGTGTTTAACAGCATTGGCCCAAAAACTTCTACAAGCCTAGCATTCGCAGCGTTCCGGCCAGTTCCGGGTCCATATCGAGATGATTTCCGTCATGTCCTCTGCTGCATCTTTCCGTACCGAAAAAGACCTGCTTGGCGTACTCGAAGTACCGGCTCAAGCGTATTACGGCATCCAGACCCTGCGAGCGGTGAACAACTTCCGCCTCTCGGGCGTTCCGATTTCGCATTACCCGAAATTGGTGGTCGGTCTGGCAATGGTCAAGCAAGCAGCGGCTGACGCCAACCGCGAGTTGGGCCAGCTCAGCGAAGCCAAGCACGCTGCCATCAGCGAAGCCTGTGCCCGCCTGATCCGCGGCGATTTCCACGAAGAGTTCGTGGTGGACATGATTCAAGGCGGCGCCGGCACTTCAACCAACATGAATGCCAACGAAGTCATCGCCAACATCGCGCTTGAGGCCATGGGTCACCAGAAGGGCGAATACCAGTACCTGCACCCCAACAACGACGTGAACATGGCGCAGTCGACCAACGACGCCTACCCGACCGCAATCCGCCTGGGTCTGCTGTTGGGCCATGACGCGCTGCTGGCCAGCCTCGACAGCCTGATCCAGGCGTTCGCCGCCAAAGGCGCCGAGTTCAGCCATGTGCTGAAAATGGGCCGCACCCAATTGCAAGACGCCGTACCAATGACCCTCGGCCAGGAATTCCGCGCTTTCGCCACTACCCTGGGCGAAGACCTGGCGCGCCTGAAGACCCTGGCGCCGGAGCTGCTCACCGAAGTGAACCTGGGCGGCACCGCCATCGGCACCGGCATCAACGCCGACCCGCGTTACCAGGCCCTGGCCGTACAACGCCTGGCCACCATCAGCGGCCAGCCGCTGGTACCGGCGGCCGACTTGATCGAAGCCACCTCAGACATGGGCGCCTTCGTGCTGTTCTCCGGCATGCTCAAGCGTACCGCCGTGAAGCTGTCCAAGATCTGCAACGATTTGCGCCTGCTGTCCAGCGGCCCACGCACCGGCATCAACGAGATCAACCTGCCGGCGCGCCAGCCAGGCAGCTCGATCATGCCCGGCAAGGTCAACCCGGTGATTCCGGAAGCGGTTAACCAGGTGGCATTCCAGGTGATCGGTAACGACCTGGCCCTGACCATGGCAGCCGAAGGCGGCCAATTGCAGTTGAACGTGATGGAGCCGCTGATCGCCTTCAAGATCTTCGACTCGATCCGCCTGCTGCAACGCGCCATGGACATGCTGCGCGAGCACTGCATCGTCGGCATCACCGCCAACGAAGCACGCTGCCGCGAACTGGTGGAGCACTCCATCGGCCTGGTCACCGCGCTGAACCCGTACATCGGCTATGAAAACGCCACCCGCATTGCGCGTATCGCTCTTGAAAGCGGGCGCGGCGTGCTGGAACTGGTGCGTGAAGAAGGCTTGCTCGACGACGCCATGCTCGACGACATCCTGCGCCCGGAAAACATGATTGCCCCACGCTTGGTCCCGCTGAAGGCCTAAGCGTTTGTTGCACCGCTCACCAGGCTGAGGGACTAGACACCTCTCACCTTTTGAGGGCCTGAAGGCTCGTTCTTCAGGCCCTTTTTTTTGCCTTGAGGTTGCTCCATGACGCCCAAAAAAAATCTAATATCGCACCGCAAACCTTCCTCCCCTTCCGCGACCGCGCTGAAACCTTTAATCGCCCCGTGCAGACGGATCACGCTCGCCTAGGTATAGTGCCGCCCCTCTTCGCGTCTGCGGCTGTCGGTAACGAGGCCCGGGAACCACGCGAAAGCGCATGAATAACAACACCCGCAAAAGGATGGGGATCGAGCGTCGTGCACTGCCTGGTGCCGAGCGATGCGTCGGACCGTCCTGCGTTTGCCATCAGAAAAATCAGCGAGGAACACTCCATGCTCGAAGTCATCAACGACTTCCTCTCAGGGAAAGTACTGATCGTGCTCATAGTCGGGCTCGGCGGTTATTTCACGATCCGCTCGCGTTTCGTTCAATTGCGTCACTTTTTCCACATGTTCTCGGTGTTTAAAGACAGCCTCAAGAGCAGCGCCGGTCAACTCAGCTCGTTCCAGGCGCTGATGCTCAGCCTGGCGGGCCGCGTGGGTGCCGGTAACATCGCCGGTGTCGGCATTGCCGTGACTCTGGGTGGCCCGGGTGCCGTATTCTGGATGTGGGTCACCGCGCTGGTGGGCATGTCTTCGAGCTTTATCGAGTGCTCCCTCGGCCAGTTGTACAAGCGCACCGACGCTGAAGGCACCTACCGTGGCGGCCCGGCGTATTACATCCAGCACGGCCTGCACAAGCGCTGGCTGGGGATGGTCATGGCGTTCCTGCTGCTGGTGACCTTCGGCTTTGCCTTCAATGGCCTGCAAGCCCACGCTGTAACGCACTCGCTGAACAACGCCTTCGGCCTCGACACCACCTACACCGGCCTGGCGCTGGCGGTGTTGCTGGGCCTGGTGTTCATCGGCGGGATCAAGCGTATCGCCTCGATTGCCGACCTGCTGGTGCCGGTCAAGACCCTGGTGTACATCGCCGTGACCCTGTACGTGATCGTGCTGCAATTCGACCACGTACCGGCCATGCTCGCGACCATCGTCAAGAGCGCGTTCGGCCTCGACCAGGCCTTCGGTGGCCTGGTGGGCAGCGCGATCATCATGGGTGTCAAACGTGGCGTATTCGCCAACGAAGCAGGCCTGGGCAGTGCGCCCAACGTAGCGGCGGTGGCTTCGGTAGAGCACCCGATCGCCCAGGGCGTGGTGCAAGCGTTCAGCGTGTTCCTCGACACCTTCGTGATCTGCACCTGCACCGCATTGCTCATCCTGCTCTCCGGCTTCTACACCCCGGGCTTTGAAGGCGACGGCATTGCCCTGACCCAGAACTCCCTGGCGGCGGTAGTGGGTGACTGGGGCCGCATGTTCATCTCGGTGGCCCTGGCGTTGTTCGTGTTCACCTCGATCATGTACAACTACTACCTGGGCGAGAGCAACCTGCGCTTTCTGGTCGGCAACAACCGCAAGGTGCTGATGGGCTATCGCGCATTGGTGCTGGTGCTGATTTTCTGGGGTTCCATCGAGAACCTGAGCACCGTGTTTGCCTTCGCCGACATCACCATGACCATGCTCGCGTTCGTCAACCTGTTTGCCCTGGCGTTCCTGTTCAAGATCGCCATGCGCATTCTCAACGACTACGACAACCAGCGCGCAGCGGGCATCAAGACCCCAGTGTTCGACTCCAGCCAGTTCCCTGACCTGGACCTGGACCGCAAGGCCTGGCCGGCCAATCCGGCAAAGCCTCAAGCAGCACCGTCGGCTGAACTGAGCGCTCAAGCGCAACGTTAATCACCGCTAGATGACACGCCGCCCGGCCTTGGGCATGCTCTGGGCCCGGCGGCGTTTTTCGTTCAGGAGATTTCTCATGCAACCAGCTAACAACGTGATGGTGCTCTACACCGGCGGCACCATCGGTATGCAGGCCAGCGCCAATGGTCTGGCCCCCGCTTCAGGTTTTGAAGCGCGTATGCGCGCACAGCTTGCCGACGCGCCCGTGCCCGCGTGGCGCTTCCAGGAAATGTCGCCACTGATCGACAGTGCCAATATGAACCCCGCCTACTGGCAGCGCCTGCGTACCGCCGTGGTTGAAGCGGTGGACGACGGCTGCGATGCGGTGCTGATCCTGCACGGCACTGACACCCTGGCCTACAGCGCGGCGGCGATGACCTTTCAATTGCTGGGCTTGCCGGCACCCGTGGTGTTCACCGGCTCCATGCTGCCGGCCGGCGTGCCGGACAGCGATGCCTGGGAAAACGTCAGCGGCGCGTTGTCCGCACTCGGTAATGGCTTGGCGCCAGGTGTGCATCTGTACTTCCACGGTGCATTGATGGCACCGACGCGTTGCGCAAAGATCCGCAGTTTTGGACGCAATCCGTTTGCGGCCTTGCAGCGCCAGAATGACTTCGCCCGTGCCGAGTCCCTGCCCGCCGCGCTGGATTACCGTCAGCCCAAAGCCTTGGCAAACGTCGGCGTGCTGCCGCTGGTCCCAGGTATCGGCGCGGCGCAGTTGGACGCAATGATCGACAGCGGCCTCCAGGCCCTGGTGCTGGAGTGTTTCGGCAGCGGCACCGGGCCTAGCGACAACCCGCAATTCCTCGCAAGCTTGCAGCGCGCGCAGGGTCAGGGTGTGGTCGTAGTCGCCATTACTCAATGCCATGAGGGCGGTGTGGAACTGGACGTCTATGAAGCCGGCAGCCGCTTGCGCAGCGTCGGCGTATTGTCCGGCGGCGGCATGACGCGCGAAGCGGCGTTCGGCAAGTTGCACGCCTTGCTCGGTGCAGGTCTTGCCAATGACGAAGTACGGCGTCTGGTGGAACTGGACTTAGGCACCGAACCAAGCTGAACCCGCACAGCCACGCTACATAACCACCGCCAGCCCTGTCCTGCCCCTTTCTAGCATGGAACCCCCGAGCACACGCGCGGGTTACTTCCATCCATGGACAAGACAGGGCTGCATCATGACCACTCCAGGCTCCACTTCTCAGGAAGACATTCAGCAAGATAAATTGATCGCTCTGCTGCTTAACGTCGCGCCATCTTTCACCGAGACGGCCCGCGAGCTGCTGCGCCATTCCTTACAAGAGCAGTATCCCGATCTGCATCTGGACCCCGACAACACGTTAATGGGAACCCCGACCTGGGAACTCATCGATGATCAGGTGGTTGCCGGGCAGACTCATTACCAATCCCTCAGCAACCTCCTCGCCAGGCAGTCCGTGACCTGGGTTCCAACCCAGTGCATAGAGGGCGAGCATTTTCTGACCCAAACGCCAGTGGTAGAACCTGCGGTTCACCTGCCGGTGCGTATTGTAGAAATCGCCAACACAATCAACATCCTGGCCAAGGTCATCCCACGCGCCTACGAGGAGCAGTTAGTCGCGTTCTGGAATCAAAGCAACGGCAACGGCCCTCGTTGGCATACGCTTTCCAGCACACTGCGCGATATCTGGAATGTCCAGCACATCGACGGCTGGACCGACGAAGATTGCGCCCTGGCCCGCAGCTTGTTCCATGCCCCGGACCGAGCGCTTCGCCAGGTCAACGACCGATTCCAGAGCCGCGCCTATCTGATTGATGTCGACCTGGTCAGAGGCGAGACAACTGAGCACACAGACCTGGTATTCAACGCCGTGCTCGTGGGGAAGTCGCAAGGGCAGACCCGAATCCTGAGCTATTCAATGGACAGCGGTTACGAGAAGTTCGAGTCCATGGAGCAGCTGGGGGCGTCCTTGTCGATTCAATTGAAGGGCAGCGAAGCTTTTGATCGCCTGCAATGGCGTCTCTATGAACCGGATGACAATTATTTCGATCGCTTGGCTTTGCGACTGATCGCCCTGCAGCTTCAAGGCAACCGTGACACAACCACGGCCCGCACACCTGCTACAGCGGTAAGCGTACTCCCCGAGACGATGACGCAGCCTGATCGCAACGGCCCCGGACTGGATTGGTACCAGACGACATTGCCGGACTGGCTGACCAGCGCCTCCGTCACCGACCGGACCCTCTACTCGCGGCACCTCAAGGACCTGGCCGCCGTGCACAGCCTCAATGCCGGCAAGACCTATCAGGACGACATACCTGCCATCGAGCAATACGCGCTGGACCGCCTGAAAGCAGAGATTGAAAACGACCATCCAGAGTTTCAGCACCTGGCGCTGGAAAAATTGAGCATTCAGGTCGAAAGCCAGGTGGTGTGGGGATTGTTCACCGTACCTGGCCAAATCGAAACCACCACCTTCAGCCTTGCCGAACTTGCCCTGCAAAACTTGATTGCGCTGCCTGTCGGCAACAAATCCCTGCTGGCCGACACACGGCAATCGATCCCGACATGGCTGACCGTGGACTACATTGAAACCCTCATCAAGCGCATCAATATCGGCACCACCTACCCGGCCTTGATTCGCAGCAAACTGGTCGATGACTCAATGGAGTCGAGCAAACGCAAGGCTCTGTACAGCCAGCACCTGCGTGTGCAGTTGCCGATGCTGGCCCTGCAACACAAGATTCGCCACGAGGCCGGTATTGATGAGCGCGGCTACCGCTATGTCGCTGCAGTGCTGCAGGCAGAGACCAGCGACCGTAACGTCGATGGGCAAGCCATTGTCATACGACGCCTGAGTTTCAACCCGCAACGCCGAACCACCAATGCCCACGATGTAGTGAGCAATATGTATGTGATCGGTCCGCAGCGTGTCGAGGCCGGCCCATGCCTGTTGTATCGTCCACTGTTCGAGCCGGTGCTGATGCAGTTCCCATCGCCAGCTAACCTGCTGTATACAATCACCCAGTCAGCCACGCTGCGCGATTCGGTGGTCGCCTGGCTGCCGGACTCGATACGCGATGACTACAGCCAATATGTATTCCCCGGCGCTCTGCCCTCACCGTGGGCCATCGCCGATGCTCTGGTGGAGCCTGACAAACTCTGGACCTACAGCGGCCCGATGAGCCTTGGCGAAGACGTGCTCAATGGCGACCTCTTCAACACATTATTCGATAACAATGCCAACGCACTGATAGAGCTGGCAGACCGCCAATCCGTGTCGAACGCGGAAAGCCGTTGGGCCACCTTCAAGAAGGCCGGTTGGCTGATCTTCAATGCGGCTCTGCCCTTCATGGGCCGTATAGCCAACACCGGGGCATGGATCTGGCAGATCGTCGATGACCTGCAAACCTTCGTCGATGCCCAAGCGCATGATGACCAGCCGGCAAAATGGTCGGCTCTGACCGATGTGTTACTCAACTTGGGCATGGCGCTTGCCTTGCACGCGGCCCATCGCGCACACGCTCCTGCCGAAGCGGGCAAGCTCGAGACACAGACACCCGCCCCACCACCGGGTCCCGCCGAGACTACCTTGCAGTTTACCGTGCAACAGTTGCCGGATCTGGAGTCACACGCGCCGCCTCCCAGCCACGCGGAACCATTGAACACCACCGGCGCGATCAAGCGCACCGCTGTCAGCCTGGCCGCGACGCTGGACAGTTACAAAATCGAAAAGCCCACAGGCCTGCAAAATCCCATCACCGAATCCGGTGCTTACCAACACCTGTATCTTCACAAGGAGCATTACTACGCCCAGGTTGGGGAACGCTGGTTTGAGGTGACGCTGCAGGATGACAACACGGTTGTCATCATTGACCCCAAGCACACCGATCCCACGGGTTTGTCACTGATTCACAATGCCAAGGGCGAGTGGTTCGTTGACTCCCGGATAAGCCTGAACAGTGGCGGGATCGAACGGGAGGAGCGACAGGCCAGGGATAAAGCGAAGACCAGCGCAAGCGAGCTGCGTGAAAAACTGGAAGCGTTCGAAAAAACCAAAAAAGACGCGCAGCGCGAACTGCAACAAGCCCTGGTAGACATGAACGAAGCGCCAAGCACATCCGCTCAGGCCAAGCGCCAGGCGTACCTGGAAAAACTCAGCAGCCAGAGTTCAAGTTATGAAGAGGCACGCCAGCATCTGCTGACCCTGAATGTTTTCACGCAGGTCACTGACTTTCAGCAAAAAGCCCTCGGCTATGTGAAAGCCCAATTGGAGCTCAACGAAGCAAGCATCACCGAAGAACAAACCACCTTCGCGCCAACACTCAAAAAAGTTCTGGATCAACTCGAAGCCCATGCTTCTTCGCCCCAGGCGAGCCATATCGACGACTTCAAGCAACTGGCTGACATGAACCGGCAGATGATTAAACGTCTTGACTACAAACAGTCACGCTTTACCGAGGCTAAGCGCTTGGGCAAAGCCGGCATCGAATTGATCCGCAGCACCAACAGTAAGAACAAGCCACTGGGTTACACCAGCGACGACCTCAAGGCGTTGCAAGTGACGCTGGCGCGTAACCTGTGCCTGGAACCGCAATCCCTCACCACCGAGCCGAGCGCTTGGAAGATGATGGTCGACACGATCGACTACGCCGACATCGCGGTGCAGACCCTGCGCGATACGCTGGAGCAGCGTGGCGAATCGCGCCTGGACGAACGTGTTCAAACGATGAGCAGCCTCGTTGAGCAATTCAAGTTCATCGATGAGCGACTGGAGGACGTGGCCCAGGAGTTCCCCGAGCAGATCATTGCCCCGCCGCTGGCCCAACTGCGTCAATCGCTGCGTGATTTCTCCCGACGCGCCAGCGCGCAATTAGCTCCCCTGCACGTGGCGCTGGAAAAACTCCGGGGCCGACCACTGGGGCCGCCTATGCCGCCCAGGCCAGTGAAGAAGTTTATCCGCACGCGCTTCAACGGCGTCCTGATTGGCGAACCTCGCCTCACTAGCGTGGGGCTTGAAGCCGACCTGGTGGATATCCGCTCACCGCTGACAGGCAAAGTCATTGCTACGTTCCACGAGAAGTCAAAGGGCATTTGGGTCCAGCACGTGAGCCCGGATAGATCGCAGGTCTCACGACCCGCAGTCACTATCGATACCAGTCTGCGTCAGGCACAGACACTGTTGGACGCCTTACCGGCCTTTAAAACCCGTGTAACCGAGCACTCGGACGATACTTCGCGCACCCCCATCGGCGTCGAATATGTACTGCATCAGCATGCGCAATTAATGGAGCAGGCCGTCGATGACATTGACGAGGCCTTGACCAAAATCAATGAGACTGAAAGCACTGAGCACCCTGCTGTCGCCCTGCGACAAAAACTTGAGGAGGCCGCGACAGCCCTTTATGAACAGGCCAATCAGCATCTGCAGAAAATGATCAAGCGACAGCCGCCAACCATGGAAGGTGTTGAATGGCTCAAAAATCATGACCTGATCAAAATCAAAAGAACCGTAAAACGGCGCCGACTCAAAAGCAGTATCAAGGATTACCTGGATGAGTACACCCTCACCGACAAGTCCACCAAGGCGGTGCTCTGGTATGCCCACTTCCACTACCAGGCTCCAGAATCCTCGCTGGAGCGATTTATTTCAGCGCGCCTGAAAACCTCACAAGAACGCGAGCAGGGCAGCGTGTCGGACGATGTAAGCGGGCACACCACCGAACAACAAATAGCCTTCTATCGCAGTAGCATCAGCCTGACGCAGGCGCAGCAGATGTTTTTCTCCACAGGGCGCGATTGATCGCCTTCTCGCGCAACGGCACATAACTTGCTCCAGCCTGGCAACCCCAGGCTGGAATCGATCATGCTGCATTCACACCTGACGACCCTCAACGCTGTCTCGCTGATACTCGACACCTTCAAGCCTGACGGCATACCCAGCGAAACCCTGCTGGCCGGCAGTGGTATCGGCAGTGCCGACCTGAGCCGCGCCGACACGCGTATTACCACTCAGCAGGAATTGCGTGTGTGCGCCAACGCGGTGGCGTTGCGCCAGGACATCGGGCTGGAGCTGGGCCGGCGCATGCATGTGTCGTCCTACGGTATGCTCGGTTATGCCTTGCTCACCAGTGCCACCTTCGGTGACGCTTTGCGCTTGGCCTTACGCTACCCGGCGCTGTTGGGAACACTTTTTGAGCTGAGCCTTGAAGAAGACGGGGAACGCGTGTGGTTCACGGCCAGCGATTACCGTGAGGACCTGGCCCTGACCGCATTCAATGTCGAGTTTTGCCTGGTCTCGCTGAACGTCATTTGCAACGACCTGCTCGGCCGGCGCCTGCCCTTGCTCGGTGCGCGTCTGGCCTATAGCGCGCCGCAATACCGCGCGCGCTACGCCGAGTATTTCGACTGCGCGCTGCAATTTGACGCCGGCAGCCACGCCTTTGCCTTCGACCGACGCTGGCTCGATCAACCACTGCCCCTGGCCGATACGGTCACTCACTGCGCCATGATCGAGCGTTGCCGCAAACAGAACGCCGAATTCACCGGGCGTCAGGTTTGGCTGGACCGGGTACGGCAATTACTCGCGGCACAGTTGGCTGCCGCCCCTGGCCTGGAGGGGCTCGCCGAGCAGATGAACTGTTCGGCACGCACCCTGCGCCGACATCTGCATGACCTGGGCTGCAGCTACCAGGAGTTGCTCGATGAACTGCGCTTTGAACGCGCCAAGCAGCTGCTGGGCAACGATGAGCTGCCGATCTACCGCATTGCCGAGCAACTGGGTTTCAGCGAGACCGCGAGCTTCCGACATGCTTTCGTGCGCTGGAGCGGTGTGGCGCCGAGCCAATTCAGGCCGTGAGCAAGGGCGAATAACGGACAAACACTTTGGCCATATCGATCCCCTTTTGGCCGTTTCTGCCGTTCTCCAAACCCAGGACTGCCGCAACACTGCAAGGCATCCCACCCTGCGCTCGGAGAACAACAACATGCTGACGATCTATTCGGACGATCATCATCTGCATCACGGCCGTTGTGAACTGATGGACGGGCAATTGATGCCCTGTTTTGAGATGCCTTCGCGCGCCGATCACGTGCTGCAACGGGTCAGGGAACGCGAGCTGGGCCCGGTGCAGGCGCCCGAGGACTTTGGCCTTGCGCCGGTGCAACGCATCCACAGCGCTGACTACCTGGCCTTCTTCAAAGGTGCGTGGGAGCGCTGGACCGAATTCGGCCAGGACGGCGACTTGCTGCCTTATACCTGGCCTGCACGAACCCTGCGTCGTGTGTTGCCAACCAGCCTGCACGGTCAGTTGGGCTATTACAGCTTCGACGGTGGCGCGCCGATCACCGCCGGCACCTGGCAAGCCGCCTACAGCGCAGCGCAAGTGGCACTCACAGCGCAACAAGCGATCCAGCGCGGCGCACGCAGTGCCTTTGCCCTGTGTCGCCCGCCTGGGCATCACGCCGCCAGCGACTTGATGGGCGGGTATTGCTACCTCAATAACGCGGCCATCGCGGCGCAGGCATTTCTCGATCAGGGCCAGAAGAAAGTCGCGATCCTTGACGTGGACTATCACCATGGCAACGGTACGCAATCAATTTTCTACGCCCGCAGCGATGTGCTGTTCACCTCCATCCATGGGCATCCCGAGGCGGAGTTTCCGTTCTTCCTCGGCTATGCCGATGAACGGGGCGAAGGCGCCGGTGAAGGCTTCAACTATAACTATCCACTGGCGGCGGGCTCCGGCTGGGAGCACTGGAGCGCAGCGTTGGAACAAGCCTGCGATGAGATCGAGCGCTACGCTGCCGACATCGTCGTAGTGTCTCTGGGCGTCGACACCTTCAAGGATGACCCTATCTCGCAGTTCAAACTCGACAGCCCGGACTACCTGGCCATGGGTCGACGCATTGCCAGGCTGGGCAAGCCCACCTTGTTCGTGATGGAAGGCGGCTACGCCGTGGAAGAAATCGGCACCAACGCCGTTAACGTTCTTGAAGGTTTTGAGGAAGCAGTCCAATGAACATGCTCAAGTCGCTCGCCCTGTGTGCAGCCGTCGCCAGTGGCGCGGTGCAGGCCGAAGAGAAACCGCTCAAGGTTTACAACTGGTTCGACTACATCACCCCCAAAGCACTTGAGGACTTCAAGACCCAGAACCCGAAGATCAAGTTGGTCTACGACATCTTCGACACCAACGAAGCCCTCGAAGCCAAACTGCTCACCGGCAACTCCGGCTATGACGTGGTGGTGCCGTCCAACGTGTTCCTGGCCAAGCAGATCGAAGCCGGTGTGTTCCAGCCTCTGGACCGCAGCCAGTTGCCGAACTGGAACCATCTTGACCCCAAACTGATGAAGCTGATCGAAGCCAACGACCCCGGCAACAAGTTCGCCGTGCCTTACATGTACGGCACCATTCTCATCGGCTACAACCCGGCCAAGGTCAAGGCCGCCCTTGGCGACAACGCGCCGGTGGACAGCTGGGACCTGATCTTCAAGGAAGAGAACATCAGCAAGCTCAAGCAATGCGGGGTTGCGCTGCTGGATTCACCCTCGGAAATCCTGCCCCTGGCCTTGCAGCACCTGGGCCTGGACCCCAACAGCAGCAACCCTGCGGACTACGTCAAGGCCGAAGCGCTGCTGATGACGATCCGCCCGTACATCACTTACTTTCACTCGTCCAAGTACATGGCCGACATCGCCAATGGCGACATCTGCGTCGCGGTGGGTTATTCCGGCAGTTTCTCCCAGGCCGCCAACCGTGCCAAAGAGGCAAAAAACGGCGTCACCGTGGACATGCGCCTGCCCAAAGAGGGCGCGCCGATCTGGTTCGACATGCTCGCCATCCCCAAGGGCGCGCAAAACCCACAGGACGCCTATACCTTTATCAACTACTTGCTACAGCCCGAGGTCATTGCGCCCATCAGCGATTTTGTCGGTTATCCCAACCCTAACAAGGACGCGACCGAACGAGTCGATCCGACCATTCGCAACAACCCCAACCTCTACCCGACCGAAGCGGCGATGGCGACGCTGTATACGTTAAAACCTCTGGGGCGTGATGCGGAGCGCGCGAGGACGCGGGCCTGGACCAAGATCAAGTCGGGCACCTGATCACACTCGCCAGGCCTGGCGCAACCGCGCCAGCGCCTGTGCAATACCCGCTTCAGGCACCGCAGCAAACCCCAGCACCAGACCGGCGCGTTGATCCGGCGGTGTGCTGGAGTCTGGCAGCCAGTAACTGCTCAAGCCGTTGATCTCGACGTCCACTTCACGGGCTTGCTCAAGCAATTGCTGCTCGCGGGCCAGGCTGTGGACACGCACCGTCAGGTGCAACCCCGCTGCAACGCTGGGTAATGGGCTGACACCGGGCAACGCATCTGGCCATCCCGCCAACAAGGCATTGCGACGGCTCAAGGCGGCACGCCGCATACGCCGCACATGACGCTGGAAATGCCCCGCCGCCATGAACTCAGCCATTACCGCCTGGGTGCTGACTTCGGAATGACGCATGTCCACGGCGCGGCGTCGAGTGAAGGCCTCTACCAGACCCGGCGGCAACACCAGGTAACCCAGGCGCAACGCCGGGAATGCCACCTTGCCGAAAGTGCCGACGTACAGCACGCGGCCATTGCGATCCAGCGCCGCCAAGGGCGACAAGGGCGCGCCGGTGTATCGGTACTCACCGTCATAGTCGTCCTCGACGATCCAGCTGCCGGTACGTTCGGCCCACGCCAGCAATTCCAGGCGCCGTGCCAGGCTCATCACCACACCCAACGGGTATTGATGGGACGGCGTGACATAGGCCACCCGGCAATCATCCAGAGCATTCAATACCTGGCAGTCAATTCCTTCGCCATCCACCGGCACGCCTTGCAATCGGCCCCCCGCCAACGCAAAGGCATGGCCTGCCGCGCGATAACCCGGATTTTCCACCGCCACGCCATCCCCAGGTTCCACCAGCAACTGTGCACAAAGGCTGATCGCCTGTTGCGCGCCACTGGTGATCACTATTTGCTCAGTGGTGCACTGCATACCCCGCGCAGTGCGCAGGTAAGCGGCAATCAGGCCACGTAGACGCTCGTCACCAGCCGGGTCGCCATAACACAGCTGCGCCAGGTCCGGTTTGCGCCAGAACGCCCCGTGGAGCTTGGCCCACACTTCAAAAGGGAACAGATCGAAGGCCGGTACGCCAACGCGAAAAGCCCGCGGCGCACCGCAAGGAGGCTGGGCAAGATGGTTGTGTTTAACCCTGTCCAGGCCGCGACTGTGGATAACTTCGTCGGGCGGATTTTGCGCAGAACTCAGCCATATTGTGGATAAGGTTGTGGGTAAGCCTGTTGGTAACCCTGTGGATACTTTTGTGGATAGTTTTTTTGCTGTGGGCAATTGCGAGACATAGGTGCCGTCTCCTACCCGGCTTTCAATAAAGCCCTCGGCATACAACTGATCGTAAGCGCGCACGACGCTGTTGCGCGAGATCGACAACGCAGCCGCCATATCACGAGTGGCAGGCAAGCGGGTGCCACTGACCAGCCGCCCATCCAGCACGCGCTGGCGCAGGGCGTCGTACAACTGGCGTGTGAGGCCCTGGCGGCGATCCAACTCGATACCGGCAGGGTCGAACGACATCGAGGGGATCACGGGCGGCATATTGGACCTATGAAATGAGGGCTAGATGGCTCTTACAACGAGCCATTAGCCTGCCTAGGATGCAGGTATTCGCCAAGGAAAATTTCCATGTACACACCTCGCGCCTTCGCCCTCGATGATTTGCCCCAAATCCAGCAACTGATTCAGCACACGCGTCTGGCGCAATTGGTAACCGTGGGTGAAAACGGCCTGCAGGCCAGCCATCTGCCATTGCTGCTCAACCCCGACGAAGGGCCGCACGGTACGCTGTATGGGCATTTGGCCAAAGCCAATCCACAGTGGCGCGACCTGCAAAACGGCAGTGAAGCGCTGGTCATCTTTGCTGGCGCCGAAGCCTATGTCAGCCCGGCGTTTTACCCCTCCAAGGCCGAGCACGGCAAAGTGGTGCCCACCTGGAATTACCTCGCCGTGCACGCCTACGGCAAGGCCGACGTGTTCAGCGACGCCGAGCGATTACTCAAGGTGGTCAGCGCCCTCACCGATCACCATGAAGGCGGCCGCGCCCAACCCTGGGCCGTCGGCGACGCGCCGGCCGATTACATCGACACCATGCTCAAGGCCATCGTCGGCTTCGCCCTGCCCATCGATCGCCTGGTCGGCAAGCGCAAGCTCAGCCAGAACCGCAGCGCAGCCGATATGGCCGGCGTACGTGAGGGCCTGGCCGCCAGCGCTGATCTGCGCGACCAGAACCTCGCCCGTTTTATTCCCCAAGGAGTTGCAGAATGACCCAGATCGACATCCGCCAAGTCACCGCCGACGACCACGCCGCCTGGCTGCCGTTGTGGCTGGCGTACTTGAGGTTCTACAACACCGAACTGCCGGACACCGTCAGCCAAAGCACCTGGCAACGCCTCATAGACCCCCGCGAGCCAACCCATTCGGCGCTGGCCTGGCAGGACGGCAAAGCGGTGGGCATGGTCAACTTCATCTATCACCGTTCCAACTGGAGCATCGAGAACTCGTGCTACCTGCAGGATCTTTTAGTGGACCCCTCCCAACGCGGCACCGGCGTAGGCCGTAAGCTGATCGAGTTCGTCTACGCTACCGCCAGGGCCGATGGCTGCTGCAAAGTGCACTGGTTGACCCACGAGACCAACGCCACCGCGATCCAACTCTACGAGCGCATCGCCGAACGCCCTGGTTTCATCCAATTTCGCCAAGGTCTTTAAGGAACCCAGCATGTCCACTTCCCTCGCCGACTGGAAAGGCGCACCGGCGCCTACCGCACAACTGCTCGAAGGACGCTTTGTCCGCCTGGAAAAACTCGACCCGGCGCGCCACGCCGATCAACTGTGGCAAGCCCTCGAAGGGCCCGGTGCTGACCCGAAGCTGTGGGACTATTTGCCCTACGGCCCGTTTCCCGAGCGCAGCGCCTTTGATACCTGGCTGAACAACCATGCGGCCCACAGCGACCCGTATTTTTTCAGCGTGATTGACCGCGCGACCGGTCAAGTTCAGGGCATTCTCAGCCTGATGTCCATCGTCCCTGCCCAGGGCCGCATTGAGATCGGCCACGTGACCTTCGGCGCGCCGATGCAGCGCTCGCCCAAAAGCACCGAAGCGGTGTACCTGCTGGCCAAGTACGCGTTCGATCAGGGCTACCGCCGCCTGGAGTGGAAGTGCAACAACGGCAATGCACGCTCCAGATACGCAGCCGAGCGATTGGGGTTCAGTTTTGAGGGAGTGTTCCGCCAGCATATGGTGGTCAAGGGGCAGAACCGGGACACGGCGTGGTATTCGATCCTGGATTCGGAATGGCCCAAGGTGGGTGCGGGGTTTGAGGCGTGGTTGTCGGAAGCGAACCAGAGTGGTTCGGGTCAGCTGAAAACGCTGGCGGACTGCCGGACCTAGGCCTCACAACCAATACAAACCAAATGTGGGAGGGGGCTTGCCCTAATGACAGTCAGTTAAGGCTTTGCAGGAGCGAGTGGGACGCCTGGTGCTTGCTCGCGAAAAACTCACAGGCGCCGCGTTCATTCAGCAAGCACGCGTTATCGTTGACGTTTTTCGCGAGCAAGCTCGCTCCTGCAGAGGGCAATGTACGCGCTTGAAGTGCGGTGAATCAGTCGGTCAGGCGCTCAGCCAGCACCGCAATATGCTCCGGCCCGATGCCGCAGCAGCCGCCCAAATGGCTGGCGCCACGCGCTTTCCAATCAGCCGCCCAATGCAGGTAACCCGGCGGGTCGAGATCTTCGCGCAACGGGTCCAGACCATCGTTGGCCGTGGCTTCCTTGGGTTGCGGCGGGAAAGCGTTGGCGTAGGCGCCGATCTGGATCGCTACGCCCAATCGCTCGAAGGTTTCACGCGCTGCATCGATCGCCGTGCCGATCACCTCCGGCTGGCTGCAGTTGAACAACAACACCTGCACACCCAACTGCGCCGCCGCCTCGGCCGCTTGCGCCACCGGCTCGCCGGAGCGCAGACGCGGCACGTCGTCGGTGTCTTCGTCTTTCAAGGTAAACGACAGCCAGAACGGTTTGCCGTCCTGCGGCAGGCCGGCATGAATGGCTCGCGCTTCCGCGATTGAGCTCTGGGTTTCCGCCAGCCACAGGTCGACATGAGGTGCCAGGCCCTGCACCAGCGGTGTCAGCAACTCGCTGACCCGCTCCGGCAGGAACAAGTCGGGCCGATACGAGCCAAACAACGGCGGCAATGAGCCGGCTACGCGCACCGCTTTGCCCGACGCCTGCACCGCCCGTCGCGCCAACTCACCGGCCAAGGCGGCCAGCGCCTGGCCTTCGGCGGCGAAGCGCGCTTCGCCAATATGAAATGGCACCACCGCGTAGCTATTGCTGGTGATCACGTCGGCACCGCTGTCGATATAGGCCGCGTGCACTGCCTCCACCGCTTGTGGCGCTTCGCTCAAGGCCAGTGCCGACCACTCCGGCTGGCGGAACGGCGCCCCACGGCGTTGCAGTTCACGGCCCATGCCACCATCGAGAATTACTGTGCTTGCTGCGCCCATATGCTTTTTACTCATATGCTTATGAAAATAACTCACTATGAGAGTCGTTCTTATAACTATTTAATGCGTACCGTTCGGTTAATAACAACCTCTTTTTTATTCAGGTGTTCGATTTTGAAATTCAGACCGCTGTTGGCCCTGGGCCTGACGATGTTGGCTGCTTCCACCCAAGCCTTTGGCGGTGCCACGCTGGATCGTATCGAGCAGAAAAAGGAACTGGTCGGCGTGCTGATGGAAAGCTACCCGCCGTTTTCATTCCTCAACGAGCAGAACCAACTCGACGGTTTCGATGTGGATGTAGCCAAGGCCGTGGCGCAAAAGCTTGGCGTGAAGCTGCGCCTGGAAACGCCCTCCTGGGACGTTATTGCCGCTGGCCGCTGGAGCGGGCGCTATGACATATGCATCTGCTCAATGACCCCGAGCAAGGCGCGCGCCGAGGTGTTCGACTTCCCGGTGCAGTACTACGCCTCGCCCGCGGTGATCGTGGTCAACGCCAAGGATGATCGCATCCATGAGGCCAAGGACCTTAGCGGCAAGAAAGTCGGGCTCACCAGCGCTTCCAGCTACGAGAGTTACCTGAACAAGAACCTGGTGATCGAAGGCGCCGAAGACACGCAGTTGCAGTACCCGTTCGAGGATGTGCAGATCGCCCCGTACGACACCGACAACGTGGCCTTCCAGGACCTGGGCCTGGGCGCCGGCGTGCGTCTGGATGCGATCCTCACCAACCTGGTCACCGCGCAGCCACGCCTGACCCAGGACAAGCGCTTCAAGCTGGCCGGCGCACCCCTGTATTCAGAGCCCAACTCGGTGGCCATCGAGAAAGGCGACGCGCAGTGGGACAGCAAAGTGCGTGAGGTCTTCGCCCAGCTCAAACAGGACGGCACCTTGAGCAAGCTGTCGCAAAAATGGATCGGCGCCGACATCAGCCAATGAGTTTTCGCATACGGCTTTACCTGACCTGGGCGGCGCTGTTTGCCCTGTTTGCCAGTTTCTTCCTGAGCTTTGACCTGAAGTTCTCGATCATCCTCGACAAGCTGCCCAACCTGGTCGGCCTGCACCTGGCGCCTAACGGCTTCCTCCAAGGTGCGGCGCTGACGTTGTTCCTGTGCCTGTGCGCGATGCTCGCGTCATCGGTGCTGGGCTTTATTACCGCCTTGGGGCGCCTGTCTAAAAGCGCGGTGGCGTTTGGCATTGCCAGTTTCTACGCCTCGTTCTTTCGTGGCACGCCGCTGCTGATCCAGATCCTGCTGATTTACCTGGGCCTGCCGCAACTGGGCCTGGTGCCGGGCGCCATCGTCGCCGGGATCATCGCGTTGTCACTGAACTATGGCGCCTACCTGAGCGAGATTTTTCGCGCCGGTATCCTTGGCGTGCCCCATGGTCAACGCGAGGCCGCGCTGGCCTTGGGCATGCGTGACAGGGAAATCTTCTGGCACGTCACCCTGCCCCAGGCCATGCGCACCATCATCCCGCCGGCCACCAACCAATTCATCTCGATGCTCAAGGACTCCTCACTGGTCTCGGTAATGGGCGTGTGGGAAGTGATGTTCCTGGCACAGTCCTATGGCCGCTCCAGCTACCGCTATATCGAGATGCTCACCACGGCGGCGATCATTTACTGGGTACTGTCACTGGGACTGGAGCTGATCCAGGCGCGCATGGAGCGGCATTTCGGCAAGGGGTATGCACGGCGCAGCTAAAGCGCAGATGGGCTTTTTATCGCGCCGGACTAAAGACAACTCCCGCAAACCAGCGGTCAATGGCCTGACAGTTATCCTCCTGCGCCCTCGCTACATTCCCGGCCTCATTCATCAGAGGTCGGGAATTCATGCCCTTTACACCGCAAAGAATCGCAGCATTGATCAGCCTTGCAATTGCCGTCAGTGTGCAACCGGCACACGCACGCGGCGATATTGAATACAGGCCTTACCAACCCTATGACTTGATCGACGCGCAGTGGGCCTTCGAAGATGAATTCGATACGCCGCCAACCCCTGGGCCCTACGCCGGCTACCTTATTGGCCAAGCCTCCACCTACAACGGCGTGCAAGTGGCCAAGGTGCTGGAGCCCGCGCTGCTTGAACTGCTGAGTTCCGGCGAATTGACCTCGGAGGAGCTCAAGGAGCTGCAAAAAGTAAATGACGCACTCGCCGCACAACCCGGCGGGATCGGCGCAGCCCTGGAACAATTGGCCGGCAGCCAAAACGCCAACCTGCTCAGCGCCACTCACGCTGTCACCAGCCACACCAGCAGCCAGTTGCTCTCGTCCCTGCGTAACCTGCCCGACGACGACAAGGGTCGCTTCTGGGTGCAAGGCTTGAGTCACGGCGGCCAGCTGGACCAACGAAGCGGCAGCGCCGGCCTGAAGCACGCAACCCTGGGCCTGATGCTGGGCGCCGACTGGGCAGTGGATAACGCCTGGCGCGTGGGTGTGATGGGGGCAAAATCCACCAGTGACCTGAAGGCGCCACGCTTCTGCGCCGAACTGGACAGCTTGCATTTGGGCGCATACGCAGTGCGCCAGGACGGCCCGCTGGCCGTGCGTCTGGGGGCGATCTACGGCACCCATGCCGGGACCAACCGGCGCAACGTCAACCTGCTCAATTACAAGGACTCGCTCAAGTCCAGTTACGATGCCCAAAGCCAAACGCTGTTCTCCGAGCTGGGCTATCAGTTGGGCAGCCAGGACCTCTACCTCGAGCCTTTCGCCGGCCTCGGCTACCAGCGTCACCACCGCGACAGTTTCAAGGAAAGTGGTGGCCTGACCGCACTGAACGTCGGGGCGCAAACCCAGCAGAACCTTAACAGCACCGTTGGCCTGCGCCTGGCGACGGTGTACAGGTTCGATGATCAGGTCAGCCTCAGGCCTCACCTCAGCGCCGGCTGGAAACACCTCTACGGCGAGGTTGATAGCCAGGTGCGCCAAACCTATCGCAATACGCCCGTAGCGCTTGATGGCTTCACCATTACCGGCACGTCCCTGGACCGCAATAGCCTGGACGTGAAAGCCGGTCTGGACCTGGCATTGTCCAACCAGCACACACTGGGCCTGGCCTACAGCGGTCGAGCCGGTACCCATAGCCGCGATCACGGCATGACAGGGCAATGGACGATGAGTTTCTAATCTGACCTGCGATCCAAAGCCTCAATTGCAGGCAAAAAAAAGGAGGGCACCTGCCCCCCCGAGGATTAAGCGGTAGTGTCGAAGGCTGTCGCTCAGCCTTCGATCTCAATGAGGATTTCACCCGGGTTGACCCGGTCGCCCTTGACCACATGAACAGCGGTCACCTTGCCGGCAATGGCTGCCTGCACTTCGGTTTCCATCTTCATGGCTTCGGTAATCAATACAGCCTGGCCGGCCTTGACCACATCGCCTTCCTTGACCAGCACGTCGACGATATTGCCCGGCATTGCCGTGCTGACATGGCCGGGTTCGGTGGCGTGCTTGCGCTTGCTGCCGCCGCTGCTGACGAACTCGTTGAGCGGCTCGAACACCACTTCTTCCGGCATACCGTCAATGGACAGGTAGAAGTGGCGCTTGCCTTCAGCTTTCACGCCGACACCGGTGATGTCCACGCGGTAGCTTTCGCCGTGTACGTCGATGACGAACTCGGTCGGCACACCTTCGCCACCGGCACGAGCCACGCCGCCCGCTTCCGGGATCGGCAATAGCACTTCAGGAGCCAAGGTGCCGGCGTCGCGCTCTTCGAGAAACTTGCGCCCGATATCCGGGAACATGGCGTAGGTCAGCACGTCCTCTTCGGACTTGGCCAATGCGCCGATTTCACCGCGCAGTTTGGTCATTTCCGGCTTGAGCAAATCCGCCGGGCGCACGTCGATGACGTCTTCGCTGCCGATGGCCTGACGGCGCAGCTTTTCGTTCACCGTACCCGGCGCCTTGCCGTAGCCGCCTTGCAGGTAGAGCTTCACTTCGTTGGTGATGGTCTTGTAGCGTTCACCGGCCAGGACGTTGAAGAACGCCTGGGTGCCGACGATCTGCGACGTCGGGGTCACCAGCGGCGGGAAGCCGAGGTCTTCACGGACTCGCGGGATCTCGGCGAGCACTTCGTTCATGCGGTTGAGCGCACCCTGCTCTTTCAACTGGTTGGCCAGGTTGGAGATCATCCCGCCCGGTACCTGGTTGACTTGCACACGGGTGTCGACGGCGGTGAATTCGCTTTCAAACTGGTGGTACTTCTTGCGTACGGCGTAGAAGTACAGGCCAATTTCCTGCAACAGTTCCAGGTCCAGACCGGTGTCGAACTCGCTGCCTTTGAGGGCGGCGACCATCGACTCGGTGCCTGGGTGGCTGGTGCCCCAGGCGAAGCTGGAGATGGCGGTGTCGATATGGTCGGCACCATTTTCGATGGCCTTGAGTTGGCACATCGCGGCCAGGCCAGCGGTGTCGTGGGAGTGGATGAAGATCGGCAGGTTCTGCTCCGCCTTGAGCGCCTTGACCAGTTCGCCAGTGGCGTAGGGGGTCAGCAGGCCGGCCATGTCCTTGATCGCGATAGAGTCGCAACCCATGGACTCCAATTGCTTGGCCTGGGCCACGAATGCATCGACGGTGTGCACCGGGCTGGTGGTGTAGGCAATGGTGCCCTGGGCATGTTTGCCGGCGGCTTTGACCGCTTCGATGGCTACGCGCAGGTTACGCACGTCGTTCATGGCGTCGAAGATGCGGAACACATCGATACCGTTGACGGCGGCCTTGGCCACGAACGCTTTGACCACATCGTCGCTGTAATGGCGGTAACCCAGCAGGTTCTGGCCGCGCAGCAGCATTTGCAGGCGCGTGTTGGGCAACGCCGCGCGCAGTTTGCGCAGGCGCTCCCACGGGTCTTCTTTCAGGAAGCGCACGCAGGCGTCGAACGTCGCGCCGCCCCAGACTTCCAGGGACCAGTAGCCGACTTTGTCGAGCTTGTCGCAGATCGGCAGCATGTCATCGGTGCGCATCCGGGTGGCCAGCAACGATTGGTGGGCGTCGCGCAGGATGGTGTCGGTTACGAAGATCTTCTTGCTCATTGTTATATTCCTCACAGGCCTGCGTGGGCGGCGATGGCGGCGGCGATGGCCAGGGCCAGCTCTTCGGGTTTGCGCTTGATCGAGTAGTTGGTCAGCTCAGGATGGCTTTCCACAAAGCTTGTATTGAACTGGCCGCTACGGAATTCCGGGTTGCGCAGGATTTCCTGGTAGTAGGCGGCGGTGGTCTTCACGCCTTGCAGGCGCATGTCGTCCAGGGCACGCAGGCCGCGGTCCATGGCTTCTTCCCAGGTCAACGCCCACACCACCAGTTTCAGGCACATGGAGTCGTAGAACGGTGGGATGGTGTAGCCGGTGTAGATCGCCGTATCGGTACGCACGCCGGGGCCGCCAGGGGCGTAGTAACGGGTAATCTTGCCGAAGCTTGGGAGGAAGTTGTTCTTCGGGTCTTCGGCGTTGATGCGAAACTGCAACGCGAATCCACGGTGCTGGATGTCTTCCTGCTTCACCGACAGCGGCAGGCCGGAGGCGATGCGGATCTGTTCGCGGACGATGTCGATCCCGGTGATTTCTTCGGTGATGGTGTGTTCCACCTGCACCCGGGTGTTCATCTCCATGAAATACACCTCGCCTTCGGCGAGCAGAAACTCCACGGTACCGGCGTTCTCGTAGCCCACGGCCTTGGCGGCACGCACTGACAGGTCGCCAATGTAGGCACGCTGCTCAGGAGTCAGCTGGGGGCTGGGGGCAATTTCGATCAGCTTCTGGTTGCGACGCTGGATCGAGCAGTCGCGCTCGAACAGGTGCACCACGTTGCCGAAGCTGTCACCGAGGATCTGCGCTTCGATGTGCTTGGGATTGACGATGCATTTTTCCAGGAACACTTCCGCCGAGCCGAACGCCTTGGTGGCCTCGGAAATGACACGGGGGAAGGCTTGCTCAAGTTCTTCGCGACTGTTGCAACGACGGATACCGCGCCCGCCACCACCAGAAGTGGCCTTGAGCATCACCGGGTAACCAATGCGGTCGCCTTCGGTCAGCGCCTCGTGGATATCCGCGACGTTGCCTTCGGTGCCGGGGGTGACCGGCACGCCGGCCTTGATCATGCTGCGGCGCGCTTCGGTCTTGTCGCCCATGCGGCGGATCACTTCGGCCGAAGGGCCAATGAATTTGATGCCGCGTTCGGCGCAGATGTCCGCCAGTTCAGCATTTTCCGACAAGAAACCGTAGCCGGGATGCAGCGCGTCGCAACCGGTTTCCACCGCCAGGTTCACCAGCTTGCGCGGGTTGAGGTAGCCGGCCAGGGGCTCGGCACCAATGCTGTGGGCTTCGTCGGCACGTTTGACGTGCAACGCGTGGCGGTCGGCGTCCGAGTAAACCGCGACCGAGCGAATGCCCATCTCGGCGCAGGCACGCACGATTCGTACGGCAATTTCACCACGGTTGGCGATCAGGATCTTTTTTATCACTTGGAAATTCCCTTGAGCCGATTGCTGCGTTCTTCGACCCGTTTGAGGCGGGTCGGCGCGTGACCAAATGTTTCATGACAGTCGCGAGACACACACTAAGCCCGCCAAGGGATTAACAAAAATCAATAATTATTGGGTCACGCATAAGTAAAGACTTATAGTTGACGCCTGCGCCGGGCCGAGAGGGGATAAAGAATGCGTAAGTCATTGATGCGGCTGACATTGCGGCAATTGCAGATCTTTCATGAGGTGTGCGATTTGCGCTCCTACAGCCGTGCCGCCGAGGAAATGTCCCTGACACAGCCGGCCGTCAGCCTGCAAATCCGCCAGCTGGAAGAACTGATCGGCCAGCCGCTGTTCGATTACGTCGGCAAGAAGCTCTACATGACCGAGGCCGCTGAAGCGCTGCAACGGGCCAGTCGCGATATTTTCGGGCGCCTGGAAAACCTCGATATGCAGCTATCGGATATGCAGGGCTCACTTCAGGGCCAACTGAAACTGGCAGTGGAATCGAGCGCCAAGTACTTCGTGCCGCACCTGTTTGCGGCCTTCAAGCGCCAGCATCCAGAAGTGCAACTGCACTTGACCGTGGTCAATCGTGCCCAGGTCATTCGCAGGCTTTCAGACAACCGCGATGACTTGGTGATCATGTCCATGGTGCCCCAGGACATGGGCCTGGAATTCCTGCCATTTCTCAACAACCCGATTGTCGCCGCGGCGCTGCCGGATCATCCGTTGAGCCTGCAAGGGCCGCTGCGCCTGCAAGACCTGGAGCCTTACACGCTGCTTATCCGCGAACCGGGTTCCGGCACGCGGCTGGCGTGCGAAGAGTACTTCAAGGAAAAACGTGTGCACTTCACCCAGACCGTGGAAGTAGCCTCGGCCGAGGCGCAACGAGAGTGCGTGGTCGCAGGTTTGGGCGTGGCGCTGCTGACGCGTCACGCCTTGAACCTGGAACTGGCCACCGGCGGGCTCAAGGAGCTGCCGGTAGAAGAACTGCCGCTGTACCGCAGTTGGTGCCTGGTGCAGGCCAAGGCTAAACGCCTGTCACCGGTGGCCCATGCGTTCCTGGGTTTTATCCGCAGCGAACGGGTACAGATCAGCGCGCTGGCTGAGCGTTTCGCTGGGCAGCCACGGGCGCCTGCCAATGCAGTTCCGGGTAGTCACTGATGCTCTGGAGCAACTGGCGCTCTTGGCAACGGTCTTCGATGGCGCGACGGAACGCCATGCGGCGCTGGTCTTCCTGCTGACGACGGGTCTTGACGGTGCTGTTGCTGTCTTCGTAGTGCCGAGTCATGTGGAGTCTCCCAATGCGAGTACGGGGGAGTACAGGATGGGCGCGACGGATGACGGGGGGATGACAGCCTCATGAAGATTCTGGATGCATGGAGAATCTAATGTGGGAGGGGGCTTGCTCCCGATAGCGGAGTTTCCGTCACAGATTCATTGACTGACCTACTGCTATCGGGAGCAAGCCCCCTCCCACATTGAGTTCTGTGTGCAGGTATTTAGTCGTCGAGGGCTTTGACGGACTTGGGCGACAACCGCAGGCTACGCAAGCTGCGCTTCACACTCTTGAGGTGGTTGACCAGGCTCGGGCCGCGAGCCATGGCCACGCCCATTGCCAGCACATCGATTACCACCAGATGGGCAATACGCGAGGTCAGCGGCGTGTAGATTTCGGTGTCTTCATGCACGTCGATCGCCAGGTTCACCGTGGACAGCTCCGCCAATGGCGTCTGGCTCGGGCACAGGGTGATCAGCGAAGCGCCGCTTTCACGCACCAGGTTGGCGGTGATCAGCAGGTCCTTGGAACGACCTGACTGAGAGATACAGATGGCCACGTCAGTGGGCTTTAAGGTCACCGCCGACATCGCCTGCATGTGCGGGTCGCTGTAGGCCGCAGCCGTCAGCAGCAGACGGAAGAATTTATGCTGGGCATCGGCAGCCACCGCGCCGGAAGCGCCAAAGCCATAGAACTCGACACGCTGGGCCTGGGACATCGCGGTCACGGCCTTTTGCAGCTCCACCGGGTCGAGCTTCTCGCGCACTTCCATCAGGGTGTGCAAGGTGGTGTCGAAAATTTTCAGGCTGTAGTCGGCGACGGAGTCGTCTTCATGGATCGCAAACTGGCCGAAGCTGGCGCCCGCAGCCAGGCTTTGCGCCAGCTTGAGTTTCAAATCCTGAAACCCGGAGCAACCAATGGCGCGGCAGAAGCGCACGATGGTCGGCTCGCTGATACCCACGCTGTGAGCCAGATCGGCCATGGAACTGTGCATCACGGCCGCAGGGTCAAGCAGCACATGATCGGCAACCTTGAGTTCCGATTTGCGTAACAGGTGGCGCGACTGGGCGATATGTTGCAACAGGTTCAAAGGGCAGGACTCTTGTTATTGGCAGACGCCAGGGATGTAGCAAGCTTGTAGTTATACTACAAGAATTGTCGTTTTGCCCGTTCGATGCATCACTAAATCGCCCCGCTCCCCTCTGGTTTCAGTGGGCAGGCGCCATGTAGCCACAAAGGCGGCCGCAGCGGCGTTAAGAAAAATCTGTATTTTTGCGTAACAAATCCGCCAGCCCTTCGGCCTGCATTGGCGGGCTGATCAGATAACCCTGCACTTCATCGCACTGCTCGCCGCGCAGGAAATCCAGCTGCTGCTGATCTTCCACGCCCTCGGCCACCACTTTGAGCGCCAGCCCATGGGCCATGGCAATGATCGCCCGCGTGATGGCGGCATCTTCACGCCCCTGACCGAGGCCACGAATAAAGGCCTGGTCGATCTTCACGTAATCCACCGGAATACGCTTGAGGTAACTGAGGGACGAATAACCAGTGCCGAAGTCGTCGATGGCCAGCTTCACCCCCAGGTCACGCAACTGCTGGAAGGTGGCGATGATGTGCTCGACGCTGTCGAGCAGCTGGCTTTCGGTGAGCTCAAGCTCAAGGTACTGCGGGTCCAGCCCGGTCTCTTCCAGGACCTGGCGTACCAGGCTGACCAGCTTGCCCTGACGCAGTTGATGCACCGACAGGTTCACCGACACACGAATCGGCGCCAGCCCCTGGCGCTGCCACTCGCAGGCTTGCCAGCACGCCTGGCGCAGCACGAACTCACCCAACGGCACGATCAAGCCGGTTTCTTCGGCCAGGCCGATAAAGTCCCCCGGCGGCACCATGCCCCACTGCGGATGCTCCCAGCGAATCAGCGCTTCGGCAGCGTTCAACTTGCCGGTCGCCAGGCACAGTTTCGGTTGGTAGAACACGCTCAGCTGGTGCTCCTCAATCGCTTTGCGCAGATGATTTTCCAGCTGCAAACGCTCCAGGGTGCTGGCTTGCAGACTGTCGGTGTAAAACTGGAAATTGTTGCCGCCCAGATGCTTGGCGTGCTGCATGGCCATATTCGATTGGCTGACCAGGGCAGAGATTTCCCGCGCATTATCCGGCAGCAAGCTGACGCCCATGGAGGCACTGACCACCAGTTCATGCCCTTCCACCGTTACCGGTACCCGCAGCTTTGCCAACAACCGCGTCGCCACGCGCGCCAGGCTCGACAAATTGCCGTAGGCATCGAACAGCACCGCGAACTCGTCGCCGGACAAGCGCGCAATGGTGTCGGCTTCGGGCAGCGCGTTAATCAAACGCCGGGCCATTTTCTCTAACAGCTGGTCGGCCACTTCATGGCCCAGGCTGTCATTGAGCAATTTGAAACGGTCCAGGTTGATATGCAGCAGCGCCAGGCTGCGGCCGCCCTGGCGCACGCGTTGATGGGCTTCGCGCAGCCGTTCGCGAAACAGTGAACGGTTGGCCAGGCCGGTCAATTCGTCGTAGTGAGTGAGGTAGCGCATACGCTCTTCGGATTCGCGGCGTGCGGAGAGATCGGCGAAAAAGCCCACGATGTGACTAACATTTCCCCGAACATCTCGCACCACACTCAATTGCAGCCACTGCGGGTACAGCTCGCCGTTCTTGCGCGTTTCCACCAGTTCGCCCTGCCAGGTGCCATGGCTTTGCAGGGCCTGGCGGATCATTGGGAAGTGGCGCCGCGCATCGCGACTGCTGGGCAGTTCCACGACATTTCGACCGAGCATGTCGTCAATGTCGAAACCGGTCACGCGGCTGAACGCCTGGTTCACGGCGATCAGCGCGTAGTTCGGATCGAGGATCACAATGCCTTCGCTGGCCGCCTCAAACACCGTCGAGGCGAGCCGTTGCTGCTCTTCCAACGCCTTGCTGGCACTGATGTCGCGGCGCGTGCCGAGCATCCGGACCACGCGGCCATTGGGCGCACGCTCCACCGCGCGCCCACGGTCCTGGATCCACACCCAATGCCCATCGCCATGACGTATCCGGTATTCCACCTGATAATCCTCACTGCGACCTTTCAAGTGCTCCACCAGCGCGTGCTTGAGCAGTGGCAGGTCGTCGGGGTGCAGGCGCGGCTTGAGATGGCTGAGCATCGCCTTGACGTATTCAGGCTCCAGGCCGAATAGCTCCTTGAGCTGAGTGTGATGGACTTCGTCGGTTTGCAGGTTCCAGTCCCATAGGCCCAGTTCACTGGCTTGCAGTGCCATGGCCAGGCGCGCTTCGCTTGTATTGAGGGCGAGGCTGGCGGCATCCAGTTCCTGGCTGCGCTGCGCCACGCGGTCTTGCAGGCCGATTTGGGCTTCGCGCAGGTCCTGCTCGACCTGGCGGCGCTGCTCGACTTCACGCACCAGTTCCTGGTTCAACAACTCGCTGCGTTGCTGGGCCTGCTGCAGGTGCTCGATCAGGGCCTGGTTCTGGAAGCGACGCAACAGCCCGCGCTGGATCAAGCGGTTGACCTGCCACGCCACCAGGCTCAGGGACGCCAGCAGGATCAGGCCAAGCACGCCCCAACCCTGCTGCTGTGGGCTGCCATTGCAGAACAGATAGATGATGGCCGGTAACAGGCAGGGCAAGGCAAATGACAGAAAGGCCCACAGGCTCACGGCATAGGCCACACTGGCCGACAAGGTAGCGGCGCCGATCAGGCCGAACACCCAGGCCTGATGCATGAAACTGTCGGCGGGACCAGGGCGATGGCAGCGACGGACAACGTCAGACCGCTGATCGCCGAGCCGAGCATGAACATACGCCGCCACATCGGTAGGGCCTGACGGCTGGGCATGGCCGAATCAAAAGCCGCCACCTGAATCACGCGCATCGCCACCAGGGCAAGCAGCCAGAGCAGCCACAGACTGTCAAGCAGGTAGTGCTCGGGATTCCACAGCAACCAGGCGCAGACCAGGCCATTGACCAGCATCAGCAGGGTCGGCAGCAACGAGCCTTGGTACAGCAGGCGTGTGCGCTCGACCGCCATTTCGGTTGCATAGTGTTTACGGATGACCTGCGCCGGCGCCACCGAGGGGCCAAACAGGTCAGTGCTAAGGGTCATAGGCGATGTTCTTATAATGGTGAGCCCGAAACGTCGACGGAGCATACACAAGCAAGCGCCTGGGCCAAACTGCCCCACGTCATAAAAAACCGCCTCCAATGGGCCGCAAACCTTTGGCCCAGACAGCTTGAGCAAGACGCGACGCGGGCTGCGGAGCATGACCAACCGGTCATCCCTCACGGCATAAACTTTGCCCGTTTGGTGGTACGCCGAGTGTTTTGCGTCGACCACCCGGCATTGGGATTTGCCCGAGCCCCTTTAGGCCCATAGAATGCGTCGATGCGCGATGATCTCTCTCTTTTGCTGAACTCCCTCAACGATGCCCAACGCCAGGCCGTAGCGGCTCCCGTTGGCCGTCAGTTGGTCCTGGCCGGTGCTGGCTCCGGTAAAACCCGAGTGCTGGTGCACCGTATCGCCTGGTTGATCCAGGTCGAAAACGCGTCCCCGCATTCCATCCTGTCGGTGACTTTCACCAACAAGGCCGCTGCCGAGATGCGTCATCGCATTGAGCAGTTGATGGGCATCAGCCCGGCCGGCATGTGGGTCGGCACCTTCCACGGCCTGGCGCACCGCCTGTTGCGGGCGCACTGGCAGGAAGCGGGGCTGAGCCAGACCTTCCAGATCCTCGACAGCGATGACCAGCAGCGCCTGGTCAAGCGCGTGATCCGCGAACTGGGCCTGGACGAACAACGCTGGCCGGCGCGTCAGGCCCAGTGGTTTATCAACGGCCAGAAAGACGAGGGCCTGCGCCCGCAACATATCCAGGCCAGCGGCGACCTGTTCCTGGCCACCATGCGCAGCATTTATGAAGCTTACGAGGCAGCCTGCGTACGCGCCGGCGTGATCGACTTCTCCGAACTCTTGCTGCGCGCCCTTGACCTGTGGCGCGACAATCCCGGCTTGCTGGCCCATTATCAGAAGCGCTTCCGTCACATTCTGGTGGACGAGTTCCAGGACACCAACGCCGTGCAGTACGCCTGGCTGCGCCTGCTGGCCAAAGGCGGCGACAGCCTGATGGTGGTGGGCGATGACGACCAGTCGATCTACGGCTGGCGCGGCGCGAAAATCGAGAACATCTACCAGTATTCCGAAGACTTCCCGGACGCGGTGACCATCCGCCTGGAGCAGAACTACCGCTCCACCGCCGGGATCCTCAAGGCCGCCAACGCCTTGATCGCCAACAACACCGGGCGCCTGGGCAAAGAGTTGTGGACCGATGGCGGCGAAGGCGAAGCGATCAACCTGTATGCCGCGTTCAACGAACACGATGAAGCCCGCTACGTGGTGGAAACCATCGAAAGCGCGCTGAAAACCGGCCTGGCCCGCAGCGATATCGCGATTCTGTACCGTTCCAACGCCCAATCGCGGGTGCTGGAAGAAGCCTTGCTGCGCGAGCGCATCCCATACCGCATCTACGGCGGCCAGCGCTTCTTCGAACGTGCCGAAATCAAGAACGCCATGGCCTACCTGCGCTTGCTTGAAGGCCGCGGTAACGATGCGGCGCTGGAGCGGGTGATCAATATCCCGGCGCGTGGCATTGGCGAGAAAACCGTTGAAGCGATCCGCGACCATGCGCGCCATGCCGATGTGTCGATGTGGGAAGCCATGCGCTTGCTGATCGCCAACAAAGGCCTGACCGGCCGGGCTGCCGGGGCGTTGGGGGTGTTTGTCGAGCTGATCGAGAACCTGGCCGCCAAGTGCGCAGAAATGCCGCTGCACCTGATGACCCAGACCGTGATCGAACAATCCGGGCTGATTGCCTACCACGAGGCGGAAAAGGGCGAGAAGGGCCAGGCCCGGGTGGAAAACCTTGAAGAACTGGTCAGCGCCGCCCGCGCCTTTGAAAACACCGAGGAAGACGAAGAGCTGACGCCGCTTGCCGCCTTCCTGGGTCATGCGTCACTGGAAGCCGGCGATACCCAGGCCGACGAGCATGAAGACAGCATCCAGCTGATGACCCTGCACAGCGCCAAGGGCCTGGAATTCCCTTACGTGTTCCTGGTGGGCATGGAAGAAGGCCTGTTCCCCCACAAGATGAGCCTGGAAGAACCCGGCCGTCTTGAGGAAGAACGCCGCCTGGCCTACGTGGGCATTACCCGGGCGATGCAGAACCTGGTGATGACCTACGCCGAGACCCGACGCCTGTACGGCAGCGAGACCTACAACAAGGTGTCGCGTTTCGTACGTGAAGTGCCGAAGGGGTTGATTCAGGAAGTGCGCCTGTCCAACAGTGTCAGTCGCCCGTTCGGCGGCGGCCAGCAGCAGAACTCCAGCACGATGTTTGCCGGTTCCGAGATTCCTGAAACCCCGTTCAGCCTTGGCCAGCAGGTCAAACATGCGATCTTCGGCGAAGGCGTGATCCTCAACTTTGAAGGCGCCGGTGCCCAGGCTCGGGTGCAGGTGAACTTCGCCGAGGGCAGCAAGTGGCTGATGATGGGTTACGCCAAGCTCGAAGCGGTCTGAACTCCATTCCCGTAGGAGCGAGCTTGCTCGCGAAGAACGCCCAGACAATGCGTTCATCCAGAATGCCCGCATAATCGTTGACGATTTTCGCGAGCAAGCTCGCTCCTACAGGAAGATACGGCTGCGCCCTTGTATTTCACGAGTGCGGGCCAATATCTGTAATTAGTCCTACAGACCCTTCGGATTTGGTCTTACGCAAAAGCCCGAAACATTATGCCGCTAGCCACTGCTCCGACACCTGTGCAACATGGCGCGCGTGCAATCCACAAATGGGAATTCCCTTTATGAAACGTTTTCTTAGCATCGCCATGGCGTTGTGCATCGGCTTGACGATGAGCCTGGACGCCAACGCCAAACGCTTCGGTGGCGGCAAAAGCTCTGGCGCAGCGCCGACTCACCAAACCAGTCAAATGGCTCCATCCGCCGGTGCCGGCGGTGCTGCCGCCACTGCGGGTGCTGCCGGTGCGGCTGGCGCTGCTGCCAAGGCCGGCGGTGCTTCGCGCTGGTTGGGCCCTCTGGCCGGCATCGCCGCCGGTGGCCTGCTCGCGTCCATGTTCATGGGCGGCGGCTTCCAGGGCATGCAGATCTTCGACATCCTGATCCTGGCCGTCATCGCGTTCGTGATCTTCCGCTTTATCGCCGCCCGTCGCCGCAAGCAGCAGGAGCACCTGGCTCCAGCCGGCGCGCCGATGCAGCGTGAAGTGTTCGAGCAGAAGCCAGCCATGGGTTCGATCTTCGGTGGCTCGGCAGCACCTGCTGCCGCCCGTCCGGTGATCAACGCTCCGGCCTGGTTCAATGAAGAACGTTTCGTCGAAGCGGCCCGCAGCCACTTCCAGTCCCTGCAACAGCACTGGGACGCCAACGAAATGGACAAGATTGCCGAGTTCGTGACCCCGCAACTGCTGGAGTTCCTCAAGCGCGAACGCGCCGAGATCGGTGATGCGTTCCAGTCGACCTACATCGACGACCTGCGCGTACAGCTTGAAGGCGTGGATGATCGTGCCGACAAGACTATCGCCACCCTGACCTTCAGCGGTGTGTCGAAGTCGTCACGTTTCGACCAGGGCGAGGTGTTCAGCGAAAGCTGGAACATGGAACGTGCCCAAGGCGAGAACCAGCCATGGCTGGTCGCCGGTATCCGCCAGAACAGCTGATACTCACGCGTTTGAGCAAGCGGTAACAAAAACCCCGGACATGTCCGGGGTTTTCTATTTCACGGTTGCACTTATAGCGAGCTACTGTATAAAACGCCCCTATAAACCGCGCCATCTAGCAAGAGGATCCCGGCCGTGGAAGAAATCATCGAACAATTGCGTGAAGCCAACGAACCGGTCCCGGTTCCTTTGGAGCTGCCTGACGAAGACCTGCTGGTGGAGATTGAGGAACAATTGTTCATCGACATCCCCTTTGTCTTCCGCGAATTCCTGCTGACCGTCAGCGACGTTGTGTACGGCAGCCTGGAGCCGGTGACCGTCACCGATCCGCAATCCCACACCTACCTGCCGGACGTTGCCGCCAATGCCTGGGATGCCGGTGTGGATCGCAGCCTGATCCCGATCTGCCAGGACGGCGATGACTACTACTGCGTCGAAGAGGACGGCACCGTGGTGCTGTGGTCCGGTGAAGAAGAGCTCGTTACCGAAGAAACCTGGGAATCGGTATGGCACTGGGCGCGGGACGTCTGGCTGGAAAGCTGAGCCTCTTGTAGGAGCCGAGCTTGCTCGCGAGAAACCTGAGGGCGCCGCTGGGTGTCAGGTTTCCCGCGTTATCGTTAACGATCTTCGCGAGCAAGCTCGCTCCTACTGCGTATCCTTGTGGTTATCCAACGTTTCCAGCAAGGCAACCTGCATCCGTGTATGCACACGAATAAACCAGCGCCAAAGCACCGCAGCCACCGCCGCCGTGACCACGGCAATCAGCACCAGCAACTTGTTGGTCGGCAGAATGCTCGCCGACAAGGCTGCCAATAGCAGGAAGATCACCAGCAGCGAGAGCAGCGGAATCAGCTCCGCAATCACCCGCCGCACACGCTGGGTATGCCGCCCGGCCATCTCCGGCTTCACACTCATCTCTGCCAGCAACATCGACAGCGCCTTGAGCTTGCGATACGCCGCAATCAGAAACGGTAGCGACAACAGCAGCGCCCCGCCCCAGATCAACGCCTTCTGCCAGCTCTGATCACTGATCCAGCCTTCCAGATACCCGCCGATGCGCGCCGCGAAAAAACTGCCGGCAAAGAAGATCGCGATCACCAGTGCCAGATTCACCCCGACTTGCAGGATGATCTTGCGGATCATCGACGCCAGCATCGCACCCTCGCCCTGAGGCTGAATGCTGCGCAGCCATTCGCCATACATCCCGAATACCCGGCTCATGCGCTTGGGCATTACCGCCGCGATTTTCAACGACAGTGGGTCCGCGCCGCGAATCAGATAGGGAGTGAGTAAGGTCGTAATTGCCGAAACAGCCACGGCTACCGGGTACAGGAAGTCGCTGGTCACCTGCAGGGTCATGCCCAGCGCTGCAATGATGAAAGAAAATTCGCCAATCTGTGACAGTCCCATCCCCACTCGCAGCGAGGTGCGACCGTCATTGCCGGCAATAAACGCGCCCAAACCACAGGAAAGCATTTTGCCCAACACCACGGCCACGGTGATCACTGCGATCGGCCAGGCGTATTGCAGCAAGATCTGCGGGTCGATCATCAAGCCAATGGCGACAAAAAAGATTGCGCTGAACATATCGCGAACGGGCTCGATCAGGCGCTCGATTTTAATCAACTGACGAGATTCAGCCATGATCGCGCCAATCAGGAAGGCGCCGAGCACCATGCTGTATTCCAGTTTCACCACCAGCAGGCAGAAGCCGAAACACAAGCCCAACACGGTGATCAGCAGCATCTCGTTGCTTTCGAACCTGGCCACGTAAGCCAGCAGGCGCGGCACCAGCAATATGCCGATTACCAGCGCGACGATCATGAACAGCGAGAGTTTGCCCACAGTGGAGAACACTTCCCCGGAGCTGACGGTGCCACTGACGGCGATGCTCGACAGCAGGGCAATGATGCCGATGCCCAGGATGTCCTCGACGATCAACACCCCGAAAATCAGCTGGGCGAAACGCTGGTCTTTCATCTTCAGGTCATTGAGGGCCTTGACGATGATGGTGGTCGAGGAGATCGCCAGGATCGCGCCGAGGAACAGCGAGTCCATGGTGCTCCAGTCGAACCAGCGGCCAATCTCATAGCCGATCCAGATCATCAGGACAATTTCCAGGAAGGCGGCGATAAACGCCGTGGCCCCCACCTTGAACAGCTTGCGCAGGCTGAACTCCAGGCCCAGGCAGAACATCAGGAAAATTACCCCAAGCTCAGCCAGGGTCTTGATCGTGTCTTCATCGTGGATCAGGCCAAACGGCGGGGTATGAGGGCCGATAATGAAGCCAGCGACGATGTAGCCCAGCACCACCGGCTGCTTGAGGCGGTGAAACAGGATGGTCACGACCCCTGCCACCAGCATGATCACGGCCAAGTCCTGGATAAAGCTGATGGCGTGCATGGCGAGGGGCTCCTTGAGGTACCGGCGCTTTTCCCACTTCCAGCCGCCTTTGTACGGTCGCAAAGAGCGGAAGGAAAAGTCTGCCTTGATCGTAAGAAAAGCCCTGAGATGGGCTTTTGAAGGTTAACACCGCGACTTCTGCTGAAAAGCCGGTGCAATATATGGAAACAGATCGATGCACGCGTGACGGCAAGCTGCCCACCGGCGTCCCGTTAGGGATGGCGCTGCAAAGACACCAGCACCCGCAGAGGTGCCCTCCCCCAACCAATGCCTACAACCCGTGAGTGTGCTATGGAACCCGGAAACGCCCAGCTGTCGATGACGGTACTGATGACCCCTGACATGGCCAACTTCTCAGGCAATGTCCACGGCGGCACGCTGCTCAAGTACCTCGACGAAGTGGCCTACGCCTGCGCCAGCCGTTATGCCGGTCGTTATGTGGTCACGCTGTCGGTGGACCAGGTGATTTTTCGCGAACCGATCCATGTCGGTGAGCTGGTGACTTTCCTGGCGTCGGTTAACTACACCGGCAACACGTCGATGGAAGTGGGCATCAAGGTGGTGACCGAGAATATCCGTGAACGCTCGGTGCGCCATACCAACAGCTGTTTCTTCACCATGGTGGCCGTGGACGACCAGCGCAAACCCGCCGCCGTGCCGCCGTTGCAGCCGCAGAACAGCGAGGATAAGCGCCGCTTTGTGCAGGCCCAGCAGCGTCGGCAGATTCGCCAGGAATTGGAAAAACGCTACCGGGAAATCAAAGCCGACGCGCCGTAAACTCCAAGCGGTGAATCAACTCAAAAAAGTGTGGGAGCGGGCTTGCCCGCGATAGCAGTGGTTCAGTCGACATCTCTTTGACTGAGACTCCGTCATCGCGGGCAAGCCCGCTCCCACATTGGGATCTGTGTCATTACAGGCTGATCGGTGTGGCTTCAAAGCGCACACGAGGATGAGCGATGCGATCCTGAGCCCGCACCAGTTCCAGTTCATAACTGGCGCAGGCCTGAGTTTCCAGCAGCACTTCATGCACAGCCGCGGCGGTGAACTCAAAGGCTGCCACCAGGCTATCGCCCAACAGCACCCGCGCCAGGAACAGACCCGACGTCAGGTCGCCCACGCCCACCGGCTGACGCGGGAACGCCAGCAGCGGCCGACGCAAGTGCCAACTGCCATCGGCCGTCACCAACAGCATTTCAAACCCTTCAGGCAGTTTGCCTGGGTAATCCAGGTGCTTGACCAGCACTGCTTTGGGCCCGCGCGCCAACAACGCCTTGGCCATGGCCAGGCAATCGAACAGCGATTGCGGCTTGCGCCCGGCAAAACTGTCCAGCTCCAGTTGGTTGGGGCACAGGAAATCCGCCATGGCAGCAGCTTCATCAAGCAGGAAATCGCTGACCTCCTGCGGCACGATGCAGCCCTTTTCCGGGTGGCCCATCACCGGGTCGCACAGGTACAGCGCCTTGGGGTTGATCGCTTTGATACGCGCCACACCGCTGAGGATGGCGCGGCCCTGGTCTGCACTGCCCAGGTATCCGGACAGCACTGCATCACAGTTGCCCAGCTCACCAATCGCGGCAATACCCTCTACCAGCGCCGGAATTTGCTGCGGCGCCAACACTTCGCCCGTCCACTGTCCATACTGAGTGTGGTTGGAGAACTGCACCGTATTGAGCGGCCACACGTTCACTCCCACACGCTGCATGGGGAACACGGCGGCGCTGTTTCCGGCGTGGCCAAAGACCACATGAGACTGGATCGCAAGCAGATGAGGTGTGCGTTTCATGCGGGAGATTTCCGTAAAGCCGTTGAAATTCTGGCCGCGCAGTATGCGACTAAACGCAGCCTGTACGACAGACCGGCGACGCAGTTAAGCTGCTCTCACTTTGTTGGAGTTCATGGAATGCTGACCCTGGGAAACATGTTCGTGTTGATGCTGCTGGCGACTGGCGCCGCCTGGGTTTGGCACAACCACGGCCTGCGTGAGCGGGCGCTGGAGCGGGTCAAGCAGCATTGCGCCAAGCTTGATATCGAGTTGCTCGATGGTGCGGTTGCGTTGAAACGCATCGGTTTCGTGAAGGATGCCAATGGCCAGCGGCGCCTGGCACGCATCTACAATTTCGAGTTCACCGTGACCGGGGAAGCCCGCCATGCCGGGACGATCACCCAATTCGGCGCCCACAGTGCACTGATCGAACTGGCGCCCTACCCGTTCGAAGCCAAGGAGCCACTGCCCAGCGCCGAAGTGATCGAGTTGAGCCAATGGCGCCAGGATCACGCCACCAAGAACCGTCAGTAGCGGCAGGCGGCCAGCGCAGTCTGTAATGTGGCCACGTCCTGTGGTTCGCTGAAGATCAATTCGATACGTGAATCCCGTCGCCATTCGCTGGGTTGCCAGGTTAGAGCGCTGTTATCCACAGCGTTGGCCGAAACCCAGTTGTCACCGCTGTGGATAACCAGTTTGGCACGGCACCAGTCGAGGCCTGACAGCCAGTGATGCAGGCGGTTGAGATCAAAATGCTGGCTGGAGTGCCAGCGCCAGCCGATACTCCAGCCCCCCTCCTGGCCCTGACTCAAACAGATGGGCACCGCAGGATCGCTCCAGATCGCAGGCATTTGCGCGAGGCCTTCAGGCACCTCGAAGTTATCCACAGCCGCTTGGGCCTGCGCATTCAAGCCCGGCAACTGGTCGATGGGTAGCTGTGCCTGGCGTGTCCAGTAAAGCGTGGAATCGGGTAACTGCCGTTCAATCGCCTGACGTTGCTCGGCATCCAGGTCTTCTTCCTTGTTCAACACCAGAAGGCCAGCACTGGCTAACGCCGCCTGCTGTGCCTGCGGCAAGGGCTTGCCCGCTGCCAGCGCCTGGGCATCCAATACCAGCACGCAGGGCTGCACGGCCAGTACGTCTTGCCATGGCGCTTGCCGCAGTTGTTTGAGCAACTGCGCGGGATGACCCAACCCTGAAGGTTCGATAAACAGCCGATCCGGTTTGGCCTTACGCAGCAAACGGCCCAGGCCTACCTGAAACGGCGCACCATTCACACAGCACAGGCAGCCACCCGCCACCTCGCCCAAAGCGACGCCGTCAGCGTCTTGAGTCAACAAGGCAGCGTCCAGGCCAATCTGGCCGAATTCGTTGATCAGCACGGCCCAGCGCTCGTTGGCCGGGCGCTGAGCGAGCAGGTGCCTGATCAGGCTGGTCTTGCCGGCACCCAATGGCCCGGCAATCACATGGGTGGGAATGTTCTGCAGCATTGGTAGCATCATTCTGGCCGTGTAGTGCGTCTGATCCTACGCGGTTATGCCAGCCAATCCAGCGTCAGGATCAACCGACGCTCATCGGGCTTGAGCGCCGGCGAACGATGGATCAGGCCATGCCCCTCGTTGCCATGCCATTTGGTGCCCTTGAGCAGCGCCACCTCACCGCAGTGGATCTGCTCGATACGCTCGCTAGGCTCGGCGTCCGCCTGGCTCAGTTTGCGGCGGTCCATCACACCTTCGCGCAACCATTGGCTGCCGATACCGGCATAGGTGGTGATCAGCCGAACCGGCACATGATCCACATGAAATCGCGGGCACATGGCCTTGTCCAACAGCCGCAAACGTACGCCAATACGCCTGGCGCCGAGCAGGCAGGCAAATGCACTGACCAGCCATGACACATCGGCGATAAAACCCTCGTAGCCCTCAAGATCGCGACAACTGGATGCCAGACCCTGCAAGTTCGGCACGGCATCTTCGCCGTCGAGTTCAATCACCAGGGATTCGGCGAGCGGCTCATTGAGCGCCACCAGCAAGGCGCCGAACTCGGCGATATGCAGGGGCAGTTGGCGCTGCCATATCGCCAGGTTAATGCCATCTTCGAGGATATCGGACAGCGCCAGCGGGGTTTGCCCACTGGTCTGGCGGATCACGGGGCGCAAGGGGATAACCGGGGCCAGCATCAGGCGACCTGCTCATACCAAGGGCCAAAAGGATCAGGCAGCTGGCGCCAACCTTCCACACCCAGGGCCATCTCTTCATCATTGAGCAAACAGGCATCCAGTTCGGCACGCATCAGGTTGAAGTCGATGTTTTGCCCGATAAACACCAGCTCCTGGCGGCAGTCCCCGGTGCTCAATTGCCAGTTGCCCATGATCGCCGCCACGCTTTCCTCGTCTTGAGGCCACTGGCTTTTCGGCACAAAGCGCCACCAGCGTCCGGCAAAGCCATGGCGCATCAGGCCCCCGGCCTGGGACCAACTGCCGGCGTCCTGATGTTTGCTGGCTAACCAGAAGAAGCCCTTGGAGCGCAATAGCTTGCCGTTCACCCAGGGGCGATCGATAAAGTCGAAAAAGCGCTGTGGATGAAAAGGCCGGCGTGCACGGTAAGCGGTGGAGGCGATGCCATATTCTTCAGTTTCCGGCACATGCTCACCGCGCAACTCCTGCAGCCAACCTGGCGCCTGGGCGGCCCGTTCAAAGTCGAAACGCCCAGTGTTGAGGATTTTGTGCAGCGGCACCTCGCCCATGACCATCGGGATGATTTCGGCCTGGGCATTGAGGCGCTCAAGGATGGCCATCAATTCTTCACGCTCGCGACTGCTGATCAGGTCGATTTTGCTGATGAGGATGACGTCGGCGAATTCGATCTGTTCGATCAACAGGTCAGTGATGGAGCGCTCGTCCTCTTCACCCAGGGTTTCGCCGCGGGACGCCAGGCTTTCGGCGGCCTGGTAGTCGAGCAGAAAGTTCATACCATCGACCACCGTGACCATGGTGTCCAGGCGAGCAATGTCTGCCAGGCTTTGCTCGTTTTCATCGCGAAAAGTGAAGGTCTCGGCCACTGGCAGCGGCTCGGAGATACCGGTGGATTCGATCAGCAGGTAATCGAAGCGCCCCTCTTTGGCGAGCTTGGCGACTTCTTCCAGCAAGTCTTCACGCAAGGTGCAGCAGATGCAGCCGTTGCTCATTTCCACCAGTTTTTCTTCGGCACGATTGAGCGTGACGTCGCGCTGCACCTCGCTGCCGTCGATGTTGATTTCACTCATGTCGTTGACGATCACCGCTACCCGCAGGCTGTCGCGGTTGCGCAGAACATAGTTGAGCAGCGTGCTTTTACCGGCGCCGAGAAAGCCGGACAACACGGTCACGGGGAGACGATTGGGCATCAGGTATTCCTCATCAGGGTTGGCCGGTCAAACTGCCCGTTTATGGCGTTCGCGCAGCTCTTCACGTTCTTTGGCTTCGATACACAGGGTTGCGGTAGGACGCAGCAGCAGGCGTTGCAGGCCGATGGGCTCGCCGGTTTCACGGCACCAGCCGTATTCACCGCGGGCCAGCAGCTCCATGGCGTCGTCGATCTTGTCCAATAGCTTTTTTTCCCGCTCCAGCAGGCGCAGCTGCCATTGGCGCTGCTCTTCAGCGCTGCCGATATCCGCCAGGTCGCTGTTGGTTTCCTGTTCGCGCAGCAGCTGGAACTGCGTGTCGATGCGGGCTTGCAGTTCATCGCGTTGAGCCAGCAGCAGCTCGCGGAAGAATTGCTGCTGGGCTTCATTCATGTAATCAGCAGGCGGTTGAGCCAGGAGATCTTGTTCGGTCATGGGAAACGGTTCACGGGTGGGGCTGTGTTTTTATGTTATAGTATAACAATACAAATAAGCCAATCCCTCTTGCTCGTCGCGACGAAGGGCGCAATGCTTGATCACCTCTGAACCCCCGAGAAACACGATGAGATACGTGTTATGCGCCTTGCTATTGGCAGCTGCAGGCTCTGCCTGCGCACAAGCCCCAAGCCTGTTGGCCAACTGCACCCGCAGCGCCACCTTGTTGGCTTGCGTGGACCCGCTGGGGAATGCCTATAGCGTGGCGACTGCGGGCAACATCACTTACATGCGCGGTTTCGAAGTGATCGGTAAACGCTATTGGGCGCAGACCAATAGCCGCTACGGGCAGCTGACGTTCTTTACCGGGTTGGCATCCGATGGCGAGGCATGGGTTGGCTACACGCGTCGCGTGGGCTGGACCACCATCAACCGCTTTTCCAGTTCAGGCGGCGCCAGCGCCAAGTTCACTTGCAACCGAATGACCGGCTGTTAGGCCTGGGTTTTCTGCTGTTCCTGCGCCCAAGCCATGTAGCTGTTGATGGGCGGGTTCTTCTGGAAGTACTGCTTCAACCCCTCAAAAAGCCCATCCGCCACCGCCTGCTGATGACGCGCCGTGCCCAGCCGCTGGGCGTCCCGTGCATTGGAGATAAACCCGGTTTCAACCAGGATCGAGGGCACGTCCGGTGACTTGAGCACCGCGAAGCCTGCCTGTTCCACGCGCTTCTGATGCAGGCTGGTGATGCTTTGCAGGCTGCCCAATACCGCGCTGCCCAGTTGCAGGCTGGAGGCGATGGTGGCGTTCATGGACATGTCGAGAATCACCCCGGCCAGCATCGGGTCCTTGTCCTTCAGATTGAGTAACGTCGTGGCGCCCAGCAGGTCTGCGCCGTTCTCGCGCTGAGCCATGAACCGCGCCGTGGCAGAAGTTGCACCGCCTTCAGACAACGCATACACCGAAGCGCCCGATGCAGTAAGCCGTGGCGCGGCGTCGGCGTGTACCGAGATGAACATATCAGCCTTGTGCTTACGGGCGATCTCCACGCGCTTGCGCAGCGGTACGAAGAAGTCGTCATTGCGCACCAGCTTTACGGCAAAACCCTTTTCACGTTTCAACCGTTTAGCCAGCAACTGGGCGATCGACAGCACCACATCCTTTTCGCGCTGGCCCTTGGAGCCAACGGCGCCCGGATCTTTGCCGCCATGGCCGGGGTCAACCACCACAATGATGTCGCGTTTGGGGTGCGCCTTGTCCACCGGTACCACCAGGGGCGCCGGTTCGGCTGCGATTTGACGGGGCGCGGGCGTGGCGTTGGTCAGGTCCAGCACCAGGCGATGACCTTGGCCATCCTGGGGCGGCAACACAAAACTGTTGAGCTGCATTGGCGCGACCAGATCCAGCACGATACGCGTATCGCTCTTGCCGAAATGCCCGGAGCGTATCGAGGTAATCCCACTGCTCTTCAGTGCCAGTTGGGAAAAATCGCCGCTGAGCCCGGCGCCACTCAAGTCGATGATCAGGCGGTCCGGCGACGTCAGGGAGAACGTCTTGTATTGCACCGGGCCGCTGAGGTCGAACACCAGCCGCAGCTTATCGTCCGAACGCCACAGGCGCGCATTGCGGATCTGCGTGGCGTAGGCCCCCAAAGGCAAAGTGAACAAGGGGCTGACCAGCAGCAGGTTAAGGAGCTGACGTCTGTGCATGACATATACCGCAGATAAAGGAGCATCCCTACTCGACGTGACTGAACAAAGGCGGGGACAGAAATTTCATCGTAGCGACTATTGTTATACTATAACATGGCGAATCATTACCAACGATGGACCTGCTCATGAATGCGCTGACTCTGCCGGATATCGCCGCGCAGGCTTCACGCCAAGCCTTGCCGCTCGACTGGGTGGGCATGTGCGGCATTGCCCTGCCTGTGTTGCTCGACGGCCAACGCCTGGCCGCTACCGCCGATGCGGGCGTAAGCCTGGACGACGGCACGGCCCGTGGCATTCATATGTCACGCCTTTATCTGGCCTTGGAAATGCTAGAGCAGCAACCGCTAACGCCGGCACTCTTGCGTAATGTACTGCAGCGTTTTCTCGACACACATGAAGATTTATCTAAGGACGCCTACCTGCGTATTCACACAAATTTGTTGCTGAAACGCCCCGCACTGGTCAGCCCTTTGGAGGGTTGGAAAAGCTATCCGGTCAGCATCGAAGCGCGTCTTGAAAATCAGATGTTCCACGTGGAACTAAAAATTGACGTTACTTATTCCTCAACCTGCCCTTGCTCCGCCGCCCTCGCCAGGCAGCTGATTCAGCAGCAGTTTCTCCAGGATTTTGCCCACACACCTTTGCAGCATGAAGCCGTATTGACCTGGCTCGGCAGTGCCAACGGCATTGTCGCCACGCCCCACAGCCAGCGCAGCAGCGCGCAGTTAAACGTCCAACTGCAAGGTGACGACCTGGCGATCGTCGACTTGATCAACGCTGCCGAAGCCGCTCTCGGCACCGCCGTGCAAACCGCTGTGAAACGTGCGGATGAACAAGCGTTCGCCCTGGCTAACGGGCAGAACCTGATGTTCTGCGAAGACGCCGCTCGCCGCTTGAACCTCGCCTTGAAGCGCTCGGATGCCGTCAAAGCCTTCCACCTCAAAGTAATCCACGCCGAAAGCCTGCACGCGCACGATGCGGTGGCTGAAAGCCGCTGGACGAGAGACTGTGCATGATTACCTGCAACGCTTTGCGCTGGGGAGCCCCCGGGCAACCACTGACGCCGGCTCTGAACGTGACACTGGAAAAAGGTAGTCTCACGGGCATCATCGGCGCCAATGGCACCGGCAAGAGCAGCCTGCTCAAAGTGATCGCCGGGCTGCAAAAGCCGCTGACGGGCAAGGTCCGTGTCGATGTTCCACGTCGCGGCGGCTTGTCGTTCCTGCCCCAGCAACAGCACCTGGATCGTCAGTTTCCGATCAGTTTGCAGGAGTTGGTCGCTGCCGGCTTCTGGGGCACCCAATTGAACGCACAAGAACGCAACGAGCGCCTGCGTGCGGTAATGGAAGACTGGTGTCTCAGCGGTTTGGAACAGCGCCCGCTGATGGCGCTATCCGGTGGCGAACTGCAACGCGCGCTGCTCGCCCGTATGAGCCTGGCCGACTCACCCATCCTATTGCTCGACGAACCCCACGCAGCCCTCGACGAAGACGGCCAGGCACTGTGCTGGAAACACATCCATGCCTGGCACAGCCAAGGCCGCACGCTGGTGGTGGTCTGTCATGACCTGGCGTCCGTGCGTCACCACACCCAGCACGTGCTGCAGATCAAAAATACCGGCTGCGTATTCGGGCCCAGCAAAGAGTTGATCCGCCCGCAACCACAGATGCAGGTGGCCTGATGCACCTCACCGCTCACCTGTGGCTGCCCTTCCAGGATTTCGTGTTTATGCGCCGCGCGCTGATCGGCGGGTTAGTGCTTGCTTGCAGCACCGCCCCCCTTGGCGTGTTCCTGATCCTGCGACGCATGAGCCTGATCGGTGACGCCGTGGCTCACGGCATTCTGCCCGGCGCTGCACTGGGCTTTTGGTTCGCCGGGTTGAGCCTGCCCGCACTGACCCTCGGCGGCCTTGGCGCGGGTTTGAGTATGGCTGGTCTGGCCGCGTGGGTCACCCGCCGCACAGGGCTACGTGAAGACGCCAGCCTCGCCGCTATTTACCCCATCTCGCTCGCCGCTGGTGTACTGATCCTCGGTATCGCCGGTAAACGTCTCGACCTGCTGCACCTGTTGTTCGGCTCCGCCCTGGCGGTGGACGAAACCACACTGACCGGAATGCTCTGGGTGTCCGGCTTCAGCCTGATCGCCATGGCGCTGATCTACAAACCTCTGCTGCTCGACACTCTCGACCCGCTGTTCCTGCAAACCGTCAGCCGCCTCGGCCCACTGGCCCATGGCCTGTTCCTGACGCTGGTGGTGCTGAACCTGGTGATCGGCTTTCAGGCCATCGGCGCCCTGATGGTAGTGGGCTTGATGATGCTGCCGGCCATCGCTTCACGCTTCTGGAGCCGGCGCCTGCCGGTGTTGATCGCAATATCGGCAGTGCTTGGATGCCTGTCGGTGTGGCTGGGTTTGCTGCTCTCGTTCTACTACTCACTGCCCAGCGGCCCGGCAATCGTGCTGGTGGCGGGCGTTGGGTATGCGTTGTCCGTGGTGTTCGGTCCGGTGCATGGTTTGTTGCGCCGCCCGCCTTTGCCTACATCCTCATGAGGTGTTTCCCGATGCGCGCTCTTCTCGTGTTGTTCAGTCTGTTGCTGCCGCTGTCGATGGCTCACGCCGCCGACAAACTCCAGGTAGTCACCAGCTTCAGTATTCTCGATGACATCACCCACCAGATCGGTGGCGACCATATTCAGATCAGCAACATGGTCGGCCCGGACGCCGACGCTCATACCTATGAACCCACGCCGGATGACGCCAAGGCGCTGCTCAAGGCCAAAGTCATCATCAAGAACGGCCTGGGTTTCGAGCCGTGGCTGGATCGCCTGGTCACCAGCACCGAAACCACCGCTACGGTCGTCACCGCCAGCAAAGGTGTGATTTCCCATACCATGGACGAAGACGGCGAAACCATTCCCGACCCACACGCCTGGCACAACCTGGCCAACGCCGAAATTTATGTGAGCAACATCACCAAGGCATTGGTGGCCGCAGACCCTGCCAACAAAAGCGACTACCTGCGTAACAGCCAGGCTTACCTGAAGCAAATCCACAGCCTGCTGGCCGAGGCCAAGACCCGGTTCGCTGCGCTGCCGTCGGGCAATCGCCGCATCGTCACGTCCCACGATGCCTTCGGTTACCTGGGCCAGGCGTATGGCATCCAGTTCCTCGCGCCCCAGGGCTTGTCCACCGAGCGTGACCCCTCGGCTGCCGAAGTCGCCGCGCTGATCACCCAGATCCGCAAAGACAAGGTCAAAGCCGTGTTCATCGAAAACATCAAGGACTCACGCCTGCTCAAGCAGATTGCCGATGAAAGCGGCGCGCAGATCGGCGGCACGCTGTACTCCGACGCCCTTGCCGCGCAAGGCCCGGCCAGCACCTTTATCGGGCTGTTCGAATACAACCTCAATACCCTGTGCGCAGCGTTGAGCAAACCATGATCCGTAAAAACCCTTCCGGCGACCTGCCGGTGATTGCCGAATCGGCCTACGTCGACAAGACCGCGATCATCTGCGGCAAGGTCATCATCGGCGAGAACGTCTTCGTCGGCCCCTACGCTGTGATCCGCGCCGACGAAGTCGACGCCAGCGGCGCCATGGACCCGATCACCATCGGCGCCAACTCCAACATCCAGGACGGAGTGGTGATCCACTCCAAGTCCGGCGCGGCGGTGACCATTGGCGAATTCACCTCCATCGCCCACCGCTCCATCGTCCATGGCCCCTGCACGGTCGGCGACCGCGTGTTCATCGGCTTCAACAGTGTGCTGTTCAATTGCGCCGTCGGCGATGGTTGCGTGGTACGCCACAACTCGGTGGTCGACGGCCGCGACCTGCCCGCTGCCTTCTACGTACCCTCCACTACTCGCATCGGGCCCAACACCGACTTGTCGCAATTCCCGCCGGTGAGTGTCAGTGCCTCGGAATTTTCCGAAGACGTGGCGCGCACCAACGTCGACCTGGTGCGCGGCTACAAAGCCTTGCAAAACGAGTTCTGAACCATGAGCCGCCTGCTGATTCGCAACGCCCGCCTGGTCAACGAGGGCCAGATATTCGACGCCGACGTGCTGGTCGCCAATGGCCGTATCGAGAAGATCGCCGCCAGCATTGATAGCGCCAACGAGCCGATGGAAATCGACGCCCAAGGCCAGTGGTTGCTGCCGGGAATGATCGATGACCAAGTGCATTTTCGTGAACCCGGCGCGCCAGACAAAGGCAGTTTCTACAGCGAATCCCGCGCCGCGGTGGCCGGCGGTATCACCAGCTACATGGACATGCCCAACACCCACCCGGCTACTTTGAATCTGCAAGCCCTGGCCGATAAGAAGCGCCGTGCTGCGTTGCACTCAGTGGCCAACTACGGCTTTCACTTCGGCGTAAGCAACGACAATCTGGATATTGTCGCCGCCCTCAACCCCTGTGAAGTGGCCGGGGTCAAAGTATTCATGGGCGCCTCCACCGGCAACATGCTGGTGGACGATCCACGTATTCTGGAACGTCTGTTTGCCCAAGTGCCAACCATTCTGCTCGCGCATTGTGAACACACCCCGAGCATCCTGGCCAACGAGCAACGCCTGCGCGAGCGCTTTGGCGAGCGCATCCCCGCTGTCGCTCACCCGCTGATCCGCGATGCCGAAGCGTGTTATCGCTCGTCATCGTTTGCCGTGGAACTGGCCCAGCGTCACGGCACACGCCTGCACGTTTTGCACCTGACCAGCGCCCGCGAACTCGCGCTCTTCGAAGACAAGCCCCTGGCCGAAAAGCACATCACCGCCGAAGTCTGCCTGCATCACCTGCTGTTCGACGACCGCGACTATCACCGCCTCGGCCACCAGATCAAATGCAACCCGGCCATCAAGACACGCGCCGACCGCGACGCACTGCGCCTGGCGTTATTAAGTGATCGTCTGGATGTGATTGGCACTGACCATGCGCCGCATACCTGGGCGCAAAAACAGCTTGGCTATCGCGAAGCACCGTCGGGTTTGCCCCTGGTGCAACATGCCCTGCCGGCGTTATTGGAATTGGTGGCCGACGGGCATTTGCCCCTGACCACACTGGTGGCGAAAACCAGTCATCGCGTGGCCGACCTGTTTGCCATTCCTGATCGCGGTTACTTACGTGAAGGCTATTGGGCCGACCTGGTACTGATCAAACCCGAGCCTCAGGGCAAACCGGTCAGCAGCCAACCGATTCTCGCCCGCTGCGGCTGGACACCCTTTGCAGAGCGCAGCTTTCGTCACAGCGTGAGCACCACCCTGGTGTCCGGCCACCTGGCTTGGCACGACGGCCAAGTGGTCGACAGCTGCCAGGGCTTGCCCCTGCATTTTCTGCGTTAAGCGCGGGGTTTGACCGTACCGCAATCGTTGCCCAGCCACTGAGCGTGGCTGTCCAGGCTGCCCTTCTGCTGGATGCCCGTGGCATTAAACGTACCGTTGACGGTGGTGGTGAATTCCTTCTGGCTTTGGAAGGTCGCGACACCGGTGCCCTGGGCTTTGGGGCAGCTGAAGCGGAACTTCCATTGGTTACCGGTCTTGTCAGTCACTTCCTGCTTGCAGCCCGATTGCGGGTCAGTCAGGGGAATGGAATCGGAGGCAACCTGGGCTGGAGTCAGGCACACCTGCACGCCCTTACCGGCCATGTTGATGCCTTGTTTTTCGAGCATGGCGCGCTGTTCCGGGGTCATCTGTTGTTTGAGCTGACCGAGAATCAGCGACAGGTCGGGCAGGTTCTGGTTATCGACTTTCATATTGCTGGTGGTCAATTCCCACAAGCCCGGCGCCAGCATCTGCGCCTGCGCCGCCATCGGCAGCGACAACCCAACAACCATGGCCAAACCAAGCAGACGAGCATTCATCGGGTAACTCCTGGGTAATTGTGCGTGTTAGACGTCGCAAAGCGGCCAGTGTTGCATGGCAAATAAAATAGCGACATTCGCAGCGGTTCATGGTCTGTTACGCACTGGACTGCCTGGAGTAATGTCGTTCATGGATTTCTTTGGCCCGCACTTGCTCGCCTACTTCATTGCCACGCTGCACGTTCTGGGGTCACTCGCCGCGATCCATGCGGTACTGACCGTCCGCACTGCCCAAGGCTCTATCGCCTGGGCCTTGTCGCTGATGTTCATGCCTTACCTGACGCTGATCCCTTACCTGATCTTCGGTCGCAGCACCTTCGACGCGTACATCCAGGCCCGTCGCCAGGCCAACCAGGAAATGCACACGGCGATCGCCGAACTCAATTGGCGCCCGTGGGTTGAGGAAGCGCTCGCGGCGCGTAACTCCAGTGCCTATGCCTCCCTGCGAGCCATGCCCAAGCTCGGTCGCATGCCGTGCCTGGCCAATAATGAAGTGCGCCTGTTGATCAATGGCGAAACCACTTTCGGCGCGATTTTCGAGGCGATTCGCAACGCCAGGACCGCCGTGCTGTTCCAGTTTTTCATCATTCATGACGATGAGCTTGGCCGCCAGTTACAGGTGCTATTGAAGGAAAAGGCCGCCCAGGGCGTCGCCATTTACGTGCTGTACGACCGCATCGGCAGCCACGCCCTGCCCCATCGCTACGTGCAATCGCTGCGCGACGCCGGGGTACAGGTCAAAGCATTCGCCACCCGCAGCGGCTGGCTCAATCGTTTCCAGGTCAACTTTCGCAACCATCGCAAGATCGTGGTGGTGGATGGCATCACTGGATTTGTCGGCGGGCATAACGTAGGCGATGAATACCTGGGCAAAAAACCGCCGCTGGCGCCATGGCGCGATACCCATGTACAGGTCACAGGCCCCGTAGTGGCGTGCCTGCAGGAGTCGTTTGCCGAAGACTGGTTCTGGGCGGCACGGCAACTTCCGCCGCTGATCCTGCCGGACGCCTACCCCGAAGACGGCGTGCTTTGCCAACTGCTCGCCAGTGGCCCGGCGGACCCCTATGAAACCTGCTCGCTGTTTTTCGTCGAGGCCATCCATGCAGCGACCGAGCGGGTCTGGATCACCAGCCCGTACTTCGTCCCCGACGAAGCCGTATTCGCGGCACTGCGCCTGGCGGTGTTGCGTGGGGTGGATGTGCGCCTGTTGTTGCCGTCACGGCCCGACCACCGCGTCGTGTATGCGGCGTCCAGCCTGTATGCCATCGAAGCGGTACGCGCAGGCGTAAGGGTGTTTCGCTACACGCCCGGGTTTGTGCATCAGAAGGTGGTATTGGTGGACAGCGAAATCAGCGCCATTGGCAGTGCCAACCTGGACAACCGTTCGTTCCGGCTCAATTTCGAAGTGATGTTGCTGACCGTGGATGAGGCTTTCGCCAGCCAGGTTGAACACATGCTGCTGGATGATTTCGCCCTGTCCCATGAGGTCAGCCAGGAAGAGAGCTTCCAGACGCGACGCCTGCAACAGCTGGGAATGCGAGTGGCCCGTTTGATCTCACCGATCCTCTAACCGCCAATACAAAACCAATGTGGGAGCGAGCTTGCTCGCGAAAAACTCACAGGCGCCGCGTTCATTCAGCAAGTACGCGTTATTGTTGACGTTTTTCGCGAGCAAGCTCGCTCCTACAGTGTTGAGCGTGATCAGCGGTAGAGGTCTTCCCGTGTCCACGGCAGTTCATGACCACCATCGGCATGGGGTTTGACCGCCAATATTTGGTGCAAATTAATCCAGCCTCGGGCAAACGCATAAGCGCACCCGGCCAGGTACAGCCGCCAGATACGCAGCGCCTGCTCCGGCACCATCTTCGCCGCTGCTTCCAGGTTGTCTTCCAGGCGCTCGCTCCAATGGTCCAGCGTGCGGGCATAGTGCAAACGCAAACTTTCGACATCCACCACTTCCAGCCCGACCTCACTGATCTCGGCCGTCATCATGGCCAGGTGCGGCAGTTCGCCATTGGGGAATACATAGCGCTCGATAAACTCCCCGGCGCCACGGCCTACTGGGCGACCATCAGTGTGTTTGGCGGTAATGCCATGGTTCATCACCAGCCCGCCTTCACGCACCGCCCCGAACAGGGTCTGACAGTATTGCGCCAGGTTGGCGTGGCCGACGTGTTCGAACATGCCCACACTCACCACTTTGTCGAAGCGGCCGTCCTGAGGCAGGTCGCGGTAGTCGAGCAATTGCAGGTCGACCTGGTCCTCCAGGCCCTCGGCTTTCACCCGTTCCCTGGCCAGCGCCAGCTGTTCCTTGCTCAAAGTGATCCCAAACACCTTGACCCCGAATTCACGTGCCGCATACCGCGCCAGCCCGCCCCACCCGCAGCCAACATCCAGTAGATACTCGCCCGCCTGCAGCCGTAGCTTGCGACACAGGTGACGGAATTTGTCTTGCTGGGCTTGATCGATGGATTCGCTGCCGGTTTCGAAATACCCGCAGGAGTACGCCATGTCCTGGTCCAGCCATAGCTGGTAGAACTCGTTGGACAGGTCGTAATGGTAAGAAATGGCCGCCGCGTCGGTGGCCTTGTCGTGGATCGAGCGTACTGGACGACTGCCTTCGTCGTCATCGACCAGGGCGTGACTCAACTCGTCACAGACCCTGATCACTTCGGTAATGGAGCCTTCCAGCTCCAGTTTTCCTTCGACAAAGGCTTCGCCCAGTGAATCGAGCGTCGGATGGGTCAGTTGGGACACGACCGTGGGGTCCTTCACCACAATCGTTACACTGGGCTCAGGGCCCAAGTTGAATTCATGGCCGTCCCAGAGTCGAAGACGCAGCGGTAGCTGAAGATTCTGTAAGGCCGGTGGAAGTTGCGCGAGCATGAGTAATCCCCCCTTGTTTCAGACGTCTGGAGTGAGGGTAGACCATCCGAAGACAAAGTAGGAGGCTATCGATTTAATAGCACGTCTCTATGGGGCTCGGAGTTCGAGCAAACCGTCCTGGATCCACTGTTTCAGCCATGTGGCCGCTTGCAGCGACGCACCCTCTGAATAAGTGACTGCCAACTCTGCGCACAGTTCTGAAAAGTTCCAGCCGGTAGTGGTCATTCCTGCCAACGCATAGGCCTCGTCAGGCTCCAGGCTGCGGTAGTGGCACACATTCTGATGACGCCATACCAGGCAGATTTGCACTGGGTCCAGCGCCTGGCTGCCAGGGAAATCCGACTCATCCTTGCTGGCTCGCCAGATCCCTACCGTGTTGAAACGGCACAGCAAATGCTGCACTGAAGGCGCCAGGCTTACCTGGAGTGCCGGCCAGTCCGCAGGCGCCAATTGCGCCATGTCATTCACGGTCAGCGGCGTACCTTGGGGAGCATCGAAGGCCAGAGTAAACGCCCACTCCAGGCGCGCCAATTCAGCCAGCGGCGCACTTTGTTCTGCGAACCAGTGCTCAAGGATAAACATCGAAAAGCGCTCACCCAGCCAACGCAGACTGTAGTGGGCCGAGGGGTAACGACGAATATAGGCTTCGCTCAGCGCGCAAAATTCATCATCACCCAACCAATATCGGATAGCGCTGAAGTCATGGCACAGCACTTCCTTCAATCGCGACAGATAAGCGTTGTGGTAAATCGCCAGGCCAGTGTCCACATCCAGGGTCGGCCCTCCCTGCAAGGTGGCGGCGAAGCTGCTGTTGGCAGCGCAAGTCTCAGTTAACAGATGCTCTTCAAAAGCCAATTGCCAGTCGATCAGGCGCATAGCGACCTCCTGGCCAAAGCGCTGGCAGCCAGCTCGCGGGCCTTGTTCAACTCAGTGAGCAACTCTTCGAACGGCGGGAAATGATCATCGCGTTCCAACAACGTCGACACCGGCCCCAAATGCTCCAGGGTCTGTTGGTAAAGCGCCCACACTGGGTCGCATACCGGATGGTCATGGGTGTCGACCACATAGTCGCCGTAGTCCATATGCCCTGCCAGATGCAGCTGACGAATGCTCTCGGGCGGCAGGTTGCGGATAAACGTCCAGGCATCAAAGCCATGGTTACGCGAGCTGACGTACACATTGTTCACGTCCAGCAGCAACTGGCACCCGCTCAGGTGCGCCAACGCGTTGAGGAACTCCCACTCGGTAAATTCATCGGCCTTGGAGCGCACATAGCTGGAGACATTTTCCAGCACCAGCGGGCGCTGCAACACATCCTGCACCTGACGCACACGACCGGCCACGTGATAGAGGCTTTCTTCGGTGTAAGGCAGCGGCAGCAGGTCATGCAACTGGTGGGCGCTGCCGCGGCTCCAGCACAGATGATCGGAAATCCACGCCGGTTGGATGCGCTCGGCGAGTTGTTTGATTTGCTTCAGGTAATCGATATCGAGGGCATGGGGCCCACCGATGGACAAGGACACACCGTGCATTACCAGCGGGTAACGCTCGGCTATCGCATCCAGGTAGTACAAGGCTTTGCCGCCTTGCACCAAATAATTCTCGGAGATCACTTCGAACCAGTCCACAGCCGGCGACTGTTCGAGGATCTGCTGGTAGTACTCACTGCGCAGGCCCAGGCCGTAACCGAGGCTCGAAAAAGACGTGGGCATAAGACGCTCCAGGAAAAGTGCCCGCAGCGACGGGGGCGATCGCTGCGGTTGCACTCGGTTGCCGTTACTCGCCGACGGTACCGCCCTTCTCGTCGCACATCGCCTTGCTCATGGACAGAAAGCCCTGGCCTTTGCAGGCGCCTTGACCTTTGCACGCGTGATCTTTGGTCTTGCAGTCGTTCTGGCCTTTACACGCGTTGACGCCATAGCAATGCACAGTGGCATCGGCTGCGTGTGCCTGGGTGGCCACACCGGCAAACATTGTGGCGGCAGCCATCGCGAGGGCGGCACCAGCAGCAGCGGATTTAATGCTCATCGTTGTATTCCTCATGATCAGTGGTGAAGTCGGTCCGAACGGATTGTTCAGTCTCGACACGTCACTAGAGTGAGGGCCCCTATCAGCGTTACATCCGTGTGCAGATATTTCTGAAATTATTCATCGAGCTTTAACAGCGGCTCCTGGAAGCGCAACAAACGCCCGGCATTACCCAGCACCAGCAAGGTACTGAGGTTATGCAGCACCGCCGCAATCATGGCGCCCGCCGCCCCCAACCAGCCAAAGGCTGCGAACACCACGATGGCCAACGTCCAGCCCAGGCCGATGATCACGTTCACCTGCAAGGTCTGCCGGCACTGGCGGCTCAAGCGCACGCAGGTGCCCAGGCGGCGTAAATCACTGCCGATCAACACCACATCCGCCGACGCCAGGGCGATATCGGCACCGCCCGCACCCATCGCCACGCCAACCACACCGGCCTTGAGCGCCAACGAATCATTGATGCCATCGCCCACCACCATCGGCCGGAAGCCGCTGCTGATTTCACCCAGCACACGGTTGAGCTTGTCCTCCGGCAAGGCTTGGGCCTGCACATCATTGATGCCCACATTCAGCGCCAGGCTGTCGGCTACGCTTTGGCGGTCGCCGGTCAGCAACAACTGGCGGCCCAGCCCCAAGTCACGCAGCTCTTGCAGGGCCTGGCGCGCTTCGGGTTTGACGCTGTCGGCCAACAGCAGCCAGGCGAGGAACTCGCCGTTCAACGCCAGCCCGGCAATCGGGCCATCATGGGTGGGAACACCGCTGGTCACGATGCCCAGTTGTGCGAACAACTCCGGCCGTCCCAGAGCCGCTTCGCCCTGTTCGGTCTGTGCGACCACGCCCAAGCCCTGACGCTCGCGGATGTCGCTAAGCACCAGCATCTGCTCCTGGGTCGCCAACCCCGCCAACGCTCGGCTGACCGGATGACTACTCGCCGAACCGAGGCTGGCTGCCAGGTTCAGCAGCTTTTGGCGATCCGGCGCGGTAGTCTCGATGGACTGCAAGCGCAGGGTGCCAAAGGTCAGAGTGCCGGTCTTGTCGACCACCAACGAGGTCAGGTCGGCCAACTCTTCGAGAAACGCCGAGCTGCGAATCAGAATCCCATGGCGCGCCGCCACGGCGATCCCCGCAATCGCGGTGGCCGGCGCCGACAGCACCAAAGCGCACGGACACGCCGCCACCAACACCGCCAGCATCGCCTGCGCATCGTTGGTGACAAACCAAGTGACGGCCGCCAGCAGCAACACCAGCACCATGTAGCTGCCGGCATAGCGCTCCAGCAGCCGGGTGATCGGCGGCTTGGAGCGCTCGGCGTTCTGCATCAGTGCAATGACTTTGCCCAGGGTCGATTCGTTGCCAGTACGCGTCACTTCAAGGCGCAGCAGGCCATCGAGGTTGATCGCCCCACCAAACACCTGCACGCCCACGCTGGCTTCCAACGGCACCGACTCGCCGGTGATCGGCGCCGTGTCCAGGCTCGCCTGGCCGGACAGCACCACGCCATCGGCTGGTACTCGGTCGCCGGCGCGAACTTCGACGATATCGCCGGGGTTCAGCGTACCGTTATCCACTTCAGTGATGGTTCCGTCAGCCTGTACCAAACGGGCGTGGCTGCGGGTGAGTTTGCCCAGGGCATGGATCGCTTCCTGGGAGCCAATCACGCTGCGCTCTTCCAGCACATGGCCAAAGATCATGATGATCGGCAGCAACGCGGCGGTGAGCAGATCACCCGTGGCCCAGGCGCCGAGCATGGCCAGGGCGATCAATTGGTCGGTGATGCCGTGCAGGCTCGGAAAGCGCAGGCTGTACCAGGCCGAACGCATCACCGGCACCGCCACCAACAGCGATGCAACCCCCAGCAGCAACTGGCTCACGCCGTTCTGGTCCGGCGCCAGCCAGCGCCATATCAGGCCCAGCACGAGCAACCCCAGGGCAAGCATGGCCAGGGTCAATTGCCGGGCAGCGCTGCGCTGCTCGGCTGAGGTCAGCATGGGTGCGCTCATTGCTCGGCTCCCTGGATGATCAAACGGGAGTCGTCTTTGGGATCGACGGTGGTCACGGAACCCGCCTGGCCGAGAATTTTCGGCAAGCGTTCGCGGTACAGGCGCAACAGCAAACCGGGGTCTTTGACCTGGGCCAGGCTGGCAACGGTCGCGGTTTGCGCCTGGGCATTGGCCAAGCGTTCGCTGGCCTGGGCGTGGGCGACTTGCACCTGGCGGTCAGCCTCCTGGTTCGCGGTCTGGGTGAGTTTTTCCGCTTCTGTGCGGGCGTTGGCCACCGCTTTATCCGCTTGCTGGCTGGCGGTCAGCACCGCGTTAAAGGCATTCACCGCCGGGCCCGGCAGACTCGACTGCACGTCAACGCGGGTGACTTCGATGCCCAGGCCCAGGTCGCTGGCAGCCAACTCGGCCAGGCGCTTATTGATGCCTTGCACCAGATCGCCGCGCAGCCGCTCACGGCGTTCGGCGGCGCCATTGTCGCTGCCGATCAGTTCCGGGCGTGCCACCAGTATCGTGTCCAGATCCCGCGCAGCGGTGAGGGCCACGGCGCTGCGTGTCACCAGCCGATCCAGGGCCGGCAGCACGTGGTCGCCCTGCAACACAAAGGCGTAGGGTTCGGTCACCTTGTAGAACACCCGCACGTCCAGCTGCACCACCCCGGCATCGCCGGTCAGCAGGTAGCCGGAACCGGCCAGGGCATCGCTCAACGGCGTGGCGAAACTGGCCACCCGATCGGCCTGCAGCGCCGCATCGGAACGCAGCAGATTCTCTACCCGGCGTTCGATCACCCGGTCTGCCGCTGGCAATAACACCACTTGCTCAAATGGCTGCGGCCAGGCCAGCAGCAGCCCGGCATTCTGAACGCGATCAAGGGCACCGAAGTGCAGGACCACGGCGCGATTCTGCGGGTCGATCTGGCGCACATTGGAAAAGGCCCAGGCCAGCGCCGCCAACACGGTGACCGCGTACAGCGCCAGGAACGTCAGGCGCCCGGCCTGGATCCATGGGCTGTCCGGGCTGTCACGCTCGCTCATGGCTGGAGATCCTTGGGCCCATCCACCAACGCGCGGAATGGCGCAGCGTCGGTACGCAGGATGATTTTGGTACCCGGAGTAACCACCGTGCCCAGGGTATCCAGCGAACGCAGCAGGTTGTACAGCTGCGGATTGCCAGCGTAGGCGCGGCCATAAATCTGCGCGGCTTCAACCCGCGACTGCGCTTCGATATCGGCGGCTTTCACGGTGGCATCGGCCTGCATGATGCGCGCATCTCGCTCGGCAGCGGAGCGGATCTGCGCCGCTTCGCGCTTGCCCACGGCGGTACGTTCAGTGGCGATGGTTTCACGCTCGGCGCGCATACGATCGACCGTGGCGGTGAGGGTCACCGAAGGCAACGTCAAGCGCTCAATGCCGACCTGCGCCACGCGCACGCCGTAGGTGGCGAGCAATTGTTGATCAATTTGCTGGCGCAACTGCGCTTCAAAATCGGCGATGCGCACTTGGCTGGCATCGGTGTTGATCAAGCTGGACAGGTCAAAGCTGGCCGCCGTGGTTTCCAGCGCCGAGCCGACAAAGGTGCGAATCTGCCGCGCCGCTTCATCCGGCTGGTTCTGCACGGCGCGCATAAAGCGCTGCACATTGTCGGCATCGCCCTGCACCTGCCACGCCACATAGGCTTGCACGATAATTCGCAGGCCATCGCGGGTGCCCACGTCCTGCAAGCCGCTGGAGGTAGTGCGCAGACGCAGGTCCACCGGGATCGCCGCTTCGAACGGTGCCGGCCAGCGCCACCCAAGGCCCGGTTCCAGCAACACGCGCGCGGGGTTGCCGAAGCGGGTAATCACCGTGGCCTCGCCGGAGCGCACTTGCACCAGGCTCGCCGCCGCCACCGCAAACAGCACCAGCAACACCGCCCACGCCATGCGACGCCAGGGAAAAGGCCCGGCCGCTTGCTCATCACCATGGTGGTGATGATGGTGGCCGTGATGATGGTGATGACCGTGATCGTGAGAATGAGCGCTCAACAGACAGACTCCTTATTGAACGGCTTTACGCGGCGCCGACGGGTCGGCGGGCAAGGTAAAAGAACGCAGATCGATCGTCGGCGCACTGTCGGCGCCCAAACGATGATCCAGAATAAGCAGCTTGGCGTGGGCCAGGCCCTGGCTCAGTTGGCTCAGGTACTGTTCAAGCACGAAGGCTTGGCCCGCAGCGGCGTAGGCTTTTTGTTCGGCGGCAAAACGCAGGTTCGCTGCTTGGGCGCCGGCATTCACTTCGCGGGCACTGGCCTGGGCCTGATCGCGGGCGGTACTGGCTTGAAGCAGCGCCTGGTTGGTCTGTTCGCTGGCGGCACCGCGTTCACGGGCGATCAGCGCCTGGGCGCCAATCTGCGCGGCTTGCACACCGTGATAAGCGTTGGCGGCCCCGGCGGGCGGATGAATCGCTTCGACCACCGTGGCGAGGATTTCCACACCGCTGTCGAGGGTTTGCAGATCGGCTTGCACGCTGCGACCAATCTCGTCGGCGAGGCTGGTACGCTCTTCCCCGAGCAATTCATCCAGGGTGCGCGACGCAAAATCGTGCACCAGGATGCGGCTGGCGGTACTGCGGATCAGGGTCGGTATGTCCGCGCTGTTGTAAGTGGCGGCGAGCGCAGCCTGATCGGTAAGGCCGATGCGATAGACGAAGCGCACGTCCATATTGACGATCTGGAAGCCCTGCTTATCGCCGCTGCTGCTGGCAATCACCTGGGATTTATCATTCACATGGCTGGCGTCCCAGAGGCGGTTGGCAATCAACGGCGCCGGGCCTTCGGCTGCGGCCAGCTCCGGTGTGGCGGCTTCGCTGACGCTGGTCGCCAACTCATGCACCACGCCGTTCTCCACGTTGAGTACGCGGCCCAGCGGCCACGGCAAGCCTGTATGCAGGCCGGGGCCGAACACCTCGACAGGTTTGCCGAAGCGTTCATAAATCCCACGGCCTTGCAGGGGCACTTCATGCACGCCGGTCAGCGCCCAGCCGACCGCCAGCACCACCAGCAACACCGGCAGGAAAGCCCGGCGCATGTAGGTAAAGGCCCAGATCTGGCGCAGGTCGATGCCGAAGCGGTTGTGCAACTCATGCTGCAACGCCAACAACGGTTGTGGCGGCCAACGCAGCAGACCGGCGATAAAACTCTGCGCCATCAAGCGCGGCTCAAGGCGCGGCTGGCGCGGGCTGAACAGCGAGAGCACGCCCCTGAGCAGGAACTCCAGTGCCACCAATGCCGGCAACAGGCCGACGAGTGTCGCCAGGCGCAGCGGCCAGACCGACTCGGCATTGGCAAACAACAGGCAAATGGCACTGAGCACCAGACAGATAATCGCCACCCGGCTCAACTGCGCCAGCTGTGAAGCTTCCGGCCATTGGGCGGCGGTTTCCTGGGCCAGGCGGCGTTCGAACACCAGCAAACCAAAAGCCAGCGCCAATGCCAGCGCCGCACCGATACTGGCGGATTGGCCGATGGCCGCAGCAGGCAAGGCCAGGTTCCAGAACTGGATAACGCTGATCAACGCCAACAACGACCACCCGGCCAACCACAGTACCGGCGCACCAACCTGCGCCAGCAGGCCGTTGCCGAAACGGTTGATCAGGCCCTTGTGCCAGGGGGCGGGCTCCATGGGTTGTTCGATCAACTCGCCGCTCGGTACCTCCAGCGCCTGGGCACGCCAATCAGCCACCCACCAGGCCGACTGCAAGCCGGCCACCAGCAGCAGCAAGGCCGACGCGCAGTTGATCAATACCACCGGCCAGATCGACAGGGGCGCAAACAACGCCACGAACAGCGCCAGTACCCAACCGCTGATCGCCAGAGTCGTCAGGCTGATCCCCGCCTGGCGCAATCGACGGGCATGGAACAGCCCTTGCTGAAAACGCGCCAGGCCTTCTACGGAGGCGCCGTCAGCTTCTAAATCCACCTGCATGCACTCAACGCCCACTCGTACACAATTCGTTACGATATAACACAAAGCGTGAAATTTTTGTTCGCTTTTGAATCCGCTGTGAATCCCCCTCCCACATTTGTTTTGCTGTGCTCTCTGGTGTGTGACTAACCCCCTATAAACACGAGCCATCACTGGTGTCGGCTGCGATTAGTCGGCACACTCCGAAACAGTTTTTCGCGGGTTCACGGACAAGGAAGCGTCACCCCCATGATTTCGATCTACCAACTCAAACCGCGGTTTCAAAACCTGCTGCGCCCGCTGGTGCAGCGCCTCTATGACAACGGCACCACCGCCAACCAGATCACCGTGCTGGCCGGGGTGATTTCCCTGCTGGTGGGGTTGTTGATCGCAGGCTTCGCCCACCACCTTTGGCTGTTTGCGCTGATCCCCTTATGGATGATCGTGCGCATGGCCCTCAACGCCATCGACGGCATGCTCGCTCGGGAATTTGGCCAGCAGTCACGCCTGGGTGCGTACCTCAATGAACTGTGCGATGTGATCGCCGACAGCGCGCTGATCCTGCCCTTTGCACTGATCCCCGGTGTGAGCCCGGTGCCGGTGGTGCTGGTGGCATTGCTCGCGGTCTTCAGCGAGTACGCCGGTGTATTGGGGCCGATGGTGGGCGCATCGCGTCGCTATGACGGGCCGATGGGCAAAAGTGACCGGGCTTTTGTACTGGGTGTACTGGCCACCGGCGTGGCGCTGGGCTGGCTCGGCGCCGGTTGGGTCGAGGCGGTGATGTGGCTGGTCGCCGCCCTGCTCGCCTATACCTTGGTCAACCGGGTACGTCAGGGCCTCAAAGAACAGCAACAAACTCCCCCTTCTGCATAAGGATTTTGCGATGCGCGAACAGCAAGAGCACACCTTCAGTACCCATGATGGCGTCGAGCTTTTCTACCGGCACTGGCCGGCCACGGCAGACGCCGGGCCGCGCAAGGCGATCCTGTTGTTCCATCGCGGCCATGAGCACTCAGGGCGTATTGCCCACCTGGTGGATGAACTGGGCCTGCCTGAATTCGACTTCTTCGCCTGGGACGCCCGCGGCCACGGCCAATCCCCCGGCGCGCGTGGCGACAGCCCCAGCTTCGCCACCAGCGCCCGTGATGTGCAGACCTTCTGCGACCACATCGGCGCCGTCTACGGCATTGAAGAGGACAACCTGGCCGTTATCGCCCAAAGCGTCGGTGCGGTGATTGCCGCCACGTGGGTTCACGATTACGCACCAAAAATCCGCGCCCTGGTGCTCGCCTCGCCCGCCTTCAAGGTCAAGCTGTACGTGCCCTTCGCCCGCCCCGGCCTGGCCTTGATGCGCAAGTTCAAGGGCAACTTTTTCGTCAACAGCTACGTCAAGGCCAAGTTCCTCAGCCATGATCCGGAACGCGTGGCGTCCTACGACAGCGATCCGCTGATCACCAAAGCCATCTCGGTGAATGTGCTGCTGGGCCTGTACGAAGCGGCCGACCGGGTTGTCGCCGACGCCCAGGCGATCCAGGTGCCCACCCAACTGCTTATCTCCGGCTCCGACTTTGTGGTGCACCGTAAACCCCAGCAGCAGTTTTTCGACCGCCTCGGCAGCCTGAAAAAAGAGCTGCATATCCTCCCCGGTTTCTTCCACGACACCCTCGGCGAACGTGATCGTGCCGTGGCCGTGAGCAGCGCCAAGCGCTTTATCCTGCAGAACTTCACACACCCGCTGGACCGCGCTTCTCTGCTGGACGCCGACAAACTTGGCGCCACGTGCGCCGAATCCGAATCCCTCGCCGCGCCGTTGCCACGCAATTCCCTGCGCGACCTGTACTGGCGCATGACCCGCGCCAGCATGGGCCTGGGCAGGAACCTTTCGGACGGCGTGAAGCTGGGCTTCGACACCGGCTTCGATTCCGGCAGCACCCTGGACTACGTGTATCGCAATAAGCCTACCGGCAAGGGCGGGCTGGGGCGGATGATCGACACCAACTACCTCAATTCCATCGGCTGGCGCGGTATTCGCCAGCGCAAGCTGAACGTCGAGGAGCTGCTGCGCCTGGCCATGGCCAAGCTGCGTGACGATCAACGTGAAGTGCGCATCGTCGACATCGCCGCCGGCCACGGCCGTTACATTCTTGAAGCCTTGCAGGGCGTTTCACCGATGCCGGAGTCGATCCTGCTGCGCGACTACAGCGACATCAACGTGCGCGACGGTGGCGCGCTGATTCGCGAAAAGGGTTTGGGCGACATCGCCCAGTTCGTCAAAGGCGATGCGTTCGACCGCGCTGACCTGGCCGCCCTGGACCCCAAGCCGACCCTGGCCGTGGTGTCTGGCCTGTACGAATTGTTCGCCGACAATGCCATGGTCGGTGGTTCGCTGGCGGGCTTGGCCGAAGCCGTGGAGCCAGGTGGCTACCTGGTTTACACCGGGCAGCCGTGGCACCCGCAGTTGGAGCTGATTGCCCGCGCGCTCACCAGTCACCGTCAGGGCCAGGCCTGGGTGATGCGTCGACGCAGCCAGGCGGAAATGGACCAACTCGTCGAAGCGGCGGGCTTTCGCAAGATCACCCAGCGCGTGGATGAGTGGGGCATTTTCACCGTGTCCTTGGCACAGAAGATCTGAACATGCGCGAACCCGGTTTATTGAAACCCGCGGTCCTGTGGCTGTTGCTGTTGGCGCCGCTGTTTTTCAGCACCTACGGCTTCGCCACCTGGGTCACCAGCCAGCGCAGCGACGTCGGCACCCTGGTGTTCGGCTGGGAAACACACATGCCGTTCTGGGCATGGACCATCGTGCCCTACTGGTCCATCGACCTGCTCTACGGGTTCTCCCTGCTGCTGCCCAATACACGGCATGAGTTGAAACAACATGCGCTGCGCCTGCTGAGTGCGCAGGTGATTGCCGTGAGTTGCTTCCTGATCTGGCCATTGCGCTTCACCTTCGAGCGACCGGAACTGGACGGCGTGTTCGGCTGGCTGTTCGCCGTGCTGGCCGGTTTTGACAAGCCCTTCAACCAGGCGCCTTCGCTGCATATCGCGCTGCTGGTGATCCTGTGGGTGATGTACCAACGGCACACCCAGGGGATCTGGCGCTGGGTGGTGCATGGCTGGTTCGCGCTGATCGGTGTTTCGGTGCTGACCACTTATCAACATCACTTTATCGACTTACCCACAGGCGCTCTCGCGGGTTGGTTGTGCGTGTGGTTATGGCCGGTGGAACACCCGAGCCCCTTATTGAATGCGCGGTTGACGCGAGATACCCAACGTTGGCGCCTGGCTGTGCGCTATGGGCTGGGCGCGCTATTACTGCTGGCGCTTGCCCTGGTACTGGGCGGCGGCTGGCTGTGGCTGCTGTGGCCAGCGGTTTCCCTGGGCTTGATCGCGGCCAACTACCTTTTGATCGGCGCGTCGGGCTTTCAAAAACGTACGGATGGCCGTCTTACGCCTGCCGCCCGCTGGTTGTATGCGCCTTATTTAGTGGGTGCGTGGATCAATTCGCGGCTGTGGACACGCAAACATCCACAGCCGGACCTGATTGTGGATAACGTCTGGCTGGGGCGAGTTCCTACAACCTCTGAGCAAGGCCCGTTCAAAGCCATTCTCGATCTGTGTGCCGAACTGCCGATTAATCCACAGGGCCGTGCTTATGCCTGCGTGCCGGTACTGGACCTGATCACCCCGACAGCCGACGAATGCCTGAAGGCCGCCCACGCCATTGAACGTTTGCGAACGAGTGGCCCCTTGCTGGTGTGCTGCGCCCTCGGTTATTCCCGTAGCGCCACTGCGGTCGCCGCCTGGCTGCTGAACACCGGGCGCGCCGCAACGGTTGACCAAGCACTGGCTATTATTCGTACAGCACGGGCCACTGTGGTCCTGCACCCCGCACACCGTAAAGCGTTGGAGGGTTTACACCATGCCCGCTGATATGGAACTCCAGGTCGTCGCCAGCCTGCTGCGCCGCGGCCGCTCCCTGGATCAGTTATCCACAGGCCTGACGTTGCTCGGCGTACTGTTCGGCCTTGCCCAACTGTTGTTGGCCAGTATCTCGACGATCTGCCTGCTGTTGGCCCTGTGGCTGATTGTGCTGGGCCTGCTGCAAAAGTACTGGGCGCTGCGGGTGGCCTTCGACGCCGACCTGTTCGCCTTGCTGGCCCGCGACGTTACCCGCACGCCAGACCTTGACCAAGCGTTGCAAGCCCTTGGCCTGCAATCGCCCAAGCGAGCCGGTCGGCCATGGAGCGAACGTCGGCGCGGCGCTCTCAAACTGTTGCGTAAACAAGCCTGGCTGCTGGGCGCGCAAGCGCTGCTGACCCTGGGCGTCATCCTTGCCAGCCCTTGGCTGCCTTTTGCCGGATAAGGAATCCTCATGTTCGAACCCGTGGTCGCCACGCTGATTACCTCCATGGCCCGCACCGTCACCGGCGCTCGCAGCCTGTGGCTGGGGTGCGCGCCAGTGCCGGTGCAACGCATCTATTTCGCCAACCACAGCAGCCACGGCGACTTCGTGCTGGTGTGGGCGTCGCTGCCGCAGAACCTGCGCAAGTTCACACGCCCGGTGGCCGGCAGCGATTACTGGAACAAGAGCGCGTTGCGCCGCTACATCATCAACCGCGTATTCAATGGTGTGCTGATCGACCGCGAGCGCAAAGAGGCTGTGGATAACCCACTGATGCCCATGCTCGCGGCCCTGGAAGGCGGCGATTCGTTGATCATCTTTCCCGAAGGCACGCGCAATCTGGAGGATGGCTTGCTGCCGTTCAAAAGCGGTTTGTATCACTTGGCAAAGAGTTACCCACAGGCCGAATTGGTCCCTGTGTGGATAGCCAACTTGAACCGGGTCATGCCCAAGGGTCGCGTATTGCCACTGCCGTTGTTATGCACCACCAGCTTCGGTGCCCCCCTGCAATTGGAAGAAGGCGAAGACAAAGCCGCATTCCTCGCCCGCAGCCGCGACGCCCTGCTCGCCCTTGCCCCGGAGCATTCCTGAGATGGATAGCCAAACCCTGATGTTATTTGGCGGCATCGGCGCGATCCTGGTCATCGCCTCGCTGATCGGCCTGATCCTCAAGCTGCGCACCCGTGGCAGCCCGAATGCCGTGATCGACAACCTCAACGCCCGTATCAACGCGTGGTGGGTGATGGTGGTGGTAATCGGCATCGCTTTTTGGCTAGGCACCGGCGCAGTGATCCTGCTGTTCTACGCGGTGTCGTTCTACGCCCTGCGCGAATTTCTCACCCTCACGCCTACCCGGCGCAGCGACTACCCGGCCCTGGTGGCCGCTTTCTACCTCGCCCTGCCGCTGCAATATGTGCTGATCTACGCCGACTGGTATGGGCTGTTCTCGATCTTCATCCCTGTGTATGTGTTTTTGCTGCTGCCGATCCTCGCCTCCCTGGGCGGGGACAGTACGCACTTCCTGGAACGTGCATCGAAGGTGCAATGGGGGTTGATGATCGCGGTGTTCTGCGTGTCTTTCGTACCGGCGCTGCTGACGTTGGACATCCCCGGCTACGAAGGCCGCAACCTGCTGCTGATCGCCTATCTGGTGATCGTGGTGCAACTGTCGGACGTATTGCAGTACGTGTGCGGCAAGCTGTTCGGCAAACACAAGATCGCGCCCAACCTGTCGCCGTCGAAAACCGTGGAAGGTTTCGTCGGCGGGATCCTGTTGTCATCGCTGATCGGCGCAGCGCTGTGGTGGACCACACCGTTCAATCCGTGGCAATCATTCCTGATCGCGCTGCTGATCAACCTGCTGGGGTTTGCGGGAGGGATTGTGATGTCGGCGATCAAGCGTGACCGCGGTGTGAAAGACTGGGGACACATGATCGAAGGGCACGGCGGGATGCTGGATCGGCTGGATTCAGTGTGCTTTGCGGCGCCGATCTTTTTCCATCTTGTGCGTTACTGGTGGACCTAAAGCAAATCTTCCAAGGATCACATGTTGGGTATCTATCACCCCCAACATGTGCCCGCTCATTCAATTTGCCAGATCAGTATTACGTAATTTTCAACTGTGTACGTGTCGGCTCGAATCCATCCAGCGTGGATGTACTTACCATAATATTAATAGGAAGATCATCATCCAAACTATCAACCTGAATCAACTTTATGTGCGAGAGCTGCGCATAGAGCAAGGACTTTGCATCAGGGGAAAAAGTTATTCGTCCGTACATTTCATCGACTGTAGGGGCTACAAATGCGCTCCAGTAAACTTGTGTATCCGAAGCGAGGTCATAACGCGCTAAATATCTGGCAGTGATTTCCTCCGGTGTATCAGTCAGCAACACTGGAAGAGGGGATAAATATTCAGGCGTTTCGATGAAGCCTTCAATAGTTAACTTATTGTAGTAGAAGTCAAAACGGCCCGAATACCCTTTACCATAAGCCATCACCACATCAAGACGAAATCCTTTCTCTTCGTAGTATCCATTGTGGTTCATCCTCGACGTCATGGATTCTATCTGGTCCGCGCGAAGCTTGAGCTCTGGGTTATTAAGGTTTATGAGCGCTAAAAGATTTTCGAACTCGGTAAGGTTTTTATCGACTTTCATGGTCACTTCTGACTTTTTGGATTTACTCTAAGCTAACGGACGGACTTACCCCCATAAATAAGACGATTCTTAAATCAGATTTCGACTTAACCACTATGCGCAAAGATTGGTCCTACAGTAAATGCGACTGCGGGCTCTTTAAGCAGTGGTCTCGACATAGCTAGACTCTCCACCTCCTGTCGCACCCGACAGCCAGCCCCAAACGAAACTCAGCGTCGTGCGCCCGGCGTGATCCACACCTACCGTGCCTCGTGACCACCCCGCGAGCAGTTCCCCTTCCAGGGTCACGCATTGATAAAGCAGCTCAATGGTATCTGCACCGGTCACTCGCCCGACCTGCGTTCCCAGGCGAACCCGCCCACCCTGGTAAGTGCTCGAAATCACGCCGTCTTCGACCTGGTAATGAAACACGGTGCCGGTACCGGACAACCCTTGGGCGTTGTTGGCGACCACGAACCGGCGATTGTGCAAACATGCGTGGACGGTAGCAGGAGGACTTTGCATCAATACGCATCCTTGAATTGAGCGAATCCAAAACATCAAAAAGGGGCTGTTGAAAACAGCCCCTTTTGGGTACATCAGTAAGGCTTACTCCACCGTCACCGACTTCGCCAGGTTACGCGGCTGGTCAACGTCGGTGCCCTTGAGCACGGCGACGTAGTACGACAGCAACTGCAGCGGGATGGTGTAGAGGATCGGCGACAGGGTGTCGTGGATGTGAGGCATGTTGATCACATGCGTGCCTTCACCATTGGTCATGCCGGCCTTCTCATCGGCGAAGACGATCAGTTGGCCGCCACGGGCGCGTACTTCCTGCAGGTTGGACTTGAGCTTCTCCAGCAGTTCGTTGTTCGGCGCGACTGTGACCACCGGCATGTCGTCATCCACCAGGGCCAATGGCCCGTGTTTCAGCTCGCCGGCCGGGTAGGCTTCGGCGTGGATGTACGAGATTTCCTTGAGTTTCAGCGAGCCTTCCATCGCCACCGGGTATTGCGCGCCACGACCCAGGAACAGGGTGTGGTTCTTGTCGGCGAACAGCTCAGCAACTTTTTCCACGGTGCTGTCCATGGCCAGGGCTTCGCCCAAACGGGTCGGCAGGCGGCGCAGCTCTTCTACCAGGGTGGCTTCGACACCTTCGGCGAGGGTGCCGCGTACCTGGCCCAGGGACAGGGTCAGCAGCAACAGCCCCACCAGTTGGGTGGTGAAGGCTTTGGTGGACGCCACGCCGATTTCGCGACCGGCCTGGGTCAGCAGGGTCAGGTCGGATTCACGCACCAGGGAGCTGATGCTGACGTTGCAGATGGCCAGGCTGCCGAGGAAACCCAGCTCCTTGGCGTTGCGCAGGGCCGCCAGGGTGTCGGCGGTTTCACCGGACTGGGAGATGGTCACGAACAAGGTATCGGGCTGCACTACCACTTTGCGGTAGCGGAACTCGCTGGCAACTTCGACCTGGCAGGGGATGCCGGCCAGTTCTTCCAGCCAGTAACGCGCCACCATACCGGCGTGGTAGCTGGTGCCACAGGCGACGATCTGCACATTGCGCACTTTGGCGAACAGTTCGGCGGCTTGCGGGCCGAAGGCGTTGACCAGCACTTGGTTCTGGCTCAGGCGACCTTCCAGGGTGCGCTGCACCACCGATGGCTGCTCGTGGATTTCCTTGAGCATGAAGTGGCGGAATTCGCCCTTGTCGGCGGCTTCGGCACCGTCGCGGTATTGCACGGCTTCGCGCTCGACGGACTGACCGTTCACGTCCCAGATCTGCACGCTTTCACGACGGATGTCGGCAATATCGCCTTCTTCCAGGTACATGAAGCGGTCGGTCACCTGGCGCAGGGCCAGTTGGTCGGAGGCGAGGAAGTTCTCACCCAGGCCCAGGCCGATTACCAATGGGCTGCCGCTGCGGGCTGCCACGACGCGGTCAGGCTGGCTGGCGCTGATCACGGCCAGGCCGTAGGCGCCGTGCAGCTCCTTGACCGTGGCCTTGAGGGCGGTGGTCAGGTCACTGTGGTCCTTGAGCTTATGGTTGAGCAGGTGGGCGATCACTTCGGTGTCAGTGTCCGAGGTGAACACATAGCCCAAGCCCTTGAGCTGTTCACGCAGCACTTCGTGGTTTTCGATGATGCCGTTGTGCACCACCGCCAGGTCACCGGAGAAGTGCGGGTGAGCGTTGCGTTCGCACGGCGCACCGTGAGTGGCCCAACGGGTGTGGGCAATCCCTAAGCGCCCCACCAGCGGCTCGCCGGCCAGGGCCTGGTCCAACTCGCTGACCTTGCCCGGGCGGCGCATACGCTCAAGCTTGCCGGCGTTGGTGAAAACGGCTACACCGGCGCTGTCATAGCCGCGGTATTCCAGGCGCTTGAGGCCTTCGATCAGGATGGCAGTTACGTTACGTTCGGCGACTGCGCCAACAATTCCACACATGGTGCTTCTCCTAGATGACTGCCGCGCATATCAGCGTAATGCCGCGGGCTTGGATCTGGTCGCGGGCCTCAGACGGCAGGCGATCATCGGTAATAAGGGTGTGGACGCTGCTCCAGGGCAGTTCCAGGTTGGGAATCTTGCGGCCGATCTTGTCGGATTCGACCATCACCACCACTTCACGGGCGACCTCGGCCATGACGCGGCTCAGGCCCAGCAGTTCGTTGAAGGTGGTGGTGCCGCGCTGCAAATCGATGCCATCGGCGCCAATGAACAACTGATCGAAATCGTAAGAACGCAGCACCTGCTCGGCAACCTGCCCCTGGAACGAGTCCGAATGCGGGTCCCAGGTACCGCCGGTCATTAACAGCACCGGTTCATGTTCCAGTTCGCTCAGGGCGCGGGCCACATTCAAGGAGTTGGTCATAACCACCAGCCCGGGTTGATGGCCCAGTTCGGGAATCATCGCAGCGGTGGTGCTACCGCTATCGATGATGATGCGCGCGTGTTCACGCAAGCGCACCACGGCCGCACGCGCAATCGCGCGCTTGTAGGCCGAGATGGGCTGGGCGGCATCGCCCACCAGCTCTTGGGGCATGGTGATCGCACCACCGTAGCGACGCAGGAGCAGGCCGTTACTTTCGAGGGCGGCCAAGTCCTTGCGGATGGTGACTTCCGACGTTTCGAAACGCTTGGCCAATTCGTCCACGCTGACTTCGCCCTGTTCATTGAGCAAGGTGAGAATGTTGTGGCGTCGTTGGGGGGTATTTCGTTTCGACATGGTAATGATAAGTTTCGTTTCGAAAGATAACGAAGGCAATCAAAACCTATTGGCGAAAGATCGTCAAGCGGGGCATGCAATATTTTTAAGTCACCACACATCAATTGTGGGAGCTGGCTGGCCTGCGATAGCGGTTTGTCAGGCGACATCCATGCTGAATGTCAGACCGCTATCGCAGGCAAGCCAGCTCCCACAGGAGCGCGTCAGCCAATCGAATTGTGGATAACTCAGTTCTTTTTGATTTTGACCGGGCGTTTCCAGCCATCGATGTTGCGCTGGCGAGCGCGGGCAACGGCCAGTTGGGACTTATCCACATCCTGGTTGATGGTCGAGCCCGCTGCGGTGTTGGAACCGTCACCAATGGTCACGGGGGCAATCAACGAATTGTTGGAACCGATGAATACATCTTCACCGATCGTCGTTTGGTACTTGTTGGCGCCGTCGTAGTTGCAGGTGATGGTGCCGGCACCGATGTTGGTACGTGCACCGATGACGGCATCGCCCAGGTAAGTCAGGTGACCGACTTTTGCACCTTCGCCGAGGTGAGCGTTTTTCAGTTCGACAAAGTTACCCACATGGGCCTGGGCCCCCAGCTCACTACCCGGACGCAAGCGCGCAAACGGCCCGGCATCGCTGCCCTCGCCCATCACGGCACCGTCGATATGGCTGTTGGCCTTGACCACCACGCCTTTGCGCAAGGTGCTGTCCTTGATTACGCAGTTCGGGCCGATGACCACGTTGTCTTCAATGATCACCCGGCCTTCGAGGATCACGTTGATATCGATCAGCACGTCGCGGCCCACCGTCACCTCGCCACGCACATCGAAACGCGCCGGGTCACGCAGGGTCACGCCTTGAGCCATCAGACGCAGGCCTTCGCGCAGTTGGTAGTGACGCTCCAGCTCTGCGAGCTGCTTGCGGTCGTTGGCGCCCTGCACTTCCATCGGGTCGTGGGGCTGCTCAGTGGCGACCAGCAGGCCATCGCTGACGGCCATCTCAATGACGTCGGTGAGGTAGTACTCGCCCTGGGCATTGTTGTTGGACAGACGGCTCATCCAGTCGCCCAGCTTGTCAGCGGGTACGGCAAGAATGCCGGTGTTGCCTTCGGTAATGGCGCGCTGGGCTTGGCTGGCGTCCTTGTGCTCGACGATCGCGGCGACCTTGCCGTCGGCGTTGCGCACAATGCGGCCATAGCCGGTAGGGTCGTCCAGTTCAACGGTGAGCAGGCCCATCTGGCCAGGCACCACATGCTTGAGCAGGCGTTGCAGGGTTTCCACTTCGATCAGCGGTACGTCACCGTAAAGAATCAGCACTGTGTCGGCGCTGATGAACGGTACGGCTTGCGCAGTGGCGTGGCCGGTGCCCAGTTGCTTGTCTTGCAATACGAAATTCAGGTCGTCCGCGGCCAGACGCTCACGGACCACATCGGCACCGTGGCCAATCACCACATGAATACGTTGTGGGTCCAGTTGCCGGGCGCTGTGGATAACATGACCCAGCATGGAATTGCCCGCGACCGGATGCAGCACCTTGGGCAGGGCCGAACGCATACGAGTGCCCTGGCCTGCGGCGAGAATGACGATTTCAAGAGACATGAATGGCTACCAATCCTGGGCGGTCCGGGTTCAGACCAAAGAAGTGTTTTGCAAAAAAAGAAAAAGGGTAGCCGAGGCTACCCTTTTTAATCAATCACGCATGAAGCGTAACGGCATGGCCGCTTACTTCTTGCGGATCTGCTGGAGCGTGCGCAGCTGAGCTGCAGCCTCGGCCAGACGAACTGCAGCAGCGCTGTAGTCGAAGTCTGCACCTTTTTCGTTCAGGGCCTTCTCGGCAGCCTTGACGGCTTCCTGAGCGGAGGCTTCATCCAGGTCGCCAGCACGTTGCACGGTGTCGGCAAGTACCTTGACCATGTTCGGCTGAACCTCGAGGAAACCACCGGAGATGTAAAACACCTCCTTTTCCCCGCCTTGCTTGGTCAGAGTGATCGGACCTGGCTTCAAGCTGGTAATCAACGGAGCGTGACCCATGGCGATACCAAGATCACCCAAGTCGCCGTGCGCTGTTACAAACTCGACCAGACCGGAGAAAATTTCCCCTTCCGCGCTGACGATATCGCAATGGACTGTCATAGCCATCTGATTGCCTCAACCTGATGAGCGCCCGTTGCCGGGCGCCTGGATTACAGTTTCTTGGCTTTCTCGATCGCTTCTTCGATGCCGCCGACCATGTAGAACGCTTGTTCTGGCAGGTGGTCGTAGTCACCGTTGAGGATGCCTTTGAAGCCAGCAATGGTGTCTTTCAGGGAAACGTATTTACCCGAGGCACCGGTGAAGACTTCAGCCACGAAGAACGGCTGCGACAAGAAACGCTGGATCTTACGAGCACGGTTTACCAACTGCTTGTCGGCTTCCGACAGCTCGTCCATACCCAGGATCGCAATGATGTCCTTCAGTTCTTTGTAACGCTGCAGCACGTACTGAACGCCGCGTGCGGTGTCGTAGTGCTCCTGGCCGATCACGTTCGGATCCAGCTGACGCGAAGTCGAGTCGAGTGGATCGACCGCTGGGTAGATACCCAGGGAAGCGATGTCACGGGACAGAACGACGGTGGCGTCCAAGTGGGCGAAGGTGGTGGCTGGCGACGGGTCGGTCAAGTCATCCGCAGGTACGTATACCGCTTGGATCGAGGTGATCGAACCTTCCTTGGTCGAAGTGATACGTTCTTGCAGAACGCCCATCTCTTCAGCCAGGGTCGGCTGGTAACCTACTGCAGAAGGCATACGGCCCAGCAGTGCGGATACTTCAGTACCGGCCAGGGTGTAACGGTAGATGTTGTCGACGAACAGCAGAACGTCGTTACCTTCGTCACGGAACTTCTCGGCCATGGTCAGGCCAGTCAGTGCTACGCGCAGACGGTTTCCCGGCGGCTCGTTCATCTGACCGTAAACCAGTGCCACTTTGTCCAGAACGTTGGAGTCCTTCATCTCGTGGTAGAAGTCGTTACCCTCACGAGTACGCTCACCCACACCTGCGAACACGGAATAACCGCTGTGCTCGATGGCGATGTTACGGATCAGTTCCATCATGTTTACGGTCTTGCCTACACCGGCACCACCGAACAGACCGACTTTACCGCCCTTGGCGAACGGGCAAACCAGGTCGATAACCTTGATGCCGGTTTCCAGCAGGTCGTTGCCGCCCGCTTGTTCTGCGAACGAAGGTGCTGCGCGGTGAATGCCCCAGCGCTCTTCGGTGGCGATCGGGCCAGCTTCGTCGATCGGGTTGCCCAGTACGTCCATGATCCGGCCCAGGGTCGCTTTACCGACCGGTACGGAGATGGCAGCGCCAGTGTCGACAACGTCCAGACCGCGCTTCAAGCCTTCGGTGGAACCCATCGCAATGGTACGAACTACGCCGTCGCCCAGCTGCTGCTGAACTTCCAGGGTAGTTTCCGCGCCTTGTACTTTCAGCGCGTTGTAGATGCTCGGTACGCTGTCGCGTGGAAATTCCACGTCGATAACGGCGCCGATGATTTGAACGATACGTCCGCTACTCATAGCTGGATCCTCTGAATATTTGAACCGTTAAACCGCGGCAGCGCCGCCGACGATTTCCGAGATCTCTTGGGTGATCGCAGCCTGACGCGCCTTGTTGTAGATCAGCTGCAAATCGCTGATCAGATCACCGGCGTTATCGGTAGCGTTTTTCATCGCGATCATCCGCGCCGCTTGTTCAGCTGCGTTGTTCTCGACCACCGCCTGGTACACCTGCGACTCCACGTAGCGCACCATCAAGCCGTCAAGCAGCTCTTTGGCGTCTGGTTCGTAGAGGTAGTCCCAGTGGTGCTTGAGTTCCTGATCCGGAGTCGCCACAAGTGGAATCAATTGCTCCACGGTTGGCTGCTGGGTCATGGTGTTGATGAACTTGTTGGATACCACGCAGAGGCGGTCAATACGACCTTCCAGGTACGCATCCAGCATCACCTTCACACTGCCGATCAAATCATTGATCGACGGCTCTTCACCCAGGTGGCTGATAGCTGCAACGACGTTACCGCCGAAGTTGCGGAAAAAGGCCGCACCCTTGCTACCAACAACACACAGATCGATCTCGACGCCGTTTTCGCGGTTTACCGCCATGTCCTTGACCAGGGCCTTGAACAGGTTGGTATTCAGACCACCACACAAACCACGGTCACTGCTCACTACCACATAACCTGCACGCTTGACGGCGCGCTCGATCATGAACGGGTGGCGGTATTCCGGGTTGGCGTTGGCCAGATGCCCAATTACCTGGCGGATACGCTCCGCATAAGGACGGCTAGCAGCCATGCGCATTTGTGCCTTGCGCATTTTGCTGACCGCCACTTTTTCCATGGCGCTGGTAATTTTTTGCGTGCTTTTGATGCTCGCAATCTTACTGCGAATCTCTTTTGCGCCTGCCATGTAACACCTATCAGGTTAGCAAGCGGGAGCCTTGCGGCTCCCGCTGCGGCTTACCAGGTTTGGGTGGCCTTGAACTTCTCGATACCGGCTTTCATGCCAGCGTCGATATCGTCATTGAAGTCACCCTTCACGTTGATCTTCGCCATCAATTCGGCGTGATCGCGGTTGAAGTAAGCAATCAGCGCTTGTTCAAAGCTGCCGACCTTGGCGATTTCAACGTCGGTCAGGAACCCACGCTCAGCGGCATACAGCGACAACGCCATGTCGGCAATCGACATTGGGGCGTATTGCTTCTGCTTCATCAGCTCGGTAACGCGCTGACCATGCTCAAGTTGCTTACGGGTCGCTTCGTCCAGGTCAGAAGCGAACTGGGCGAATGCCGCCAGTTCACGGTACTGAGCCAGAGCGGTACGGATACCACCGGAGAGCTTCTTGATGATCTTGGTCTGAGCGGCACCACCCACACGGGATACCGAAACACCGGCGTTCACAGCAGGACGGATCCCGGAGTTGAACATGGCCGATTCCAGGAAGATCTGACCGTCGGTGATGGAAATCACGTTGGTCGGAACGAACGCGGAAACGTCGCCAGCCTGGGTTTCGATGATCGGCAGTGCGGTCAGGGAACCGGTTTTGCCGGTCACTGCGCCGTTGGTGAACTTCTCTACGTATTCTTCCGAAACGCGGGATGCGCGCTCCAGCAGACGGGAGTGGAGATAGAACACGTCGCCTGGGTAGGCTTCACGGCCTGGTGGACGGCGCAGCAGCAGGGAAATCTGGCGGTAAGCCACTGCTTGCTTGGACAGATCGTCATAAACGATCAGCGCGTCTTCACCGCGGTCGCGGAAGAATTCACCCATGGTGCAACCGGAGTACGGTGCCAGGAATTGCAGCGCAGGAGATTCCGAAGCACTGGCAGCCACGATGATCGTGTTGGCCAGGGCGCCGTTTTCTTCCAGCTTGCGAACCACGTTGGCGATGGTCGATTGCTTCTGACCGATGGCTACGTAGACGCAGAAAATGCCGCTGTCTTTCTGGTTGATGATCGCGTCGATCGCCAGAGCGGTTTTACCGATCTGACGGTCACCGATGATCAGCTCACGCTGGCCACGGCCGACCGGGATCATGGCATCGACAGCCTTGTAGCCAGTCTGTACAGGCTGGTCTACCGACTTACGCCAGATCACGCCTGGAGCAACTTTCTCGACCGCGTCGGTCTCGGTGTTGCCCAGTGGACCTTTACCGTCAACAGGGTTACCCAGTGCGTCGACTACGCGACCCAGCAGTTCCTTACCAACCGGAACTTCCAGGATGCGGCCTGTGCACTTGGCGCTCATGCCTTCAGCCAGACTGGTGTACGCGCCCAATACAACGGCACCTACGGAGTCTTGCTCCAGGTTGAGGGCCATACCGTAGACGCCGCCCGGAAACTCGATCATCTCGCCGTACATAACGTCGGCCAGACCGTGAATCCGCACGATGCCGTCAGATACGCTGACGACAGTGCCTTCGTTACGGGCTTGGGAGGTCACATCGAGCTTGTCGATGCGGCCCTTGATAATTTCACTTATTTCGGAAGGATTGAGTTGCTGCATTGCTCTGCTGCCCCTTCAAACTCAAGATTTCAATGCTTCGGCAAGTTTCGCGATTTTGCCGCGAATCGAGCCATCGATAACCAGGTCGCCGGCACGGATAACAACACCACCAATAAGGGATGCGTCCTCCGAAGCTTGCAGGCGCACTTCCCGATTGAGTCGTGCACTGAGAACCTTGGCGAGTTTGTCTTGCTGTTCTTGGTTCAATGCGAAAGCACTGGTCACTTCAACGTCTACCGATTTCTCTGCTTCGGCCTTGTACAGGTCGAACAGAGCGGCGATCTCCGGCAATAGCGGGAGACGGTCGTTTTCGGCAATGACGTGGATGAAGTTCTGCACCTTCACATCAAACTTGTCGCCGCACACTTCAATAAAAGTGGCGGCCTTGTCTGCGCTCGTCAGGCGCGGGGCCTTGAGCACGCGCTGCATGGTGTCGTCTTGCGACACTGCTGCAGCCAGGCCGAGCATGGCTGACCAAGAGGCCAGCTGCTGGTGGGCCTGGGCGTGCTCGAAGGCTGCCTTAGCGTAAGGTCGGGCCAACGTGGTCAGTTCTGCCATGATCGCCCTCGCTTAAATTTCAGCAGCCAGTTTGTTAACCAGCTCCGCGTGCGCGTTTTGATCGATTGTGGCACCGAGGATCTTCTCAGCACCGCCAACGGCCAGAGCACCCAGTTGGGCACGCAGCGCGTCTTTGACACCGTTCAGTTCCTGTTCGATCTCGGCATGAGCCGAAGCCTTAACACGGTCAGCTTCGACGCGGGCTTTTTCAACAGCCTCTTCGACGATCTGGTTACCGCGTTTCTTGGCTTGCTCAATGATCTCGGCTGCCTGTGCTTTAGCTTCGCGCAGTTGCTGACCCACTTTCTCGTGGGCCAACTCCAGGTCGCGAGCTGCACGGCTGGCAGCGTCCAAACCATCCGCGATCTTCTTCTGACGTTCGTGCAAAGCCGCGATGACCGGAGGCCACACGAACTTCATGCAAAACACTACAAAAATGAAGAACGCAACGGATTGGCCAATCAGGGTTGCATTAATGTTCACGCCAACACCTCGCTCATTCGTTGTCCATCACCCCAATCACTCGAAAATTCGAGTGATTAGCCAGCGAGTTGACCAACGAAGGGGTTCGCGAAGGTGAAGAACAGTGCGATACCAACGCCGATCATGGTCACGGCGTCGAGCAGGCCGGCGACGATGAACATTTTAACTTGCAGCATTGGGACCATTTCTGGCTGACGCGCTGCGCCTTCCAGGAATTTGCCGCCCAGCAGGCCGAAACCAATGGCAGTACCCAGGGCGCCCAGGCCGATCAACAGTGCAACAGCGATAGCGGTTAGACCAACTACAGTTTCCATCTTTCCTCCCGACTTTTACGTCGTATGGTTTAGGTTTTTTAGATTTTAAAGCGGTAAAACAAATCGTTTCATAGCCCTGTTGGGCCACCTTCCCGTTTGACCGGGAAGGACATCAGACTAGTCGAGACTGGTCTTAATGGTTCTCTTCGTGCGCCATCGACAGGTAGACGATGGTCAGCATCATGAAGATGAAGGCCTGCAGGGTAATGATCAGGATGTGGAACACAGCCCACGCCCACTGCAGTACTACGCCCAGGCCGCTAAGCCAGAGCAGACCGCTGCCGAACATCACAGCGATCAGAATAAACACCAGCTCGCCGGCATACATGTTGCCGAACAGTCGCAGAGCCAGGGAAATCGGCTTGGCGATCAGGGTGACGAATTCCAGCAGGAAGTTCACCGGGATCAGCAGGGCTTGAACGAAGATGTTCTTGCTGCCGAACGGGTGCAGGGTCAGCTCGCCGATGAAACCGCCGATGCCCTTGACCTTGATGCTGTAGAAAATGATCAGCGCGAACACCGACAGGGCCATGCCCAGGGTAGCGTTCGGGTCAGTGGTCGATACGGCACGGAATGGGATGTGCGGGTCGCCGGAGATCGCCATGGCCAACTGAGGAATCCAGTCGACCGGGATCAGGTCGACGGCGTTCATCAGGAATACCCAGACGAAGATGGTCAGTGCCAGCGGTGCAATCACCGGGCTACGGCCATGGAAGCTGTCTTTCACGCTGCCATCGACGAATTCGACCAATACTTCAACGAAGTTCTGCAAAGCACCTGGCTGACCGGAAGTCGCCTTTTTTGCCGCCATGCGGAAAATCAGGACGAAGATCAGACCCAATGCGACCGACCAACCCAGAGTATCCAGGTGGAAAGCCCAGAAACCCATTTCTTTGGCTTCTGCTGCGGTGTGGGCAAAGCCCCAGCCGCCATTAGGAAGCTGACCGAAGGTCAGGTTCTGCAAGTGGTGCTGGATATAGCCCGAAGCGGTTGTTTCTGCCATGGTTGCCTCAAACGCCCTAAGGTTTCGAAAGTCTTGTTTTCATTAGCAGGGGAGCGAACCAGCTGACCAGTTGGGTCAACACGAAGACGCCGAATACAGCCAGCGGCGCCAATGGCTTCACACCTGCAAAGGTCAGTGCAAACAGCACTGCCGTCAAAATCAGTTTCCCTGCTTCGCCGGCATAAAAAGACCGCACGATAGCCTGGGCTGCTCGGGCGCCGGAAAACCGAAAGGCCCTGTGAGCAAAATACATATTGGGCAGCAAGGCTATCAGGCCTCCGCAAAGTCCTGAATATCCGGCTACGACTCCATGCCAGTACCAAAGCGCCAAAGCGGCGATCAGCAAAATGACAAATTGAGCCAATAAAACCGGAAAAACAGCCAAGCGATGGAACGGCAACGTGTTTGGCGTGCGGGTTTCCATCACTCTTGCTCCTCAATGGTCGGCTGCCGGAAATCAATAACTTGGCATAATTTGTGCCGACAAAATGCGCGCAGAGTATAGGGGCGGTTCAGCCCCTATTCAACTGTCGGGTAGTGATTTCCGATCACGCGCTACATAAGCAAATGTTTCAGCGGATGTGGGCAAGGACGCCCTGAAGCTCATCGAGTGAGTTATATCCGATGACCAACTGCCCTTTGCCCTTCTTGCCGTGGCGAATTTGCACCGCAGAGCCTAGCCGCTCGGCCAGGCGCTGCTCAAGGCGCGCGATATCCGGATCAGGTTTGGCGGTTTCGACCGGTGCAGGTTTACCGCTGAGCCACTGGCGAACGAGGGCCTCGGTCTGACGAACGGTGAGCCCTCGTGCGACAACGTGTCGCGCCCCTTCAACCTGTTGATTTTCCGGCAAACCCAGCAAAGCTCGGGCGTGGCCCATTTCCAGATCGCCATGGGACAACATGGTCTTGATGACTTCCGGCAAGGCGATCAGACGCAGCAAGTTGGAAACCGTGACACGGGATTTCCCCACCGCCTCGGCCACTTGTTGCTGGGTCAGCTGAAATTCCTGCTGCAAACGCTGCAATGCGATCGCTTCTTCGATCGGGTTGAGGTCTTCGCGCTGAATGTTTTCGATCAAGGCCATGGCGATGGCGGTCTCATCCGGCACATCGCGCACCATTGCCGGGATGGTTTCCTTGCCGGCCTGTTGGCTCGCGCGCCAGCGGCGTTCACCGGCGATGATCTCAAAGCGGCCACTGCCAATTGGGCGTACCACAATCGGTTGCATCACGCCCTGGGCCTTGATCGAGTTGGCCAGTTCTTCCAGCGCCTGGGGATCCATGTCCCGACGCGGCTGGTATTTGCCGCGCTGGATCAGATCCAGCGGCAAGTGCTGCAGCTCGCGCTCGTCGGCCTGCACCGCTTGTTCTTCAAGCGAAGTGACGGTCGGACCACTCAGGAGTGCATCCAGTCCACGTCCGAGACCTCGTTTCTTGACGGCCATGGGGATTCCTTAAGTTGGCTGGGCTGCAGCGGTGCGTGAATTGCGGCGTTGACGACGAACCATCTCGCCAGCCAATGCCAGGTAGGCAATGGCACCGCGCGAGGATTTGTCGTACGCCAGCGCGGGCATGCCATAGCTTGGCGCTTCGGCCAGGCGGATGTTGCGTGGAATCACGGTGTCGTACAGCTGATCGCCAAAGTGTTCCTTGAGCTGCGCCGAGACATCGTTCATCAGGCTCAGGCGCGGGTCATACATGGTCCGCAGCAGGCCTTCGACTTTCAGGTTCGGGTTGAGCAGCTCGGCGATACGCTTGATGTTATCCACAAGGTCGCTCAAGCCCTCAAGGGCAAAGTACTCGCACTGCATGGGGATAATCACCCCATCGGCGGCAACCAGCGCGTTGAGCGTGAGCATCGACAGCGACGGCGGGCAGTCGATCAAAATGTAGTCGTAGTTCTCGCGGATAGGCGCCAAGGCGCTGCGCAGACGGCTTTCTTTCATCTGCATTTCCAGCAGCACCACTTCCGCCGCGGTCAGATCGCGGTTGGCCGGCAGCAGTTGGTAACCGCCGTGCTCGGAATAGTGCATGGCCTGGGCCAGGTCGCATTCGCCGATCAGCAAATCGTAGACCGAGTTTTCCAGGCCGTGTTTATCCACACCGCTACCCATGGTGGCGTTGCCCTGTGGATCGAGATCGATCAACAACACCCGACGCTTGGTGGCGACCAGGGATGCTGCGAGGTTGATACAGGTGGTGGTTTTACCCACACCGCCTTTCTGGTTCGCAATCGCGAATACCTTAGCCATTCTTGCTTGTGTTCCCAATCATGCCGTGCGGCGCAGTATCAGCAGATGGCGTTGGCCTTGGCAACCGGGGACGGCCAAGGCGTGTTCGCTATCGAGGTGGAAGTCTGCCGGCAATGCTAACAGCTCGTCGCTTGGATGGACGCCCTTCATTGCCAGCCAGCGCGTGTCCCGATCGCCAAGGTGGCGGGTCCAGTTGCTGAAGTTCTCCATGCTGCTGAACGCCCGGGAAACAATTCCGTTGAAGGGCTGTTCAGGCGTAAAGGCTTCGACGCGGCTGTGGATAACGTGCAGATTGTCCAGCTTGAGTTCGAGTTTGACCTGGGTCAGGAAGCGGGTTTTCTTGCCGTTGCTGTCCAGGCAGGTCACTTGCGACTCGGGAAACAGAATCGCCAGCGGAATACCGGGCATCCCGCCGCCGCTGCCGACATCCAGCCAGCGACCGTTTTCGATGAACGGCATCACACTGAGACTATCGAGCAAATGGCGCGAGACCATTTCGTCCGGATCACGCACTGCGGTCAGGTTGTAAGCCTTGTTCCATTTGATCAACAGGGCCAGGTAGCCCAGCAGTAGCTCATGCTGGGCTTCGGTCAGCGCTACGCCCAACTGGCGCGCCCCTGTGGATAACTCTTCGGCGTGTTGCGAGGTGACCAACGAACTCAAGCGCTTTGCTCCAACTGACGGCCCGCGCCGCGTTTTTTCAAATGAATCATCAACAGCGAAATGGCTGCCGGGGTGACCCCAGGGATACGGGAAGCCTGCCCGAGTGTTTCCGGCCGAGTTATCCCCAGCTTGCTTTGAATTTCTTTCGACAATCCGGAAATCCCGGTGTAGTCGATATCCACAGGCAGCTTGGTGTCTTCACTGGCGCGCAGGCGAGCAATTTCGTCCTGCTGGCGATCAATGTAACCGGCGTACTTGGTCTTGATCTCCACCTGTTCGGCAACTTGTGGGTCTTCAGCGCCCTGGCCTGTCACTTCGACCAGACCAGCGTAGTCGATTTCCGGACGGGAAAGCAGGTTGAGCAAGTTGTACTCATGGGTCAACGGCGTGCCGAATTTTTCTGCAATGGCATCGCCCTGCTCGGTGCCTGGACGAACCCAGGTACTTTTCAAGCGTTGCTCTTCAAGCGCGATGCTTTCGCGTTTTTTGCAGAAGGCAGCCCAGCGCGCGTCATCGACCAGGCCCAGTTCGCGACCTTTTTCGGTAAGGCGCAGATCGGCGTTGTCTTCGCGCAGGATCAGACGGTATTCCGCGCGGGAAGTGAACATGCGGTACGGTTCCTGGGTGCCCAGGGTGATCAGGTCGTCGACCAATACGCCGATGTACGCTTCATCACGACGCGGGCACCAGCTGTCTTTGCCTTGTGCACGCAATGCCGCGTTGGTTCCGGCCAGCAAACCCTGGGCTCCGGCTTCTTCGTAACCGGTAGTCCCGTTGATTTGGCCAGCGAAGAACAAGCCACCAATCACCTTGGTTTCCAGGCTGTACTTCAGGTCGCGCGGGTCGAAGTAGTCGTATTCGATCGCGTAGCCCGGACGCACGATGTGCGCATTTTCCATACCGCGAATCGATTGCACGATCTGGATTTGCACGTCGAACGGCAGCGAGGTGGAAATCCCGTTGGGGTACAACTCGTGGGTGGTCAAGCCTTCGGGTTCGATAAAGACCTGGTGGCTTTCCTTGTCGGCAAAGCGGTGGATCTTGTCTTCGATCGACGGGCAATACCGCGGGCCAATGCCTTCGATCACCCCGGAATACATCGGCGAACGATCAAGGTTCGCGGCAATGATTTCGTGGGTACGGGCGTTGGTGTGGGTAATCCAGCAACTGACCTGTTTCGGGTGCTGTTCTTTGGAACCCATGAACGACATGACCGGGATCGGCGTGTCGCCGGCTTGCTCGGTCATCATCGAGAAATCCACAGAACGCCCATCAATGCGTGGCGGGGTCCCGGTTTTCAAGCGGCCGACGCGCAGCGGTAGTTCACGCAGACGTTTTGCCAGGGCAATCGACGGCGGGTCACCGGCACGGCCACCGGAATAATTTTGCATACCGATGTGGATAAGTCCGCCCAGGAACGTGCCCGTGGTCAGTACGACCGAATCTGCATGAAAACGCAGACCCATTTGCGTAACAACACCGCGTACCTGGTCCTGCTCGACGATCAAGTCATCGGCGGCCTGCTGAAATATCCACAGGTTCGGCTGGTTTTCCAGGGTTTCGCGTACCGCTGCCTTGTACAGGATGCGGTCGGCCTGAGCCCGGGTAGCACGTACGGCCGGGCCTTTGCGGCTGTTGAGCACGCGAAATTGAATACCACCCTTGTCGGTGGCCATCGCCATTACCCCGCCAAGGGCATCGATTTCCTTGACCAGGTGGCTTTTGCCAATCCCGCCAATAGCGGGGTTGCAACTCATGGCACCGAGGGTTTCCACGTTGTGCGTAAGCAACAGGGTTTTTACGCCCATGCGCGCTGACGCCAGTGCTGCCTCGGTACCGGCATGACCGCCGCCGATGACGATCACTTCAAAACGGGAAGGGAAATCCACCACGCACCTCGTGCCTGCTTATGTAGGTAATCAGGAATTGTCTGTTGAAAGAGTTTTGGAGCTATGGCGGCAAGTATAGGGACTTCGCCCTTCCTAAAGAACCCTTTGCACAAAATTTAACCAGCTGTGGGTAAATCACAGACAATAGAAATTAAAAGAGAGAAATTTATTAAATCTTTGTTTTTATGTTTATTTCTACTGAGTACCATTTCTGTGGATAGATCTCTACAGCCCACTATATTCAATATGTACAGCGATTCAAAAGTCTGTGGTCATCTGGCAATGAGGCCCTTGGATAAGTGCTTTAAGCCTGTGGATTAAAGCGATGGTTATCCACAGAAGGGTTTTTACTCAGGTTTCAGGCCCTGTTATCAACTGGGCACAGGGGCGGTTACTCACAGGGTTTAATCCACAGAAACGCCGGATTTCGAGCACGGCAAAGCCCTGGATTCATTCCAGTGCGGACAAAAAGAGATCTGTTGTGAGAAAACCTCGGGGCAGTTAATAATAGCGATTATCATTAACCAGCCTTGTCACGCCTATGCCTGCCTCTTCACACACTGCCGCTGTTCAGCACATCTATGAACAACATCATTCGTGGCTGCGTGGGTGGCTCAAAGGAAAACTGCATAACGCCAGTGATGCAGCCGATGTGGCCCACGATACGTTCGTGCGGATACTCGGTGGACGACACGCGGCCCAGATCCTTGAACCCCGAGACTATTTAGCGACAATCGCCAGGGGCTTGGTGATTGACCGCTATCGCCGGTTTGCTATTGAACAGGCCTATAAACAAACCCTGGCAGAGCGGCCTGAGCCGACGAGTTTGAGTGAAGAAGACAAGGCGATCATCATCGAAACCCTGATGGCTGTGGATAAAGCATTGTCTGGTCTGGGCGAACGGGCACGGCGGATCTTCATGCTGTCACAGTTGGAAGGGCTGACTTATCAACAGATCGCCGATCAACTGCAGGTGTCGTTGACCACGGTAAAGAAACACATGATCCGTACGCTTACCGAATGCTCGCTGATCATGGCCAGCCAGTCATGACTGGTCCCGACCGCAAGACATTCGAGGCTGCTGCCACTTGGTATGTGCAGTTCCAGTCGCAATCCCCGACGCCCGCTGAACAGCACGCCTGGCAGCAATGGCTCAATGGCGACCCGTCCCACCAGGCGGCCTGGAACCAGATGGAGCAGTTGCAACGCAGCCTCGGCGCCCTGCCCCAGGACGTCACACGCCGTGCGTTATCCACCACCCAACAGCGGCGCCAGGTACTCAAGTGGATGCTCGTACTCGGTGGCAGTGGGTACCTGGGCTGGAGCGTCCAGAACCACACATCTCTTGGCAACGTATGGGCTGATTACCGAACCCATGTGGGTCAAAGGCGACAGATCGAACTGGCGGATGGCACGCAGATCGATCTCAACACCAATACTGCTATCGATGTGGCATTCGACGAGCGCCAGCGTCTTATCCGCCTACGCGACGGAGAAGTACTTATCCACACCGGCAAGCGGGGAGAACATTTACCGTTTTATGTAGACACTCGCCAGGGCCGAGTTCAGGCGTTGGGCACGCGGTTTACCGTGCGCCAACTTCCGGACTCCACGCGTGTGGGCGTCCTGGAGGGCCGGGTTGACCTGGCGCCGGGCGACCAGCCTGAGCACCACCGAATCCTGACCGCAGGCGAGAGCGCAGATTTCGATCGGCGTAATGTGCTTACAACCCAGCGGTATGGCGACGTCCAGGCGGCCTGGCGCAATGGGCAACTGATCGTACTTGATGCTCGGCTGGGGGATGTTCTTGATGAGCTGGCGCGCTATCGCTCGGGAACGCTGCATTGTGATCAAGCCTGCGCCGGCCTGCGTGTTTCCGGTACCTTCCGCCTGGATGCCACCGATGCAGTGCTCGCGAACCTGAAAGCGACCTTACCGATCCAGGTGAAATACTTCACCCGCTATTGGGTGTCGGTCACTCGAACCGGTTGACCAAAAAAATAATCCACAGAAGGGTTATCTTTTTTTCACCTGGCACGGCCCTACAGGTAATCACGACGCTACCTTCAGGGCTTACCCACCTATGCGCCTCCCCACCCGGCTACGCAAACGACTTTCCTGGCATGGCATGACCTACGGTCTGCTGCTCATCACCGCAACCACTGGCGCATGGTTATCCACCGCAGCCATGGCCGCCGGCGCAACGCAACACTATGCGATTGCCGCCGGCCCACTGGACAACGCCTTAAGCCAGTTTGCCGCCAAGGCCAACGTGATTTTGTCCTTCTCTCCCGAGCAAACTGCGCGGTTGAATACGCCAGGGCTGGAAGGCGATTATTCGGTCGAACAAGGTTTTGCGCTGCTGCTGCTGCATTCCAACATGCAAGCGGTCGCACAGGCCCCCGGCAGCTATGTGCTGCAAGTGGCGCCAGTTGGCCAACTAACCTTGGCACCTACCACGGTGAGCGCTTATCAACAGGGCGGCTTCAATCAGGAAATCGCCGGAGATGTGGGTTACAAGGCGCAAAGCAGTCGGATCGGCACCAAGACCAGCACCCCCCTGTCAGAGACACCGCGTTCGGTGTCCGTCGTCACTGGCCAGCGCATCAAAGACCAGAAATCCCAGACCCTGACAGAAGTGTTGGGCTACGTCCCCGGGATCTTCGCCCCACCGTTCGCGGCAGGTGATGGCTTGGCAGGTGATCTGTTCTTCATTCGCGGTTTCAACGCCACGGACTACGGCTACGGCCTACTGCGAGATGGCCTGCGTGTTCAAGGTAATCGATACGACACCACCAGCGAACCCTACGGCCTGGAACGGGTTGAGATTTTTCGCGGCCCCTCTTCCCTCCTTTACGGCGAAAACGCGCCTGGTGGCTTGGTCAATCTGGTGAGTAAGCACCCGACTGCAGCCCCGCAAGGTGAGGTGCAGTTGGGTTATGGCTCCAATAATCGACGTCAATTGGCTGTGGATATCTCGGGCCCGCTTAATGACAGCGACACAATTCTTGGCCGGGTGGTGATGCTCGGCCGCAAATCCGACACGCAGACCGATCATGTCCCGGACGATCGTCTGTATATCGCGCCCTCCCTGACCCTGAACTTTGACGACTACAACACGCTGACACTGCTGGCCAACTACCAGAAAGATCACACCAACCTCGAACTGGGCCTCCCCGCCGCAGGCACTCTGCTTACCAATCCCAACGGCAAGCTGTCCAAACACACCATGCTTGGCAATCCGGACTGGAACACCTTTGAACGCGAAAGCTGGAGTACCGGTTACGAGTTCAGCCACAGCTTCAATGACGATTGGCAGTTCCGTCAGAACTCGCGCTATATGCAGTCACGCATCAACCGGCACGAAACCTGGCCGGGCACACTCAATAACGCAGGCTTTGGCACCCGGCTGAACATGAACGCCTATGATCGCTACAACAAGTCGATGGTCTATTCCCTGGATAACCAGCTCGAAGGCAAGTTCCAGGTGGGTGGCCTGGAAAACACAGTGTTATTGGGCGCCAGCTATGACCGAACCTCGTTCAATCAAGACTGGGATGCGGGTTTCGCCGGCACCATCGATGTGTATAACCCGGTGTACCTGCGCGACCCGCTCACTCCACTGGCAGTGCAGAACACCTTGCTTGAGCAGCAGATGAAAGGGGTTTATGCACAGGTCCAGAGCAAATACGACCACTGGCTCTTTCTGCTCGGTGGCCGCCAGGACTGGGTCGACAGCGACTACCGTGACAAGGTCAAGCCAGCGAGCAATATCAATTCGGAGGATCGCAAGTTCACCTACCAGGGCGGTGTGATGTACCAGTTCGACAACGGCCTGACGCCGTATGTCAGCTATTCCACGGCGTTCGTTCCGGTTCAGCAGATCTCCAACTCCGGCTCGCCGTTAAAACCGATCACCAGCAGCCAGTACGAAGTGGGCGTGAAGTACGAGCCGATCGGCTGGGATACGGCGATGACGTTGTCGGTGTATGACCTGCGCAAGCAGGACGATACCTACCTGGATTCCACCACCAATAGCTATCGCCAGGTTGGTGAAAGTCGTGCCAAGGGCGTGGAAGTCGAGGTCAATAGCAACATCAGTTCCAACTTCAACGTGACGGCGGCCTATACCTACACCGACGCCAGGATAACCAAGGATTCGGCCACGTCGCTGGTAGAAGGCCGTCAGATGACGGGCGTGCCGCGTAACCAGGCTTCGGTGTGGGGCAAATATCGCTTTCTCGACGGCCAACTCAAGGGTTTCTCCCTGGGCGGCGGGGTGCGCTATTTCGACAGTACCTTTTCCTACACGCCGCCTACGCTCTACGGGAAGCTGGACGCAGGAAGCGTCACCCTGGTGGATGCGGCACTGGGTTATCAGATCAACCCACACTGGTCGGTGGACCTGAACGCCAAGAACCTGTTCGACAAGGAATATGTATCCGGTTGCAACGATGCGGGGCGTTGCTATTGGGGCGACAGCCGTACCTTGCTCGGTACGGTGTCTTACAACTGGTAGACCCTGTGGGTAACTCGACTATTTGCCAATGCAAAAGCTGGAGAAAATCCGCCCCAGCAAGTCATCCGAACTGAACGCGCCGGTAATTTCACCCAACAGCTGCTGCGCCTGACGCAGATCCTCAGCCAGCAGCTCCCCCGCCCCCGCCAACGTCAGCTGTGCCCGCCCATGTTCCAGGGCTGCGCTGGCGTGACGCAGAGCCTCCAGGTGCCTGCGGCGCGCACTGAAGCTGCTTTCTGACGTCTGTTCGTAACCCATGCAGGCCTTGAGATGCTCACGCAGCAGTTCCAAACCGTCACCCGCCGATTTTGCGCTCAAGCTGATGGTGACATGGCCATCCTCACTGGTTTCCAGCGCGATGGCTTCACCCGTGAGGTCGGCCTTGTTACGAATCAACGTGACTTTGGCCGGGTCCGGCCGTTGTGCAAGAAATTCCGGCCACAGGGCAAAAGGATCCACAGCTTCTGGGGCACTGGCATCGACAACCAACAACACACGATCGGCTTCGCCAATGGCCTTGAGCGCACGCTCCACGCCAATCTTTTCCACTTGGTCGTCTGTGTCGCGTAAACCTGCGGTATCCACCACGTGCAGCGGCATACCGTCGATATGGATATGTTCGCGCAGAATATCCCGGGTAGTGCCGGCGATCTCGGTGACGATGGCAGCCTCGCGGCCTGCCAGGGCGTTGAGCAGGCTGGACTTGCCGGCGTTGGGACGACCGGCAATCACCACCGTCATGCCATCGCGCAGCAAGGCCCCCTGCCCGGCTTCACGCAGCACTGTGGATAACTCATCCCGCACCTTATCGAGCATCGCCAAAACATGGCCATCGGCGAGAAAGTCGATTTCTTCTTCCGGAAAATCAATCGCCGCTTCAACGTAAATACGCAGGCTGATCAATTGCTCGGTCAAGTTATGCACACGCAGGGAGAAAGCCCCCTGCAATGAGCGCAAAGCGTTACGCGCAGCCTGTGCAGAACTGGCCTCAATCAAATCCGCGATCGCTTCGGCTTGGGCCAAATCGAGCTTGTCGTTCAAAAAGGCCCGTTCGCTGAACTCCCCGGGTCGCGCCAGGCGGCAGCCCAATTGCAGGCAGCGCTTCAAGAGCATGTCCAGGACCACAGGTCCGCCGTGCCCCTGTAATTCCAGGACATCTTCACCGGTGAAAGAGTTGGGTCCCGGAAAATAGATCGCCAAGCCCTCGTCCAATACGCTTTGATCGGCATCCAGAAACTGGCCGTAATGGGCATAACGGGGTTTCAGCTCTCGGCCACTGATTGCCCTGGCCGCAACACTCGCCAAGGGCCCGGAGATTCGAACGATACCGACTCCGCCCCGGCCCTGAGCGGTGGCGACAGCAGCGATGGTTTCACGAGGAGCGCTCATCAGCAGGTTCCAGAACAAAAGTGACGGAAAGCAAAACGCCCCACTAGGGGGCGTCTTGAGTGGTTATCCACAGAGTAAATTACGCCTCGGCTTTTTTGGTAGCCGCTTCGATTTTACGCGTGATGTACCACTGTTGAGAGATCGACAACACGTTGTTGACCACCCAGTACAGTACCAAGCCAGCAGGGAACCACAGGAAGAAGAAGGTGAAGATGATTGGCATCATTTTCATCACTTTGGCCTGCATCGGATCCGGCGGCGTTGGGTTCAGGCGCTGCTGGATAAACATGGTCGCGCCCATGATGATCGGCAGGATAAAGAACGGGTCTTTGATCGACAGGTCAGTTATCCACAGCATGAACGGCGCCTGGCGCATTTCAACGCTTTCCAGCAATACCCAATACAGCGACAGGAACACCGGCATCTGCACCAGAATAGGCAAGCATCCACCCAGCGGGTTGATCTTCTCTTTCTTGTACAGCTCCATCATGGCCTGCGACATTTTCTGCCGATCATCGCCGTGTTGTTCTTTCAGTGCCGCCAGTTTCGGGGCAACCGCACGCATCCGTGCCATCGACTTGTAGCTGGCCGCCGACAGTGGGAAGAAGATCCCCTTGATCAGCATGGTCAGGAAGATGATCGACCAGCCCCAGTTACCGACGATGCTGTGGATATGTTGCAGCAGCCAGAAAATCGGCTGGGCAATGAACCACAGGAAGCCGTAATCCACAGTCAGTTCCAGACCTGGGGATAACTCTTTCAATACGGCCTGGCTTTTAGGGCCGGCATACAGGGTAGCGCTGGTTTCAGCCTTGGCGCCTGGAGCGACGGTCAACGCCGGGCCAGTGAAGCCAATGATGTAGTTGCCTTGGCTGTCCTTGCGGGTCTGAACCAGGTTCGCGTCACCCTTGTTCGGAATCCACGCGGTCACGAAGTAGTGCTGCAGCCATGCTACCCAGCCACCTTGAACGGTTTCTTTCAGGGTGCCCTTGTCGATATCTTTCATCGACACTTTTTTATACGGCTCGTTACTTGTCCACAGGGCTGCGCCCAGGTAAGTCGCGGTGCCGGTGGCAGTGCTGGAAGACGGGTCGGAGCTGGCGTCACGCTTGAGCTGGGCAAACAGGTTGCCGCTCCAGGCTTTGTCGCTGGTGTTGTCGATCAGGTAAGTGACCTTCAAATCGTACAAACCACGGGTAAAGCTGAAACGCTTGATGTAGTTGACGCCGTCGAGACTGAATTTCAGATCGACGTTCAACTGGTTCTGGCCGTCTGCCAGTTGATAAGTCTTTTGCTCGGTCGAATAAACCGGACGACCGGTAGCACGTGCATCCGGACCATTGGTGCCGGTCAGGCCGCTTTGCGCCAGATAAGTACGTTCACCGCCGTTATCGAACAGCTGGAATGGAACATCCGGATGGTCCTGACGACGTGGATAAAGCGGCAGCTTCAGCTGTGCGATATCACCACCCTGTGGGTCGATAGCCAGGTCGAGCACATCCGTTTTTACGTGGATGAGGTCTTTATTGGTGACCACTGGCGTTTCTAACGGGGCACTTGTCTCGCCATTCGCGCTGGGAACATCGGCACTCGCGGACGCATTGTTACCCAGCGGGGTGTCCGGAATAGCCGGCGCAGCCTGATTGGTAGCAACATTCTGAGTCGGCAGGGCAGCCTGACCGTAGTCCTGGTTCCATTTAAGGACCATGACATAGGACACGATTGCCAGGGCGACGATCAGGATTGTGCGTTTAATATCCATGATTACTCGGCCATCGAAGAAGAACGGGAGGTAGGGATAGGTGGAACCGGGTCATAACCACCGGGATTCCACGGATGACAGCGACCTAAACGACGAAAGGTCAGCCAGCCACCGCGCAGAAGACCATGATTTTCTATGGCCTCTAACGCGTAGCAGGAACAACTGGGGTAGAAACGACAGTGGCTGGCCATCAGAGGACTAATGGCATAGCGATAAAACTGGATCGGAACGATTGCCAGTTTACGCATCAAGGCTGTCTACCCCTACAGTTTCGGTGCTGACTGCTGGTGCTGGCTTGTGGGTACGAGCCAAACGTTTCCAGAGCTTGCCGAAATGCTGAATCAATTCGGGGTTTTCTACATCACCCAAGCCTTTGCGCGCGACGATAACAATATCCCAACCAACCAGAGTGTCCTGGTGGAGGCGAAACGATTCGCGCATCAGACGCTTGAGGCGATTGCGCTCAACGGAGAGCTTGACGCTCTTCTTGCCAATCACCAGCCCGAGACGGGGGTGATCAAGATCGTTGTTACGCGCAAGGAGCAGGAGATTTTTCCCCGGAACCTTGCCGGTGGGGGAGTCAAAGACTGCCTTGAAATGCCGGGGAGTAAGCAGACGCTTTTCCCGACTGAAGTCCTGACTCACCACCAGTACCGGATTATCAAACTGCCAGACGCGCACGACCTTTGGCGCGGCGACGCGACAGGACAGCACGGCCGTTCTTGGTAGCCATGCGAGCACGGAAGCCGTGAGTACGGGCGCGTTTGATGGTGCTTGGTTGGAAAGTACGTTTCATGGCGTTGTTACCTGGTTCGTCCACAACGGGCCGGAATGGCCCCCGTTTTAAGAGACCGGCGATTCTAGAGAAAGCAAGCCTCTAGGTCAATTTCCAACCAGCTTTTCCTTCAATTAGATCTTTGTAGCCTTTCGGTCCGTTCTGCTTCCATCACCCACGGCATAGATATAAAAATAAAGAAGGAAGTTATTTAAAGCTTTTCTGTAAAGCTTATAAAAGCTAGTCCGGCGATCATCTGTGGATAACTGCCTTTAGCCCTTGTTCTGCGTGATGTACAGAGAATGACAACACGGGGGAGAAGCGGTGCTCTGCCTGTGCTGCGCTATCGGATAAGCTGTGTGTGGAATGGGGTTTTATCCACAGGCTGGTTACCCACAGACTTTTGCCCCCACTTGTACAACGAGCTCAGGGTCGCTTATCCACAGAGCTTATGCACAGACCGTTGGTCGCCTCGTATGCCGTTAACACATTGATTTTGGGTGCCCTGTGAGCAACCTACATGTGGATAAGTGGGCGGCTGGCCGCTACAATGGCGGCTGTTTTTGCCTCACCGGCTTTCAACTTAGGGGATATCCGTGTCAGTGGAACTTTGGCAGCAGTGCGTGGAGCTTTTGCGCGATGAGCTGCCTGCCCAGCAATTCAACACCTGGATCCGTCCGCTACAGGTCGAAGCCGAAGGCGACGAGTTGCGTGTCTACGCACCCAATCGTTTTGTTCTCGACTGGGTCAACGAGAAGTACCTGAGCCGCGTTCTCGAATTGCTCGATGAACATGGCAATGGCCTCGCGCCCGTGCTCTCCTTATTAATAGGCAGCAAACGTAGCTCGGCACCCCGTGCTGCGCCGAATGCGCCTTTGGCTGCCGCGGCATCGCAAGCCCAGGCCGCAGCGGCTCCGGTTGCTGCTTCTCCTGCACCTGCTGCTACGCCGTCCAAATCCTCTGTGCAAAAAAATGCGCCAGAGCATGAAGAGCCGTCCCGCGACAGCTTCGACCCGATGGCAGGCGCCAGCTCCCAGCAGGCTCCCGTTCGTGCCGAGCAGCGTACCGTGCAGGTCGAGGGGGCGCTCAAGCACACCAGTTACCTGAACCGCACCTTTACCTTCGAGAACTTCGTCGAGGGCAAGTCCAACCAGCTGGCTCGTGCAGCCGCCTGGCAAGTCGCGGACAACCCCAAGCACGGTTACAACCCGCTCTTCCTTTATGGTGGCGTTGGCTTGGGTAAGACGCACTTGATGCACGCGGTAGGTAACCACCTATTAAAGAAGAACCCGAACGCCAAGGTTGTATACCTGCATTCGGAACGCTTCGTGGCTGACATGGTCAAGGCCCTGCAGCTCAATGCGATCAACGAGTTCAAACGTTTCTACCGCTCCGTTGATGCTTTGCTGATCGATGACATTCAGTTCTTCGCTCGCAAGGAACGCTCCCAGGAAGAATTTTTCCACACCTTCAACGCCCTGCTCGAAGGTGGCCAGCAGGTCATCTTGACCAGTGACCGTTACCCAAAAGAAATCGAAGGCCTGGAAGAGCGCCTGAAGTCTCGCTTCGGCTGGGGCCTGACCGTTGCGGTAGAACCGCCGGAGCTCGAAACCCGGGTTGCGATCCTGATGAAGAAGGCTGACCAGGCAAAGGTTGATCTGCCTCACGACGCTGCCTTCTTTATTGCCCAACGCATTCGCTCCAACGTGCGTGAGCTGGAGGGCGCGCTCAAGCGGGTCATCGCTCACTCGCACTTCATGGGCCGTGATATCACCATCGAGTTGATTCGCGAATCCCTGAAGGACCTGTTGGCCTTGCAGGACAAGCTGGTAAGTGTGGATAACATCCAGCGCACCGTGGCCGAGTACTACAAGATCAAGATTTCCGACCTGCTGTCCAAGCGCCGATCGCGCTCGGTTGCACGCCCGCGCCAGGTGGCCATGGCTCTCTCCAAGGAGCTGACCAACCACAGCCTGCCGGAAATCGGTGATGTGTTTGGCGGTCGCGACCACACCACGGTCTTGCACGCCTGCCGCAAAATCAACGAACTTAAGGAATCCGACGCGGATATTCGCGAGGACTACAAGAACCTGCTGCGTACACTGACTACGTGATGACACCAGCGCAGCTTATTAAGGCAAGGGACTAGACCATGCATTTCACCATTCAACGCGAAGCCCTGTTGAAACCCCTGCAACTGGTCGCAGGCGTCGTCGAGCGCCGACAGACCTTGCCGGTGCTTTCCAACGTATTACTGGTGGTCGAAGGCCAGCAGTTGTCCTTGACCGGTACCGACCTGGAAGTCGAGCTGGTTGGTCGTGTGCAGCTTGAAGAGCCCGCTGAACCCGGTGAAATCACCGTGCCGGCGCGCAAGCTGATGGACATCTGCAAAAGCCTGCCCAACGATGCGCTGATTGACATCAAGGTTGATGAACAGAAGCTGGTGGTCAAGGCTGGCCGTAGCCGATTCACCCTGTCAACCTTGCCTGCCAACGACTTCCCAACCGTGGAAGAAGGCCCGGGCTCGCTGACCTGCAGCCTGGAGCAAAGCAAGCTGCGTCGCTTGATCGAGCGCACCAGCTTCGCCATGGCCCAGCAGGACGTGCGCTACTACCTCAACGGCATGTTGCTGGAAGTATCCGAAGGCATCATTCGCGCGGTAGCCACCGACGGTCACCGTCTGGCGATGTGCTCGATGCGTGCCGATATCGGCCAGCCGGATCGTCACCAGGTGATCGTTCCGCGCAAAGGTATCCTCGAATTAGCGCGCTTGCTCACCGAGCCGGATGGCAATGTCAGCATCGTGTTGGGCCAGCACCACATTCGCGCGACCACCGGTGAGTTCACCTTCACCTCCAAATTGGTTGACGGCAAGTTCCCCGATTACGAGCGTGTATTGCCCAAAGGTGGCGACAAGCTGGTGGTTGGTGATCGCCAGGCCCTGCGTGAAGCATTTAGCCGTACTGCGATTCTGTCGAACGAAAAGTACCGTGGTATTCGTCTGCAGTTGGCCAACGGCCAACTGAAAATCCAGGCCAACAACCCGGAACAGGAAGAGGCTGAGGAAGAAGTGGGCGTCGACTACAACGGCGGCTCTCTGGAAATCGGCTTTAACGTGAGCTACCTGTTGGACGTGCTGGGCGTCATGACTACCGAACAGGTTCGCCTGATCCTGTCGGACTCCAACAGCAGCGCACTGGTGCAAGAATCCGATAACGACGACTCGGCTTACGTTGTCATGCCGATGCGCCTGTAATCATGCTCAGCAGAAGCTAGATGTCCCTTAGTCGCGTCTCTGTCACCGCGGTGCGCAATCTGCACCCGGTGACCTTCTCCCCCTCCCCCCGCATCAATATCCTCCATGGCGCCAACGGCAGTGGCAAAACCAGCGTGCTGGAAGCTATCCACTTGCTGGGGCTCGCCCGTTCCTTCCGCAGTGCCCGCCTGTTGCCCGTGATCCAGTACGAACAGTTGGCGTGCACAGTGTTTGGCCAAGTCGAATTGGCAGAAGGCGGCCACAGTGCCCTGGGGATATCTCGCGATCGCGGCGGTGAGTTTCAGATTCGTATCGACGGGCAAAATGCGCGCAGTGCCGCGCAATTGGCAGAAATCCTGCCCTTGCAGTTGATCAATCCAGACAGCTTCCGCTTGTTGGAAGGCGCGCCGAAAATACGCCGACAATTTCTTGATTGGGGTGTGTTCCACGTGGAACCACGCTTCATGGCCACTTGGCAGCGCCTGCAGAAGGCCCTGCGGCAGCGGAACTCATGGCTGCGGCATGGTACACTTGACGCCGCTTCGCAAGCAGCCTGGGACCGGGAACTGTGCCTGGCCAGCGACGAAATAGATGAATACCGTCGTGCCTATATCAAAGCCTTGAAACCAGTCTTTGAGCAGACCTTGAGCGAGTTGCTGGATCTTGAAGGGCTGACGCTGAGTTATTACCGAGGTTGGGACAAAGAACGTGAGCTAAGTGCAGTGCTTGCGACGTCCCTGCAGCGGGATCAGCAAATCGGACACACCCAGGCCGGGCCCCAGCGTGCTGATTTGCGCCTTAGATTAGGTGCACACAATGCTGCGGATATCTTGTCCCGCGGTCAGCAGAAGTTGGTGGTGTGTGCGCTGCGTATCGCGCAAGGGCACCTGGTTAGCCAGGCCCGGCGCGGTCAGTGTATTTATCTGGTGGATGACTTGCCGTCGGAGCTCGACGAGCAGCACCGCCGTTCGCTATGCCGCTTGTTGGAAGACTTACGCTGCCAGGTATTCATTACCTGTGTAGACCACGAATTATTGAGGGAAGGCTGGCAGACGGAAACGCCAGTCGCTTTGTTCCACGTGGAACAAGGCCGTATCACCCAGACCCACGACCATCGGGAGTGAAGGCATGAGCGAAGAAAACACGTACGACTCGACCAGCATTAAAGTGCTGAAAGGTTTGGATGCCGTACGCAAACGTCCCGGTATGTACATTGGCGACACCGATGATGGTAGCGGTCTGCACCACATGGTGTTCGAGGTGGTCGATAACTCCATCGACGAAGCTCTGGCCGGTCACTGCGACGACATCAGCATTATCATCCACCCGGATGAATCCATCACCGTGCGTGACAACGGTCGTGGCATCCCGGTAGACGTGCACAAAGAAGAAGGCGTCTCGGCGGCAGAGGTCATCATGACCGTGCTCCACGCCGGCGGTAAGTTCGACGACAACTCCTATAAAGTATCCGGCGGTCTGCACGGTGTAGGTGTGTCGGTAGTGAACGCTCTGTCCGAAGAGCTGATCCTCACTGTTCGCCGTAGTGGCAAGATTTGGGAACAGACTTACGTCCACGGCGTGCCACAGGAACCGATGAAAATCGTCGGTGACAGTGAAACCACCGGTACCCAGATCCACTTCAAGCCATCGGAAGAAACCTTCAAGAACATCCACTTCAGCTGGGACATCCTGGCCAAGCGGATTCGCGAACTGTCCTTCCTTAACTCCGGTGTTGGCATCGTCCTCAAGGATGAGCGCAGCGGCAAGGAAGAGCTGTTCAAGTACGAAGGTGGCCTGCGTGCGTTCGTTGAATACCTGAACACCAACAAGACTGCGGTCAACCAGGTGTTCCACTTCAACATTCAGCGTGAAGACGGCATCGGCGTGGAAATCGCGTTGCAGTGGAACGACAGCTTCAACGAGAACCTGTTGTGCTTCACCAACAACATTCCCCAGCGCGACGGCGGTACTCACCTGGTGGGTTTCCGTTCTGCACTGACGCGTAACCTGAATACCTACATCGAAGCCGAAGGCTTGGCGAAGAAACATAAAGTCGCCACCACCGGTGATGATGCTCGTGAAGGCCTGACCGCAATTATCTCGGTCAAGGTTCCGGATCCGAAGTTCAGCTCCCAGACCAAAGACAAGCTGGTGTCTTCCGAAGTGAAGACCGCGGTTGAACAGGAAATGGGTAAGTACTTCTCCGACTTCCTGTTGGAAAACCCGAACGAGGCCAAACTGGTCGTCGGCAAGATGATCGATGCTGCCCGCGCCCGTGAAGCCGCGCGTAAAGCCCGTGAGATGACCCGTCGTAAAGGCGCGCTGGATATCGCTGGCTTGCCGGGCAAATTGGCTGACTGCCAGGAGAAGGACCCTGCCCTCTCCGAACTGTACCTGGTGGAAGGTGACTCTGCTGGCGGTTCCGCCAAGCAGGGTCGCAACCGTCGCACTCAGGCCATTCTGCCGTTGAAGGGCAAGATCCTCAACGTTGAGAAGGCCCGCTTCGACAAGATGATTTCCTCGCAGGAAGTCGGCACCTTGATCACGGCACTCGGTTGCGGTATCGGCCGTGATGAGTACAACATCGACAAGCTGCGCTACCACAACATCATCATCATGACCGATGCTGACGTCGACGGTTCGCACATCCGTACCCTGCTGCTGACGTTCTTCTTCCGCCAGCTGCCAGAGCTGATTGAACGTGGCTATATCTACATCGCCCAGCCGCCGTTGTACAAAGTGAAAAAGGGCAAGCAAGAGCAATACATCAAAGACGACGACGCCATGGAAGAGTACATGACGCAGTCGGCCCTGGAAGATGCCAGCCTGCACTTGAACGACGAAGCCCCGGGCATCTCCGGCGAGGCGCTGGAGCGTCTGGTCAATGACTTCCGTATGGTCATGAAGACGCTCAAGCGTTTGTCGCGCCTGTACCCTCAGGAGCTGACCGAGCACTTCATCTACCTGCCGGCCGTGAGCCTGGAGCAGTTGGGCGATCACGCCGCCATGCAGGACTGGCTGGCCCAGTACGAAGTGCGTCTGCGTACCGTTGAGAAGTCTGGCCTGGTGTACAAAGCCAGCCTGCGCGAAGACCGTGAACGTAACGTATGGCTGCCGGAGGTCGAACTGATCTCCCACGGCTTGTCGAACTACGTCACCTTCAACCGCGACTTCTTCGGCAGCAACGACTACAAGACAGTCGTTACTCTTGGCGCGCAACTGAGCACCCTGCTGGACGATGGTGCCTACATTCAGCGTGGTGAGCGTAAGAAAGCGGTCAAGGAGTTCAAGGAAGCTCTGGACTGGCTGATGGCTGAAAGCACCAAGCGTCATACCATCCAGCGATACAAAGGTCTGGGCGAGATGAACCCGGACCAGCTGTGGGAAACCACCATGGACCCGGCTCAGCGTCGCATGTTGCGTGTGACCATCGAAGACGCCATTGGCGCAGACCAGATCTTCAACACCCTCATGGGTGATGCGGTCGAGCCTCGCCGTGACTTCATTGAGAGCAATGCCTTGGCGGTGTCTAACCTGGACTTCTGATCAGGTAAAGCAGCTGGAAATAAAAAAGGCCAACGCTTAGCGTTGGCCTTTTTTATGGGTAATGGTTAAGCATTTTAAAATGCTCCACGTGGAACATCATTACTTCAGCTCTGCGCCGGTGTTGCCACACTCTCCAACCGATACCCGTACCCATAGATCGTCAACAGCTGCCAACCGCGATCCGCCGTTAGCCCGAGCTTGTTACGCAGACGGTAGATATGGGTATCCAAAGGTCGTGACGAGACCATTTCTTCATGGCTCCAAAACCGCTCATACAGGTATTCACGCGACAGCGGCCGCGCCAGATTGGCAAACAGGCAACTGGCCAGACGGTATTCGCGCTCTGTCAGGTTAATGGGTTTTCCCGCGCGGGTGACGGTCAGTTCGGCATCGTCGAACGTCAGGTCATTGAAACTCTGTACTTCCTGGGTCGCCGATTTCTGCAAACCGTGGCGGCGCAGCACGGCGCTGACGCGTGCTTTGAGTTCGTTGGGGCGAAAGGGTTTGCTGACGTAATCATCTGCGCCGCTGTTCAATGCGGTGACGATATCGCTCTCGGCATCGCGGCTGGTCAGCATGATCACTGCGGGCGGTGATTCCATGTGCTCGCGGGTCCAGCGCAACAAAGCTATACCCGAGATATCCGGCAGTTGCCAGTCCAGGATCAGCAGGTCAAAGGTTTCCCGCCGCAGTTGGCGCAGCAGGTCTTCACCGCGCTCAAAGAAATGCAGCGACCATGGCTGTTCCGCTGTACCGGGAATCTGTCGCAGTGTCTGTTCCACCCGTCGCAACTCGGCGGGCTCGTCATCCAGTATTGCGACTCGCATGGTGGGGTCCTTCCTGCAAAAAATACGACTGCTTTAATGAGAGACGACTGTACAAAGCCAGACTCTGAATCTGAATAATTATGGGCAGATTCTACGAGCCTTGTATCTATCGATACGCTGATAAGATCCCGTGATACTTAACGGAAAGATACCGGCTCCTGTCTGTAAGGAAAAGAACTCACTCATACCCCTGCCCTGCACCAAGGTGAGGTATGGTTTGTTGCACGGTTCTGGGTAAAGTCCTCAACTGAGACCGAAATAAGCTTCACTGGTTTCAGAACAAAGTTGAACGTCACCACATGGAGAGGGAGCTGGGCCTATGACACCTTTACCCAATGACCATCAATGTCTTCGCGCACTTTCGGCGGTAGCCCTGTGAAGCTATGGCGCAAAGCCGAGAAACGCCAACCCACCCAGGCACAGCTGTTGTTCCATGGGTTGGTCCGTGAATGGTTGCTGATCGGGCTGGTGCTGCTGCCCTTTACCGTTTACCTCTCCTTGAGTCCCGGCCTGGCGCTCAATAATCCTCTCTACGACAGCCTGCGCCGACTGACACCCTTGCCGGTTGATCCACGGATTCTGTTGGTCACCATTGATGCGCCCAGCCTGGAAATACTCGGCCCCTGGCCTTGGCCGCGCAGCGTACACGCAGACCTGATCGAACGCCTCAGTACCGCCCAGCCGGCCGGCATTCTATTTGACGTAATCTTCAGCGAGTCTGGTGAGGGGGCCGATGGACGACGATTGGCCGATGCCGTCTGCAATGCTGGCAATGTACTGCTGCCCATCGTCGGTGATAGCAGTGTAAGCCCCAGCCTGCCGGGAGAGCCGCTGTCGCCATTGCTCAAGTGCGCCAAGGGTGTGGGGCATATCAACGTCGAAGCGGATAAGGACGGCATTGTACGTAGCGTTTATCTGCGTGAAGGCCCGCCGGGAAGCACGCTTCCTCAACTGGCGTGGTTGGCGTTCGCGCTGAGTAGCGAACAAGCACCAGTAATGCCCGGCCTGGCGCAACAGCCCACCAGCCAGCAGTGGCATCAGGAACATGAAATCCGCGTGCCGTTCACCTCGGAAGATAATCACTTTCCCAGCGTGTCTTACATCAGCGTGTTGCGCGGCGAAGTACCTCCCGAGACGTTGCGCGGCCGGCTGATTCTGATCGGCGCCACGGCGTATGGAATGGCTGATCGTTTTGTGAGCCCGCTTTCCTCCACCGTCGGCACCACCGCGGGAGTGGAGATCCAAGCCGATATCCTCAATGGTTTTTTGCAGGGGCGCAGCATTGTCGACCTGCCCGGATGGCTCGCAGCCTTGTTGGCGACCTCCTTGGTGACCTTGCTGCTGGGCCTGCTGTTGTATCGCCCTCGCTACGCCTTGTGGATGACCCTGGGCGGTATGATCGCGGCGCTGGTGGGCTCATGGGCATTGTTGCGCCTTGGGCATTGGTGGTCCCCCGCCGCGTGTTTGATTGGGCTGTTACTCAGCTATCTCATCTGGAACTGGCGGCGCCTGAGCGTCATCCTGGCTTACTTTGGCTGGGAGTTGGCGCGGTTGGATAACGAGCCCAAGGTACTGCCGGAACGTCGTCGTGCGCCCGCCAGCAAGGGCGACGTGCTGCAGGGGCGGATCTTTGCTCTTGAGCAGGCAGTCAGCCGCACGCGTGATACGCGGCGCTTTATGGCGGACGGGCTGGAATGCCTGCCGGTCGCAACGCTGATAACCGACCCTCAAGGCAATATTCTGTTGGCCAATCGAGTAGCCCGGGATGTGTTCGGTAACGACCTGGTCAACTCAAACCTCATCGAACAACTCGCCGATTTGGGCTATCCCCCGCTGCACAACGGCGTACGCCCTGCCCTGTCAGCACTGGAATTGGTCGAGTTTCGCGATATCCACCAGCGCAGCTTGCGGATGGAGCTTGCGCCCTTGCTTCCGGCCGAAGGTGACTTCGCCCTCGGCTGGCTGTTAAGCCTGACGGACCTGAGCAAGGAGCGAGAAGCCCAGCAGCACCGCGAGACCATGCTGCGTTTCCTGTCCCACGACCTGCGCGCACCCCATTCGGCGATCCTCGCCCTGCTCGATGTGCATAACGGCCAATCGCCGGTTTTTGCCCAGGTCGAGCAACAGGTCCGACGGGCCTTGAGCCTTACCGAATCCTTCGTGCAATTAGCCAAGGCCGAGGCTGACGGCTACCAGTTCCAGACGACCTTGTTCGCTATGCTGGTGATGGACGCTTTTGATCAGGTGGCGGTGATTGCGCAACTCAAGGGTATCCATCTGGTCCACGACCTGGATGAGGCAGATGAAGCGATGGTCCACGCCGATCAATCACTGCTCACCCGTGCGTTATTCAACGTGCTGGAGAATGCGATCAAATATTCCCCATCCGGAACTACCGTCAGGTTAAGGCACGCCAGTGCACAGGGGTGGCTGGAATGCCGCATCAGCGATCAGGGGCCGGGGATCGCCCCCGAGGATTTGCCGGAGCTGTTCAGCCAGTACCGGCGTTTTGATTCGGCCCAGGGCAGTGACGGTCTGGGACTGGGGCTGACGATGGTTAAGGCCGTGGTGGAACGCCATGGTGGACGCATCGTTTGTGAAAGTGAGCTGGGTAAGGGCTCGACATTCATCTTGTTACTGCCGCAGTTGGACGACTAAAAACTGACTTTTCTGCTGTGCATAAAAAACCGGTCACAAGGACCGGTTTTTTTATGAGGAAAAAACTTATGCACGTTTTTCGAGATTTTATGACCTTCAGAAATATAGAAGCAAATCAGTAGGTTATGAATCAAAAAAGCCAATTCGCCAACAAAGCGTGCACAGGTTATCCACAGATCCTCAAATCGCCGGGGTCTCCACCACCAGGGGCTCGGGAGGCAGGGAGCCCATGGCTCGCTGCTGCGCTTCATTCCACGCTGCGGCGCGGTCGTTCAGTGCAGCAATGGCACGCGGCCCCTCGCCTTCTGCGTACATCGGCTCGCCTATCACCACGGTGATGGTGCCTGGGCGTTTGGCCCAGCCGGTCTTTGGCCAGAACTTGCCGGCATTGTGGGCAATGGGCAGCACCGGCAGGTTGGCGTTGACCGCCAAGGCGGTGCCGCCCCGTGAAAATTTGCCTACGGTGCCGTAGGGCACACGCGTCCCCTCTGGGAAGATCAGCACCCAGACGCCATCCTTGAGCAACTCGTCGCCCTTCTTGGCCACATGCTTGAGTGCTGCCTTGGGGTTGTCACGGTCAATGGCGATCGGGCGCAACATGGCCATGGCCCAGCCAAAAAACGGCACGTACAGCAGTTCACGCTTAAGCACCTGGCTCAGGGGCGAGAAGTATGCGGAAAGAAAGAAGGTTTCCCAGGTGCTTTGGTGGTTCGAAAGAATCACGCAGGGTTGATCTGGGACGTTTTCTGCGCCCTTGACCTCGAAACGGATGTTCAGGAATACCTTGCTCAGCCACAACGCGCAGCGGCACCAATAAACGTTGATGAAGCGATAACGCGCCTTGAACGGCAGGAAGGGTGCAATAAAAAAGCTCAGGGTGCACCAGAGAAACGAACTGGTGCCCAGCAGCAGGTAAAAGAAAAAGGTTCTGATGGCCTGCAAGATCGACATGGCGGCATTTACCGTTGCGGGACACGGCCCGCCTGTTAAAAGCGCACTCCCGAACAATCCTTGGTCAGGAAGTCGAGGGCGGCTAGTTATTAATAAGTTCTGCGGCAACGGCCGCCAGATCGTCAAAAATCAAGGTGCCTACCGGCAGGTTTTTAGCCTGGGTCTTTTCGCCTTTTCCGGTCTTTACCAAAACTGGCTGAGAGTCGACGGCTTTGGCCGCCTCCAGGTCACCGAGGCTGTCCCCGACGAACCATATCCCAGCCAAGGGCACCTTGTAATGTTCTGCAATGATTTTCAACATGCCAGGCTTGGGCTTGCGGCAATCGCAGCCCTCATCCGGCCCGTGGGGGCAGTAAACCACCAGCCCCACCTCACCGCCCTGTTCGGCCACCAACGTGCGCAAGCGCGCGTGCATGGCGTCCAGGGTGGCGATGTCGTAGTAACCGCGGGCGATGCCGGACTGGTTGGTGGCGATGGCCACTGTCCAGCCGGCTTTGCTCAACTGCGCGATGGCCTCGATCGAGCCGGGCAAGGGGATCCACTCTTGCACCGACTTGATGTAAGCGTCGGAGTCATAGTTGATCACCCCGTCCCGATCGAGAATCAGCAGTTTCAACATGATCAGCCCAGTACGGAAATGTCGGCGATATTGATGAACAAACCACGCAGGCGCGCCAGCATGGCGTAGCGGTTTTTGCGCACGCCGGCATCGTCGGCATTGATCATCACCGCTTCGAAGAACGCATCCACCGGCTCGCGCAACGACGCCAGGCGCGCCAGCGCTTGCGCGTAGTTACGCTCGGCGATCAGTGGCTTCACGGCGCTCTCGGCCTTGGCGATGGCCGAGTTCAGCGAGAACTCCTTGGCGTCGGCAAACAGGCCAGGGTCGACTTCGGCACTGCCGAGGTTATCGGCCTTGCTCAGCAGGTTCGACACGCGCTTGTTCACGGCGGCCAGGGCATCGGCTTCCGGCAGCTTGCGGAACGCTTGCACGGCTTGTACACGCTGGTCGAAGTCCAGTGCTGAACCCGGTTGCAGGGCACGTACCGAGAGGTAGACGGAAACATCCACGCCTTCGTCTTCGTAACGCGCACGCAAGCGGTCGAACACGAACTCCAGCACTTGCTCGGCCAGGCCGGCTTGCTTGACCTTGGTGCCGAACTGGCCGACGGCGAATACCACGGCCTGAGTCAGGTCGAGGTCCAGCTTCTTGTCGATCAGGATCCGCAGCACGCCCAATGCCGCACGGCGCAGGGCATACGGGTCTTTGCTGCCGGTGGGCAACATACCGATACCGAAGATACCCACCAGCGTATCGAGCTTGTCGGCGATGGCCACAGCTGCACCCGTCAGGGTGGTCGGCAGTTCTGCACCGGCACCGCGTGGCATGTACTGCTCGTTCAGGGCCAGGGCGACATCGTCCGGCTCGCCGTCGTTGAGGGCGTAATAGTAACCGGCAACACCTTGCATCTCAGGGAACTCGCCGACCATTTCGGTGGCCAGGTCGCACTTGGACAGCAAGCCGGCACGGGCAGCCCAGGCTGCGTCGCCGCCGATGCGTGGAGCAATGTAGGCTGCCAGCTTGGAAACCCGCACGGCCTTGTCGTAGACACTGCCGAGTTTTTCCTGGAACACCACGTTTTGCAGGCGCAGGTTGAAGTCTTCCAGCTTCTGCTTCTTGTCTTGCTTGAAGAAGAACTCGGCATCGGTCAGCCGCGGGCGAACGACTTTCTCGTTACCGGCGATGATCTGCTGCGGGTCCTTGCTCTCGATGTTGGCCACGGTGATAAAACGCGGCAGCAACTTACCGTCCGCATCCAGCAGGCAGAAGTACTTCTGGTTGTCCTGCATGGTGGTGATCAAGGCTTCTTGCGGCACATCGAGGAAACGCTCTTCGAACGAGCACACCAGCGGCACCGGCCATTCCACCAGGGCGGTCACTTCGTCCAGCAGGCTTGGCGGCACGATGGCGGTGCCTTCCTGCAGGCGGGCCAGCTCTTCGGTGCGCTTGCTGATCAGCTCGCGACGCTCATTGGCATCGGCCAATACGTAAGCGGCACGCAGGTCGTTAAGGTAGTTGGCCGGCGAAGTGATGCGCACGCTTTGCGGATGATGGAAGCGGTGACCACGGGAGTCACGACCGGCCTTCTGGGCGAGGAGGGTGCAATCGATGACCTGGTCACCGAGCAGCATCACCAGCCATTGGGTTGGACGTACGAACTCTTCCTTGCGCGCACCCCAGCGCATGCGCTTGGGAATAGGCAGGTCGTTCAGGGAGTCTTCAACGATGGTCGGCAACAGGCTGGCGGTCGGCTTGCCGGTGATGACCTGGCTGAAACGCAGTTTCGGGCCACTTTGGTCGATCTCGCTCAGCTCTACGCCACACTTCTTGGCAAAGCCAAGGGCGGCCTGGGTAGGGTTGCCGTCGGCATCGAAAGCTGCCTGACGCGGTGGGCCGTCCAGGTTGATGTTGCGGTCCGGCTGCTGGGTTTCCAGCGCGGTCAGCAGCACAGCCAGACGGCGCGGCGCGGCGTAGACTTTTTTGGCTTCAAACTTCAGGCCGGCAGTCTGCAGGCCTTTTTCGATACCGGCCAGGAACGCATCGGCCAGGGTATTGAGTGCCTTGGGTGGCAGCTCTTCGGTGCCCAGTTCAACCAGGAAATCTTGAGCACTCATTGTGCAGCCTCCAGCTTAGCCAACACTTCATCACGCAGGTCCGGGGTGGCCATCGGGAAGCCCAGCTTGGCGCGAGCCAGCAGGTAGGCTTGAGCGACGGAACGCGCCAGAGTGCGTACACGCAGGATGTATTGCTGGCGTGCGGTTACCGAGATGGCACGGCGCGCGTCCAGCAGGTTGAAGGTATGGGACGCCTTCAACACCATTTCATAGCTTGGCAACGGCAGCGGCTGGTCGAGTTCGATCAGGCGCTTGGCTTCGCTTTCATAGAAATCGAACAGTTCGAACAGCTTGTCGACGTTGGCGTGTTCGAAGTTGTAGGTGGACTGCTCCACTTCGTTCTGGTGGAACACATCGCCGTAGGTCACCTTGCCGAACGGGCCGTCAGCCCATACCAGGTCGTAGACCGAGTCCACGCCTTGCAGGTACATGGCCAGGCGCTCCAGACCGTAGGTGATCTCGCCGGTGACCGGGTAGCATTCAATGCCGCCCGCTTGCTGGAAGTAAGTGAACTGCGTCACTTCCATGCCGTTGAGCCAGACTTCCCAGCCCAGGCCCCAGGCGCCCAGGGTTGGCGATTCCCAGTTGTCTTCGACGAAACGGATGTCGTGCACCAATGGGTCCAGACCGACATGTTTCAGCGAGCCCAGGTACAGTTCCTGGAAGTTGTCCGGGTTGGGCTTCAATACCACCTGAAACTGGTAGTAGTGCTGCAGACGGTTCGGGTTTTCGCCGTAGCGACCGTCAGTCGGGCGACGACTGGGCTGCACATAAGCGGCGTTCCAGGTTTCCGGGCCGATGGCCCGCAGGAATGTAGCGGTGTGGAAAGTGCCGGCGCCTACTTCCATATCGTAGGGCTGAAGTACCACACAACCTTGCTCGGCCCAGTATTGCTGGAGGGCGAGGATCAAGTCTTGGAAGGTACGCACGGCTGGCGTAGGCTGGCTCACGAAATTCACCTGTTACTTGGGCTGCGATTTAAAGAGCGGGAGTATACCCGATTCGGCCCCGCCACCACTCCCTGGAGCCTTATGCCACGCTGCTTTTGGTGTTCTGAAGATCCGCTGTACATGGCTTATCACGATCAAGAGTGGGGAACGCCGCTGCGCGATGCGCAGGGTTTGTTCGAGTTGCTTTTGCTCGAAGGGTTCCAGGCAGGCCTGTCCTGGATCACCGTTTTACGCAAACGCGAGCATTATCGAAAGGTCTTGTTCGGGTTTGATGCGCAGCGCCTGGCCCAGTTGAGCGACGAAGAAATCGAGGCGCTGATGCAGGATCCCGGCATCGTGCGCAATCGCTTGAAGCTCAATGCCACCCGGCGCAACGCCGCGGCCTGGCTGGCACTGGAAGATCCAGTGGGATTTTTGTGGTCGTTTGTCGGCGGCAAACCCAAGGTCAATCACTTCAAGGATCGCAGCGACGTCCCGGCGATTACGCCCGAAGCCGAAGCCATGAGTAAAGCCTTGAAAAAGGCCGGCTTCACCTTCGTGGGGCCGACCATCTGCTACGCCTTCATGCAGGCCTCGGGCATGGTCATGGACCACACCCAGGACTGCGACCGTTACGCGGACTTGGTCAACGCCGGTTAGAATGCCGGCTTTGCGCACCACACACGATCAGGAGTGACCTGTGGAAAAGTTTAAAGGCGCCTTGCTGGTAGGCGCTCTTCGGTTGTTTGCCCTGCTGCCCTGGCGCGCCGTACAAGCCGTCGGCACGGGTATCGGCTGGATCATGTGGAAAACCCCCAACCGCTCCCGCGACACCGTGCGGATCAACCTCTCCAAGTGCTTTCCGGAGATGGACCCGGCCGAGCGCGAGCGCCTGGTGGGCCGCAGCCTGATGGACATCGGCAAGTCCCTCACTGAAAGCGCCTGCGCGTGGATCTGGCCGGCGCAGCGCTCCATCGACCTGGTCCGCGAAGTCGAGGGCCTGGAAGTGCTGCACGAGGCCCTGGCCTCCGGCAAAGGCGTGGTGGGCATCACCAGCCACCTGGGCAACTGGGAAGTGTTGAACCACTTCTATTGCAGCCAGTGCAAACCGATCATTTTCTATCGGCCGCCCAAGCTCAAGGCGGTGGACGAACTGCTGCGCAAACAACGCGTGCAGCTGGGCAACCGCGTGGCGGCGTCGACCAAAGAAGGCATTCTCAGCGTGATCAAGGAAGTGCGCAAAGGCGGCCAGGTGGGCATTCCTGCCGACCCGGAACCGGCTGAGTCCGCGGGCATCTTCGTACCGTTTTTCGCCACCCAGGCGCTCACCAGCAAATTCGTGCCCAACATGCTCGCGGGCCACAAGGCCGTGGGTGTGTTCCTGCATGCCCTGCGGCTGCCGGACGGCTCGGGCTACAAGGTGATCCTGGAAGCCGCGCCGGAAGACATGTACAGCACCGACACCGCGACGTCCTGTGCGGCGATGAGCAAGGTAGTTGAGCGCTATGTAGGCGCTTACCCAAGCCAGTACATGTGGAGCATGAAGCGCTTCAAGAAACGCCCGCCGGGTGAGGCACGGTGGTATTGATACACCGCTGACCTCCAGCCCAATGGAGATCAAATGTGGGAGCTGGCTTGCCTGCGATAGCATCACCTCGGAGTGCCTGATATACCGAGGTGTCTGCATCGCAGGCAAGCCAGCTCCCACAGGTGATCACCTCAGGTTTGGCGATCAAGTTTCTTCAGGAACACCGTCATTTCTTTTTCGGCCTGTTTGTCGCCATGGGCCTGGGCGGCTTCGATGCCCTTCTCCCATGCCAGGTGTGCTGCCGCGCGATCTTCCAATCCCAGCCGCGCCTTGCCCAACAACTTCCACGCCGCTGAATACTTCGGATCGAACTCGACGCATCGCTGCAAATGCTCGGCCGCCTTTGCGTTGTCCTTCAAGTCCAGATAACCCTTGCCCAGGCCGAACCGCAGCAGTGAATTATCCACACCCTTGGCGAGCATTTTTTCCAGGGATTCGAGCATGGCTGTGCGTCCTTTAGCTACATAGCGGTTTCGATATCGTCATCGCGGGCAAGCCCGCTCCCACACTTGAACGCGATCACATGTGGGAGCGGGCTTGCCCGCGATGGCGGCGGCAGGCTCACACAATTTTTTAATCAGAAAAAACTCAGCCCCACGTGGAACAGCTTCTCCACATCGCGGATATGTTTCTTATCCACAAGGAACAAAATCACGTGGTCTCCGGTGGCGATCACCGTGTCGTCGTGGGCAATGATCACTTCTTCATCGCGAATGATCGCGCCAATGGTGGTACCGGGCGGCAGGCCGATATCGCGGATCGCCTTGCCAATCACTTTGCTGGACTTGGAGTCACCGTGGGCAATCGCCTCGATGGCCTCCGCCGCACCCCGGCGCAGGGAGTGCACGCTGACAATGTCGCCACGGCGCACGTGGGCAAGCAAGGTGCCGATGGTCGCCAGTTGCGGGCTGATGGCGATGTCGATATCGCCGCCCTGGATCAGGTCCACATAGGCCGGGTTGTTGATGATGGTCATCACCTTCTTCGCCCCCAGCCGCTTGGCCAGCAACGACGACATGATGTTGGCTTCGTCATCGTTGGTCAGGGCCAGGAAGATATCGGCGTCGGCGATGTTCTCTTCCATCAGCAGGTCGCGGTCCGAGGCGCTGCCTTGCAGTACGACAGTGCTGTCGAGGGTGTCGGACAAATGCCGGCACCGCGTCGGGCTCATCTCGATGATCTTCACCTGATAGCGGCTTTCGATGGCTTCGGCCAAACGCTCGCCAATCTGCCCACCGCCGGCGATGACGATGCGTTTGTAGCTTTCGTCGAGCCTGCGCATTTCGCTCATGACCGCGCGAATATTCGCCTTGGCGGCGATGAAAAACACTTCGTCGTCGGCTTCGATCACCGTGTCGCCCTGGGGCAGGATCGGCCGGTCACGCCGGAAAATCGCGGCCACGCGGGTTTCCACGTTGGGCATGTGCTCACGCAGCTGGCGCAGTTGCTGGCCCACCAACGGCCCACCGTAGTACGCCTTTACCGCCACCAGTTGCGCCTTGCCCTCGGCGAAGTCGATCACCTGCAAGGCGCCTGGGATTTCGATCAGGCGCTTGATGTAATGGGTGACCACCTGTTCCGGGCTGATCAATACATCCACCGGGATGGCATCGTTATCGAACAGGCCGGCGCGGGTCAGGTAGGCCGCTTCGCGCACCCGGGCGATCTTGGTCGGGGTGTGAAACAAGGTGTGAGCAACCTGGCACGCGACCATATTGGTCTCGTCACTGTTGGTCACCGCCACAAGCATGTCGGCATCGTCGGCACCCGCCTGACGCAGCACCGTTGGGAACGACGCCCGGCCCTGTACCGTGCGGATGTCCAGGCGGTCGCCGAGGTTGCGCAGGCGTTCGGCATCGGTGTCGACCACGGTGATGTCGTTGGCTTCGCCGGCCAAATGTTCGGCCAGCGTACCCCCGACCTGCCCTGCCCCAAGGATGATGATTTTCATCCGGTCACTCCCTTAAAACCATTCAGCCGCGCGCGGCGGCGATCTTGATCAGTTTGGCGTAGTAGAAGCCATCGTGCCCGCCTTCTTGCGCGAGCAGTTGACGGCCGTGGGGCTGCTTGATGCCGGCGCTGGTGGCGAGGTCCAGTTCGCGCGCGCCGCTGGTGCGGGCGAGGAAAGCCTGGATGACCTCGGTATTTTCGGTGGGCAGCGTGGAGCAGGTGGCGTACAGCAGGATGCCGCCGACTTCCAGGGTTGGCCACAGCGCGTCAAGCAGTTCGCCTTGCAGCACCGCCAGGGCGGCGATGTCGTCGGGCTGGCGGGTCAGCTTGATGTCCGGGTGCCGACGGATCACACCAGTGGCGGAGCACGGAGCGTCCAGCAGGATGCGCTGGAAGGGCTTGCCGTCCCACCACTTCGCGGTGTCGCGGCCGTCGGCGGCGATCAGGTCGGCGTTGAGGCCCAGCCGTGCAAGGTTTTCCCGCACGCGCACCAGGCGCTTGGCCTCAAGATCCACAGCCACCACACCGGCCAGGTCTTTTTCAACCTCAAGGATGTGACACGTCTTACCGCCTGGCGCGCAGCAGGCGTCGAGTACGCGCTGGCCGGGGGCCAAATCGAGCAGGTCGGCAGCCAATTGCGCGGCCTCGTCCTGCACGCTGATCCAGCCTTCGGCAAAGCCCGGCAGGCTGCGCACATCGGCGGCGGCTTCCAGCACGATACCGTCCGTGCTGTACACGCACGGGGTGGCGTTGATGGCCGCGTCGGCGAGTAATTGCAGGTATGCATCCCGGCTGTGGTGGCGACGGTTGACCCGCAGGATCATCGGCGGGTGCGCGTTGTTGGCCGCGCAGATAGCCTCCCATTGCTCGGGCCAGAAGGCTTTCAGGGATTTTTGCAGCCAGCGCGGGTGGGCGGTGCGCACCACCGGATCATGTTCCAGCTCGGCCAACAGCGCTTCGCTCTCGCGCTGAGCGCGGCGCAGCACGGCATTGAGCAAGGCCTTGGCCCAGGGCTTTTTCAGCTTGTCGGCGCAACCGACGGTTTCACCGATGGCGGCGTGGGCCGGTACGCGGGTGTAGAGCAACTGGTAGAGACCTACCAGCAACAGCGCCTCGACGTCAGCGTCTGCTGCCTTGAACGGCTTTTGCAGCAGCTTGGCTGCCAGCGCCGACAACCTTGGCTGCCAACGGGCGGTGCCAAAGGCCAGGTCCTGGGTGAAACCGCGATCCCGGTCTTCGACCTTGTCCAATTGCGTGGGCAATGAACTGTTCAGCGAAGCCTTGCCGTTGAGCACGGCGGCGAGAGCCTTGGCGGCGGCCAGACGTGGGTTCATTGAGCGGCCACCCCGAGGATCGTACCCAAGGCAAATTTCTCGCGGCGGCTATTGAACAAATCGCTGAAGTTCAGCGCCTTGCCGCCGGGCAATTGCAGACGCGTCAGGCACAACGCCTGCTCGCCGCAAGCGACCAACAGCCCGTCTTTGCTGGCGCCGATAATCTCGCCAGGGGCGCCCGTGCCATCGGCCAGGGTCGCGGCCAACACCTTCAAGGCTTCGCCGTTAAGGGTGCTGTGGCAGATCGGCCATGGGTTGAAGGCACGTACCAGACGCTCCAGCTCCACGGCCGGGCGGCTCCAGTCGATGCGTGCTTCGTCTTTGTTCAATTTGTGCGCGTAGGTGGCCAGGCTGTCGTCCTGTACCTCGCCTTCCAGTGTGCCTGCTGCCAGGCCGGCGATGGCCTGGATCACCGCAGGCGGGCCCATTTCGGCAAGGCGGTCGTGCAGGCTGCCACCGGTGTCTTGCGCGCTGATCGGGGTGGTGACCTTAAGCAGCATCGGGCCGGTGTCCAGGCCCGCCTCCATACGCATCACGGTCACGCCGCTTTCGCTGTCGCCCGCTTCAACGGCGCGCTGGATCGGCGCCGCACCGCGCCAGCGAGGCAACAGCGAGGCATGGCTGTTGATGCAGCCCAGGCGCGGGATATCCAGCACCGCCTGGGGCAGGATCAAACCGTAGGCCACCACCACCAGCAAGTCCGGCTTCAGCGCGGCCAGTTCGGCCTGGGCGTCGCTGTTACGCAGGGTTGGCGGTTGCAGCACAGGGATGTTGTGTTCAAGGGCCAACAGCTTGACCGGGCTCGGCATCAGTTTTTGCCCGCGACCGGCCGGGCGATCCGGCTGGGTGTACACCGCGACGATGTCATAAGGGCTGGCAAGCAGCGCCTTGAGGTGTTCGGCGGCGAATTCAGGGGTGCCGGCAAAAACAATGCGCAATGGCTCGGTCATGGGAGTTCTCGGTTAAAAACAGTCACAAAAGAAAAAGGCTTGCCGCAGCAAGCCTTTGGAAGAAGGGCATCAAGCTTGCTGGCGATGCTTTTTTTCCAGCTTCTTCTTGATCCGGTCCCGCTTGAGCGTGGACAGGTAATCGACAAACAGTTTGCCGTTGAGGTGGTCGCATTCATGCTGGATGCACACCGCCAGCAGGCCTTCGGCAATCAGCTCAAACGGCTTGCCGTCACGGTCCAGGGCCTTGATCTTCACGCGCAGCGGGCGTTCCACGTTCTCGTAGAACTCCGGCACCGACAGGCAGCCTTCCTGGTATTCGCCCATCTCATCGGTCAGCGGTTCGAACTCGGGGTTGATGTACACCCGCGGTTCGCTGCGATCTTCCGACAGGTCCATGACCACGACACGCAAGTGCACGTTGACCTGGGTCGCGGCGAGGCCGATGCCCGGGGCTTCATACATTGTTTCAAACATGTCATCGACCAACTGACGAACCTTGTCGTCCACTACGGCCACCGGCTTGGCGATCGTGCGCAGGCGCGAGTCGGGAAATTCGAGGATGTTCAAAATAGCCATAAGCGTAATTGCTGCACATGTGAGGTAAAGACCAATCGGCGGTGGGATGGACCCACACGGCCGGTGTGAAACGCTCAGAAGCCACGAGGGCCAAGGCATTTCACGCGAACGCACATAATAAAGGAGATTCACCCCATGAGGAAATCGCTACTCGTCTTGCTGCTGTGGGCCCCTGTCGCCATGGCGTTGATTCCCAAGCCCACTGAGCGCCTGGATCACGCGACGCAAAGGGCCATCCAGCACTTTTTACTGCATAACCGGATTGTCGACACGCCTCAGGAGCTGGACAACGCGCCCTACATTGTTGCGGCGCAAGGCGGTCGCGTGCTGGGGGCCAATGGCGAGCGCGTGCATGCCCGCGGTCACCTGGACCCGGCCCAGCCAAGCTACGGGATCTTTCGCCAAGGCAAGGTCTACACCGACCCAGCCACCCAGGAGCTACTGGGCGTCAATGCCGATGAGATCGGCACCGCACGCTTTGTGCTCGCCGACGACCTCACCACCCTTGCAGTGCAGCGGGTGACTCAGGAAATCCGCCCAGGTGACCGCTTGCTGGGTGCACAACCTCCGGTAAAGCTGAACACCTTGGAATCGGCCAGCTCCTCGGCCTTCATCACAGGGCACATCATCGACATCCCCAAGGGCGTCACTCAGATTGGCGTGCTGGACGCCGTGACCCTGAACAAGGGCCGCCGCGATGGATTGATCGAAGGCCAGTTACTGACGGTGATCAAGGCAGGCGCCACCGTGCGAGACGTCCTTACCGGCACGCCAACCCAACTCCCGCAAGAACGGGCCGGCACCCTTCTGGTGTTTCGCACCTATGAAAAACTCAGTTACGCCCTGGTGCTCAGTGCTTCACGCGCGCTGGCTGTAAAGGATCGTTTCGAGACCCACCAACAAGCGCAATAAATAGCCTGCTAAATAAGTTACCAACAGAGTTATCCACAGCTTGTTCCGGTCAAGGATGATCAAATGAATCCGATAAACAGTAGAGAAATTTCTCCGGCAGAGCTGGAAGCCCGACTACGCTTGCACAGGCTGCCGGAACTGGGCCCCAAGCGTTTTCACGTATTGATCCAGGCGTTCGGCTGCGCCTCCAAGGCCCTCAGTGCGCCTGCCAGTGCGTGGCGTTCCCTCGGCTTGCCCGCCATCAGCGCCGATGCCCGGCGTAGCCCGCAAATCCGTGATGGCGCCAGTGCGGCATTGGCCTGGTTAGAAGGCCCGGACCAGCATTTGTTGATGTGGGACCAACCTGAGTATCCCGTCTTGCTCGCTCAAATCGACGACGCACCGCCGCTGTTATTCGTTGCGGGCGACCCGGGCATTCTGGAAAAACCTCAGTTGGCCATGGTCGGCAGCCGGCGTGCTTCCCGCCCCGGTATGGACACGGCCGCCGCCTTTTCCCGCAGCCTGGCGAGCGCCGGTTTTGTCATCACCAGTGGTTTGGCGCTGGGCATTGACGGCGCCGCCCACCAGGCAGCATTGGAGGTGGGCGGTCGTACAATCGGGGTACTTGGCACCGGGCTGGAAAATTTTTATCCACAGCGCCACCGCAAGCTCGCCGCCGCAATGATCGCCCAAGGCAGCGCGGTGGTTTCCGAGTTTCCATTGGACGCGGGGCCCCAGGCCGGTAATTTCCCACGGCGCAATCGAATTATCAGCGGGCTGTCGCTGGGGGTTCTGGTGGTGGAAGCCAGCATCGCCAGCGGTTCGCTGATCACCGCGCGGCTGGCCGCCGAGCAAGGGCGTGAGGTATATGCGATCCCGGGTTCCATTCATCACCCCGGTGCCAAGGGTTGCCACCAACTGATTCGCGATGGCGCGGTGCTGGTGGAAACCATCGAACACATCCTTGAGGCGCTGCGCGGTTGGCAGGCGTTATCGCGCCCTGCGCCGGTGCCGGTCACCCACCCACTGGTGGCACTGCTGCATGCGGCGCCACATACCAGCGAAGCCTTGGCGATTGCCACTGGTCGGCCGTTATCCCAAGTGCTGGCAACCCTTACGGAGCTGGAGCTGGAAGGCCACGTCATCTGCGAAAGCGGGCGCTGGCTGGCGCGCTGCCAGGTTTAGCAGCTGCCGGTTTTTGGCGCTGGGTTTTGTAACGAAGATCGGTAAACTGCCCAGAGCTTTAGTCCGGAGATTAAATAATGGTCAACAGGTGGCGTGTGCTGCAAGCCGCACGGGAAATTCGCGCAGGCGCGGTGATTGCCTATCCGACCGAGGCGGTCTGGGGCCTGGGCTGCGACCCGTGGAATGAAGAAGCAGTGGATCGGCTATTGGCGATCAAGAACCGCTCGGTGGACAAGGGGCTGATTCTGGTGGCGGATAATATTCGTCAGTTCGACTTCCTGTTTGAAGACTTCCCGGACACCTGGATCGATCGCATGGCCAGCACGTGGCCCGGGCCCAATACCTGGCTGGTACCTCATCAGGACTTGTTGCCCGAATGGGTTACGGGTATGCATGACACCGTGGCGTTGCGGGTCACCGATCACCCGTTGGTGAGGGATTTGTGCGCCCAGGTCGGGCCGTTGATCTCAACGTCAGCCAACCCACAGGGGCGCCCGGCGGCACGCACGCGCATTCGCGTGGAGCAGTATTTCCGCGGGCAAGTGGACTTGGTGTTGGGTGGCGCGCTGGGTGGGCGCAAGAACCCAAGCCTGATTCGGGACCTGGTGACCGGTGAGGTCGTGCGCCCCTCCTGAGACCGAGGTGCGGCCATCGCGGGCAAGCCCGGCTCCCACATTTGATCAGTCACCGCGGTCAAATGTGGGAGCTGGCTTGCCTGCGATGACGCACTCAAGGCAATAGAATGGTTGAGCCAGTCGTGCGTCGCGCCGACAACTCGGTCTGCGCTTTGGCCGCATCCGCCAGCGGGTAACGCTGGTTGATATCAATGCGCACCTTGCCGCTTTTGATCATCGAAAACAGATCGTCCGCCATCGCCTGCAAGTTCGCCGGATTGTTCGCATAGGTCGCCAGCGTCGGCCGGGTCACGTACAACGAACCCTTGGCCGAAAGGATGCCCAGGTTCACGCCATCCACCGCACCCGATGCGTTGCCAAAGCTCACGACCAACCCCCGTGGCGCCACGCTGTCCAGGGAGGTCAGCCAGGTGTCCTTGCCGACGCCGTCGTACACCACAGGCACCTTTTTGCCGTCAGTCAATTCCAGTACGCGTTGTGCGACATCTTCCTTGCTGTAGTCGATGGTTTCCCAGGCGCCGAGGGATTTGGCCAAGGCGGCCTTTTCCGGCGAACTCACCGTGCCGATCAGCTTCACGCCCAGGGCCTTGGCCCATTGGCAGGCCAGGGAGCCCACGCCACCGGCAGCGGCGTGGAACAAAATGGTTTCGCCGCCTTTCAATTCGTAGGTCTGGCGCAGCAGGTATTGCACGGTCAGGCCCTTGAGCATGGCCCCGGCGGCCTGTTCAAAGCTGATGTCATCCGGCAGGTGCACCAGGTTGGCGGCAGGCAACACATGCAACTGGCTATAGGCACCCAGCGGGCCGCTGCCGTAGGCCACGCGGTCGCCGACTTTGAACTGGGTGACTTCACTGCCCACGGCATCGACTACGCCAGCGCCTTCCGCGCCCAGGCCCGACGGCAGAGCAGGCGGTGCGTAGAGGCCACTGCGAAAATAGGTGTCGATGAAGTTCAGGCCGATGGCCTCGTTACGCACCCGGACCTGCTGCGGGCCAGGCTGCGCCGGTGTGTAGTCCACATACTCAAGTACTTCGGGGCCGCCATGGGCGCTGAACTGGATACGTTTGGCCATCTGCACTTCTCCTTGGGTTCGAACCTGCGTAGCCCCCTATCGGACTCCTAAGCTTGATCTTCGTCAACTGCGGCGCACCTAAGTGCAGTGGCATGTGGGCGCAGTGGTATCCTGTGCGCCCATTTGCCGCCGACGCCCAATGGCCTCGCGTAGCTTTGCCCGATTCAAGGTGATGCCATGACTACCCGCACCGAGGCCGTTAAAGCCTACCTGCTTGACCTGCAAGATCGCATTTGCAACGCCCTGGAAACCTTCGAGACGGACACGCGTTTTATCGAAGACGCCTGGACCCGGCCTGCCGGCGGTGGCGGTCGCACCCGTGTGATCGAGAACGGTTCGGTGATCGAAAAAGGCGGGGTTAACTTTTCCCACGTATTTGGTAGCGGCTTGCCGCCGTCCGCCAGCGCCCATCGGCCTGAGCTGGCCGGTCGGGGCTTTGAGGCGCTGGGCGTGTCACTGGTGATTCATCCGCATAACCCGCATGTGCCGACTTCCCACGCCAATGTGCGCTTTTTCATCGCTGAAAAAGAAGGCGAAGAACCGGTGTGGTGGTTCGGTGGCGGCTTTGACCTGACCCCGTATTACGGCAATGAAGAAGACTGCGTCCATTGGCACCGTGTGGCCGAGCAAGCCTGTGCGCCCTTTGGCCCAGACGTGTACGCACGCTACAAAGCCTGGTGCGATTCCTACTTCCACATCAAGCATCGCAATGAACCACGCGGCATCGGTGGCCTGTTCTTCGATGACTTGAACGAATGGGGCTTCGACACCTGCTTCGCCTTTATCCGTGCCATCGGCGATGCCTATATCGATGCCTACCTGCCGATTGTGCAACGCCGCAAGGCCATGGCGTATACCGAACAGCAGCGTCAGTTCCAGGAGTTCCGCCGCGGTCGCTACGTTGAGTTCAACCTGGTGTATGACCGTGGCACGCTGTTCGGTTTGCAGTCGGGCGGGCGTACGGAGTCGATCCTGATGTCGCTGCCGCCCCAGGTTCGTTGGAGCTATGACTGGAAGGCCGAGGCCGGTAGCGAAGAGGCGCGTCTCACTGACTATTTCCTGCAAGACCGCGACTGGCTCGGTGTCGCCGCACCCAAGGCGGCGGTGTGATGGACCGTTATGTTGTGTTCGGCAACCCTATCGGCCACAGCAAATCGCCGCTGATCCACCGTATGTTCGCCGAGCAGACCGGCGAACAACTGGACTACAGCACGTTGCTCGCGCCGTTGGAGGATTTCACCCAGTGCGCCCGTGAGTTTTTTCGCCAGGGTCGTGGCGCCAACGTGACGGTACCGTTCAAGGAAGACGCCTATCGTTTGGCCGATACCTTGACCGAACGTGCCCAGCGCGCTGGTGCCGTGAACACCCTGAGCAAACTGGCGGACGGTACGTTGTTGGGTGACAACACCGACGGCGCCGGGCTGGTACGCGACCTGACGGTCAACGCCGGGCTGAGCCTGCAAGGCAAACGCATCCTGTTGTTGGGAGCCGGCGGCGCGGTGCGCGGTGCACTTGAGCCGTTGCTGGCGCAGCAACCCTCTTCGTTGATCATCGCCAACCGCACCGTGGAAAAGGCCGAGTTGCTCGCTGAGCTGTTCGACGACCTGGGCCCGGTGTCTGCCAGTGGTTTCGACTGGCTACGTGAGCCGGTGGATGTGATCATCAACGCCACGTCCGCCAGCCTGTCAGGCGATGTACCACCGATTGCCGGCAGCCTGATCGAGCCGGGCAAGACGTTCTGCTACGACATGATGTACGCCAAGGAACCCACCGCGTTCTGCCGCTGGGCTGCGGAACAGGGTGCTGTGGTGGCGATGGATGGTTTGGGGATGCTGGTGGAGCAGGCGGCGGAAGCCTTCTTCCTGTGGCGCGGTGTGCGCCCTGATTCAGCGCCGGTACTGGCCGAACTGCGCCGGCAATTGGCCTGATCCCACACGCTGATGTGGACACAATTAATGTGGGAGCTGGCTTGCCTGCGATAGCAATAGGTCAGTTACCCATGTGCTGGCTGATCCACCCCTATCGCAGGCCAGCCAGCTCCCACAGTTGATCGGGTTTAGTCTTCGAAATGGAGGGGGCAGTTATCCGATCCCTCCAGCTTCATCAATTCCTCGACCACCTGCGGCCTGGCTCGGCGCAACGTCAGGCTACGCCCCAACCCCGCCAATCGCCGCGCCTCTTGATGCAGCATCTCCACGCCGGAGTAGTCGATAAAATTGATCTGCTGCGCCTCGATCACCACCCGCGCACCCTGCAGACTTTGCAGGCGTACTTGCAGGTAATGGCTGGCGCCAAAAAAGATCGAGCCCCCCACGCGTAATACATCCTCGTCCCCGTCGCGCCATTGCTGAACCCGCGGTTGCGAGGTGCGCTTGAGATAGAAAAACAGCGATGCCAGCACCCCGGCATAAATCGCCGTTTGCAGCTCCAGCAGTAAGGTGGCGACACACGTCAGGCCCATCACCACGAATTCGGCGCGGCTGACTCGAAACAGAGCACGAATGCCTCGGTAATCCACCAGGCCCCAGCAAATGAGCAGAATGCTGGCGGCCATGCTCGGGATGGGAATATGCGCGATCAACGCCGCGCCAAACAACGCAAATACCGCCACCCACAGCGCGGAAAACACGCCGGCCAAGGGCGAGCGGGCGCCTGCTTCGTAACTGAGGCCTGAGCGGGTAAACGAACCGGCTGACAGGTAGCCGGAGAAAAATCCGCCAACGATGTTGGATAAACCCTGGGCGCGCACTTCCTGGTTGGCGTCGAGCAATTGTTGCGAGCGGGCCGACAGCGAGCGCGCAATCGACAGGCTGGTCACCAGCCCCAGCATCCCCACCGCCACCGCGCTGGGCAGCAGGCGCAGCAGCAGATCCAGGTCCATCGGCAGTGGGCTGAACGGCGGCAACTGGCCGATAAACGAACTGACCCGCGCCACATGCCCGAACATCCCCGGCCACAGCCACGCCGCCAGGCTACCCAAGACTAAAGCGATCAACAGCGTCGGCCAGCGTGGCACCAAAGACTTGAGCAGTGCGCCCACCAGCAAAGTGCCAAGCCCGAGCATCAGGGACGCGCGATCCCACTCACCGCCATGGTCCACCAGCGCCAGCAGGCTGTTTAGAGCGGTGGCCTGGCTTGGTAAATCCAGCCCCAGCAGGTTCGGCAACTGCCCCAAAGCAATCACCACCGCGGCGCCCAGGGTGAAGCCCAGCACCACCGAATGGGAAACAAAATTCACCAGCGCGCCAAAGCGCAGCAGGCCGAGCAACCACTGGAAGACGCCGGCGAGGAAGGTCAGCAACAGGATGAGGGTGATGTAGTCCTGGGAGCCTGGCACGGCCAATGGACTGATACTGGCGTAAAGCACGATGGAAATCGCCGCTGTTGGCCCGCAGATCAAGTGCCAGGAAGAGCCCCACAGGCACGCGATCAATACCGGGATGATCGCGGCATACAGCCCGTACTCCGGTGGGAGCCCGGCGATCAGCGCGTAGGCAATCGACTGCGGCAGGGCGAGCACCGCGCCGCTGAGGCCGACGATCGCATCCCGGCCCACGCTGGCACGGGTTTGGCGCGGGAGCCAACTGAGAAAAGGGAGAAGTGTATGGCGGTTGGGCCGGGGCATCGAAGGCTCGGGTAAAGGGTTTTGGCAAGAGTATCAATGCATGGGTACTTGTGGGAGCTGGCTTGCCTGCGATGCTGGCGCCTCGGTGTGACAGGCATACCGGGGTGATGCTATCGCAGGCAAGCCAGCTCCCACCGGGTCGCCGGCAAGCATCAGAGTTTGGCTTTTACCGCCGGCAACGCATCCTGGCCATCCACGGTTTTCACGCCGTCCAGCCACTTATCCAGCATCGCCGGATTCGCCTTGATCCAGGCTTTGGCCGCCTCGGCATTGCTGACCTTGTTGTTGCTCACTTGCGCCATGATGCTGTTCTCCATCTCCTGGGTGAAACTCAGGTTGGTCAGCAGCTTGGCGACATTCGGGCAGGCCTGTGCATAACCCTTGCGGGTCAAGGTATACACGCTGCCGGTGGCGCCGAAATACTGTTCGCCGCCCTTGAGGTAATGCATCTTCAACTGCACGTTCATCGGGTGTGGCGTCCAGCCGAGGAAGGTGACAAAGCGCTGTTTCTTCACTGCTCGCAACACTTCGGCAAGCATCGCCTGTTCGCTGGACTCAATCAGCTTCCACTGGCCAAGGTTGAAGTCATTCTTCTTGATGATTTCCTGCAACGAGATATTCGCCGGCGCGCCGGAGCCGATGCCGTAGATCTTCTTGTCGAACTTGTCGGCAAATTTATTCAGGTCGGCAAAGTCATGCACCCCGGCGTCCCACACATAGTCCGGCACGGCGAGGGTGAACTCGGTGCCCTCCAGGTTCTTCGCCAGTTGCACCACATCGCCGTTGGCCACGAACTTGTCGTAGAAGCCTTGCTGCGCCGGCATCCAGTTGCCGAGGAAGACATCCACCTGGCCGTCCTTGAGCCCGCCGAAGGTAATCGGCACCGCCAGGGTGTCGACCTTGGGTTGATAGCCCATGCTCGTCAGCAAGAAACTGGTGATAGCGTTGGTGGCGGCAATATCGCTCCAGCCTGGGTCGGCCATCTTTACCGTTTCGCAGCGAGTGTCTGCGTACACCTGGGCGCTGCTGAGCATCACCAAACTCAGTACCACGGTCAACTTTTGCATGGCCTTCCCTCTGTCTACTTATTGGTTTTGGCAGGGTTGTGGAAAACGTGCTTTGCGCTCCAGGTCATCAAGGTCGATATGGTTGCGCATGTACTGCTGACTGGCGTCCACCTGTGGCTGGTGGTCCCAGCTCTTGAGCGTGCCTTGAGTCAGTGCCTCAAACACCAGGCGGCGGCGACGCTGGCTGGCAAGCACTTGCTGATGGATCGCCGGGATGTCCCATTTGGCCCGCGCCTCCCGCAAAAACGCCTCGAACAGCGAGCGATGCTCTGCTGACCGGCTAAGGTTTTCTCGCTCGTGCGGGTCGTTGTGCACATCAAACAGTAGGCAAGGGTCGTCTTCGCTGTAGATAAATTTGTAGGCGCCCCGGCGAATCATCATCAACGGGCTGATGGTGCCTTCGGCCATGTATTCGCCAAACACTTCGTCATGCCCGCCCTGCCCTTGCAAGTGCGGGACCAGAGAGCGACCGTCCAGCGGCAAGTGCGGGTCCAGCTCGCCGCCGGCCAGTTCCACCAGGGTCGGCAGCAGGTCGGCGGTGGACACGGCCTGAGTGACCCGCCCAGCCGCGAATTGGCCCGGCGCACTGATCAGCAGCGGTACGCGTGCAGCCATTTCAAACCAGTGCATTTTGTACCAGAGGCCGCGTTCGCCAAGCATGTCCCCGTGGTCGCCGGAGAAGATGATCAGCGTGTCATCGGCCAGGCCGGTGTCTTCCAGGGTTTGCAGGAGTTTGCCGACATTGCTGTCGATGTAGCTGCACGCGCCGAAATAGGCGCGGCGGGCATCGCGGATCTTGTCCACAGGCAGCGGTTTATCCCACAGGTCATAGACCTTGAGCAGACGCTGGGAGTGTGGGTCCAGCTCTGCTTGTGCCGGCGTTGCAGGCAAAGGGATATCGGCGTCGTCGTACAGGTCCCAGAACGGCTTGGGGATGGTGTAGGGGTCGTGAGGATGGGTCATCGACACCGTCAGGCAGAACGGTCGATCGCCGTCCTCGCGGATATGATCGAACAGGTACTGCTGAGCCTTGAACACCACCTCCTCGTCGAAATCCAGCTGGTTGGTGCGCACGCACGGGCCCGCTTGCAGCACCGAAGACATATTGTGATACCAGGTGGGGCGTACGTCGGGCTCATCCCAATTCACGGCCCAGCCATAGTCTGCGGGGTAGATATCGCTGGTCAGGCGCTCTTCGTAGCCGTGCAATTGGTCGGGGCCGCAGAAATGCATCTTGCCCGACAACGCGGTGCGGTAGCCGAGACGACGCAGGTAGTGGGCATAGGTCGGCACATCGGCGGGGAAATCGGCAGCGTTGTCGTAGGCACCGATCTTGCTCGGTAACTGGCCGCTGACCAGGGTAAAGCGCGATGGCGCGCACAACGGGCTATTGCAATAGGCGGCGTCGAATACCACGCCTTGTGCGGCGAGGCGGCTGAGGTTGGGCAGCTTGATCGGGGAAGGCCCATAGAACGGCAGCATTGGCGCGGCCATTTGATCGGCCATGATGAAAAGAATGTTCTTGCGCTTCATGGTTTCTCGGCATTCCATAGGCGTTGTTTATGCCAATGAGCATGAAGTCCATGCCAGGCGGGGTAAAGCCCATGACGAGCAATGCCTAGGATAATGACAGCTTATGTATGAAGCGCTGGGTCACCTCTCTCTCGATCTGCTGCGTGCTTTCGAAGCGGCGGCCCGCCACCGCAGTTTTACCGCGGCGGCGATGGAGTTGGGCACCACCCAGCCGGCGGTCAGCCAGCAGATCAAGCGTCTGGAAGAACAACTGGCAATCCGCCTGTTTGACCGTATCTATCGCGGTATCGAACTCACCGACGCCGGCGTTCTGCTGTTCGAACACGTGCAAGGCGGCCTGCAAAGTATCAACCTGGGGCTCAGCACTATCACCCAGCAGGACCAACACGAAGTGCTGCAAGTGGCTACCGACTTCGCCTTCGCCGCCTATTGGCTGATGCCGCGCCTGCATCGCTTCCACCAGGCCAACCCGCAGGTGGATGTGAGCCTGGTAACCAGTGAGCGCAACCATGCCAGCCTGCGCAGCGATATCGATGTGGCGGTGCTGTTCGGCGATGGCCGTTTCAAGCAGGGCGACAGCCTGTGGTTATTCAACGAGGAAGTGTTTCCGGTATGCAGCCCGCAGTGGCTAAAGGGCCAGGCTGCTCCGCTGACGGTGCAATCCTTGCCCGAGTACCCCTTGCTGCACCTGCGTCAGGAAAACAACAGCCAGTGGTTCGACTGGAGCGGGGTGTTTCGCGAATTGGGTATCACCACTGCGCCAACTCCCGGGCAATTGCGCTTCGACAACTACACCTTGCTGATTCAGGCTGCGATTGCCGGCCAGGGCGTTGCCATCGGCTGGCGCCACCTGGTGGATAACCTGCTGGAACAGAACTGGCTGTGCCGCCCGATCAGCAACACGGTGACCTCGCGTTACGGTTATTACGTGGTGCAACCCCAGCGCAAACGTCGTGGGCAACTGGTGGAACGTTTTGTCCAGTGGCTGGTGGCGGAACAGGCCAGCAGTGCGCAGTCGTTGACCGGGCTGGCCCTGCCTTCGATTGCGGTCTAGGATCGGCACATTGTGGATCCGGAGTCCGTCATGCAACGTATCAAGGGCTATCACGCCCATATCTACTTCGACGCCAGCACCATCGACCAGGCGCGCACGCTGTGTGAGGACGCCGCCAGGCTGTTCCCGTTGCGCATGGGCCGTGTGCATGAACGTCCGGTGGGCCCGCACCCGGATTGGAGCTGCCAGCTGGCATTCGTGCCGCAATACATCGGCGTGGTGTTGCCGTGGCTGGCGCTGCACCGCAATGGCTTGGTGGTGTTCCTGCACCCTGAAACCGGCGATGACCTGAAAGACCACACCGACTACGCGATCTGGATGGGCGCGATGCGCGAGTTGGATCTGTCGGTTCTTTAACGTCCCTTATCAGATAAAGCCTTGCCTCTCCCTAAGTAAAAACAGGGAGCGGTGTAGGATTAATCTTGTCTTGTCTCATTATGTGGGATTGATATTTATATATTGAGATATTCCGGTCCCTAGGTTTATATTCGCCCATCTGCTTTTTTCAGCACCCACTCATTTCAGGTGAAGCGATGCAGGCGCAATTGATCGCGCTCGATTGGGGGACCAGCTCCCTTCGTGCTTACAAACTCGGCCCCGAAGGCGTTGTGCTGGAACAGCGCTCGCAAGCCTGGGGCATCATGCATTTGCCCTGCGAACCACGGGTAATCAACGGTATTGATTGCACTGACGGCTTCGAATTGGCGTTCGATAGCGCCTGCGGCGATTGGCTCGACGCCCAGCCCGGATTGCCGGTGATTGCCTGCGGCATGGTCGGCAGTGCACAGGGCTGGAGCGAGGCGGCTTATCGCGCCACGCCTGTGGACGTCGCCAGCCTGGGCCAGGCGTTGCACCCTGTGCGCAGCCTGCGTGGGGTGGAGGTGCATATTGTGCCGGGGGTGATCGAGCGAGCGGGTTTGCCCAATGTGATGCGCGGCGAAGAAACCCAGGTACTCGGCGTGCTGCAAGGCCTTGGCGCCCAAGTATTGATCGGGTTGCCCGGCAGCCACTCCAAATGGGTCGAGGTGGTTGAAGGCCGTATTACCCATTTCGACACCTTCATGACCGGTGAACTGTTTGCGATATTGAGCAAGCACAGCATCCTGGGTCGCACCCAGCAGCCGAGTGAGCAATTCCAGACCGAGGCCTTTGACCGTGGCGTGCACGTGGCGCTTTCAAAGGATGGCCGGCGTGGCGTGTTGTCGACCTTGTTCAGCGCCCGCACCCTGGGCCTGACGGCTGAGCTTTCGCCCAACCAGCAGCCCGACTACCTGTCCGGCCTGTTGATCGGCCATGAACTCGCCGGTTTGCCAGACAACGCCAAAACCCAGCCGATCATTCTGGTTGGCGCCGCCCCACTCTGCGCCCGCTATCAACGCGCCCTCACCCTTTGCGGCTTCGCTCACGTCAGCCTGGCGCAGGAAGCCACCGAGCGTGGCCTGTGGCAATTGGCGGTGGCGGCTGGGCTCATTCAACCTGTAACGGAGGCCTGACATGCTCAAGCAAGCACTCGCGCAAAACGGTTTGATCGCAATCCTGCGCGGCATACGCCCGGATGAAGCCCAGGCCATTGGCCAGGTCCTGTACGACGCGGGTTTTCGTGTCATCGAAGTGCCGCTCAATTCGCCGGAGCCGTACACCAGCATTCGTACCCTGCGCGACAGCCTGCCCGCCGATTGCCTGATCGGTGCCGGCACGGTGTTGACGCCTGAACAGGTCGAGCAGGTGAAGGCCGCAGGTGGTCAGGTGATTGTCATGCCCCATAGCGATGCCAACGTCCTGCGCGCCGCCAAGGCCGCAGGTCTGTACTTGTCGCCGGGCGTGGCAACGCCAACCGAAGCGTTTGCCGCACTGGCCGAAGGCGCCGACGTGTTGAAGCTGTTCCCGGCCGAGCAGATCGGCCCTTCGGTGATCAAGGCGTGGCTGGCGGTATTGCCGGTGGGCACGTTGCTGTTGCCGGTAGGCGGCGTTACGCCGGACAACATGCAGGTGTTTATCGATGCCGGCGCGAAAGGGTTCGGGTTGGGCTCCGGGTTGTTCAAACCGGGTATGACAGTGGATCAGGTCGCGAGCCGTGCCCAGGCTTATGTCGCCGCCTGGAAAGCCCTGAGCTGACAGCAAGTTCCGCGCCCACAGGCGCTGCATCCATAAGAGAGACAAGAGATGAAAATCACCAAATTGACGACCTTTATCGTCCCGCCGCGCTGGTGCTTCCTCAAGGTCGAAACCGACCAGGGCGTGACTGGCTGGGGTGAGCCTGTGGTCGAAGGCCGCGCTCACACTGTGGCAGCCGCCGTTGAAGAATTGTCCGACTACCTGATCGGCAAAGACCCACGCAATATCGAAGATATCTGGACAGTGCTCTATCGCGGCGGTTTCTACCGGGGCGGCGCGGTGCACATGAGCGCTCTCGCCGGTATCGACCAGGCGTTGTGGGACATCAAGGGCAAGGCGCTGGGCGTCTCGGTCAGCGATCTGCTGGGCGGCCAGGTGCGTGAGAAGATCCGCGTGTACTCGTGGATCGGTGGCGACCGCCCCGCCGACACTGCCCGTGCTGCCAAAGAGGCCGTGGCCCGTGGCTTCACTGCGGTGAAAATGAACGGCACCGAAGAACTGCAGTTCCTCGACAGCTTCGACAAAGTCGACCTGGCCCTGGCCAATGTCGCTGCAGTACGCGATGCCGTGGGGCCCAACGTGGGTATCGGCGTCGACTTCCATGGCCGTGTACACAAGCCCATGGCCAAGGTGCTGATGAAAGAGCTCGACCCCTACAAACTGATGTTTATTGAAGAGCCGGTGCTCAGCGAAAACTACGAGGCGTTGAAAGAACTGGCGCCGCTGACCAGTACGCCGATTGCCTTGGGCGAGCGCCTGTTCTCGCGTTGGGATTTCAAGCGCGTGCTCAGCGAAGGCTACGTCGACATCATCCAGCCGGACGCCTCCCACGCAGGCGGGATTACCGAAACCCGCAAGATCGCCAACATGGCCGAAGCCTACGACGTGGCCCTGGCCCTGCACTGCCCGCTGGGTCCGATTGCCCTGGCAGCCTGCCTGCAACTGGATGCGGCTTGCTACAACGCGTTTATCCAGGAACAAAGCCTGGGCATTCACTACAACGAAAGCAACGACCTGCTCGACTACGTGCGTGACCCTGGCGTGTTCGACTACGACCAAGGCTTTGTGAAGATCCCCAACGGCCCGGGTCTGGGCATCGAGATCAACGAGGAATACGTGATTGAGCGCGCGGCCATCGGCCATCGCTGGCGCAATCCGATCTGGCGTCACGCCGATGGCAGTTTTGCCGAGTGGTGATTTTTATCTGAAGGAATGCGTTCAAAAATGTGGGAGCGGGCTTACCTGGCACCGCTGCGGTGACTGACCCACCGCTATCGCAGGCAAGCCAGCTCCCACATTTACCGCGTTCCTTCAGCACGTTTTGTCCTCAACAAACATAAAAAGAGGCACCCCATGCACCCTGAATCCCTCACCGGGCAGGCTCCCTTAGTTACGCCCAGCCGAAAGCGCTTTTTCATCATGGTGCTGTTGTTTATCACGGTGGTGATCAACTACCTCGACCGCAGCAACCTGTCGATTGCCGCGCCTGCGCTGACCAGCGATCTGGGTATCGACCCGGTGCAGGTCGGGCTTATTTTCTCCGCTTTCGGCTGGACCTACGCGGCCATGCAGATCCCCGGCGGCTGGCTGGTGGATCGTGTGCCGCCGCGCATCTTGTATACCGCCGCGCTGCTGCTGTGGTCGATTGCCACTGTTATGCTCGGTTTCGCCGCCAGCTTTATCGCGCTGTTCGTGCTGCGTATGGCGGTGGGTGCGCTGGAAGCGCCGGCGTACCCGATCAACAGCCGTGTGGTTACTACCTGGTTTCCCGAGCGCGAACGCGCTACTGCGATTGGCGTCTACACCTCCGGGCAATTTGTAGGCCTTGCGTTCCTCACGCCGGTACTGGCCTGGCTGCAACACCAGTACGGCTGGCACATGGTGTTTGTGGTCACCGGTGGCGTCGGCATCCTGTGGGCGGTGATCTGGTATGCGGTGTATCGCGAACCCAAGGATTTCAAGGGCGCCAATGACGCTGAAATCCAACTGATCCGTGACGGTGGCGGGCTGGTGGACATGCAGGCACAAACCGCCAAGGCGCCCTTCAGCTGGGTCGACCTCGGTATCGTGCTGAGCAAGCGCAAGCTCTGGGGCATCTACCTGGGGCAGTTCTGCCTGAACTCCACGCTATGGTTTTTCCTGACCTGGTTTCCGACCTATCTGGTGAAATATCGCGGCATGGACTTTATCCAGTCAGGTCTGTTGGCGTCACTGCCGTTCCTGGCCGCTTTTGTGGGCGTGCTGTGTTCGGGGGTGTTTTCCGATTGGCTGATCCGTCGTGGCGCCTCGGTAGGCTTTGCCCGCAAGTTGCCGATCATCAGTGGGCTGCTGATTTCCACGGCGATCATCGGTGCCAATTACGTGGACTCCACAGCGTGGGTCATCGCGTTTCTGGCGGTGGCATTTTTCGGCAATGGCCTGGCGTCGATCACCTGGTCGCTGGTCTCGACCCTGGCGCCTGCGCGGTTGCTGGGGCTGACCGGAGGCGTGTTCAACTTCATCGGTAACCTGTCGGCGATCGCCACGCCTATCGTGATTGGCTTTCTGGCCAGTGGTTCGTCGTTTGCACCAGCGATTACTTACATCGCGGTACTGGCGTTGCTCGGTGCACTTTCCTACATATTGCTGGTAGGCAAGGTCGAGCGGATCGAGCTGTAAAAAAGAGGCGACCCCAGGGTCGCCCATTTTTATGGCGCTGATGGCACGGACATCTCGTTGCGAAACACATTGTGCGGATCCCAGTATTTTTTAGTGCGTCGCAGGCGGCTTTCGATCATGAGGTCAGGGAAGAAAATCTTGTACCAATCGGGGTTTTTGGCATGGGTCGGATTGCCGCCAATGTGTGTCATGTCGAGGTCCGGGTAGTTGATGTAGCACCCTTCGAACGCATTGTTGATTGGCACCCCGTGATCATCGGCAAACGCGTTGAAGTACAGTCCTTGGATCCAGTCGGCATGAGCCTGATCGGAGGCGGCGCTGTCGCCGCGCCAGTAACATTGTGGTTGCCACTTCAGGTATGACGAGCGCTGAGCGGCTGACGACTCCCTGCGCACCGGCCCGCTGGCGGCATTGATCTGGCCGCCGAAAGACTGAATCTGGATAAGGCTTTGTGTCAGGTGGATATCAGGGTCTGGCCAGGTCAATGTGGTCCAGATGGCGTCCAGTACTTGAGGGCTGAACGCGCCCTTCTGGTAAGCCGACTTATAACGCCCACGCTGGTTGTCTCCCGAGCCATTCAATGTCTGTTGGCATACCAGCCAATCCAGGCGTTGGGTAGCTTGCTCGGCGGACGCCAATGAATTAATGACGCGCCCGGCGCAGCTGCCACGCGGCTGATGGATGACGTGAAACGGCACCAGTGACTCGGTAGCAGGCAACCCGATGGCGGTCAGCATTTTGCCGACAAAATCGTCGAAAGGGGCTCGATCGTTCAATGCACCGTCCTTGTCAACGTAGTGAATACCCAACGTCACATTGCCCGTGTGCTGATGGCGCATCTCCAGCTTGGTCGCCAGGCCCCAGGTGTTCGTGTTGCTTTGATTGCTGGCGAACCAAGACTGATAGGCTACCAGCAGGTTATCGAGTGCAGGCTTGGTCAGTACCGACCAGTCCCATTCCAACACCAACCACAGCACCTCTTTCGGTGCCGGTGGCAGGTCTTTGAAGTAATAGCTGGTGATGATGCCGAACTGCCCGCCACCCGCACCGCAGCACGCAGCAAACAGGTCCAGTTCGTCCTGGTCGATGCTGTGCCTGGAAACATGACGCGGTACGAGGCCCTTGCCCTGGCTATCAGGCACCAGGATATCCACCCCGCTCAGCCAGTCACACACCAACCCATATTTTCGCGACAGCAAGCCATACCCACCGCCACAGATATGCCCGCCCAAGCCCACTGAGTAACACGAGCCACCGGGCAGGGTTTTGTTGGCCAGCTTGTATAACGCGACATAGGCGTCCCAGTTTTGGCCGCCGGCTTCCAGGCGAAAGCTATAGCGTTCAGTTGCGCCGGGGATCAGCTCGGAGCCGATTTGCCCGTTGGCGTCGTAGACCACTCGGTTAAGCGCACTGATATCCAGGATCGACAGCACCTCATGTGGGCTATCGGGCATCTTGTTGGCGACGAAACCTTCATAGCAATGGCCACCGCTGCGTACCGTAATGCGCCCATTGGCAAGGGCCAATGCCTGCGCGGCGGCGTCAATGATGTCTTGTGGGTTGCGGCAGAGGTAGATCAGGTTGGCGCCATTTTGCGAAGACTGACCCTGCACATTGCCCAACGGCCAGCGCAGGTTGAAGCCCTTTTGCAAGGTTGAGTGACGGGAGTCTGAAGAGGTAATGAGATCAAAGGCCATGATGTACTCCTGAGAGCCAGGGATGACTTCTGATGCAACTAACTTAACGACCGTGGGGCAAGAAATGCGGGGGGCTTGCGGGGGCGGTTAGACGGCTATAGGCATGGAAGTGCGTTGGGGGTGACGTAGCGTCACCCCTCAAGCGTAGCGCAAGTATCAACACGCAGGTGCTTACTTGCGTGCGTTACGCACACCTGCCGACAGCGCCGCGCAATGACTCAGCACGCCATCGATCGCTTGCTGGTCGCTGTCGGCATTGGCAATGTGATCGATCAGTGCCGAACCCACCACCACACCGTCGGCCAGGCGCGCAATCGCCGCTGCTTGTTCCGGTGTACGAATACCGAAGCCGATGCTGATCGGCAGGTCGGTATGGCGACGCAGACGCGTGACCGCTTCTTCGACATGTTCCAGCGTGGCGGCGCCAGCGCCGGTCACGCCTGCTACCGACACGTAATACACAAAGCCGGAACTGCCGTTGAGCACCGTCGGCAAACGCACGTCATCGGTGGTCGGCGTGGTCAGGCGAATAAAGTCGATGCCTGCGGCCTGAGCCGGGTCGCACAGCTCGCCGTTGTGCTCAGGTGGCATGTCGACCACGATCAGGCCGTCGACGCCGGCTGCCTTCGCATCGGCAATAAACTGCGGCACACCGTATTTGTGAATCGGGTTGAAGTAGCCCATCAACACCAGGGGTGTGTCGCTGTCGCCGGTGCGGAACTCGCGCACCATTTGCAGGGTTTTCGCCAGGTTTTGCTTGGCCTCCAATGCACGGATATTGGCCAGTTGAATGGCCGGGCCGTCGGCCATCGGGTCGGTGAAGGGCATACCCAGCTCGATCACGTCGGCGCCGGCTGCCGGCAAGCCCTTGAGGATCGCCAGCGAGGCGTCATAGCCCGGGTCGCCAGCGGTGACGAAGGTCACCAGGGCGGCACGGTTTTGTTCCTTGAGTTGCGCAAAGCGGGTTTGCAGGCGGCTCATTTAGTGTTTCTCCTGCTTGGACTGTTCCATGTGATGCATCACGGTCTGCATATCTTTGTCGCCACGGCCGGAGAGGTTGACCACCATCAGATGATCCTTGGGCAGGGTGGGTGCGCGCTTGAACACTTCAGCCAGGGCGTGGGCGCTTTCCAGTGCGGGAATAATCCCTTCCAGGCGGCAGCATTTGTGGAAGGCATCCAGGGCTTCGTCGTCAGTTACCGAGGTGTACTGGACGCGGCCAATGTCATGCAACCAGGCGTGTTCAGGGCCGATGCCTGGGTAATCAAGGCCGGCGGAAATCGAATGGGCGTCGATGATCTGGCCGTCGTCGTCCTGCAGCAGGAAGGTGCGGTTGCCGTGCAGAACGCCGGGTACGCCGCCGTTGAGGCTGGCGGCGTGCTTGCCGGTTTCAATGCCATGGCCGGCAGCTTCCACGCCGATGATGTCGACGCTGGTGTCATCCAGGAACGGGTGGAACAGGCCCATGGCGTTGGAGCCGCCACCGATGCACGCCACCAGGCTGTCCGGCAGGCGGCCTTCCTGGGCTTGCAGCTGGGTGCGGGTTTCCTTGCCGATCACGGCCTGGAAGTCGCGCACCATGGCCGGGTAAGGGTGCGGACCGGCCACGGTGCCGATCAGGTAGAAGGTGCTGTCGACGTTGGTCACCCAGTCACGCAGGGCTTCGTTCATGGCGTCTTTGAGGGTGCCGGTGCCGGCGACCACCGGGATCACTTCGGCGCCCAACAGCTTCATGCGGAACACGTTAGCCTGCTGGCGCTCAATGTCGGTGGTGCCCATGTAGATCACGCACTGCAAGCCAAAGCGTGCGGCAACGGTAGCGGTGGCCACGCCGTGCATACCGGCGCCGGTCTCGGCGATGATGCGTTTTTTGCCCATGCGCCGCGCCAGCAGGATCTGGCCGATGCAATTGTTGATTTTGTGCGCGCCGGTGTGGTTGAGCTCTTCGCGCTTGAGGTAGATCTTGGCGCCGCCACAAAACTCGGTCAGGCGTTCGGCAAAGTACAGCGGGCTTGGGCGTCCGACGTAATCGCGCTGGAAGTAGGCCAATTCTTCATTGAACGCCGGATCCACCTTGGCCGCTTCGTATTCACGGGCCAGGTCGAGGATCAACGGCATCAGGGTTTCGGCCACGTAGCGGCCGCCGAACGCACCAAACAGGCCACTGGCGTCAGGGCCATTGCGTAGATCGGTCTGGGACTGGGTCATGGGACGCTCCAGGAATAAATGTGTGTGAGAGGCAATGACCACCACTCTACCCCTGACGCTTGGGCCTGAAAACCGATAAGATCGCCGTAACCTGTCAGGAAAACTCACATATGAGCCGCGACCTTCCACCCCTCAATGCCCTGCGTGCTTTTGAAGCCACCGCCCGCCTCAGTAGCGTCAGCCAAGCTGCACAGCAACTGCACGTGACCCACGGTGCGGTGAGCCGGCAGCTGAAAGTATTGGAAGAACATCTGGGTGTGAGCTTGTTCGTCAAGGATGGACGTGGCCTTAAACTCACAGATGCGGGCGTACGGCTTCGTGATGCCAGCGCAGAGGCGTTCGAGCGGCTGCGGGACGTGTGCGCCGAACTCACCCAAAGCGGCGCCGACGCGCCCTTCGTGCTCGGCTGCTCGGGCAGCTTGCTGGCACGCTGGTTTATCCCGCGGTTGGGGCGCTTGAATGCGGACCTGCCCGATTTGCGCCTGCACCTGTCGGCGGGAGAAGGCGATCTTGACCCTCGCCGCCCTGGGCTGGACGCTTTGCTGGTATTCGCCGAGCCGCCGTGGCCGGCCGATATGCAGGTGTATGAGCTGGCCAGCGAGCGTATCGGCCCGGTCCTGAGCCCTCGTTTTGCAGGTTTCGAACAGTTGCGTCAGGCTCCGGCGACCGCGTTGTTAAGCGAAGCGTTGTTGCACACCACCTCACGCCCCCAAGCCTGGCCCAGCTGGGCGCGGCAACACGGCATCGAGCCCGGCGCGTTGAAACTCGGCCAGGGTTTTGAGCATTTATATTATTTGCTGGAAGCGGCAGTAGCCGGACTGGGAGTGGCAATTGCGCCAGAACCGCTGGTGGCAGAGGACCTGCGAGCGGGTCGCCTGGTGGCGCCGTGGGGCTTCAGCGAAACCCCGGCGCACCTGGCATTGTGGCTACCCAAGCGCGCCGCGGACGGACGCGCCGGGCAGTTGGCGCAATGGCTCAAGGCTGAGCTGTTGCGCCAACCCGTGTAACCGGTTAATCAGTCACCGCGCTTGCACAGCAGGTAGGCGGCCAGCAGGCCCAATGCACCGACGGCGACGCCGGCGGTGGTCCATGGGTGCTCTTGGGCGTAGTCGCGGGTAGCAGCACCGGTTTCGCGGATTTTGACTTTGCTTTCCTCGTAGGCGTCGCTGATCAGGTGGCGAGAGTGCTTGAGGGCGTTCTCGGCATTGCTTTTCAAGGCCTTCAGCGTTTTGCGCGACTCATCGGACGCGTCGTCCTTGAGGCTCTCCAGAGATTTGAGCAGGCTCGAAATCTCGGCTTCCATGCTTTCCAGCGACGCTTTGCGTAAAGAAGTGTTGGCCATGTGGACATCTCCTGAAGTGATTGAGTGACGTGTGTAGATACCGACTGCGCCGGTTTCAGAAAGTGCAGTAATTCTGAACTTTCACCTCCCAGCGGTCGCCAGAAGCAGTAAGCACATTCGCTGCTAGTCTTGATTGACGACCTACAGGAGAAACGCCATGAGTGATCATCACACCTACAAAAAAGTCGAACTGGTGGGCTCTTCCACCACCAGCATTGAAGACGCAATCAACAATGCTTTGGCTGAAGCCAACAAAAGCATCAAGCACCTGGAGTGGTTTGAGGTGACCGAAACCCGTGGTCACATCAAGGACGGCAAGGCTGCGCACTTCCAGGTCACGCTCAAAGTGGGATTCCGAATTGCCAGTAGTTAATCGGCAGAGTTGAACTTTGCCCGCTGGCCGATTGCCATAACCTGCGCTACAACGAATGCGTGCCGATGCGATGAGCGTTGGCACGCTCTTTTTGATCAGCGCAAGGAAAGTAACGGATGAAGAAGTTTCTGTTGGCGGTGGGTTTGTTGAGCATTGCGGGTACGGCGATGGCGGCGGGCAAGCCTTGTGAAGAGCTGAAAAGCGAAATTGCCGCGAAAATCGACGCCAAGGGTGCTTCGGGGTATTCGCTGGAAGTGGTGGACAAAGGTGCTACGCCAAGTGACCACAAAGTAGTTGGCACCTGCGAAGGTGGCACCAAGGAAATTGCCTACAAGCGCGGTTAATCTCGTGTTGTGGACATAAAAAACCGACGCAAGTGCGTCGGTTTTTTTCGCCTGGATTTCAGCCCTTCATCACTTGTGCAAGCAGCTCGTAGGAATGAATCCGATCGGCGTGCTCATACAGGTCACTGGTAAAAATCAGCTCATCGGCGCCGGTCTGCTCGATCAACACCGCCAGCTTGGCGCGAATCTTCGCCGGGCTGCCCACCATGGCCAAACCAAGGAAGCTACCGACCGCGTCTTTTTCATGGGGCAACCACAGGCCGTCCATGGTTTTGACTGGAGGGCGCTGCACCAGGCTCTGGCCGCGCATCAACGCGAGAATACGCTGGTACACCGAGGTGGCCAGGTAATCGGCCTGCTCATCGGTGTCGGCTGCCACAAGCGGAATGCCAAGCATCACGTAGGGCTTATCCAGCACCGCCGAAGGCTTGAAGTGATTGTGATACACACGAATCGCCTCATGCATCAGGCGCGGTGCGAAATGGGAGGCAAAGGCGTAGGGCAAGCCACGCTCACCGGCCAATTGCGCGCTGAACAGGCTCGAACCCAACAGCCAGACTGGCACATTGGTGCCTGTGCCCGGCACGGCGATTACCCGTTGGTCTGGCGTGCGCGGGCCCAGGTAGGCCATGAGTTCGGCCACGTCTTCGGGGAAGTCATCGGCACTGCCGGAGCGTTCACGGCGCAGGGCGCGGGCGGTCATCTGGTCGGAGCCGGGCGCGCGGCCCAGGCCCAGGTCGATACGACCGGGGTAGAGGCTTTCCAGGGTGCCGAACTGTTCGGCAATCACCAAGGGCGCGTGGTTAGGCAACATGACGCCGCCGGAACCGACGCGAATGGTCGAGGTGCCGCCGGCCAGATAGCCGAGCAGTACCGAGGTGGCTGAACTGGCGATGCCATCCATATTGTGGTGCTCGGCTACCCAGAAGCGGGTGTAGCCGAACTTTTCCACGTGCTGGGCCAAATCCAGAGAATTGCGCAGCGACTGCGCCGGGCTGCCATTGGCACGCACGGGCACCAGGTCGAGGGTCGAAAACTTAACGTCGGACAGCGATTTCATCAGCCTGCTTCTCCAATAGGGCGTACAGGCTTTTTTAAACGAGCTAAAACCTGCCGCTGCATGTGCATACCCTATGCAATGAGGGCATATACCCGAGATTCAATAGTAGCCGCGAAATTTCCTACTTAATCACTAGGTTTTTCTTACGAGTGAACTTTGCCGAGGCGTCTATCCTCAGAACCCTTACTGACGCAAAACCACCGTTCGAGGAGAAAGCTATGAGTATCGTTAAAAAGGCATCCGCGCATTGGGAAGGTGATCTGAAGACTGGCCTGGGTTCGATCTCCACCGAAACAGGCGTGCTGCGCGAAGCGCCCTACGGCTTCAAGGCCCGTTTCGAAGGCGGCAAGGGCACCAACCCTGAAGAGCTTATCGGCGCAGCTCACGCCGGCTGTTTCTCCATGGCGTTTTCCATGATTCTTGGCGACGCCGGGCTCAAGGCTGACAGCATTGATACCCAGGCCGAAGTGACCCTGGACCAGGTCGAGGGCGGTTTTGCGATTACTGCCGTGCATCTGATCCTCAAGGCCAAGATCCCGGGCGCGAGCCAAGCGCAGTTCGATGAGCTGAGCAAAAAGGCCAAGGAAGGATGCCCAGTGTCCAAAGTGCTGAATGCCACCATCACCCTGAATGCCACGCTGGTCAGCTGACACCGCACTTGCTTATGGGAGGGGGCAAACTCCCTCCCATATCCAGTTTGGCGCTTAAAGTAGAACTCGTGTTTGCGAAATGTGGTCGAATAGCCCATGCAGCCTAGGCGCACACTCGTGCGCAGCGCATTCAGGGAGCTACACACATGAAACGTTTTGCCTTGGCAATCATCTGCGGTGTATTGGCCACTTCGGCCGTGGCCGCGCCAAAAGATTGTGAAGAGCTCAGGAAAGAAATCGAAGTGAAGATCCAGGCCAAGGCGATTCCGTCCTACACCCTGGAAATCATCACGGCCGAAGAAGCCAAGAATCATGACGAAGCGATGATTGTCGGTTCGTGTGAAAACGGTACCAAGCGCATTCTTTATCAGAAAAACGACGACTGATTCAGATGCAGTTCACGCTGCGCTCTTCTGCCAGCAACTGGCGCGCTGAGTCATAGAGCCGGATGTTGGGCGTGAACGCCAGCGAGCGACCTTCAAGCACATAGCGTTGGCCGGCCTGGAAATGGTCGTACTGCAGAGTCATGAAGCAGGTCCGATACATCATCTGGCTCAGGCCACCCAAACCGCCGCCGGCGGGCACTTCAAAGTCAAAGCGCACCATCAGCTCGTGAGGGCCGGGAGGCATTTGGAAGTAGCGCCCGTCGTTGAGGTTTTTTCCGTCCAGGCGCTGAGCCATCACCAGTTTTGAGCCCGGCGTCGGCGTGGTGAAATCCACCCAGGCCTGTTGCGGGTCGACAGGCGGGATGGGTGTCGAGGTGCAAGCGCCGAGCAACAGGGCGGCGACTGCAAGAAAAAATTGACGCATGGCGAGTACTCGACGCAAGGAGAGGTTTGAGTATAAACACGCCGCGCCGTGGAAAAATCCCATTCAAGCGCGATAGTCTGGCGAATAAACCAGCCAGGAGCAGTCGGGGCATGATCAGGCGTTTTCTTCCAGGGTTGATGGTTGTGCTGCTCAGCGGTTGCTCCAGCGTCAATTACTACAGCCAGTTGGCGAGCGGTCAGTGGCAATTGCTACGGGCCCGGGAACCGGTTGCCGAGGTCATCGCCGACCCTTCTCGCCCGCAATTGCTGCGCGAGCACCTTGCTCAATCGCAGAAAGCGCGAACCTTTGCCAGTGAGCAGTTGCATCTGCCTGACAACCAAAGTTATCGCTTGTACGCCGATATTGGCCGACCCTATGTGGTCTGGAATGTGTTCGCCACGCAGGAATTTTCACTGTCGCCTGAAAACCATTGCTTCCCGATTGCCGGTTGCGTCGCCTATCGCGGCTATTACAGCCAAGGTGCGGCGCGGGGCGAAGCGGCGCTGTTGCGCCAACAGGGCATGGACGTGTCGATCGGTGGCGTCGAAGCCTATTCCACCCTGGGTTGGTTTAACGACCCGATCATGAGCTCGATGATGAGTTGGGGCGATGAGCGCCTCGCCACCCTGATTTTCCATGAACTGGCCCACCAGCGTTTTTACGTGAAGGATGACACCGAGTTCAACGAGTCCTACGCCAGCTTCGTCGAACAGGAGGGCACCCGCCAATGGCGTGCGGCCAGAGGCCTGGCGCCGGTCAGCGATGCGGCGCTCAAGCAGCGTGATGAATTTATCCGGCTGATTCTGGGTACGCGTAAACGCCTGGAAGCGCTGTATGCGCAGCCGTTGGCCGCAAACGTGATGCGCCTGGCCAAAGCCGCGCAATTTGAGCAATTGCGTAGTGAATACCGGCAACTGCGCGATAGCCAATGGGGCGCAGACAAGCGGTATGACGCGTGGATCAACCAGCCGATGAATAACGCACGGCTGTTGCCGTTCGGGCTGTATGACCAGTGGGTGCCAGCGTTTGCGGCGTTGTTTGCGCAGGAAGGTGGGGATTGGGTGAGGTTTTATGCGGCGGTGGATAAGTTGGGTGAGCTGCCGGTGGAGCAGCGTAAGGCGGCGTTGAGGCAGTTGGAGAAGGTTGGCCTTTAGGGCCTTATCGCAGGCAAGCCAGCTCCCACAGTTGACCGATTTTCAACATGAGAATGCGGTCAACTGTGGGAGCTGGCTTGCTTGCGAAAGCGGTCTCAAGGACGCTGCAAAAACGCCTGATGCATCTGGTCCAACGTCTCGAAATGCCAGGTCGGTGCCTCTGCATTCAGCTCTTCAAAACTACCAAACCCATACCCCACGGCGGCTGAATCCAGCCCATTACTGCGTGCCCCTATCAAGTCATGCTTGCGATCACCGATCATCAGGGTGGTGGCCGGGTCCAGCCGTTCCTCACGCATCAAATGCGCGATCAATTCGACCTTGTTGGTACGCGTGCCGTCCAGCTCACTGCCGTAGATCACCTTGAAGTGCTTGGCGAAGTCGAAATGCCGCGCAATCTCGCGGGCAAATTCCCACGGCTTGGAGGTAGCCACGTACAGCTGGCGCCCTTGGCTGTTGAGTTCCTCCAGCAATGGCATCACGCCGTCGAACACGCGGTTTTCATACAAACCGGTGACCTTGAAGCGCTCACGGTAGAAATTTACCGCTTCCCAGGCCTTGGCCTCGTCGAAACCGTAGAACTGCATGAACGCTTGCAGCAGAGGCGGGCCGATGAAGTGCTCAAGCTTGGTCAGGTCGGGTTCGTCGATACCCAATTTGCCAAGAGCGTACTGGATCGAGCGGGTAATGCCCTCACGCGGGTCGGTGAGCGTGCCGTCCAGGTCGAAGAGGACCGTTGGGTGGTTGAGGGTCATTGATCGAATCCTTCTGCCAGGTGCAGGTCTTTGAGCTTCACGTAGTTCGCTGCGCTGTAGGTGAAAAAGGCACGCTCCTTGTCCGTCAGCGCGCGGACCTGTTTAACCGGGCTGCCCACGTACAGGAAGCCGCTGTCGAGTTTCTTGCCAGGCGGCACCAGGCTGCCGGCGCCGATGATGACGTCGTCTTCAACCACGGCACCGTCCATCACAATGCTGCCCATGCCGATCAGGACACGGTTGCCGACGGTGCAGCCATGCAGCATGACCTTATGGGCGATGGTCACGTCGTCGCCGATCAGCAGCGGGAAACCCTCGGGATTGAATGGCCCAGCGTGGGTGATGTGCAGCACGCAGCCGTCCTGCACGCTGGTGCGGGCGCCGATGCGGATGCGGTGCATGTCGCCGCGAATCACCGTCAGCGGCCAAACCGAGCTGTCGGTGCCGATTTCGACATCGCCGATCACCACCGCCGAAATATCGACAAAAGCCCCGGCGCCCAGGGTTGGCGTGTGGTTCTGATAGGTGCGAAGGGTCACGATAGCCTCTCTCTCTTCTGCTGATAGCTGCGGTGGGTGTTGATTGTAATTAAGATGGCCCCATCTTTGTTCTTACATGTTTCTTCAGCCAAGGTGCCCACCGTGAGCGCGAACAACCCTCTTTTGCAGTCCTACGACCTGCCGCCGTTCTCGGCGATTCGTGCCGAGCACGTCCAGCCGGCCATCGAACAGATCCTTGCCGACAACCGTTTGGCTATCGCAGACATCCTGCAAAGCCAGGGCAAAAATCCGACATGGGCCGGTCTGGTCCTGGCCATGGATGAGCTCAATGATCGCCTTGGCGCCGCCTGGAGCCCGGTCAGCCACCTCAATGCCGTATGCAACAGCGCCGAGCTGCGTGAAGCCTACGAGGCTTGCCTGCCGGCCTTGAGCGCTTACTCCACCGAGATGGGCCAGAACCGTGAACTGTTCCAGGCTTTCGAAGCCTTGGCCAACAGCCCCGAGGCCGCGGGTTTCGACGTGGCGCAAAAAACCATTCTGGAGCATTCCCTGCGCGATTTCCGCCTGTCGGGTATCGACTTGCCGCCGGAGCAGCAAAAGCGCTACGCCGAAGTGCAAAGCAAGCTGTCCGAGCTGGGCAGCAAATTCTCCAACCAGTTGCTGGACGCTACCCAGGCCTGGACCAAACACGTCACCGATGAAACCACCCTTGCCGGCTTGACTGACTCGGCCAAGGCGCAAATGGCTGCGGCCGCCCAGGCCAAGGGCCTCGATGGCTGGTTGATCACCCTGGAATTCCCCAGCTATTACGCCGTGATGACCTATGCCCAGGACCGCGCCCTGCGTGAAGAGGTCTACGCGGCCTACTGCACCCGTGCGTCGGACCAAGGCCCAAATGCCGGTCAGAACGATAACGGCCCGGTGATGGAACAGATCCTCGACCTGCGTCAGGAGCTGGCCCAATTATTGGGTTATGCCTCCTTCGCCGAGTTGAGCCTGGCGACCAAGATGGCCGAATCCAGCGATCAGGTGCTGAGCTTCCTGCGGGACCTGGCCAAGCGCAGCAAGCCGTTTGCTACCCAGGACTTGCAACAGCTCAAGGCATACGCCGCCGAACAAGGCTGCGCCGACCTGCAAAGCTGGGACAGCGGTTTCTATGGCGAAAAATTGCGTGAGCAGCGCTACAGCGTGTCTCAGGAAGCGCTGCGTGCGTACTTCCCGATCGACAAGGTGCTGGGCGGTCTGTTTGCCATCGTGCAGCGCCTGTACGGCATCGAGATTGCCGAGCAGAAGGGTTTCGACACCTGGCACCCTGACGTTCGCCTGTTTGAAATCAAGGAAAACGGCGAGCATGTCGGGCGCTTCTTCTTTGACCTGTATGCCCGTGCCAACAAGCGTGGCGGTGCCTGGATGGACGGTGCCCGCGATCGTCGTCGCACCGTCGATGGCGTGTTGCAAAGCCCGGTCGCCAACCTGGTGTGCAACTTCACGCCGGCCGACAGCGGCAAGCCTGCGCTGCTGACCCATGATGAAGTCACCACTCTGTTCCACGAATTCGGCCACGGCCTGCATCACCTGCTGACCCGCGTTGAACACGCCGGTGTATCCGGCATCAACGGCGTGGCGTGGGATGCCGTGGAATTGCCGAGCCAATTCATGGAGAACTGGTGCTGGGAGCCCGAGGGCCTGGCGCTGATCTCCGGCCATTACGAAACCGGTGAGCCACTGCCTCAGGACCTGCTGGAAAAAATGCTCGCCGCGAAAAACTTCCAGTCCGGCCTGATGATGGTCCGCCAGCTAGAGTTTTCGTTGTTCGACTTCGAGCTGCACGCCACCCATGGCGATGGCCGCAGTGCGGCCCAGGTGCTTGAAGGTGTACGCGATGAAGTTTCGGTGATGCGTCCGCCGGCCTACAACCGCTTCCCCAACAGCTTCGCGCACATTTTCGCCGGTGGTTATGCGGCGGGTTACTACAGCTACAAATGGGCCGAAGTGCTTTCGGCCGACGCCTTCTCCAAGTTCGAAGAAGACGGCGTGCTCAATGCCCAGACCGGGCGTGCGTTTCGCGAAGCGATCCTGGCGCGTGGCGGTTCCCAGGCGCCGATGGTGCTGTTCGTCGATTTCCGCGGACGGGCGCCGTCGATTGACGCACTCTTGCGCCACAGCGGCTTGAGTGAGGACGCGGCAGCATGAGTGAAGGGCCTGTGATTACCAAAAAGCAATTTATCGCCGGGGCGGTCTGCCCGGCGTGCAGCGAGCCGGACAAGTTGAAGATGTGGACCGAAGACAGCGTGCCGCACCGCGAATGCGTGGCCTGCGGGTATACCGATACGCTGAATGATCAAGGCCTGTCGGTGCCTAAAGAGCTGGGCACGCGGGTCAATACGTCGGCGTTGAAAGCGCCGGCGGACCCTAAAGTGCAGGCAGTGCAGTTCTTCCCCAACCCGAAACTGAAAAAAGACTAACCCCGCGCTCACTGTAGGAGCGAGCTTGCTCGCGAAGAACGTCAACGATAACGCGCGTTTCCTGGATAAACAGTGGCGTTGTTGAGTTTTTCGCGAGCAAGCTCGCTCCTACAATTTTTTCTCTTCCTTACCCGTTGTGGTGATCCAGTCTTTCATTGAGCACAACGCAAAGGCGCTGGTGCTGCAATCCCCATTCGCCAAAGCTGTACGCAACTGCCTGAATCGCTCTGATCGCCGCCAGCACCTCGGAATCGTCGACGTGGTTGGTGCGATAGCTCAACTGCACCTGTTTGATATCAGATGATTGAAGCCACTGCGCATCAGATTCCGGCAGGAAGTTGATGACCGTAGCGATCCTGAGTTTCTGCAATAGGGGCAGCGCACGCTCGTCCGGCAAGGCGCTGCGATAGAGCGTGGGTGTCATTTGGTGCAGGTTGTATTGGTTACCCACCGGCTGGGCCCATTCCGGCGAGCGGATCGACGCAGCCTCATCGGCTTGTACGGTGTTGAACAGGCTCATGAGCGCCAGGCCGAGAACCAGCAGTAAGCGTGTGTTGAATATGAACGTTGTGACTGAGCTGGGAAGTGGCTGATGGGCCGCAGAGTCACTTAAAGCGGGTCAATACAGCGTGAGGTCGGCGTCAAAGAATCGTGATACTTGCGATCTGATCCGGTGTTTTTGTCACCGAATCGATATCGCTGAATTCTTAGCCTGCTATCATTTGTAACTAATGTTTGCCATTGTGCTGTATCTGCTTGGATCCAATTAGCGACAAAGCCTTCACGCTGCTCCCAGAAGCGGCGGATAAACCCGTGACCACATGATGAGGTGTACCCATGTCTGATCAAGATCAAGACAACCCCCGGCGTGACTTTCTACGCAAATCCTTGACCTTGATCCCGGTGGTCACGGTTGCCAGCACCGGCCTGGGTGGTTCGATGCTGATGGCCACGCCTGAGCCTGCCCAGGCGGCGCCAGCCAAACCTGCGGCGAGCGGTAAAGCCTATGAGCCGAGCTATTTCACGGCCGAGGAATGGGTGTTTATCAACGCCGCCGTCGAGCGCCTGATTCCCGCTGACGCCCAAGGCCCAGGCGCTCTGGAGGCTGGCGCGCCGGAATACATCGACCGCCAGATGAACACCCCTTACGCCAGTGGCGCCCTGTGGTTCATGCAAGGCCCGTTTAACGCCGATGCAGCGCCGGAGATGGGCTGGCAGAGCAAATTGGTGCCCAAGGAGATCTATCGCCTGGGTATTGCTGCTACGGATGCGTGGTCGAAAGCGTTCAACGGTAAAGCTTTTGCTGATCAAGACAGCGCTACCCGAGACGATATGCTTAGGCGTCTGGAGGCTGGCGGCAGCGAAGTGGCGGCGCACTTCGACGCCGTGCCGCCCAGGATGTTCTTTAACCTTTTGCTGCAAAACACCAAGGAAGGCTTCTTCTGCGACCCTATCCACGGCGGTAATAAAGGCATGGTCGGCTGGACCATGATCGGCTTCCCCGGCGCCCGTGCCGACTTTATGGATTGGGTGGAACGCAACGAGCAATACCCCTTCCCGGCTGTTTCCATTCGCGGCGAGAGGGCATAAACGTGGCGACCATCATGAAGAAAGTGGATGCGGTGATTGTTGGTTTCGGCTGGACCGGCGCAATCATGGCCAAGGAGCTGACAGAAGCTGGCCTCAACGTGGTAGCGCTGGAGCGCGGCCCGATGCAGGACACTTACCCAGACGGCAACTATCCCCAGGTCATCGACGAATTGACCTACAGCGTGCGTAAGAAGCTGTTCCAGGACATCTCCAAAGAAACGGTGACCATTCGCCACAGCGTGAATGACGTTGCCCTGCCCAATCGTCAGTTGGGCGCGTTCTTGCCGGGTAATGGCGTTGGTGGCGCGGGGCTGCACTGGTCGGGCGTGCATTTTCGCGTTGATCCGATCGAGTTGCGTATGCGCAGCCATTACGAAGAGCGCTACGGGAAGAACTTTATTCCCAAGGACATGACCATCCAGGACTTCGGCGTCAGCTATGAAGAGCTGGAGCCGTTTTTCGACTATGCGGAAAAAGTCTTCGGCACCTCCGGGCAAGCCTGGACCGTTAAAGGCCAATTGGTCGGCGAAGGCCGTGGCGGCAACCCCTACGCACCGGATCGTTCCAACCCGTTCCCGCTTGAAGCGCAGAAAAATACCGTCTCCGCCCAGCTGTTTCAGAAAGCGGCGACCGACGTAGGTTACAAACCTTACAACCTGCCGTCGGCCAACACGTCGGGGCCGTACACCAACCCCTACGGTGCACAGATGGGCCCGTGCAACTTCTGCGGTTTTTGCAGTGGCTACGTGTGCTACATGTACTCCAAGGCCTCGCCGAACGTGAACATCTTGCCGGCCCTGCGCCAGGTACCCAACTTCGAGTTGCGGCCCAACTCCCACGTGCTCAAGGTCAACCTCGACAGCACCAAGAAGAAAGCCACCGGAGTCACCTACATCGACGCCCAGGGCCGCGAATGCGAACAACCGGCCGACCTGGTGATTCTTGGCGCATTCCAGTTCCATAACGTGCGCCTGATGCTGCTGTCCGGCATCGGCAAACCCTACGACCCGATTACCAACGAAGGCGTGGTGGGCAGGAACTTCGCCTACCAGAACATGGGCACCATCAAGGCGTTCTTCGACAAGGACACCCACACCAACAACTTTATCGGTGCGGGCGGCAATGGCGTGGCCATCGACGACTTCAACGCCGACAACTTTGACCACGGTCCCCACGGTTTTGTCGGAGGCTCGCCGATGTGGGTCAACCAGGCGGGCAGTCGGCCCATTGCCGGTACGTCCAACCCGCCGGGTACGCCGGCCTGGGGCAGCGCCTGGAAGCGCGCCACCGCCGATTACTACACCCATCAGGTCTCCATGGATTCCCACGGTGCCCATCAGTCCTACCGCAGCAACTACCTGGACCTGGACCCGGTCTACCGCGATGCCTACGGCCTGCCGCTGCTGCGCATGACCTTCGACTGGCAAGAAAACGACATCAAGATGAACCGTTTCATGATGGAAAAAATGGGCAAAGTGGCCCAAGCCATGAACCCCAAGGCCATCGCCGTGCTGGGTAAAAAGGTCGGTGAGCATTTCAATACCGCCTCCTACCAGACCACCCACCTCAACGGTGGCGCGATCATGGGCACCGACCCGAAAACCAGTGCGTTGAACCGCTACCTGCAGTGCTGGGATGTGCACAACGTGTTCGTCCCGGGCGCGTCTGCTTTCCCACAAGGCTTGGGCTATAACCCTACCGGCCTGGTGGCAGCGTTGACTTATTGGTCGGCTCGAGCGATTCGCGATCAGTACCTCAAAAACCCCGGCCCACTGGTTCAGGCATAAGGAGCGATGACCATGAAAGCATTCGTTATCGCCTCCCTGGCGCTGTTCAGCAGTTGCTCGATCAGCGCCGCCGAAACCGACTTGATCAAGCAGGGTGAATACCTGGCACGTGCCGGCGACTGCGTCGCCTGCCACACCGCCAAGGGTGGCAAACCCTTCGCCGGTGGCCTGCCGATGGAAACCCCCATCGGTGTGATCTATTCCACCAACATCACCCCGGACAAAACCGGCCTGGGCGACTACAGCTTCGAAGACTTCGACAAGGCCGTGCGCCATGGCGTCGCCAAGAACGGTAGTACGCTTTACCCGGCGATGCCCTACCCGTCTTACGCGCGTGTCAGCGACAGCGATATGCAAGCGCTGTATGCGTATTTCATGAAGGGCGTCGAGCCGGTCGCTCAAGAGAACAAGGACAGCGATATCCCCTGGCCTTTGAGCATGCGTTGGCCGTTGGCCGCGTGGCGCTGGATGTTTGCGCCGGCGGTCGAGGCGCAGCAGGCCCAAGCCGCTGCGGATCCGGTGATCAGCCGTGGCGCGTACCTGGTGGAGGGCCTGGGACATTGCGGCGCCTGCCATACGCCGCGTGCCCTGACCATGCAGGAAAAAGCCCTGAGTGCCACTGACGGCAATGACTTCCTGTCTGGCAGCGCGCCGCTGGAGGGCTGGATTGCGAAAAGCCTGCGCGGCGACCACAAGGACGGCCTCGGCAGCTGGAGCGAAGAGCAACTGGTGCAGTTTCTCAAGACCGGCCGCAGTGACCGCAGTGCGGTGTTCGGCGGTATGAGCGATGTTGTCGTCCATAGCATGCAGTACATGTCGGAAGATGACCTGACGGCTATCGCCCGATACCTCAAGAGCCTGCCGGCAGTCGATCCGAAGGACCAGCCGCACCAGTACGACAAGCAGGTAGCCGAAGCGCTTTGGAAAGGCGATGACAGCAAGGCGGGCGCCTCGGTGTATATCGACAACTGCGCGGCCTGCCACCGCACCGATGGTCATGGCTATACGCGGGTGTTCCCGGCGCTGGCGGGCAACCCGGTAGTGCAGACGGCGGACGCCACCTCGTTGATCAACATCGTGCTGAACGGCGGCACCTTGCCGGCGACGCACACTGCGCCTTCTACCTTCACCATGCCGGCGTTCGCCTGGCGCTTGTCGGACCAGGAAGTGGCGGATGTGGTCAGCTTTATCCGTGGCAGTTGGGGCAACCAGGGTGCTCCGGTAAACGCCAGCGATGTGGCGGACCTGCGCAAAAACGATATGCACACCACCTCGGGTGATGATCTGGGGCAGGTGACGCAAAAGCACTGATTTTTCCCCCGCCGCCCAACGGCACTGGTCAGCAGCCTCGCGCCTCGATACTGTATATAAAAACAGTATCGAGGCGTTTTCATGACTACTGCGCTGCCGCCCCGGGGTCGGGGCACGGCCACCAACCTGCACAACCGGTTTGCACCTACGCTCAGCGTGGCCGAGGACGACGGCTGGTACCAGGAGGTGCCGCCCACTCAGGGCACCGAGGTACGTATCGAAACGGCCAAAACCATCATCACCCGCAACAACTCGCCGGATTTGCCGTTCGATCGCTCGATCAACCCTTACCGCGGCTGTGAGCATGGGTGCATCTATTGTTATGCGCGGCCCAGCCATGCCTATTGGGACATGTCGCCAGGGCTCGACTTCGAGACCCGGCTGATCGCCAAGAGCAATGCGGCCGATGTGCTGGAGCAACAGCTGTCCAAGCCTGGCTATGTGTGCGCGCCGATCAACCTGGGCTCCAACACCGATCCGTACCAGCCTATCGAGCGCGAATACAGGATCACGCGGCAAATCCTTGAAGTGCTGCTACGCTACCGGCACCCGGTGACGATCATCACCAAGGGCTCGCTGATCCTGCGTGATCTGGACCTGCTCACCGAGTTGGCCCGTCAGCGCCTGGTGGCGGTGATGATCAGCCTCACCAGCCTGGATGACGAGCTCAAGCGCATCCTGGAGCCCCGCACGGCGGCGCCCAAGGCCCGATTGCGGGCCATTCGGGTGATGCGCGACGCGGGTATCCCGGTGGGCGTGTTGTGCTCACCGATGATTCCGATGATCAACGACAGTGAGCTGGAAAGCCTGCTGACCGAGGCCCATGCGGCCGGTGCGCAAAGCGCGGCGTACATGATGCTGCGCCTGCCATTGGAAGTAGCGCCGCTGTTCGAGGAGTGGCTGGCGGCACACTATCCGCAACGTGCGGCTCATGTGATGAGCCTGGTGCGTCAGGTGCGCGGCGGTGAGGTGTATGACAGTCGCTTCGGTGTGCGCATGAGGGGTGAAGGGCCGTTTGCCGATTTACTGGCTCAACGCTTCAGCAAGGCGATCAAGCGTTTGGGGTTGAATCGACGCGAAGGATTCAACCTGGATTGCAGCGCATTCTGCCCACCGGGCAGGCAGATGGCATTGTTGTAAACTGAAGAAGATGACGGTGAAGTTGCTGTAGGAATGGTCGCGTTTTGACATCACTGAAACCCGCGTTCTAGAGCGGTTCATTCAGTTTGAGTTAAGTTTCAGTGGTTACCTTGTTCAGCGAGTGACTGACGAGTCGACGCCTTGGCCTGCGGTGCTTTTACAACTATTTCACTGTGCTGGCGTCGAATTGACCTGACCCCCTTCCCTGCATTGATCAAGAGGATGAATCATGAGTGACAAGGATAAACAGCCGTTGGCTGCGTCGGCTTCAGCCCCTGTGGCGGAGTCCGCCGATGCAGCGTTGCAACATATCGTTGACGGCTTTTTGCATTTCCATCACGACGTCTTCCCCCAGCAGGAAGAACTCTTCAAGAAACTTGCCACGGCCCAGAGCCCACGGGCAATGTTCATTACCTGCGCCGATTCGCGCATCGTGCCCGAGCTGATTACCCAAAGCTCCCCTGGCGACCTGTTCGTGACCCGTAACGTCGGTAACGTGGTGCCTCCCTACGGCCAGATGAACGGTGGCGTCTCCACGGCCATCGAATACGCGGTGCTTGCCCTTGGCGTACAGCACATCATTGTGTGCGGGCACTCCGACTGCGGCGCGATGCGTGCGGTACTCAACCCCGACAGTCTGGAAAAGATGCCGACGGTCAAGGCATGGCTGCGTCACGCTGAGGTCGCCAAGACCATGGTCCACGACAACTGCGACTGCGCCAACGAAGGCGAGAGCATGGCGGTGCTGACCGAAGAAAACGTTATCGCCCAACTGCAACATTTGCGCACCCACCCTTCCGTGGCTTCGCGCATGGCCAATGGTCATTTGTTTATCCATGGCTGGATCTACAACATCGAGACCAGCGAAATTCGAGCCTACGATGCGGACAAAGCGGCGTTCCGACCGCTGAACGGCACCGAGCCGATCCCTTCAGCGACGCCTAAAGCGCGCTTCTAACACACTTCCCTGCCGGGTAACGCGGTGGCTGCCATGGACGCAGCCAGGCTTTACCGTGCCCGGCGAATGCCTCGGGAGAGTCATCATGCGTGCTGCTCAATTGAAAGCTGTATTGCCACGGGAGCTGCTCGCCTCGGTGGTTGTGTTTCTGGTCGCCCTGCCGCTGTGCATGGGCATTGCGATTGCGTCCGGTATGCCGCCGGCCAAGGGGCTGATCACCGGGATCATCGGTGGCCTGGTGGTGGGCTGGTTGGCGGGGTCGCCGCTGCAAGTCAGCGGCCCGGCGGCGGGTTTGGCGGTACTGGTGTTCGAACTGGTGCGCCAGCACGGCATGATGATGCTGGGCCCGATCCTGTTGCTGGCCGGCTTCCTGCAACTGGTGGCCGGGCGTCTGCGCCTGGGCTGTTGGTTTCGTGTCACGGCGCCAGCGGTTGTCTATGGCATGTTGGCGGGGATCGGCGTGCTGATTGTGCTCTCGCAGATCCATGTGATGCTCGATGGGGCGCCCAAGCCCTCCGGGCTGGATAACCTGGCAGGCTTTCCGGCGGCGGTGGCTGAAGCGGTTCCGACCCTGGGTGGCGGGCTCGGGTGGCAGGCTGGCCTGCTAGGGCTATCGACCATGTTGGTCATGTACCTGTGGGACAAATTCCGCCCACGGCAATTGCGGTTTGTGCCGGGCGCCCTGCTGGGTGTGGGCCTGGCGACCGTCACCAGCCTGGTGCTGGCATTGCAGGTCAAGCGCGTTGAAGTCCCGGAAAATCTCGCGGATGCCATCGATTGGCTACGCCCCAGTGATCTGCTCAACCTAGCTGACCCACAGCTGTTGATCGCAGCTTTCGCGGTGGCGTTTATTGCCAGCGCCGAAACCCTGCTGTCTGCCGCAGCGGTGGACCGTATGCACAGCGGCCAGCGTTCCGATTTCGATAAGGAGTTGTCTGCCCAAGGTATCGGCAACATGCTGTGCGGCCTGGTGGGTGCTCTGCCGATGACCGGCGTGATCGTGCGCAGCTCGGCCAATGTCCAGGCTGGCGCCACTACACGCATGTCGGCGATGTTCCATGGCCTGTGGCTACTGGGCTTCGTGCTCTTGCTGTCGAGCGTGCTGCAAAGCATCCCGGTCGCGAGCCTGGCGGGTGTGCTGGTGTACACCGGGATCAAGCTGGTGGACGTCAAGGCGTTCAAGGCGCTGGGGCGTTATGGGCGGATGCCGATGTTCACCTATGCAGCCACGGCACTGGCAATCATCTTTACCGACTTGCTGACCGGTGTGCTGGTGGGCTTCGGGCTGACCCTGGTCAAGCTGGCATTCAAGGCGTCCCGATTGAAAGTCAGCCTGGTCGACCTGCCCCAGGACGGTGAGATGGAGTTGCGTTTGACCGGTGCCGCGACCTTTCTCAAGGTGCCAGCGCTGACGCAGGTGCTGTCTTCGGTGCCGGCGGGGACCACGTTGCACGTGCCGCTGAGTAACTTGAGTTACATCGACCACTCTTGCCTGGAGTTGCTGGAGGAGTGGGGCCGGGCCAATGCGGCCAAAGGCTCGACGCTGGTAATCGAGGCACGGGGATTGAAGCGCCGGCTGGAAGGCCGAGTGCGTACGACGGTGGGGATCGGATCAGCGCCTGTCTGAGCGCCAAAAAATTGTGGGAGCCGGGCTTGCCCGCGATGGCGTAGTGTCAGCCAACAAATTAGCTGACTGACCCACCACCATCGCGGGCAAGCCCGGCTCCCACATTGGATCTTTATCGGATCTGAAATTTACGCCATCTGATCCAGCGACAGCTCAACCCCGAGCTGGCGCGACAGGCATGGCCAGCGCTTCCACGCCGCTTCTGTTTCCGGGCTTTTGAGCTGTTCGCGATAGGCCTCGACCGACTCCAGCGCAAAACTTTCTTCGTTGAGCATTTCATCCACTGCGTGGTGTACGGCCTCATCCAATTGGTTGGCGAATGTTTCGCCGATCAATCGATGCGCAATCACGTTGGCCACGGTGGTATCCGCCGGGATTAACGGCTGGCCGAAATGCTTGATGTACAGGTCGTTGACCTCTTCCACCAGGCGATGGGCCAGGTAAGCCTCGTCCAGCAGGCCGTCCAGACCTTCGTGCCCGGCCAGGATCGCGGGCGGTTGCAGGAAAAAGTGTTCGGCGATTTTCAGCACCGGCTTGATCTGGCTTTCAATTCCGGCCTCGCGGGCCACGTCATTGGCGGCGTCCAGCAAATCGGGAACCAGGTCGATATAAGCGGTGACAAAACGCGTCATGACGATGTTGCGATCACCGTCAGCCAGGGAAATGGCCGAGTGCAGGTGCGGCAATTGTTGTTCCAGCTGAGTGGCAAGCTGGCCGGTGCTGGCTTCGTGTTGATGGGCACGGGAAATCTGCTCGCGCAATGCGGCGGTGTTCATGAAGGCTCCAGTGAAACAGGCGTAGGAAAAGGGAGAGGATAAGGTAGTTCGTTTATACGAGCGCCTAAGACGCATTTGTCATAATTATTTCATGGTTATACGCGGGCGTTATATCGAAATGCCATCGTTCGTCGGATAAACGATTCCGCCGCCCATTTTACGGGGTCCGTCTGTCTGTTTCTATTGATTTGCCCCCACGCATTGCGGGGTTGCTACGGCTGTCTATACTCGATTTTGTACGCAATTAGCTGATGACGCCCAACTGCATGACGCAGGCAAGGCTTGGCGGTTGTAAGCAGTATGGAAGCCGCTCCCTTCGCCGCAGGTGCAAACCGGCGGGATAACAAGAAACATAAAGGGGAACCCGCAATGACGCGACATCCACACGTTTGGATGGGCCTCCTGTTGTGGTCGGTATTCGGCCAGGCACACGCCGCCTGGACAACGAATATGGCGCCAGGGGCTACTGAAGTCAGTCACGCCGTGTTTGACCTGCACATGACCATTTTCTGGATCTGTGTGGTGATCGGCATCGTCGTGTTTGGCGCGATGTTCTGGTCGATGATCCTGCACCGCCGCTCCACGGGCCAAGTCGCGGCCAAGTTCCACGAGAGCACTACCGTGGAAATTCTCTGGACGGTTGTGCCCCTGCTGATTCTCGTGGCCATGGCCATACCGGCGACCAAGACCCTCATCAACATCTACGACAGCAGTGAGTCGGATATCGATATCCAGGTCACCGGCTACCAATGGAAGTGGCACTACAAATACCTGGGCCAGGATGTGGAGTTCTTCAGCAACCTGGCCACGCCCGCCGAGCAGATCCATAACCAGGCCACCAAGGGCGAACACTACCTGTTGGAAGTCGACCAGCCGCTGGTATTGCCGGTGGGCGCCAAGGTGCGCTTTCTGGTGACCGCCGCCGATGTGATCCATTCCTGGTGGGTGCCGGCCTTTGCAGTCAAGCGCGATGCCATCCCGGGCTTCGTCAACGAGGCCTGGACCCGCGTCGAGAAGCCCGGCATCTACCGTGGCCAGTGCGCCGAACTCTGCGGCAAAGACCACGGCTTCATGCCCATCGTGGTTGAGGTCAAATCCAGGGCCGACTACGACGCCTGGCTGGGCGAGCGCAAGGAAGAAGCGGCCAAGCTCAAGGAACTTACCTCCAAAGAGTGGACGCTGGACGAACTGGTGGCCCGTGGCGACAAGGTCTACCACACCACCTGCGTGGCCTGTCACCAGGCTGAGGGCCAAGGTTTGCCGCCGATGTTCCCGGCGCTCAAGGGCTCGAAAATCGCCACCGGACCGGCCAAAGACCATCTGAGCATCGTGTATCACGGCAAGCCCGGCACCGCGATGGCAGCTTTCGGCAAGCAGCTTTCGGAAGTGGATATCGCTGCTGTGGTGACCTATGAGCGTAACGCCTGGGGCAATAACAAAGGCGACATGGTCACGCCCAAAGACGTGCTGGCTCTGAAACAGGCGGAAAGCAAATGACGACTTTCATTGCCAATGCCCTGAATCGCCCCGCTCACTCGCACGCAGGAGAACGGCCATGAGCACTGTGATCGACCACGGTTATGCCGACCATGCCCACGGCCCCGCCAAAGGCTTGATGCGCTGGGTGCTGACCACCAACCACAAAGACATCGGCACGATGTACCTGTGGTTTGCCTTCACCATGTTCCTGCTCGGTGGCTCGTTCGCCATGGTGATCCGCGCCGAGTTGTTCCAGCCGGGCCTGCAAATTGTGCAGCCGGCGTTCTTCAACCAGATGACCACCATGCACGGCCTGATTATGGTGTTCGGCGCGGTGATGCCGGCTTTTGTCGGGTTGGCCAACTGGATGATCCCGCTGATGATCGGCGCGCCGGACATGGCCCTGCCGCGCATGAACAACTTCAGTTTCTGGCTGCTGCCGGCGGCGTTCCTGCTGCTGGTTTCCACCTTGTTCAGCCCCGGTGGCGGGCCGAATTTCGGCTGGACCTTCTACGCGCCGCTTTCCACCACCTATGCGCCGGAAAGCGTGACGTTCTTTATCTTTGCCATTCACCTGATGGGCATCAGTTCGATCATGGGGGCGATCAACGTGGTCGCCACCATCCTCAACCTGCGTGCCCCTGGCATGACCTTGATGAAGATGCCGCTGTTCGTGTGGACCTGGCTGATCACCGCGTTCCTGCTGATCGCGGTGATGCCGGTGCTGGCGGGCTGCGTGACCATGATGCTGATGGATATCCATTTCGGTACCAGCTTCTTCAGCGCGGCCGGCGGCGGTGACCCGGTGCTGTTCCAGCACGTGTTCTGGTTCTTCGGCCACCCTGAGGTTTACATCATGATTCTGCCGGCGTTCGGCGCTGTCAGCTCGATCATCCCGACCTTCTCGCGCAAGCCGCTGTTCGGCTACACCTCGATGGTCTACGCCACGGCGAGCATCGCATTCCTGTCGTTCATCGTGTGGGCGCACCACATGTTCGTGGTGGGCATTCCGCTGGTGGGTGAGTTGTTCTTCATGTACGCCACCCTGCTGATCGCCGTGCCCACGGGGGTCAAAGTCTTCAACTGGGTCAGCACCATGTGGCAAGGCTCACTGACGTTCGAGACGCCGATGCTGTTTGCGGTGGCCTTCGTGATCCTGTTCACCATTGGCGGCTTCTCCGGACTGATGCTGGCGATTGCGCCGGCGGACTTTCAGTACCACGACACCTACTTTGTGGTGGCGCACTTCCATTACGTACTGGTGCCCGGCGCGATCTTCGGGATCTTCGCCTCGGCCTACTACTGGCTGCCGAAATGGACCGGCCACATGTACGACGAAACCCTGGGCAAGCTGCATTTCTGGCTGTCTTTCGTGGGCATGAACATGGCGTTCTTCCCCATGCACTTTGTAGGGCTGGCTGGTATGCCTCGGCGAGTGCCGGACTACAACTTGCAATTTGCCGACTTCAACATGGTTTCGTCCATTGGTGCCTTTATGTTCGGCGCCACACAGATCTTCTTCCTGTTCATTGTGATCAAGTGCATCCGTGGCGGCCCCCCTGCGCCGGCCAAGCCGTGGGATGGCGCCGAAGGCCTGGAATGGAGCGTGCCTTCGCCTGCGCCGTACCACACCTTCACCACGCCGCCGGAGGTCAAATGAACACGTCATCGCTGAACCCTTGTGGGAGGGGGCTTGCCCCCCATTGCTGCCCCACAGCCAATGATGATATCGACTGGCACGCCGCCATCGGGGGCAAGCCCCCTCCCACACTGATCACATTCGCTTCAGGAGTGTGTCATGGCTGACTCCGTGCCGATCAAACGCCTGGTCACCCGCCTGCTGATCCTGGTGCTGGCGATGTTCGCGTTCGGCTTCGCGCTGGTGCCCATCTACGACGTCATGTGCAAGGCGTTCGGCATCAACGGCAAGACCGCCGGGCAGTACGAGGGCGAGCAAATGGTCGACCCTTCCCGCCAGGTGCGGGTGCAGTTTCTGTCCACCAACGCCATCGACATGGTCTGGGAGTTTCATTCCAGGGCCGATGAGATTGTGGTCAACCCGGGGGCGGTTAACGAGATGCTGTTCGTGGCCTACAACCCTACCGATAAGCCCATGACCGCCCAGGCGATCCCGAGTATTTCCCCGGCCGAAGCGGCCATGTATTTCCACAAGACCGAATGCTTTTGCTTCACCCAGCAAGTGCTTCAGCCGGGTGAGCGGATCGAAATGCCGGTGCGTTTTATCGTCGACCGCGCGATGCCCAAGGATGTGAAGCATTTGACCCTGGCGTACACGCTGTTCGATATCACTGCGCGTCAGCCGCCCGTGGCCGTGAGGACTGGCGGCTAGCTACTGTTTGCCCCCTCAATCAGGAGAGCGAATACATGTCGACTCATGATACGTACTACGTACCTGCGCAAAGCAAATGGCCGATAATTGCCACGATTGGCTTGCTGGTCACCGTGTACGGCCTGGCGGTGTGGTTTAACGACTTGAAGGCCGCGCGCCCCGAATCCCACGGGCCGTGGATCTTTTTCGTGGGCGGCCTGTTGTTGGCCTACATGTTGTTCGGCTGGTTCGGCGCGGTGATCAAGGAAAGCCGAGCCGGGCTGTACAGCGCGCAGATGGATCGCTCGTTTCGCTGGGGCATGACCTGGTTCATCTTTTCCGAGGTGATGTTCTTCATCGCCTTTTTTGGTGCGCTGTTCTATGTGCGCGTCTGGGCGGGCCCCTGGCTGGCGGGTGAAGGCCCCAAAGGCATCGCGCATATGTTGTGGCCGAACTTCGAGTTTGCCTGGCCGCTGCTCAACAACCCCGACCCCAAGCTTTACCCGGCGCCCAAAGGCACCATCAGCCCTTGGGGCCTGCCGTTGGTCAATACCATCCTGTTGGTGAGTTCCAGCGTGACCATCACCATTGCCCACCATGCCCTGCGCAAAGGTCATCGCGGTGCGCTCAAGCTTTGGCTGGCGATCACCGTGCTGCTGGGCCTGGCATTTCTTGGGTTCCAGGCTGAGGAATACATCCATGCTTATAAGGAGTTGGGCCTGACCCTGGGCTCAGGTGTATACGGCGCTACGTTCTTCATGCTGACGGGCTTTCACGGCGCCCACGTGACCATCGGCACCCTCATTCTGTTCGTGATGCTGATGCGCATCCTGCGTGGGCATTTCAACGCCGAGCATCAGTTCGGCTTCGAGGCGGCCAGTTGGTATTGGCACTTTGTGGATGTGGTGTGGATCGGGTTGTTTTTCTTTGTTTATGTGCTGTGAGGCGGCTTACCAAGGCGCATGAGAGACCAGTTGGCCGCTGAAAAAGCCCCAGGCGATCAAGCCCACGGTGATCACGGCCAGTACCACACGCACGGTCAAGGCAGTGACGAGGCGGTTGGAGTTGCCCTCGTCCTTGACCAGGAAGAACAGGCCACTGAACAGGCTCACGACAGTCGCGATCAGCATCAGGGCAATGGCTGCTTTGAGCATGGTCTGGCTCCAGGGCTGCAGAGGGAGGGGCGATGAGATCCAGTATAGCCAGTGCCATGCAGCGCTTTCGTCCAGGTGTCGCGCCGACACTGGTGGTGCTGGTGCTGTTACCGCTGATGGTGAGCCTGGGGTTCTGGCAGCTGTCTCGTGGGCATGAAAAACAGCTGTTGGTGGAGCGTTACGCCGAGCGCCGCGTCGCCGAGCCGATCAGCAGTGCGCAGCTCGGTGATATGGCCGACCCGGCCTTTCGCCGCGTCCATCTTCGCGGGCAATTGGACGGCGCGCACAGCGTATTGCTGGATAACCGTATGCGTGACGGCAAGGCGGGTGTCGAACTGCTGCAACCCTTTCAGGATCAGGCCAGCGGCCTGTGGCTACTGCTTAATCGCGGCTGGTTGCCGTGGCCGGACCGGCGTACGCCGCCGGCCTTCTCCACCCCTGAGCAGGCATTGAATCTCGACGCCTGGGTGTACGTCGCCCCCGGCGAGACCTTCCAGCTGCATGCCGACCCTGCCAGCGCGCAATGGCCGCGCTTGCTCACTGCGCTGCACCCCGCCGCGCTGTGGGAAGAGCTGGGGCGCAGCGGCTTTGCCTACGAGCTGCGTGCCGAGGCGGGCCCCGGCACGTACGAAACCACCTGGCCTGTCGTTGCCATGGGCCCGGAAAAACACCTGGCCTACGCCGTGCAGTGGTTCGCCATGGCGCTGGCGTTGCTGGTGCTTTACCTCTACCTCGGATGGCACAACAAAAAGGAGAAGCCCCATGGGAGCGGCCATGAATCCACCCAGCACGTCTGAAGCACCGGACCGGCGCAAAGGGCGCTGGCAGCTGATCTTGATCCTGATGATGGTGATCGGCCCGATGGTGCTGGCCACCTTCATGTACAAATTGCAGTTCTGGGTGCCGGACAGCCGCAGCTATCACGGTGAACTGATCGGTAATGGTCAAACCCGTGCCGATATCGGCGTGCAGGCTGATGAGGATCGTTGGCAACTGCTGGTTACCGCGCCCACCGCCTGCGCCGCCGATTGCCAGCAACTGGTGTACCTGGCGCGCCAACTGCAAATCAGCCTTGGCCGTGATGCGTCCCGCGCCAGCCATGCCCTGGCGGCTGCACAACCGCTGAGCACCGACTACGAGGCCAAGCTAAAAGCTGAATACCCGCAACTGCAGCGCTACCCGCTGGATGTGTCGACCTTTGCCAGGAGCGCCGCCGCGCCCGGCGAGTCGCAGCTGTGGATCGTCGACCCCCACGGCAACCTGGTGCTGCGCTACGACGCCAGGGTCAAGGGCAAGGACTTGCTCAACGACCTGCGCCTGCTGCTGAAACTGTCGAACATCGGATAAGGGCACCGTTATGGCCAAGCCTGGATTTCGCCTCGCGCTGTTTGCCACCTTGTTGGCGCTGATTGTCGTGCTGCTCGGTGCCTATACCCGCCTGACCCACGCCGGGCTCGGCTGCCCGGACTGGCCCGGCTGCTACGGCTTTATCAGCGTGCCGCAAAGCGAAGCCCAGTTGGCCCATGCCGAACTGCATTTTCCGGATGCGCCGGTGGAGGCCGACAAGGGCTGGGCAGAAATGACCCATCGCTACTTCGCCGGCACCCTGGGTTTGCTGATTGCGCTGCTGGCGGCGCGTGCGTGGAGCCATCGACGTGACCCGGGCCAGCCGGTGAAATTGCCACTCTTTGTGTTAGTGGTGGTGCTTGCTCAAGCGGCGTTCGGCATGTGGACGGTGACGTTAAAGCTGTGGCCGCAGGTGGTGACGGGGCATTTGCTGGGCGGTTTTGCGACCTTGAGCCTGTTGTTTCTGCTCACCCTGCGCCTGTCCGGTGTGCTGCCTGCCTTGATTGTGCCCAGGCGCCTGCAATATTGGGCAACGGCAGGGCTGGTGCTGGTGATCGGGCAGATCGCGCTGGGGGGGTGGGTCAGTTCCAACTACGCGGCCGTGGCCTGCGTTGACCTGCCGACCTGCCACGGCCAATGGTGGCCGGCGGCGGACTTTGCCAATGGCTTTCACCTGACCCAGCACATTGGCCCCAATTACCTGGGCGGCCAACTCGACAGCGAGGCGCGTACGGCCATCCACCTGACCCATCGTATCGGCGCAGTGCTGGTGACCCTGGTGCTGTTGGGGCTGGCCTGGCAACTGCGTGCAGTGGGCATGACGCGGCTGGCGGGCTTGCTGTTGATCGCACTGGCGGCGCAAGTCTGCCTGGGAGTGAGCAACGTGGCGTTCGGCCTGCCGCTGCCGGTGGCGGTGGGTCACAACGCGGGCGGAGCGGCCTTGTTACTGAGCCTGGTGCTGGTCAATTACCACGCTCGCACCAGTCTGGTCCGGATTCGCGCCCCGCTGCCGCTCGGCTGGCGGTTCAGCCCGCGCAAACAGGTTTCAGGCCTGATCACCCTTAAAGGAGAGATGCCGTGGCGACCCTGATCGGCGCAGGCCACGATCGGGCAATCTGGCGTGACTACCTGGAGCTGACCAAGCCCAAAGTAGTGGTGCTGATGCTGATCACCTCGCTGGTGGGCATGTTCCTGGCCACTCGTGCCGGCGTGCCGTGGACGGTGCTGGTGTTCGGCAACTTGGGTATCGCCCTGTGTGCGGGCGGCGCAGCAGCGGTGAACCATGTGGTTGATCGGCGGATTGATGCACTGATGGCACGCACCCATAAGCGGCCGCTGGCCGAGGGGCGCGTATCGCCCGCTGCGGCATTGGTCTTTGCGCTGTTTCTGGCAGTGGCCGGCCTGGCGCTGCTGTTAGCGTTCACCAACCCTCTGGCGGCTTGGCTGACATTGGCGTCGCTGCTCGGCTACGCGGTGATCTACACCGGCTTTCTGAAGCGGGCGACCCCACAAAATATCGTCATCGGTGGCCTCGCCGGGGCAGCGCCGCCGCTGCTCGGTTGGGTGGCCGTCACTGGGCATGTGAGTGCCGAACCCCTGCTGCTGGTGCTGATTATCTTCGCCTGGACCCCGCCGCACTTCTGGGCCCTGGCCATTCACCGCAAAGAGGAATATGCCAAGGCCGACATCCCCATGCTGCCGGTCACCCATGGCGAGCACTACACCAAGGTGCATATCCTGCTGTATACCTTCGCCTTGCTGGCGGTGAGCCTGATGCCCTATGTCATCCATATGAGCGGGCTGCTCTACCTGAGTTGTGCGGTGGTATTGGGCGCGCGCTTTCTGCAATGGGCCTGGGTGCTGTACCGTGGCAGCAGGCCGCACGCGGCGATCAACACGTTCAAGTACTCTATCTGGTACCTGCTGCTGCTGTTCATCGCCCTGCTCGTAGACCACTACTTACTGTTGAACCTATGACTCGAACTCAAAAAACCGTCTTCATTCTCGTGGCCCTGGTGGCATTGATCATGGGCCTGACCGTCAACAAAGTGCTCTCGGGCAAAGGCCAGGGCGACCCGACCGCGCTGATCGACGCCGGCATCATCCTGCTGCCGCAAAGCCGTCAGTTGCCCGCGGTGAGCATGACCAACCAGGACGGCCAGCCGGTGCTGGCCAATGAATTGAAAGGCAAGTGGAGCCTGCTGTTCTTCGGCTACACCTTCTGCCCGGACATCTGCCCGACCACCCTCGCCCAGCTGCGCCAGATCAAGAGTGAGCTGCCCAAAGAGGCTGTGGATAAGTTGCAGGTGATTTTGGTCAGCGTTGATCCGAACCGCGATACTCCGGCCCAGCTCAAGCAGTACCTGGGTTACTTCGACCCGCAATTTCAGGGTCTGACCGGCGCGAATGTTGAGGAGGTGCAGAAGGTTTCGAATGCGGTGAGCATTCCCTTCATTCCGGCGGATACCAGCAAGCCGAACTACACCGTCGACCACAGCGGTAACCTGGCGCTGATCGGCCCGGATGGTACTCAGCGTGGGTTTATTCGTGCGCCGTTGAACAACCAGAAGCTGATGGCGCAGTTGCCGGGGTTGCTACAGCGCAAATAGCAGCCACATAAAGCCGATTTTGTAGGAGCGAGCTCGCTCGCGAAGAACTCACAGGCGCCGCGTTTATTCAGGCCGCGCGAGTTATCGTTGACGTTTTTCGCGAGCAAGCTCGCTCCTACAGATCGGGTTGGATCAGAACGCCGGTTTGATCGCGCCTTTGTATTTTTCTTCGATGAATTTCTTCACTTCAGGCGTGTGCAGGGCTGCAACCAGCTTCTTCACTGCGTCCGCATCCTTGTTGTCTTCGCGGGTTACCAGGATGTTCACGTAAGGCGAGTCGCTGCCTTCGATGACCAGGGCGTCCTTGGATGGGTCCAGCTTGGCTTCCAGGGCGTAGTTGGTGTTGATCAGTGCCAGGTCGACCTGGGTCAGCACGCGCGGCAGGGTGGCGGCTTCCAGTTCGCGGAACTTGAGTTTTTTATCGTTGCCGGTGATGTCCTTGATGGTCGACAGGATGTCGGTCGGGTCCTTCAGGGTGATCAGACCGTTCTTGGCCAGCAGCAACAGCGCACGACCGCCGTTGGTGGCGTCGTTAGGGATCACCACGTTGGCGCCGTCAGGCAGGTCGGCCAGTTTCTTGTACTTGCTGGAGTAGGCACCCAGGGGTTCCAGGTGCACGCCGCCAACGCTCACCAGGTGAGTGCCTTTGGCCTTGTTGAACTCATCCAGGTACGGCTGGTGCTGGAAGAAGTTGGCGTCCAGGCGTTTTTCAGCCACCTGTACGTTTGGCTGCACGTAGTCGGTGAACACCTTGACCTGCAAATCCACGCCTTCTTTGGCAAGGGCAGGCTTCACGAATTCGAGGATTTCGGCGTGGGGCACCGGCGAAGCGGCGACCGTAATCGTCTCGGCGTGGGCGGAAAACGCGGCAACGGCGGCGAAAGCAACCAGTAGTTTTTTCATCCAGCAAGCTCCTTGTTCGGGCATCTGCCGGCTTTGAGCCGGCAATGGTCGTTATTTTCGAGAAAAATGCACCACCAGCCTGTCGCCGACGGTTTGCAGAATTTGCACCAGGATCAACAGCATTACCACGGTGACTACCATCACATCAGTCTGGAAGCGCTGATAACCAAAACGGATCGCCAGGTCACCCAGGCCGCCAGCTCCGACTACACCGGCCATGGCCGTGTAGGAAACCAGTGTAATCGCCGTCACGGTAATCGCCGCGAAAATGCCGGGGCGCGCCTCGGGCAACAGGGCGTTGGTGATGATCTGGCGCGTGCTGGCGCCCATGGATTGGGTGGCTTCGATGATGCCGCGGTCGACTTCACGCAGGGCCGTTTCCACCAGCCGCGCAAAGAATGGCGTAGCGCCTACGACCAGCGGCGGGATCGCACCGGCAACGCCCAGCGACGTGCCCGTGATCAGGACGGTGAACGGAATCATCACGATCAACAGGATGATGAACGGTAGCGAGCGCAGGATATTTACGATCAGCGATAACAGCGCGTACAGGCCTTTTTGTTCGAACAATTGGCGCGGGCTGGTCAGAAACAGCAGTACACCCAGAGGCAGGCCCAGCAGCACGGTGAAAAACAGCGAGCCGAACAGCATGGTCATGGTGTCGCCGGTGGCGAGCCAGATTTCGGACCAGTCGATGTTGGCGAAGAAACTCAGGAAAACGTCCATCAGCGCAGCACCTCCATATGAACGTCGGCGGCGGTGAAGCGTGCAAACGCAGCTTCCATGTCACCGCCGGTGACGGCGAGGGTCAGTTGCCCGTAAGGGATGTCTTTGATGCGGTCGATACGACCGGCCAGGATGCTGTAGTCCACGCCCGTTTCGCGAGCGACTGTCCCCAGCAATGGCGCGTAGGTCGCATCGCCCTGGAACGTCAGCCGCACGATGCGGCCCGGCACATGGGCGAAGTCGTCGCGCTGCTCGCCTTCGTCAACCTGCTCGGCTTCCTGCACGAAACGCTTGGTGGTCGGATGCTTGGGGTGCAGGAACACGTCGGCGACCGAACCTTGCTCGACGATCACGCCAGCATCCATCACCGCGACCTGGTCACACACGCGGCGGATCACATCCATTTCATGGGTGATCAGCACGATGGTCAGGTTCAACTCGCGGTTGATCTCGGCCAACAGTTGCAGGACCGACGCGGTGGTCTGTGGGTCTAGCGCGCTGGTGGCTTCGTCGCACAGCAGGATCTTCGGCTTGGTCGCCAAAGCGCGGGCGATGCCGACGCGCTGCTTCTGGCCGCCGGACAACTGCGCCGGGTACTTCCTGGCGTGGTCCGACAAACCGACGCGGGCGAGCAGCTCAGCCACGCGCTGGTCGATTTCCTTGCGCGACAGTTCACCGGCAAGCGTCAGCGGCAGCGCGACGTTGTCGGCCACGGTCTTGGACGCCAGCAGGTTGAAGTGCTGGAAGATCATCCCGACCTGCTGACGGAAGCGGCGCAGGCCGTTGGCATCCAGGGCGGTGACTTCTTCACCGTCGACCGTGATCTGCCCGCCGCTGGGTTCTTCCAGGCGGTTGATCAGGCGCAGCAGTGTGCTTTTACCCGCACCCGAGTGGCCAATCAGGCCAAACACCTGGCCGTTGGCGACACGCAGGCTGGTGGGGTGCAGTGCGGGAATATCCTTACCGGCGACGCGGTAGGTTTTATGGACGTTTTGAAACTCGATCACGTAGCGAACCTTGTGGGGCGCATTGAAAAGGGATCAGCGGTTAGCCGGGCGCGCATTTTAGCCTGTCCATCTAGTGTTTCTTAGCATTTATTTCGTATCCATCCAGCGATTTGGCAATAACGAGACCAAAGGTCATAAAAAAGGAACGGCCCAAAACCCCATCAGTCACTACATAAGCAATTCGATGTCCCGGGTGCCGTGCCTGGGGTTTCGCTCAAACGAGCCGGGGACCGCTCTGGCCACTTTGACTAAGGAGTTTTGACTGATGAGTACCAAGAAGCCAGCCACCCCGCCCAAGAGTGAACTCGCGGGTACCGATACCCTGGACCGAGGCAATACCAACGCCAAACTGCAGGCGTTGGAAGAATTCCGTTCCGATGCAACCGGCCAGGCCCTGCGCACCAACCAGGGTGTGAAGATTTCCGACAACCAAAACAGCCTGAAAGTCGGCGCCCGCGGCCCTTCGCTGCTCGAAGACTTCATCATGCGTGAAAAGATCACGCACTTTGACCATGAGCGTATCCCTGAGCGCATCGTGCATGCCCGGGGTACCGGCGCCCATGGTTACTTCCAGAGCTATGGCGACCATTCGGCGCTGACCAAGGCCGGTTTCCTGCGCACGCCTGAGCATAAAACCCCGGTATTCGCGCGTTTTTCCACGGTGCAGGGCCCGCGCGGTTCTGGCGACACCGTGCGTGATGTGCGTGGGTTTGCCGTGAAGTTCTTCACCGACGAAGGCAACTTCGACCTGGTGGGTAACAACATGCCGGTGTTTTTCATTCAGGATGCGATCAAGTTCCCTGACTTTGTACACGCGGTAAAACCTGAGCCGCACAACGAGATTCCTACCGGCGGCTCGGCACACGACACTTTCTGGGATTTCGTCTCGTTGCAGCCGGAGTCGGCGCACATGGTGATCTGGGCCATGTCTGACCGGGCCATCCCAAAAAGCCTGCGCACCATGCAGGGCTTTGGCGTGCATACCTTCCGCTTGATCAACACCGAAGGTAAATCCAGCTTCGTGAAATTCCACTGGCGCCCGACAGTAGGCACGTGCTCCCTGGTATGGGACGAGGCGCAAAAGCTGGCCGGCAAAGACACCGACTATCACCGCCGTGACCTGTGGGAATCGATTGAGAGCGGCGATTACCCCGAGTGGGAACTGGGTGTGCAGATCGTGGCCGAAGAAGACGAACACAAGTTCGATTTCGACTTGCTCGACCCGACCAAAATTATCCCTGAAGAGTTGGTGCCGATCACCCCGCTGGGCAAGATGGTGCTCAACCGTAACCCGGACAACTTCTTCGCTGAAGTTGAGCAGGTCGCGTTTTGCCCGGGCCATATCGTGCCGGGCATCGACTTTACCAACGACCCGCTGCTGCAAGGCCGCTTGTTTTCCTACACGGACACGCAGATCAGTCGATTGGGTGGCCCGAACTTCCATGAGCTGCCGATCAACCGCCCGGTTGTGCCTTTCCATAACGGCCAGCGCGACGCTCAGCATCGCACCGTGATTGATAAGGGTCGTGCGTCCTACGAGCCAAACTCCATTGATGGTGGCTGGCCGAAGGAAACCCCTGTCGCGCCTGCCGACGGTGGCTTTGAGTCCTACTACGAGCGCGTCGATGCCAATAAAGTGCGCGAGCGCAGCGAATCGTTCGGCGACCATTTCTCACAGGCCACGCTGTTTTACAACAGCATGAGCCACCACGAGAAAGAGCACATCATCGCGGCCTATAGCTTTGAGCTGGGCAAGGTCGAGCGCGAGTTTATTCGGGCGCGCCAGGTCAACGAGATCCTGGCCAATATTGATCTGGAACTGGCCAAGCGCGTGGCGCAGAACCTGGGCTTGCCAGCGCCGACCAAGGGTACGGTTGCGCCAGTGAAAACATCGCTTAAAGAATCACCGGCGTTGAGCCAGGTGAATTTGCTGTCGGGCGATATCAAGACACGTAAAGTGGCGATTCTGGCGGCGAACGGCGTTGATGGTGCGGCGATTGATGCGCTTAAGGCCGCGCTGGAGGCTGAGGGTGCTCATGCCAAGTTGCTGGGGCCGACGTCGGCGCCTGTGACCACCGCCGATGGCAAGACGCTGCCGGTAGACGCTTCGATGGAAGGTATGCCGTCCATTGCCTTCGACGCCGTGTTTATCCCGGGCGGAAAAGAGTCGGTGAAAGCGCTGAGCGGCGATGGCGTGGCGTTGCATTACGTACTGGAGGCGTACAAGCACCTCAAGGCGATTGCGGTGGCCAGTGATGTGAAGCCGTTGCTGGATTTGTTGAAGCTGGAGGCGGATGCGGGGTTGATCGTGGGCGCGGATGCCAAGGCGTTCAAGGCGTTCTTTGCTGCGATTGCTCAGCATCGGGTTTGGGAGCGGGAGCCGAAATCGAAGGCGATTCCGGCTTAAATCTTCGGTTGCTTTCTAAACTGCTATCGGGGGCAAGCCCCCTCCCACACTTGAATGTATTCACAATTCAAATGTGGGAGGGGCGGTGCGACGATTCGACTTGCCCCCGATGCTTTTAGTCCGCCTTGCGTGGAATCAGCACAACCTGTGCCGGAATGTGTTTCAGAATCTGCCGGTGAATTTTCAGGTCATACCCCGAATCAATCCGCTTTACCCGTTTGGTCAGCAGCGTGGCCAGCCACGGGTAATCCTGGGTGCGCGGCACCTGGATGCTGACATCGCATTGATAATTCACCACGTCGGTGGCGATGGCATCCAACTGATGACGCATGTCTTCGACATCCGCGAGGTTCAGCGCCACGGTGGTGCTCGGCGCTGCGGGGTCGATGACCTTGGCCGCAGGCTTGGCTTCGGCGGCTTTCAACGCGGCTTCTGCTTGATCCAGTTCGGCCTTGCGCGCATGACTGATCGCGCTGTTGACGCCACCGGTCAGTGCGGGGGCCTTGGGCATCAGTGCGCGGGCACGGCTCAGGGCAGTGGCAGCGGCGTTGACATCACCTTTTTGCAGCACGATCTGGCTGCGCTGCAGGTAGGCTTCGGCCAGTTGACGCTGGTAGGCCTCAAGTGCGGGATCGTTGGGCGACTGGGCCTGCAACGCCGCCAGTTGGTCTTCGGCGGTTGCCAGCTCGCTGCTGGCCAGGTTTTGCTCCAGCTGCGCGATGGCCACAGCGCGTGCGTCCGGGGCCTCGGGGGCAGCGGGCGGCGTGCTTTGACAGGCGCCCAGCAGCAGGGAAAATGCGGCAAGGAGCAGATAACGGGAGGTGAACGGCTTCATTCCTGCGACTCTCTATTTGCGCAAAAAGCGAGCAAGTCTACACCCCTCGACGGGGCAGGACAAAACTCAGCAGAAACAGGGCGGCCGCCGTAACCACAATCGACGGCCCGGCCGGTGTGTCCTTGAACCAGGACAGCGCCAGGCCACCACACACTGCAAGCATCCCCAAGAGGCTGGCGCCAATCGCCATCTGCTCCGGAGAGCGGGCGTGGCGCTGGGCAGCGGCGGCAGGAATGATCAGCAGCGACGTGATCAACAATACGCCGACTATCTTCATCGCGACAGCAATCACCACGGCGATGAGCAACATCAGGGCCATGCGCAGGCCTGCGACGGGCAAGCCTTCCACCCTGGCCAGCTCTTCATGCACGGTGATCGCCAGCATCGGGCGCCACAGGGCTACCAACAACGCCAGTACGCCAGCACTGCCGCCGAGGATCCAGGCCAGGTCAGTGGGGCTGATCGCCAACAGGTCGCCGAACAGGTAGGCCATCAGGTCGATACGCACTTCATGCATGAAGCTCAATACCACCAGGCCCAAAGACAAGGTGCTTGGCGCGAGGATGCCCAGCAACGTATCGGAGGCCAGCGGCTGGCGTTGTTGCAGGGTCACCAGCAGTACCGCCAGCAGCAGGCAGCCGACGGTCACGGCGATGGTCGGGCTTACGTCCAGCAGAAAACCCAGGGCCACACCCAGCAACGCGGCATGGGACAAGGTGTCGCCAAAATAGGCCATGCGCCGCCAGACCACAAACGAGCCCAGCGGGCCCGCCACCAGTGCCAAAGCCAAGCCTGCCAGCAGGGCGTAGAGCAGAAAATCAGCCATGCTTGCAGCTATCTCCATGAACGTGGGGAGTATCGACCACGGCACCATGCAGGTCATGGGCGTGGTCGTGATGATGGTGGTAGATCGCCAGGCTCTGAGCGTTTTTGCCGAACAGCTCCACAAACGCCGGGTCGCCACTGACCTGTTCCGGGTGGCCGGAGCAGCACACATGACGGTTAAGGCAGACCACCTGGTCGGTGGTGCTCATCACCAGGTGCAGATCATGGGAGACCATCAGCACGCCGCAGCCGTGGCGGTCGCGCAGGCGGGTGATCAGGCTGTAGAGCTCGGCCTGACCGGCGACGTCGACGCCTTGTACCGGCTCATCGAGTACCAGCAGCTCTGGCTCGCGCAACAGCGCGCGGGCCAACAGTACGCGCTGCATTTCGCCGCCGGAGATGCTTTGTACCGGGCTGTCGATGACCTGCTCGGCGCCGACTTCCTTGAGCGCGGCCTGTGCACGGGCGCGGTCGACACCGGGCACCAGGCGCAGGAAGCGCAATACGGACAGCGGCAGGGTCGGGTCCACATGCAGCTTTTGCGGCATATAGCCCACGCGCAGCTTGGGCTTGCGCCATACGCTGCCGCTGTCGGGCTTGAGCAGGCCAAGTACGGCGCGCACCAGAGTGGTCTTGCCCGCGCCATTGGGGCCGATCAAGGTGACGATTTGCCCCGGCTCCACGCTCAGTGCAATGTTTTCCAGCACGTTTTGCCCGGCGAACGTGACGCCAACCTGCTCCAGACGGATCAACGCGTTGCTCATCAAGCCCCCTGGCAGCCCGCGCACAGGCCGACCACTTCGACCGTTTGCCCCTCGACCTTGAAGCCTACGTCGGCAGAGCTTTGGATAATGGCGTCACTGATGCTTTTTTGTTCAAGCTCAATGGCTGCGTGGCACTCGCGGCAGATCAGGAACTGGCCCTGATGCGCGTGCTCCGGGTGGTTGCAGCCGACAAAGGCGTTGAGCGATGCGATGCGATGGACCAGGCCGTTTTCCAGCAGGAAATCCAGTGCGCGGTACACGGTAGGCGGCGCGGCGCGGCGGCCGTCCTGTTCGCTGAGTACGCCAAGAATGTCGTACGCACCCAGCGGCTTGTGGCTCTGCCACACCAATTCCAGCACCCGGCGACGCAACGCGGTCAGGCGCAAGCCCTTTTGTGCGCACAGGGTATCGGCCTCTGACAATGCGGTGTGCACGCAGTGAGAGTGGTCGTGGGGACGGCTGGCAAGCGGTGTTTTAGGCATGAGCGGCGACAGATATTTGATAGAGACGTTATTATGTTACCCGTTCCTACGCCATTGAGTGGTCATCGTGTCCCGACTTTTTCCCGTTTTTGTCGTTTTTGTCACCAGCTTGTTCGCTGCGGGTGCCGCTCAGGCCGACGTGAAGGTGCTCACCAGCATCAAGCCGTTGCAGCTGATTGCCGCGGCGGTGCAGGACGGTGTGGCGGTTCCGGAGGTATTGCTGCCGCCGGGTGCCTCACCGCATAACTTCGCGCTGCGCCCATCCGACGTACGGCGCGTGCAGTCGGTCGACCTGCTGTATTGGATCGGCCCCGACATGGAGACCTTTTTGCCGCGCGTGTTGAAAGGCCGTACGGCGACGACCGTAGCCGTGCAGGACCTGCCGGGCATGAAGCTGCGCATTTTTGGCGAAGATAGCCACTCTCACGCTGAAGAAGCCGACGACCATGATCACGATCATCGCCCTGGCAGTGTCGATGCACACTTGTGGCTGTCGACAGTCAATGCGCGGGTAATCGCCAATCGGATGGCTGCCGACCTTGGCGCGGCCGACCCTGCAAATGCGGAGCGTTACCAGACGAATGCCAAGGCATTCGATGGTCGCCTTGACGCGCTGGATGCACGCCTGAAAAAGCGTTTGGCGGGTGTCGAAGGCAAGCCTTACTTCGTGTTCCACGAAGCCTTCGATTACTTCGAAGAGGCTTACGGCCTCAAGCACGCCGGCGTGTTCAGCGTGGCCGCCGAGGTGCAGCCAGGCGCCCAGCATGTGGCGGCGATGCGTGCGCGGTTGCAGGAAGTCGGCAAGACGTGCGTGTTCAGCGAGCCGCCGTTGCGCCCGCGCTTGGCCGAGACATTGGTTGCTGGGTTGCCGGTGAAGCTGGCGGAGCTGGATGCGTTGGGTGGCTATACCCCGGCGACCGCGCAGGGCTATGAACAGGTACTGGAAAAACTCGGCAATGACCTTGCCGGATGCCTAGAGTCTCTATAGCGCTGCACTGCCTCGCTGTAGGAGCGAGCTTGCTCGCGAAGAACGTCAACGGTGACGCGTTCTTGCTGGATAAACGCGTCGTTATCAGGTTTTTCGCGAGCAAGCTCGCTCCTACAGGGGCTGGTTACAGCGCGAACGGCAGGTGGACGGTGACCTGCTGACGTTGCACCAGCCTGTGTTCGAACTCTGCCGGGTCATGAATCAACACATCCTGCCCGGCAAACGACTCCGCCGCGATCAAGCGCGACAGCCAGAACCGCACGCACGCCACGCGCAGCATGGTCGGCCATAGCTCGGCCTCCTTCGCGGTAAACGGCCGCAGCCCTGCATAAGCACCCAAAAGCGCCCGGGCGCGTTGCCCGTCAATTACACCATCGGCATCCGAGCACCAGTCATTCAAGGCAATCGCCACGTCGTAGAGCATCGGCCCCGAGCAGGCGTTGTAGAAGTCGATCAAGCCCGTCAGGTGCGTGCCTTCAAACATCGCGTTGTCGCGAAACAGGTCGGCGTGAACGTTGGCCCGTGGCAGGCCGAGGATGTCAGCTTTATGGGTTTCGATCTCGCTTAGCGCGTCTTGCAGCAGGCGCTGCTGTGCGTCGTTGAGGTGCGAAATCAGCTGCGCGCCCTCATTGAGCATCCAGTTCAGCCCGCGGTCGGTCTTGCGCTCCAGCACTTTTTCACCCTGAGTCGCCAAGTGCAGGTGACCGAGCAGGTCGCCGACCTGGGCGCAGTGTTGGGCGTTGGCGTCCTTGATGTGCTTGCCAGCCAGGCGCGGTTGCAGCAAGGCCGGTTTGCCCTTGAGTTCGCGCAAGGCGACGCCGTCGGTGGTACGCAGGGCGTACGGCACGGGCAGGTCGGCAGCGTGAAGCACGTCGAGCAGTTCGATGAAGAATGGCATTTCTGCCACTGGGCCGCGCTCAACCAGGGTCAGCACAAACTCGCCCTGCTCCAGGCTGATAAAGAAATTGGTGTTTTCGCTGCCGGCGGCAATCCCCTGGAAATCAAGCAGGCGGCCGAGCCCGTAAGGGGCGAGAAAGGTTTCCAGCTCGGGCCGAGCCAGGGGGGTGAACACAGACATGGTTAAAACTGCCGTTACGGGCGCTGCCGTAGCAGCGCCGGTTAAAATTAAGAAATCATTTCCATTCGAAGATCTTCCATGACGGGATCAGCATATCCGGCTGGTCAGAGCGGATGAAGTTCGCGTCGGTTCCGTCCGCACGCACCAGGAAATACGCTGGAGCACCCTTCGGGGTGACCTTGATGGCGTACAGGAAGCCGTTCTGGCGGTACTCCTGGATAGTCTTGTCGCCTTCCGTGCGAATGGTAACTTCCGGGTCTGCCGAAGGGGCATCGTCTGCCGCCATGGCAGCCATCGGAGCGAGTGCAAACAAGCCGGTCAACAGCAGGCGATTGAATGTACGCATGATAACCTTGTCCCTTTGTTTTCATTGGTCCGGCTATTCTAGCGCCTGACCCGCCGAAAAGGTTGATCCTGCTCATGAGCCAAGCGCCCCTCGTCCTGGTGGACGGTTCTTCTTATCTGTACCGCGCCTTCCACGCGTTGCCACCGCTGACCACCTCCAAAGGCCTGTCGACCGGTGCGGTCAAGGGCGTGTTGAACATGCTCAAAAGCCTGCGCAAGCAGTACCCGGACAGCCCGTTCGCGGTGGTGTTCGACGCCAAGGGTGGGACCTTTCGCGATGAGATGTACGCCGAATACAAGGCCAATCGCCCGAGCATGCCCGATGACATGCGCCTGCAAATCGAGCCGCTGCATCAAAGCGTGATCGCCCTGGGCTTCCCGTTGTTGTGCGTCGAAGGCGTTGAGGCTGACGACGTGATCGGCACCCTGGCCCGCAGCAGCGCGGCCGCCAGCCGCCCGGTGGTGATTTCGACCGGTGATAAAGACATGGCGCAGTTGGTGGACGGGCACATTACCCTGGTCAACACCATGACCGGTAGCTCGATGGACGTTGAGGGCGTAAAAGAGAAATTCGGCGTCGCTCCCGAGCAGATCATCGACTACCTGGCATTGATGGGCGATTCGTCCGACAACATCCCAGGCGTTCCGGGCATTGGCCCTAAGACCGCTTCGGGCTTGTTGGTGGGGGTCAATGGCGGTCTCAAAGAGCTTTATGAGCAGCTCGATATTGTGCCAACCCTGCCTATCCGCGGAGCCAAAACCCTGCCGGCCAAGCTGGAAGAACACAAGGAAATGGCATTCCTGTCCTATCAGTTGGCGACGATCAAGATCGATGTGCCGCTGGACGTGGGCCTGGATGACCTGCACCTGATCGAGCCGGACCGCGAAAAGCTGCTGGAGCTGTACACGCTGCTTGAGTTCAAGAGCTGGTACGACGAAATCCAGCGCGATGCCAAGCGTGTGGAGCTCAAGTCGGCGAGCGAGGTTGCGCCTGCCGCCGACACGCCGGTTGAGGCCGTTATATCGGTGCCGGTAGAGGCGGTTTACACCACTATCCTGGACCAGGCCACGTTCGACGTGTGGCTGAAGAAACTCCACGATGCGCCGTTGTTTGCCTTCGACACCGAAACCACCGGCATCGACGCCCAGCAGGCGCAACTGGTCGGGGTCTCGTTCGCTGTGCAGCCCCATGAGGCCGCCTACATTCCGCTGACCCACTCCTATATCGGCGCGCCGGATCAATTGGACCGTGACACCGTGCTGCTGGCCTTGAAACCGCTGCTGGAAGACCCGACCAAACTCAAGGTTGGCCAGCACGCCAAGTTCGATATGAACATCCTCGCCAACTGCGCCATCGGTGGCGACCCTGCGCAGGGCATCACTGTGCGGGGCATCGCCTTCGACACTATGCTCGAATCCTACGTGCTGAACTCCACGGCGACCCGCCATGACATGGACAGCCTGGCGAAGAAGTACCTGGACCACGACACGGTCAGTTTCCAGGACATTGCCGGCAAAGGCGCCAAGCAGCTGACATTCGACCAGATTGCCCTTGAGCAAGCAGGCCCTTATGCGGCCGAAGATGCCGATGTGACCTTGCGTCTGCACCAGGCGCTGCACGCGAAGCTGGCCGCGATCCCGAGCCTGGCCAGTGTGCTGACCGATATCGAGATGCCGCTGGTGCCGGTTCTGGCACGTATCGAGCGCCAGGGCGCATTGGTAGACAAGGAGCTGCTGGGCATCCAGAGCATTGAGTTGGGTAACAAGATGGTCGAGCTGGAGCGCCAGGCCTTCGAGATTGCCGGTGAAGAGTTCAACCTCGGTTCACCCAAGCAGCTTGGTGCAATCCTCTACGAGAAGCTGGGGATGCCGGTGTTGAAAAAAACCGGCAAGGGGCAGGCGTCCACTGCCGAAGAAGTACTGGCCAAATTGGCCGAAGATGATTTTCCGTTGCCCAAGGTGCTGATGCAGTACCGCAGCATGAGCAAGCTCAAAAGTACCTATACCGACCGCCTGCCGGAACAGATCAACCCACGCACCGGGCGCATTCATACGTCTTATCATCAGGCGGTAGCGGCCACCGGGCGCTTGTCCTCCAGCGATCCGAACCTGCAGAACATCCCGGTGCGCACCGCCGAGGGGCGGCGCATTCGCCAGGCGTTTGTCGCGCCCAAGGGCTACAAGCTGCTGGCGGCTGACTATTCGCAGATCGAGCTGCGGATCATGGCGCACCTGTCCAGGGACGAAGGACTGATGAACGCTTTCCGAAACGATCTGGACGTGCACACCGCCACGGCTGCCGAGGTATTCAAGGTTGAGCTGGCTGAGGTCACGTCCAACCAGCGCCGCAGCGCCAAGGCGATCAACTTCGGCCTGATCTACGGCATGGGTGCCCAGAAGCTGGGCAAGGACATCGGTGTCGACACCAAGACCGCCAAGGCGTACATCGATGTGTACTTCGCCCGCTATCCCGGTGTTCGCGAATACATGGAGCGCACTCGCGCCCAGGCAGCGGACCAGGGCTATGTAGAAACCTTTTTCGGGCGACGCCTGTACTTGCCGGATATCAACTCCAACAAGCCTCAGGAGCGCGCCGCTGCAGAACGCACGGCTATCAACGCGCCCATGCAGGGCACGGCGGCGGACATCATCAAGAAGGCCATGGTGCAGGTGGATAACTGGCTGACCGAGTCAGGCCTGGATGCCAAGGTGATCCTGCAAGTGCACGATGAACTGGTACTGGAAGTGCGTGAGGACCTGATCCCACAAGTCAGCGAGAAGATTCGCGAATATATGAGCGCCGCGGCCCAGCTGGACGTACCGCTGGTAGTGGATGTGGGCGTAGGCGATAACTGGGACGAAGCGCACTGAGGCCAAACCTGCGCCAACACCGCGGGTGCTGGCGCAGTGCTTTAGAGCACAAATCGCCGACGGTTATTTCCAATAGTTTTTTGGAGCTGCCGGAACTTAACCTGTGAACTGCCACTCAGAGTTACTGAATGGGTGGTGAAGCCCTTCAATGCTCCTATGTTGTGTTAAGTGTTGGCAGATATCTGGACCCCGCCCTAGCGGTCCGGAACTTGAACCCCGAACTTCCCTCCCCATACGAAGTCCGGGGTTTTTTTTGCCCGCAGAAAAGTTACTCGGTGACTTCCGCGCCTTTGTCCGCCAATTCCATCCAGCCGGCCAGCACGGTGTAAGCCTCTTCCAGGCCCATGCGCTTTGGCGCCGAGAACAGTTGGATAGTGATGGTATCGCCCCAGCCCTTACGGATCTCGGACTGCACTTTGAGCAGGGTGTTCTTGGCTGCGCCGTAGGTGAGCTTGTCGGCTTTGGTGAGCAGGATATGCATCGGCATGCCGCTGGCGACCGCCCAATCGAGCATCAGCAGGTCGAAGTCAGTCATCGGATGGCGGATATCCATCATCAGAATCAGACCCTTCAAACTCTCCCGGCCACCCAGGTAAGCCTCCAGGTGACGCTGCCAGTGCAGCTTCAGCGGGATAGGTACTTTTGCATAACCGTAGCCCGGCAGGTCGACCAGACGCCGATCATCGTCTAGCTTGAAGAAATTGAGCAGTTGCGTGCGACCCGGGGTTTTCGAGGTGCGCGCCAGGCTGGCGTGGGTCAGGGTGTTCAGTGCGCTGGATTTGCCAGCGTTGGAACGGCCGGCAAAGGCGACTTCAAAGCCCTCGTCATCGGGGCATTGGTCCACTTTGGCGGCGCTGAGCATGAACGTGGACTGTTGGCACAGGCCGAGGATGGGATTCTTGAGTTGCATGAGATTTCCGATGTGGGCGGTGCCGAAAAAGGGTGCGGCAAGCGGTGTCGTTTCCGTTTCAGTAGCGCCAGTATATAATGCCGCAGATTTTGTGTGTGCTTTGTCCCAGCGAAGGATGAAGCTCACGGGAGCGAAAGACCTTTATTGCGCATTAGAACGCAAAACGCTCTCAAACCCTGAAAAGGTCGATGTATGGCCTCAATGGTTGCCGCTTTTGGTGTCCTGAACCCGCTTTACGGCGCTCAGGCTACACAGGATCCACAAGCGCTGTACAACCGAGTTTGTGTGGTCACGCTGATGCAGCGCGTGACCCAGGGTTTCAAGGCAATGCCGCCGCGTGGTTTGTGCATGGACTGCAGTACTGAGGATTACCAGGCCGTCATTGAGTTGGCGGTGAGTAAACCCGGTAGATAACTCTTAAACCCTTAGCCGTAGTTGGATTAGCTGATGAACAAACTGATCGTGAGTCTGCTGTTGACCTTGGGCATCACAGGCGCTGGCGTCGCTGCAGAGGGCCCCGTCAAAGGTGATGCCACTGCCGGTCAAGCGAAAGCCGCCGTGTGTGGTGCCTGCCACGGGCCGGATGGCAACAGCCCGGCGCCGAACTTCCCCAAACTGGCCGGCCAGGGTGAACGTTACCTGACCAAGCAGATGCACGACATCAAGGACGGCAAGCGCACGGTGCTGGAAATGACCGGCCTGCTGACCAATCTCAACGATCAGGACCTGGCGGACCTCGCAGCGTATTTTGCCAGCCAGAAAGGCAGTGTGGGAGCTGCTGATCCTAAATTGGTAGCCCGCGGAGAGAAGCTGTTCCGTGGTGGTGACCTGGAAAAAGGCTTGCCTGCTTGCACCGGTTGCCACTCGCCAAATGGCGCAGGCAACGCCGCCGCGGGCTTCCCGCACCTGAGCGGACAGCACGCCACCTATATCGCCAAGCAATTGACTGACTTCCGTAAAGAAGAAGCCGGCCGGGCCAATGATGGTGACGCAATGACCATGCGCACCATTGCTCGCAAGCTGAGCGATGAAGACATTGCAGCCCTCTCCAGTTATATCCAGGGCCTGCACTGACGGGGCTCGACGTTAACGCTCGATTAATCCCGCGATGCAAGCATAAAAAGGGTGGCTATGGCCGCCCTTTTTTGTGGCCGCTGCCGTTACACTAACGAACTCATGCCCGCGTAGACCTGTCACAACAAAGGTCGCGTGAGGCGACTTTATTTGTCCAGGAGTAAAGCATGCGTAATCTGATCCTCAGCGCCGCTCTCGTCACTGCCAGCCTCTTCGGCATGACCGCACAAGCTGCCGACGTGCCGCTTGAAGCCGGTAAAACCTACGTTGAATTGGCTAACCCTGTACCGGTTTCGGTACCCGGCAAGATCGAAGTGGTGGAGCTGTTCTGGTACGGCTGCCCGCATTGCTACGCTTTTGAGCCGACCATCAACCCATGGGCCGAAAAGCTGCCCAAGGACGTTAACTTCCGTCGCCTTCCCGCCATGTTCGGCGGCCCATGGGATGCCCACGGCCAACTGTTCCTGACCCTTGAAGCCATGGGTGTGGAACATAAGGTTCACAACGCCGTCTTCGAAGCCATCCAGAAACAAGGCAAGCGCCTGACCAAGCCGGACGAAATGGCTGACTTCGTCGCCACCCAGGGTGTGGACAAGGACAAGTTCCTGGCCACGTTCAACTCCTTCGCCATCCAGGGCCAGATCAAGCAGGCCAAGGAACTCGCGCAGAAGTACGGTGTGCAAGGCGTTCCAACCCTGATCGTCAACGGCAAATACCGTTTCGACCTGGGCACTGCCGGTGGTCCTGAAGCGGTCCTCAATGTTGCCGACCAATTGATCGCCAAAGAGCGCGCAGCCAAGTAAGGGGCCCGCCATGCGCCGTTGGGGTACCGAACGCGTCGTTGGCCTGCACGAGCCGCAGGTCAACGAACACCACCTGCAAGCCACGGACCTGCCGGCAGACAGCCGCTTGCGCCTGCTCAGCTTCAATATTCAGGTGGGCAACAGTACCGAGAAATATCGGCACTACCTCACCCGTGGCTGGCAGCACGTTCTGCCGCACAAGGGGCGTACCGGTAACCTGCAAAAGATCGGCGACCTGCTCAGCGACTTCGACCTGGTCGCCTTGCAGGAGGCCGACGGCGGCAGCCTGCGCTCGGGCTACATCAACCAGGTGGAGCATCTTGCCCAACTTGGCGCGTTCCCCTACTGGTACCAGCAGCTCAACCGCAACCTGGGGCGCCTGGCACAGCACAGTAATGGTGTGCTCAGCCGCTTGAAGCCGACCGTCATCGAGGATCACCCGCTGCCGGGGCCCAAAGGCCGCGGTGCGATCCTGGTGCGTTTCGGTGAAGGTCCCGAAGCCTTGGTGGTAGTAATGATGCACCTGGCACTCGGCGGACGTACCCGCAACCTGCAACTTGCCTATGTGCGCGACCTGATTGGCCATTACAAGCACCAGGTGTTGATGGGTGACATGAACACCCATGCCAACGACCTGTTGCAGAATTCCCCGCTGCGCGACCTGGGCCTGTTGGCTCCGCAAGTCGAAGCCACATTTCCCAGCTGGCGCCCGCAGCGCTGCCTTGACCACATCCTGCTCAGCCCGAGCCTTACACTGGAAAGTGTGCGGGTACTGGCGCAGCCCATTTCCGATCACCTGCCCGTCGCGGTAGAGATTCGTCTGCCGGGTTCGCTTACGGCTGATGCATTACCCGCGTTGAGCCCAGGCCCTCGCGGACCTCTTGCATGAGCGACGACGCCCAGCGCTGGAAAGAGAAATACCTTAAGAGCATCGAGCAACAAGACAAGCTCGAACGCCGCTGGGCCGCCCGCCTCGACCTGCTGCGCCGCGGCCTGGTACGCAGCACCCTGGCCGCTGAAGGGACTGACCGCGCTGTTGATCAATGCATGAAGGAAATGCGTGATGTGGTGCGTACCGACGACATGGACGCCGCCCTCGCCGCACTGTTGCCGCGCCTGGAAAAGGCCGTGCTGGATTCCGAGCAGCGTCGCGAAACCCGGGTTGACCAGATCAGCACCGCACTCACGGCCCTGGTTGCTCAGTTGCAAAAGCTTGCCTTGCCGCGCGAGGTAGCCCGCCCGCTGAAAGCCTTCGCCAAGCAGCTCGATAGCCGCGTCGGCCAAGCGCGGGAGATACCGCTGTTGCTCAGCGAGCTAAGCAGCCTGCAAGGGCAGGCGCTGAATAATCTGGAGCCTGAAAGCGATACCTCGCGCGCAGGTCCTGGGCTGCTGCAACGGCTGTTTGGCAGCAAGGATGGATCGAGTGAAGCGCCGCAGGTTGACGCTGCGCCATTGCCCACAGCGCAGTCGGCGCCGTCAAAGCCAGCTGCGCCGCCACCGGCGCCCGAACCGCAGGAGCCCGCACAGTCCGAAGAATTGACCCAGGCCTTGCGTGCCTTTGCCCCGCAACCACAAACGCCGCTTGCTCCCACCTCTGAGCCGGTAGTGCAGGCCCCGCTGGAAGCGGCCCGCGACACCTTTGTATTCGAGGCACCGCCTCCAGTAGAGCCGATTGCTTCACCTGCGCAGACCCCTGAGCCGCCGATAGAAGAGCCGGCCCCTGAAAGCGCGCTCGCCGCCTTTATTGAAGCACCGCCGGTTCAAGTCGAGGCGCCGGATCAAACCAGCATAGGTAGCCTGTCTCTCCCGCCTGTGTTGGAAACTCCCGAGCCAGACGAGCTGCAGTCCGATGCAATATACGCCCTGCCCGACTCGCCTGAGCCGTCCTACAGCTCGGTAGCCAAGCACATCGAAGATACGTTACTGGGTCTGTTGGAAGACCTGTCCCTGCCTGAACGTCATCGGCCCCAGGCGCAAGCCATGCGCGAGCGTCTTGCCCACGGCTTGAATTGGTACGAGCTAATCCCAATTCTGGATGACCTGGCTGTGCTGATGCTGGCGATCACCGACAGTGGCCAGCATGAGTTCGAGGCTTATCTCAAGCAACTCAACGAGCGCCTTGAGGCATTCCAGGGCCACCTGCAGGTCGCCAGCGAGGGCCACGCCGATAGCAGCCTGGCCGCGCGGGAGCTGGATACGCAGATTCGTGAACAGGTCGACGGCTTGCAAAGCAGCGTGCAGGAAGCCGCCGATCTGGACAGCCTCAAGCAGGTGCTTGAAAGCCATCTTGAGGGCTTGCTCGGGACGATGGACGAGCATCAGCAGCAGCGTGATCAACGTGAACAGGAAGTGGCTGCGCGCCTCAAAGCCCTGGCTGAGCGTGTGGCCAACATGGAGCAGGAAGCCCAGGGCTACCGTGAGCATCTGGAGGTACAGCGTCAGAAGGCCTTGCTCGATCCACTGACTGGTTTGCCCAACCGGGCAGCGTGGAGTGAGCGCCTGGATCACGAGGTCAACGCCTGGCATCAGCAGGGCAACAGCCTGTCGCTGGCCATGCTCGACCTGGATCATTTCAAGCGCATCAACGATGGCTATGGTCATCTGGCGGGCGACAAGGTGCTCAAGATCATCGCCAATGTGCTGAGCAAGCGCCTGCGGCCCAGCGACTTCATCGCGCGTTTTGGCGGTGAAGAGTTCGTGCTGTTGATGCCCGACTCAACCCTGGCGGATGCCTTGGCCGTCGCTCAAGTAATGCGCGCTGCCATCGAAGCTTGCCCGTTCCACTTCAAAGGCGAGCCGGTGACGATCACAGTGTCCATGGGCGTGGCGCAGTTTCAACCTGGCGAGCGCAGCGACATGGCCCTCAAGCGTGCCGATGAAGCGCTTTACAGGGCCAAGGCAGCGGGACGCAATCAAGTGCAGGCGGCCTAAAAGATGTTCCATTTTGTAATTTGACCGCCGCGCGAATTACGTTACGTTACACTGTTGCATTATCGTCTCTCAGTGTAATGCTCCTGCCATGAAATCCTTGTCTATTGCTTTTGTGTTTCTCCTGCTCGCCGGTTGCGCCAGCGGCCCGCGTCTGAATACCAGCCACCCGTCGGTGAACCACGACAACCGCGTGCAGTTCGTCGTCGTGCATTACACCTCGACCAACCTGGAACGCTCGCTGGCCTTGCTGACCCATGGCCAGGTGAGCAGCCATTATCTGATCGGCGACGACGCCTCAGGCACCATCTACAAGCTGGTGGATGAAAGCCAGCGCGCCTGGCACGCGGGGGAAAGCGAGTGGGCGGGACGCACCTGGCTCAATTCGAGCTCCATCGGCATCGAAATCGTCAATCCGGGGTTCCGCGATACGCCGACAGGGCGTGTGTGGTACCCGTATTCCGAAGCACAGGTGCAGTCGCTGATCGTGCTGCTCAAGGACATCAGCAAGCGTAATGGCATCGACCCCAAGAACATCATCGGGCATAGCGACATTGCCCCACTGCGCAAACTCGACCCAGGGCCGCTGTTCCCCTGGAAGCGTTTGGCCGCAGAAGGCCTGGCCGTATGGCCGGATGCCCAGGCCGTGGCACGGTTCCAGGTGCAGTACGCCGCTCAGCTGCCGAGCATCACCTGGTTCCAGGAAGAACTGGCTCGCCTGGGCTACCAGACGCCGCAGACCGGGGAGCTGGATGTGGCCACGCGACACGTGATCGCCGCGTTCCAGATGCGCTTTCGCCCGTCACTGTTTGATGGCACCCCGGATGCTGAAAGCGCCGCGATCCTGCGGGCCTTGAATCACCGTTGATGGCGTACAGGCAGGAGCGAGCTTGCTCGCGAAGAACGCATAGACGACGCGGGCTGCCTGACAGCACAGCGTTATCGTTGAGGTTCTTCGCGAGCAAGCTCGCTCCTACAGGGGTAAGGCCATATAGAACTGCGTACCCTGCCCCGGCCGTGAATACACGCCCATGCGGCCGCCGTGCAATTGCACGATCTCCTTGCACAAGGCCAGCCCCAGGCCCGCGCCGCCTTTCTTTCGACCCACCTGCACAAAGGGCTCGAAGATTCGCCCTTGTTGCCCATAGGCGATGCCTTCGCCGTTGTCCTCAACACTGATAATCACCCGCTCGCCATGACGCCGTGCCTGCAGGCGGATCTGTCCGCCTTCGGCGGTGTGGCGCAACGCGTTGCCGAGCAAATTGTCGAGCACGCGCTCCAGTTGCACCCGGTCGGCATACAGTCGCGGCAGCTCCGGCTGGGCTTCCACCAGCAATTCAATGTGCTGTGCATTGGCGGGTTCGGCGAATCGTGCCCGGGCATGTTCCAGCAGGTCGGTCACATCGCAGGCGCCCAGGGTGAGTTTTTGCAGGCCGTTCTGGTAGCGCGAGAAGTTGAGCAAATCGTTGATCAGCTGCATCAGGCGCTGCATTTCTTCGTTGACCGTATCCAGCAGGTCCGCTTCACGGGACTCCGCGGGGAACTTGGCTCGCTCGCGAAACAGCCCGAAGGCCATGTGCATGCCGGTCACCGGTGTACGTAGCTCGTGAGAGGCGCGTAACACGAACTCGCTGCGTACTCGCTCGAAAGCGCGCTGTTCGGTAACGTCGTGCAGCACCATCACCGCCCCCAGAATATGGCCCTGGGTATGGCTCACAGGGGTCAGGCTGTAGGTCAGCAGGCGCAGTTCGCCCTCGACTTCCACTTCCAGATCCTCCGGCGCCCGCTCCAGGTTGCCGCCGCGCAGCACCAGTTGCAGTTGTTCATCCATCTCTGCGCGACCCAGAGCTTCGCCCAGGCCTTGACCGAGGCGTTCCTCGTCCCAGCCCAGTTGGCGCTGTGCAACCGGGTTGAGGTGCTCCAGGCAGCCCTGGCGATCAATCATCAGCAGGCCGTCATCAATGCTGTCGAGCACCGCTTGCAGGCGCTGTTGGCCGGCCAGCAGTTCATCGACATTGGTGGCCTGATGCTGGCGCAACGCTTCGGCCATGATGCCGAAACGGCGGGTCAGCTGATTCATCTCCGCTGCCGAGGAGATAGGCAGGGTCACTTCAAAATCGCCCTGCCCGATCTTGTCGGCGGCTTTGGCCAGTGCCTCGATCGGCCCGCCAAAGCGTCGCGCGATGCCATGGGCCGTCACAAAGCCAATGATCAGCACTGCAAGGCCCACCAACCCGAGCAGCCCTGCGATCAATAGCGCACGCTCACGGGACTTGTGCTCGCTGGCGCTGATGTTCTCCAGCGCCTGCTTGTGATCGGCGATCAGTCCGTTGCGCAATATGTTGAAGGTTTCAGTGATTTTTTCCTTGCTGCCCGGCGGCGGTGGTTCCTGTTGGGACTGGTCGAATGCGTCGAGCAGGTTCTGGTAATCGGAGCGTGCCTGGCCGAAGCCATGGCTTATACCGGCCGACTGTTCATGGGCGATGCCTTGGTCCAGCAGGTCGAAATAATGCTGCTTGGAGGCCCGCAGGGCCTCAGGGTCGGGGCGTTTCTCCAGCATCATGATCAGCTGGTCGCCCAGGCTCTGACGCAACTTGAGCCCCAGGTCCAGGGTGATGAAGTTACTGCGGATCAGCGATTCCTGGGTCTTGGCCATTTGCATGACGCTGACCAGGCCCAGGATCAACCCCAGCAAGGCCACGGTGATCAGCGCTGAAATGCTCAGAAATAACCGAGTGCGCAGTTTCATCGCGAGCTTCATAAGGTCCTGCTCACAGGTTGTACTGTTTGCGTTTGCGGTACAGGGTCGACGCGTCGATGCCGAGGGTGCGGGCTGCTTGATCCAAGGTGTCACTGGTAGCGAGCACGGCGCCGATATGGGCTTTTTCCAGCTCGTCCAGGCTCAACGCCGCACCGATACGAGGTGCATTGTTGGTCGGTTGCTCGGCCATCCCCAAATGACTGATCTCTACCTTTTCCTGGGGGCAGATGATGCTGGCGCGTTCCACGACGTTACGCAGCTCGCGGATATTGCCGGGCCAACGATAGTTGAGCAGCGCTTCACGGGCCTGATCACTGAAGCCACGCGCGGGGCGCGCGTATTCCTTGACGAAGCGTGCCAGGAAGCGGTCGGCCAGGGTGAGGATGTCTTCACTGCGTTCGCGCAACGGTGGCAGGTGCAAGGTGATGACGTTGAGGCGGTACAACAAGTCTTCCCGGAAGCGGCCGTCGCGCACCATGTCTTCCAGGTTCAGGTTGGTGGCCGCGAGAATACGCACGTCGGCGCGGCGGGTGACCGGGTCGCCCACACGTTCATATTCCTTATCTTGAATAAAGCGCAGCAACTTGGGTTGCAACGTGAGTGGAAAATCGCCGATCTCGTCAAGAAACAACGTGCCGCCATCGGCCTGGTTAACTCGACCCAGCGTGCTTTCACTGGCGCCGGTGAACGCGCCGCGGCTGTGGCCGAACAGTTCGCTTTCCATCAGCTCGGCGGTCAAAGACGGGCAGTTGATGGTCACGCAAGACTTCTTGGAGCGTTTGCTCCAGCCGTGAATGGCGCGGGCCAGCTCACCTTTACCGGTGCCGGACTCGCCGAGGATCAAGATATTTGCATCGGTCCCGGCCACTTGGCGGGCGGTTTCCAGTACCACCATCATCGATGGGCTGTGAGAGTCGAGGCCATCCTTGGGTTGGCGCACGGCGCCTTCCAGAGCTTCGAGTCGCGCAGAGAGCTGGCGTACTTCCAATTGCTTGGCGGTCGCCAGGCGCAATTGGTCGGGGCTGCAGGGTTTAACGAGATAGTCGGCGGCACCGGCCTGGATGGCGTCCACGGCGGTATCCACGGCGGAGTGGGCCGTGACGATCACCACACGCATCCACGGCGCCTGGATACGCATCTGCGCGAGTACGTCCAGGCCGTTGTCCTCTCCCAGACGCAAGTCCAGAAAGCACAGGTCGAACACCTGGCGCTGCATCAGGGCATCGGCCTGGGCGGCGCTGTTGGCGGTGGCAACGGTGTAGCCCTCGTCTTCCAGGCAATAACGGAACGTGCGCAGAATTGCGGATTCGTCATCCACTAAAAGAATGCGGCCTTGAAGCTCCTTGGCTGAATCCATCTGTCCTGCGCTCCTTAACTATTAAATAAGATGGTGTTTAGTCCCGGAATAATCGGGCAAGTTGCATGGTTTATTCTGATTCATAAAAGGCATCTTCGTGTAGGTATCTGCAGGCCTTCCTACAAGGTTCCAGCTAATGGCCTTTTCATGCCCTCTCGCCACTTCGGCAACTGGACAGGCGCATTCGATCCCTTGACCCGACCACCGACCATCGTGCATTTCGCACGGCATCTCTACAGGCATCGTGCAGGATGCTGGGTGGCGAATTGTGGATTGATTGGTAACTCATTGATTTTATTGTGTTTTATTTTGCAATAAAGCTGGCATGTACTCTGCAATATCTCTCCCAAGAGCGTCATGAACGAATAATCAGAATGCGGGAGAAATACAGCATGACTCGCCAAAGCCTAAGCCAATTGCGTGTATCGCCGCTGCGTATGCAGCAGGGCCTGTTTGCCAGCCTGGCCTTGATGGTCACGCTGATTGGCGGTCAGCAGATGCAGCACTGGCAGCAGAGCGAGCAGCCAACCCCGCAATTTGAGCGTCCGGTGATGACCCAGACCCACTTCCGTTCCATTGGCAGCGCCAGCGCTAATGTAACCGCCCCGCAATTGAGCCTGGTCGACCAGGATTCGACTCTGGACGAGCTACCTGCTCAAGAACGCTGGGTGTTCTAGGCACTAAACGCCGCTTGTGTTGAGCGGCTGCACGGCACTACCGCTGTTACCTCTATAGAAGCATAAGGAGAATCACCATGTTGAGTTGGGCAATCACCTTTCTGATCATCGCCATTGTCGCTGCAGTCCTGGGCTTCGGTGGTATCGCTGGCACCGCCACCGGCATCGCCAAGATCCTGTTTGTCGTCTTCCTGGTGATGTTCATTGCTTCGTTCTTCTTTGGCCGCAAAGGCCGAGGTTGAATATGACCTCTCTGCCTTTTAAAGCCATGGCTGCCGCCCTGCTCTTGGGTGGCAGCGGCCTGGCAATTGCCGCCAATGACGGGCAATCCCGGGCAAACGAATTGCTCAGTGCGGATGCGCAATACCGTGAAACCTGGCAAGGCGTGGTGAAGAAAGAAGAGCGTATGCCGGAATGGGTGATGAACCTGTCCGGTTCGGCCGAGCAGATGAATGCTGTTGAGGAAGATGGCGACAAGTACTTGGTCGGGCCGCTCTGCGAAACCGCTGACACCTGCCTGAACAAGCGTCTGATCGTTGCTTTCAGCCTGGACAAGGAAGATGCCTACGCCATGTTGGTGGAAGTCCCGGCAGGTTTGCCGGCAGACAAGTCCCCGACGCGGCACGCCGATTACCGTTTTATCGGTAAACCGGACGAAGGCATGCAGAAGCTGCTGATGGAGCAGTTAAAGAAAGATCCGAATTGGTACTAGGTTCCGTCTGACGGAGCCGGCGTCCATAGAAAGGAGCCCCTCGCTTCTTTCTGTTTGCATCACTCGCCAAGGGTGGTGCATGACCAGGGGGCCGGGTTGCTCTGATCAATCAAGATCGGCGTGACCTACGGGTACAGGGAGTGCCTGCGAAAGGGCCGGGTCAGGCAAAAAGCTGCGACGCAAGTTCACAAGACCTCAAGCTTGCTGAACTTGCGGCGGGCTTACGACTCTGATGCCCGCGCTTCATGTGTCTTGCTTCATGCCTCTCATAGTCTCAATTTTGCTTTTTGCCTTTCGCCAACCATTACCGGGTATGTCGGCGCGACCATCTATCGAGAAATTTTCATCCGCACCATAGGAGATTTCTGGTGCTAGGTGGTGGATTTCTCACGCATTTTTGCCAACCGCGGCAAGTCGTTCAGCATCACTGAGCGAGCCTGATTTGGCAGCCTCACGGCATATTCGCCCGCCTTAATGGCGTATTCGAACTGACCGTTTGGACAATTATTTTTAAAAAAAGCCATGCCGATTCGGCATAGGGTAGGCGTTTACGGCATTAGACGTCGCTCCCTTGCATGGGAATAGTTGCGCCTTTTTTCGCCTACCAGTAAGCCATTTCGGCCACGCTGCGGTGACCTTCCATGGAGGCAGATGCACACACTTTTTCGCTTTCGGGCGTTGCAGCTGGCGCATTTGCCATAAGTCCACTTGAAGTAAGGGTAATGACATGAAGAAGGCAAAGCTAAGCCTCGCCTGGCAGATCCTCATCGGTTTGGTACTGGGCATCGCAATCGGTGCAGTGCTCAACCATTTCAGTGCTGAAAAAGCCTGGTGGATCAGCAACGTATTGCAGCCGGCGGGCGATATCTTTATCCGCCTGATCAAGATGATCGTGATCCCGATTGTGATTTCCTCGCTGATCGTCGGCATTGCCGGAGTGGGCGACGCGAAAAAGCTCGGTCGCATCGGCGTCAAAACCATCCTTTACTTCGAAGTAGTCACCACCATCGCCATCGTGGTTGGCCTGTTGCTGGCCAACCTGTTCCATCCGGGCGCCGGCATCGACATGAGTACCCTGGGTACTGTCGACATCTCCAAGTACCAGGCGACCGCCGCCGAGGTGCAGCATGAACATGCGTTCATCGAAACCATCCTCAACCTGATCCCCTCGAACATCTTCGCGGCGGTTGCCCGTGGCGAAATGCTGCCGATCATCTTCTTCTCGGTGCTGTTCGGCCTGGGCTTGTCGAGCCTCAAGCCCGAGCTGCGAGAGCCGCTGGTGACCATGTTCCAGGGCGTGTCCGAGAGCATGTTCAAAGTCACCCACATGATCATGAAGTACGCCCCTATCGGCGTGTTTGCCCTGATCGCAGTGACCGTCGCCAACTTCGGCTTTGCCTCGCTGCTGCCGCTGGCCAAGCTGGTCATCCTGGTTTACGTCGCCATCTTGTTCTTCGCCTTTGCGGTACTGGGCCTGATCGCTCGTCTGTTTGGCTTCTCGATCCTGAAAGTGATGCGCATCTTCAAGGACGAGCTGGTACTGGCTTACTCCACTGCCAGTTCCGAAACCGTGCTGCCACGGGTGATCGAGAAGATGGAGGCCTACGGCGCGCCGAAGGCGATCTGCAGCTTCGTGGTGCCGACCGGTTACTCGTTCAACCTCGACGGCTCGACCCTGTACCAGAGCATCGCGGCAATCTTTATCGCCCAGCTGTATGGCATTGACCTGTCGATCGGCCAGCAGCTGATGCTGGTACTGACCCTGATGGTCACCTCCAAAGGTATCGCCGGCGTGCCGGGTGTTTCCTTTGTGGTGTTGCTGGCTACCCTGGGCAGCGTGGGCATTCCGCTGGAAGGCTTGGCGTTTATCGCCGGTGTCGACCGTGTGATGGACATGGCGCGTACCGCACTGAACGTGATCGGCAACGCTCTGGCCGTCCTGGTCATCTCCCGTTGGGAAGGCATGTACGACGACGCCAAGGGCGAGCGCTACTGGAACTCCCTGCCGCACTGGCGCAGCAAGGAAACTTTGCCGGCCGGCGAGACCACTCGCGGCTGATCGCACGAATGCGCTGACACGAACCCCGGGTAATTCCGGGGTTTGTCGTTTCTGTCAGCCCCGCTATCATTCGCCCCATCTTTCGGGGGATTCAACTGATGCTAAATGGCCTGTGGCTTGGCTTCTTTGTCGTGGCAATGGTGTCAGCACTGGCGCAATGGCTGGTGGGCGGTAACGCCGGGATTTTTGCGGCGATGGTGGAAAGCATTTTCGCAATGGCCAAATTGTCGGTGGAAGTCATGGTGCTGCTGTTCGGCACCCTGACCTTGTGGCTGGGCTTTTTGCGTATCGCTGAAAAAGCCGGGATCGTCGATTGGCTGGCCAAGGCGCTCGGCCCGTTGTTTCGAAGGCTGATGCCAGAAGTGCCTGCCGGTCACCCTGCTATCGGCTTGATCACCCTCAACTTCGCCGCCAACGGCCTGGGCCTGGACAACGCCGCCACGCCCATCGGCCTGAAGGCCATGAAGGCCTTGCAGGAACTCAACCCCATCCCCAACACGGCGAGCAACGCGCAGATCCTGTTCCTGGTGCTCAATGCATCCTCGCTGACGCTGTTGCCGGTCACCATCTTCATGTACCGCGCCCAGCAAGGCGCCGCCGACCCGACGCTGGTGTTTCTGCCGATCCTGCTGGCCACCAGCGCCTCAACGCTGGTGGGCCTGCTGTCGGTGGCGGTGATGCAGCGCCTGCGGTTGTGGGACCCGGTGGTGCTGGCTTATCTGATTCCGGGCGCATTGGTGCTGGGCGGCTTTATGGCGCTGCTGGCGACCTTGTCTGCAACGGCGCTGGCCGGCTTGTCGTCGATCCTGGGCAACCTCACGTTGTTTGGCCTGATCATGCTGTTCCTGGTCATTGGCGCCCTGCGCAAGGTCAAGGTGTACGAGGCTTTTGTCGAAGGCGCCAAGGAAGGTTTCGACGTGGCCAAGAACCTGTTGCCCTACCTGGTGGCGATGCTGTGTGCGGTGGGCGTATTGCGGGCCTCGGGCGCGTTGGACTTCGGCCTGGAGGGGATTCGCCACGTGGTGGCCTGGACGGGCATGGATACGCGGTTTGTCGACGCGCTGCCGACTGCGATGGTCAAGCCGTTCTCCGGCAGTGCAGCACGGGCGATGTTGATCGAGACCATGCAGACCCAGGGCGTGGACAGCTTCCCGGCGTTGGTGGCGGCGACGGTACAGGGCAGTACCGAGACCACGTTCTATGTGTTGGCGGTGTACTTTGGTTCGGTGGGGATTCAGCGGGCGCGACATGCCGTGGGCTGTGCGTTGCTGGCGGAGTTTGCCGGTGTCGTGGCGGCTATTGCGGTGTGCTACTGGTTCTTCGGTTAAGCCTTGGATTGCTATCGGGGGCAAGCCCCCTCCCACATTTTGATTTGTGAATACATTCAAAAGTGGGAGCTGGCTTGCCTGCGATGAGGCCCTCAGCGTCTAGGTGCTGTATTGCCCTGCGCCACTACCCAATCCACCACCTGCTTGTTCAACTGATCCCCGGCCTTACCAAAGGCTGCCACCACTACTGGCACCTTGGTGTCACCCACCGGCTGCCTTACCTCAAACCGCCGGCTGGCAATAATCCGCTGATCGCTGCCGCGCACCAAACGCGCATCCAGGCGAATCACCACATCCACCGCACCACCCCGGTATTCACTTTGAAACGCCTGCAACTGCCCGCCCAGCTCATAGTCGGCTTGCAGGTTGGTCTCGTCGGTACTCAGCAGCGTTACCCGTCCATCGCGTTGGAAGCCGTCCAGCAGGCGGTTGCGTAAGAGTACCGGTGCCGGGTCGCTCCAGCGTGAGTTCGCATAGCTGCTGATCAGGTTGCCGTCAGGCACCACGGCAATGCGTGGACTGTCGAGAAACTCGCTGGTCTGGGGTTTGGCTACGCGCAGCGACCAACTCACCGGCGTGCCTTGGGTGGTTGGTTGGGTGGACACCAGGCGGTACACGTCTGACGGGTCAGGCTTGGGCAGAATCGAGCAGGCGCTGAGCAGTGCCAGGGCCACAGGGGCGATCATCAGGTAAGCACGCTTCATGGCGTGAACTCCTTGTTCTTGTCACTGCCCAGCAGGTAACCGCTGGGGTTGGCTTCCAGGCGGCGAGAGATGGCGCGCAGCGAACCGAGGGTTTCACGCAGCTCGCGCACCGCTGGCGCCAGTTCGTTGAGGCCCTGCATACCGCTGTTCACCGAGTCCTGGTTGTTGGTCAGCAAGCTGTTGATGGTGGCGGTGCTTTGTTCCAGGGATTTCATCGCTTGCTCGGCGCTGCCGAACGCTTGCTTGCCTTGCTCGTTGAGCAGGCCATTGGCGCTGCGCATCAGTACGGTAGTTTGCTCCAGCGCGGCACCGGCCTGTTTGCTCACCTGCATCAGTTGCTGCATCACCACCTTGATGTCGCCGCGTTGCTCGGCGATGGCACCGGTGGTTTGTTGCAGGTTATCCAGGGTGTTGCTCAAGCGTTCGACGTTTTCCCGGGAAAACATGTGGTTGGCGTTGTGCAGCAGCAAGTTGACGCTGGTCATCAGGTCGTTGCTGTTATTGAGCAGGCGCGCGATGGGCGATGGGGACGCGATGATTTCCGGCAGGTTGCCGTTCTTGCCCTTGAGTTCCGGGCTTTGCGGGGTGCCACCGCTGAGCTGGATGATGGAGGTACCGGTGATGCCGGTCAGCGCCAGCTTGGCCTGGGTGTCTTCCTTGATCGGCGTTTGCCCGGCCAGGCGGATGCGCGCGAGGACGCGGCGCGGGTCTTTGGGGTCCAGGCGCAGGCTGGTGACGTCGCCCACCTTGATCCCGCTGTACTGCACCGCACTGCCCTGGGACAGGCCGCTGACCGCTTCGTTGAACACCACTTCGTAATCCTGGAAGGCGCTGTCGACGCTGGACTTGGCCAGCCACAGGCCGAAGAGCATAGCGCCGACCACCACAATTACGCTGAACAGTCCGATCATCACATGATGGGCTCGGGTTTCCATGTCATACCTCGTTGAGCGATTGAGCGGCATCCAATGCCGCGCGGCCTCGGGGGCCGTGGAAATATTCGTGAATCCAGGCGTCGTCCGTTTCCGAGACGACATCAATGGCGTCGGCCACCAGCACTTTCTTCTGCGCCAGCACCGCCACGCGGTCGGTGATGGTGTACAGCGTATCGAGGTCGTGGGTAACCAGGAACACGCTCAAGCCCAACGCATCGCGCAGGGTCAGGATCAGTTGGTCGAATTGCGCTGCGCCAATCGGGTCGAGGCCGGCGGTGGGTTCGTCGAGGAACAGGATGTCCGGGTCCAGTGCCAGCGCACGAGCCAGGGCCGCCCGCTTGATCATGCCACCGGACAACGAAGCCGGGTATTTGTCGGCCGCCGACAAGGGCAGCCCGGCCAGTGCCAGCTTGACCGCCGCCAAGTGCTCGGCGTCGGCGCGGCTGAGGCCGGCGTGTTCGATCAATGGCAGGGCAACGTTCTCGGTAACGGTCAGCGAGGAAAACAGCGCGCCTTTCTGGAACAGCACACCAAAGCGCCGCTCCACCAGCGAGCGTTCGTGCTCAGGCAGGCTCGGCAGGTTCTTGCCCAATACCCGCACTTCACCTTCGCTGGGCCGACGCAGGCCGACGATGCTGCGCAACAGCACCGACTTGCCGCTGCCGGAGCCGCCGACCACTGCCAGAATCTCGCCTTTGTATAAATCCAGGTCGAGGTTTTCATGCACACTCTGGCTACCAAAGCGGTTGCACAGGCCGCGTACCTCAATGACCGCCTCAGTGGGCGCACGGTGTAGACGACTCACCAGCCCATCTCCATGAAAAACATCGCGGCGACCGCATCCAGCACGATCACCACAAAAATTGACTGCACCACGCTGGAGGTGGTGTGCGCGCCGACTGATTCGGCGCTGCCGCTGACCTTGAAGCCTTCCAGGCAACCAATGGCCGCGATCAGGAAAGCAAAGATCGGCGCTTTCACCATACCCACCAAAAAGTGCTGAACGCCGATGTCCGATTGCAGCAGCGAGAGGAACATCGCCGGTGAAATATCCAGCGCGACGGCACACACCACGCCACCGCCGACAATCCCCGAGAGCATCGCCAGGAAAGTCAGCATCGGCAGTGCCACCAGCAGCGCCAGAACCCGCGGCAGTACCAGCAGCTCCATCGGGTCCAGGCCCAGGGTGCGGATGGCGTCGATTTCTTCGTTGGCTTTCATTGAGCCGATTTGCGCGGTGAACGCACTGGCGGTGCGGCCAGCGATCAGGATCGCGGTGAGCAGCACGCCGAATTCACGCAGGAAAGAAAACGCCACCAGGTCCACGGTAAAAATCGTCGCGCCAAAACTCTTGAGCACGGTGGCGCCCAGAAACGCCACCACCGCGCCCACCAGAAAGGTCAGGAGGGCCACGATAGGTGCGGCGTCGAGACCGGTCTGTTCGATATGGGCGACCATCGGTGTAAGGCGCCAGCGCTTGGGTCGAAACATCCCGCGTACGAGGGTTTCAAGAATCAGCCCGATAAAACCCAGGAGTTTCTTGGCGTCTTGCCAGACGGTGTCCACGGCGCGGCCGATACGTGCCAGGACTTGGATGCCGGCGCTTTCTTGCGGCTCTTTGAGCGGGACGCAAAAATCATTGAGGGAGCGGTAGACCGTCTTGAGCAGCGCCCGGTCGGCAGCCGACAGGCTGCAATCGGTCTGCTCGGCGGAGTGCTCGATGCGGTCGGGGCCCAGCAGCTCTACCAGCAATGACGCACCGGCGGTATCCAGCGCACCGAGGCCGTTAAGGTCGATGCGGGCGCCGGCGTCGTATTGGCCGTCGAGTTTATCCGACAGTTTTTTCAGGCTGGCGTAGTGGGTAAGCGTCCAGTCACCGGTAATCCGCAGCGAGGGCGGGGTGCTGGACGTATCAAGATGGGCTGCGCCTGCGGTCGTGCGAGTGGTCATAAGCTCCGAGCTTGTTTGGCTATCCACAATGGCTACGTAATAGCACGATCTGACCTACTTTGGGTTGTCCGCTTGTGCTGTGTCGATCACCTTGAAGCGCAAGACGCCGATCACTTGGCCGTCCTCGGTGAGGACCTGCACTTGCCAGCGCCCGGCTGCGTCGCCCGGGAAATTCTGCTTGTGGGTCCAGGCGCGATAGCCTTCCTTGCGTCCACCATGGATATCCAGGGCAATGCGGTCGACTTCCTTGCCGTTGAATTTCCACACATGATAGATCCGCTCATCCAGCCCGCGTGGCGCGTTGATCGCGGTGTAGGCGTAGAGGCCACCGCTGCGCAACTGGGCGGCAGTGACCTCCTTGAGGTCATCGCCCGGGGTGCGGTCTTGCAGTTGAGTACTGATGGCGACTTCGGTCATCCACAGGGTGGCCGGCGGTACCCAGCTGCGCAGGAACCAGCCGGCGCAGCCGATCGCTGCCGTTACCCCCAGCAGCATTGCCCAGCCCTTGAGGCTGCGCAGCGGCAGGCTGACCGCCAGGCTGGGGATCGACAGGGCCATGGCCACGCCCAGCGCCAGCTTGTAACTCTGGGCAGTGGTCAGGTGCATGATGATTGGCAGCGCGGTGAGCAATGCGGCAAACAAGGTCAGGGTGTGCAGGGCCAGGAACAGCGAGCGCTTGGGCGCCAGCCACTTGTAGTACAGCGGGTCGATGATCGACACCAATGCTGCCGCGCCCAGCAGGCCAGTGAACAGCGATTGGCCACTGTTCCAGGCCGTGGTGACGAAAAAGAACGGCAGCACAAAGAACAGGCTTTCCTGGTGGATCATCTGCGTGGCGTAGCGCAGCAGCGGTTCCGGGATCTCGCGCTTGAAGAGCTTGGCAAACAGTTGGGTAAAGCTGTTTTCCAGCATCAGCCACAGCCAGCTCACCAGCATGATGACAGCGATCCAACTGGCCATGCCTTGCTGGCGGTCCACCAGGATGAAGCTGCCCACACCCGAGATGAAACCGCCGAGTGCAATGACCCCTGGGTAGCGCTTGATCAGTTCGAGGATGCGCTGGATTAGATGGGTCAGGTTTGGCATTCGGCGGTTCGCAGTCTTTGTAGGAAAAAATCCCAGACAGAATAACGTCTTAGCGCTGGGCCCGTTGCTTCATTCCACGATCCGTTGGCGATAACGCCGAACGCCCATCAACACGATGGCGATGAGCCCAAGCACGCCTGCGCCGATCCAGGTCAGGGCGTCATAGCTTAACAACGGCTTTTCGATGCGCCAGTAGCCCGGTTGCTTGAACACTTCGCGCATTGCCTGGTTGGTTTGCGAAAGACTCACCGCCTTGATGCGCTTGACCGGGTCGCCGAAGCGGCCGTCAGCGTAGTCGCCGGCTGCACTCCAGTAGTAATCGGCCAACGCACTGTTGCCCTGTACCGCCCAGGCTTGGCGAGCAATGGCGGCCTGTTGCAGGCGGGCGAACACCTTCGCGTCGAGACCATCCTTGAGCAGTTGTGCCTTGAGGTCTTGCAAGACTTGCTCGGCTTCAGGGAGATTTTCCCGTTCCAGGTCGGCGTTCAGGCTCAGGAAGCCTACGCCGCCGAGTACTTCGCGTTCGCTCCACGGGCCGTAGGACAAGCCGTGTTTGAGACGCAGCTGTCGGTACAGTGCCCAGTCGATGTAATCCTTGAGCAGGTCGTAGGTTTCGTCATGTTGGTCGTCCAGCACTGGCTCTGGGAACAGCCAGTGCAGCTTGGCGCCATCGCCGACCCAGCCATGCACCAGATCGCGGTGGCTGGCGGCGGTGTGTTGGATCTGCGGCAGTGGGCGGTGTTCGCTCGGGTCTACCGGGTCGAGTTGGCCGTAGGTGCGTTCCAGGTAGGCGGGCAGCAGTTTATCCAGATCGCCGACGACGATCAGCGTCATATTGTTGGGGGCGTACCACGCTTTGCGTAGCGTCTCTAATTGATCGCGGGTCAGGTGGCCGACCTGCGCGCGTTCGGCGCATTTGAGTCCCAGCTCGACGGCCAATTGGTTGCTGGCGCTGTGGCCGAGGTCCTGACGGTCCAGCAGGCGTTGCAAATGCGAATAGTGGCCGCCGTCTTCACGCTCGACCACCTGCTTGGCGGCGTTGATATTGGCGTCGGTCAGCTGCGTGCGGGTGAGGATGGCCAGCAGCAAGTCCAGTACCTTGCGCTGGTTGTGCGCGGGGGCCTCGATGACGAATGTGGTGTCGGCGTTGCTGGTGTAGGCATTCCACTCGCCGCCCAGGGCTTGCATGCGGTCTTCGAGGTCGCCTTCGCCACCGCCGTCGATGCCGCTGAACAGCAGGTGCTCGAACAGGTGGGGAAGCTCTTTGTCTTCGCAACCGAAGTCATCCAGGCCTACGCCGACCACCAGGCGGATGGCCACGTGCCCGCGTTCGGTGCCCGGTTTGAGCAGCAGCTGCAGGCCATTGGGCAAGGTGTAGCCCTCGACTTGCTGGCGGTCGAAGGCAAAGGTGTGTGCCGATCCTAGAAGCAGGCAGGCGAGTAACAGGCGACGCATAACAAGCTTCCTGGCAAGTGAGGTCCATTGTTAACTGACTTCACTGGCCGTCGTACGTTCAGGGCGAATGGGTGATGTCGGCAATATCTTCGGTGGAGAGTGCGCCAGTGTCGGACGTTTCCAAGACTACATAAGCGCTGCTGCAAAACAACGAGTTCAAGCGTTTCATGTCGGCGATCAGCTCCAGGTGCAGGGAGCTGGTTTCCAGGCTCTGTACGATCTTGCGCTGCAGGCGGCTGACATGGGCGTGAGCCAGGCGACGTTCCTGGGCGCGGAAGCGGCGCTTTTCACGCAGCAATTGGCGAGCGCTTTCCGGGTCACCGCTGAGGAACACCGACAGACCCAGGCGCAGGTTGGAGATCAACTGGCTGTGCAAACCGCTGAGTTCTTCCAGGCCCACTTCGGAAAACTGCCGTCGCTGCGAGGTTTTCTGCTGCTGGACCTTGCGCAACATGCGTTCGATCAAGTCACCCGCCAGTTTCAAGTTGATCGACAACTCGATGATCTCCGCCCAGCGGCGGTTGTCTTGTTCGCTCAGATCTTCACGGGGCATTTGCGCCAGGTAGAGTTTGATCGCGCTGTAGAGCGCCTCGACATCATCGCTGAGGCTGCGCATTTGCTGGGTGATTGCGGTTTGATTACCGCGCAGCACCTCCTGCATGGAGGTGAGCATATTGTCGATCAGGTCACCCAGGCGCAGGGTTTCTCGCGCGGCGTTGGCTAAGGCCAGGCTCGGCGTGGTGAGTGCGGCCAGGTCGAGGTGGCGTGGTTTGGCCTTGCCATTGGTTTCTTCGCGCTCGGGCAACAGCCAGGCGCACAGCCGCGCCATAGGGCCAATGGTGGGCAACAGAATCAAGCAGCGCGTGACGTTGTAGAGCAGGTGAAAGGTGATGACCATGCCTTGGGCGCTGTAGTCCAGGCCGTCCATCCAGCCTACGAGCGGGTCAAGCACTGGAATGATCAGCAACAGGCCGATCAGTTTGTACAACAGGCTCCCCAGGGCCACTTGGCGACCGGCAGTGTTTTGCATGCTGGTGCTTAGAAATGCCAGCACACCGCTGCCGATATTGGCGCCGATCACCAGGCCGATGGCCACGTGCAAACCGATCACGCCGGCGCCGGCCAGGGTGGCCGTGAGCAGCACGGCGGCGAGGCTGGAGTAGGAAATCATCGCGAACAGTGCCCCGACCAGGGCGTCGAGCAAAATATCGCCGGTCAGCGAGGCGAAGATCACCTTGACGCCCTGGGCATGGGTGATGGGCCCGGCGGCTTCAACGATCAATTGCAGCGCGAGAATGATCAGCCCAAGACCGATCCCTACCCGGCCCAACTGCCCTGCACGCGTCTGTTTTCGCGACAGGAAGAAAATCACCCCGAGAAAGATCAGCAGCGGCGACAGCCAGGACAAGTCGAAGGTCAGCACCCGCGCCATCAGTGCGGTACCGACGTCGGCGCCCAGCATGGTGGCCAAGGCCGGCGTAAGGCTCATCAACCCCTGGCCGACAAAGGACGTGACCAGCATCGCCGTGGCGTTGCTGCTTTGCACCATGGCGGTCACCAGGATCCCGGCGATAAAGGCCAGCCAGCGCTTGGACATGTTTTGCCCGATGACTTGGCGCAAGTTGGAACCGTAGACCCGCAGGATGCCGGTTCGGACGATGTGCGTGCCCCAGATCAGCAGGGTCACGGCGGAAAGCAGATTGAGCAAGGTCAGCATGCTCGGCCCCCCGTGTGGGTGCGCTCCAATAGGAGCGAAGTAAAGTTACCGCGTGCCGTTCTACGTCTTGTACTTAAGCTGTAGTTGGCGAATGGGCTCTGCGCCAGCATCGCATAGCTAAACTCGGGATTGAAACAAAACTGTCATGAAATCAACTTTTTGACAGACGAAAAAATGGGGCGCAAGCGCCCCATTTCAGCAGCGGGTCAGGTTTATTGACCCGGAATATCTTTACGCAGTTTCACTGGATCCTGTTGCTTCTTCTTTTTCGCGATGGCGGTCCGCATTTTGATGTTGACCGCTTCCACTGCCAGCGAGAACGCCATGGCGAAGTAGACGTAGCCTTTTGGCACGTGCACGTCGAAGGATTCGGCGATCAGCACGGTACCCACCACCAGCAGGAACGACAGCGCCAGCATTTTCAGCGACGGGTGCTTGTCGATGAACTCGCTGATGGTGCCGGCGGCCAGCATCATCACCAGTACGGCCACGACGATTGCAGCCACCATCACCGGCACATGGGAAACCATGCCGACGGCGGTGATCACCGAGTCCAGGGAGAACACGATATCGATGATCGCAATCTGGATGATGGTGTAGATGAACTTGCCGCCGGCGCCTTTGGGCTCGTCGTTGGTTTCGTCTTCACCTTCCAGAGCGTGGTACATCTCCTGGGAGCTTTTCCACAGCAGGAACAGGCCACCGAAGAACAGGATCAGGTCACGACCGGAGATGCCCTGGCCAAACACCACGAACAGGTCGGCGGTCAGTTGCATCACCCAGGTGATCGACAGCAGCAACAGGATGCGCGTGACCATGGCCAGTGCCAGGCCGAAGATCCGGGTGCGCGCCTGCATATGCTTGGGCATGCGGCTGACCAGGATCGAAATCATGATGATGTTATCGATGCCCAGGACGATCTCGAGAGCCGTCAGGGTGAAGAAGGCAATCCAGATTTCCGGATTGGTCAGCCATTCCATGTGTATTCCTTTGAGCAAGTGTTAAACCGCGCAAGCTGTAGCGCCGCGCGGTGAGTCAGTACGATTATAGAGTGCTGAACAGCGGAAAAATCCCCATCAGCAATGCGGCGAACATTATGCACAGGCATACCAGCACTGCCCACTTCAAGGTGAAGCGCTGGTGATCGCCGAATTCGATGCCTGCCAGAGCCACCAGCAAGTACGTCGAGGGTACCAGCGGGCTGAGCAGGTGTACGGGTTGCCCGACGATCGATGCGCGGGCCATTTCTACTGCAGTGATGCCGTAGTGGCTGGCGGCTTCGGCCAATACCGGCAGTACGCCGTAGTAGAAGGCATCGTTGGACATGAAGAAGGTGAACGGCATGCTCACCAGCGCAGTGATCACTGCCAGGTACGGGCCCATGGCTTCCGGGATGACCGCCAACAGGCTCTTGGACATGGCGTCGACCATGCCGGTGCCCGACAGGATGCCTGTGAAGATCCCGGCGGCGAAGATCAAGCCCACCACCGCCAATACGCTACCGGCGTGAGCCGCGACGCGGTCCTTCTGTTGCTGCAGGCACGGGTAGTTGACGATCATGGCGATACTGAACGCCACCATGAACAGCACCGGCAGCGGCAACAGGCCGGCAATCAGGGTGCACATCAGGGCCAGCGTCAGGGCGCCGTTGAACCAGATCAGTTTTGGGCGGCGGGCGTCGGGGAATTGCGACACGCTGATTTCGCTGTGATCGATCTCGTCGCCTTGCAGGTGCAGTTCACCCAGGCGTGCACGCTCGCGCTTGCCGTACATGTAGGCAATCACCAGGATCGCCACCACACCGGCGGCCATGGCCGGGATCATCGGTACGAAGATGTCGGACGGATCCACATGCAACGCACTGGCAGCACGCGCCGTCGGGCCACCCCAGGGCGTCATGTTCATCACGCCACCGGCGAGAATGATCAGGCCGGCCATGATCCGCGGGCTCATGCCGATACGCTGGTACAGCGGCAGCATGGCGGCGACGCAGATCATGTAGGTAGTGGCGCCGTCACCGTCCAGGGACACCACCAACGCCAGCACGGCAGTGCCGACCGAGACTTTCAGCGGGTCGCCCTTGACCATCTTGAGGATCTTGCGCACGGCCGGGTCGAACAGGCCGGAGTCGATCATCAAGGCGAAGTAGAGAATGGCGAACATCAGCATCACGCCGGTCGGCGCGAGCTTGGTGATGCCTTCGAGCATCATCGGGCCGATCTTCGGTGCGAAACCGCCGAACAGCGCAAACAGGATGGGCACGATGATCAAGGCGATCAGCGCAGACAGGCGCTTGGTCATGATCAGGAACATGAACGTGATGACCATGGCAAAGCCAAGGAAAGTCAGCATAGGAATACTCCAGGCGTAGCGCGGCTAGGGAATGGCGAACCGGGTGAAGGTCAGCGCAGAACGAAAGGCACGAGGCTTACGGGCGGAGTGGGTGCGAACAGGCGGGTACGAGCGGACATCGGGAATCACCATTGTTGTTGTTTACAGCCGGTCTGTTGCCGGCAGTTGGGGCGATCCTAGACGGGTAAGCTTTCAGCCAGCTTTCGCTGAGAAAACAGCTGATGAAGGGTATGCACCCGTTCTTCAGGTTGACGCAGAACAAAATGTGGGAGCTGGCTTGCCTGCGATAGCGGTGTGTCAGCCAATATCTTTCATGGCTGTGCCACTGTCATCGCAGGCGAGCCAGCTCCCACATTTGCAAGGTGGTGGCTAACAAAATTCAGGGGAGTTCGAGGCCACCGGCGGCTTTATGCAGCGCTCGTAGGTGTTCACCGATTTGCTTGAGGTTGGCTTCACTGGCGGCAATCTCGGCAGCACGGGCCGGATCGAGCAGCGCCCTCACCTCCTTATCCAGCTCGCCGGTCAACGATTGCAACTGCTTTTGACGTTCGGCGCTTTCTGATTCCAGGCGCTTGGCTTCCGAAGGCTGTGGCAGGCCATAACCTCCACTGTCCAGCAACTCGGCCGGGCGACTCAGGAAGCCGCTGTTGGCGAGAATTTGCTGCAGCGTGTTGTTGGCCTTCTCCATGCCGCCGTTTTTCAGCTCGCGGGCATTGAGATAGCGCTGTTTGACTTCGTCCTGGGCGAGCATCAGTTGCTTGCGATAGCTGGCTTGTTCAAGCAACAACAACGCAGCGCTGGTGCGCAGGTCGGCCTGGCTGAACCACTGGCGGCGCGCTTGCGCATCCAGCGCCAGCCAGTCTTCGACCTGGGTCTGCTTGATCGGCAGACGCTTGCGCAGCACATCGAACATCGCCTGGTAGCGTTCGCGGAACGAGTCGAAGTGATACCCCAGGCGCAACGCCTCGCGCTTGTCATTCAATACGCTGGTATCGGCGAGCCCGCGGGCGCTGAGCACTTCCAGCAAACCGTTGGGCGTGATGTTGTCCAGGCCGGTCAATTGCGGGTTGGCGCTGCCACTGCGTAACAGTTTCAGGCTTTCGACCGCGCAGTTGTTGGAGATAAAGAAGTAGTTGCCGTCATAGCTCCAGTGCATCTGGGCAGCATGTTCGACGGTGTCGTTGATTTCCTGGCGGCTAAGCTTCAGCGGCACAGACGCCAGGCCACGCAATTCTGTCTTGGTGTATTCATCGATGACCTGAGCCAGGGGCAGTACAAACAGCCGTGACGGGTACTTGCCCACCAGGCCATCCCAGCTCGACAGCTGTACGTCACCGACGAAGGCGCGGTAGGACAGCACCAGGTGGCGGTCCAGATCCAGTCGACAATCGGGGCCACGCGGGCGACCAGGCGCGCAGATCACCAGGCGCAACATGCTATGGCCCCAGCGGCTCACCAGGTTTTGGTTGGCTTCGGCGAGCAGGTAGTCGATTTCGTACACCCGCTCCGGATCAATTTGCCCCAGTGGCGTTTTGGCGAAGTCGTTGCCGGCGTTCAGGAAGGGGTAGGTCTTGGCACAGGCTTGTTGTTCGGGCGGTGCCCAGCCGAAATGTTCTTTGTAATAGCGGAACAGCGCGGGGCGTCGGCAGGCGTAGCTGGGGTCCAGGAGGAAGTACTCCATGTTGACCGCCACAAACTCCAACGGGCTGGTGGTTTCGTAGATGTCCGGGCTGCGCACCACTTGATTGTTGTGCTGCTCGCGCTCGCCGCGGCGGCCGACGTATTGTGGCCAGCCGGCGAGGTCCAGCAGGCGTGGGTCATCACTGAGGGTAAAGCGCCGGTCGTTCTGGCCACGGCATTGATCGGGCAGGCCGATCAAGCCGGTGATGCTGTTCTGGCGACTGCAACGCTGGATCAGTGCGCGCTCGTCTTTGGGCCACAGGCGTGCCCGGTCGTAGATGTGGGTCAGCTCATGCAGCACGGTGGCGAGCAATTCCTTGCGCACTGTGCCGTGAGGTCGATTGGTTTTGTGAGTGGCGGCACTGCCGTCGGTCAGGCTGGCGAGCAGGTTCTGGTTAAGGTCCAGTTCGGACACCAGGGAGGCCTGGCCGTAGGCATTTTCAGGCATTTTGTCGGTCCAGCCGACATCAATGCGCCGATCCAGTTGCTCGACAAAACGTGGCGGCAAGGCGTGCAGCGCTTCATCGAGCAATGCCTGGCTGGCCTGTTGTTCGGCCGGGCTCAAACCTTCGGTTTTGAGCCGCAGTTGCAGGCTGGCCTGGGCTGTAGTTGCGCACAGCAGCACAGCCCCGGCCAGGAGCCATGTTTTGATGCGCCTCACAGAGCGAGGATAGCTTCGGCGAGGGTCTGGTCGCTGGCATCACGGGCTTCTGGCACGCGGGTGCGAAGGGTATCGAACGCGGCTTCCAGCTGGGCACCACGGATCTCGCCATTGGTGGCGACGAAGCTGGCGGCATCATCGTGGGCTTCGCGCACGATTTTGGAGTCGCGGATGGAAGTGGTGGTGTCCGAGGTGAAATCAATGGTGCGCGCCGATGCACGCACAATGATATTGCTGGTGGCTTTCAAGGTTTGCGCCTGGGCGACATCGGCCAAAAACAGCAGGCCGAGGGCGGCGACGATCAGCGGGCTACGCATCGAGTGACTCCGAAATACAAAGATAGCTATTGGACGAGAATTGCTCGCGCCAGTTCAAGGTCGCTCGCATGAAGTTTTGGCTGGCTGCGGCGCAGATAATCCAGCGCGGACTCCAGGCGCGCGCCCCGCCATTGACCATCAGTGGCAATAAATGCGGCAGCATCATCCTGGGCGGCCATGACCAACTTGTTGTCGAACGGCGCAGAGGTCACCTTGCCGGTGGCGTACACGCTGACGACGGAGCTCTGGGTGGACACGTCCAGGGCCGAAACCAAGGGTGACCAGCAGGCGCAAAACAGTACGGGAACAATCAACAGGCGGTATGAAAAAACCATGGGACTCGACAACTGAAAACGAGCGCCAAGGCTAGCGCAATGGCCGGGCGAGGGCCAGCGCCGAGGCATCCGGGAGCGGCTGGCGCTCCCGTCTGTTGCCGCCGATCAGATCGCCAGGATTGCCTGTGCCAGCTGTGCATCGGTAGCGATGGCCAGTTGCGGAGCTTGCTGGCGGATGTGAGCCAGGGCGCTTTCCAATTTCACGCCACGGATAGCACCTTCGCTGGCGACAAAGCTGGCGGCGTCATCACGGGCGGCCTGGACTACCTTGTTGTCGCGCAACGAGGACGTCGCATCGGAGGTAGCATCGGAAGTGGCTTTCAGGGCGCCGACGATCGAGTCGGTGGTCATGATGAAGCTGCTCGCGTTGGCGTTAGCGGCCAGGGTCAGCACAGCGGCAGTGCACAGCAGGCGAAGACGGGACATGGGATAACTCCTGTAGACGAAATAAGGTGGCGCGAAGCGGCCACAGTTAAACGGACTGGGACTGTTGAGCATCAGACGCTCGCTCTACAGGGTTCGCCACGTGGTGGGTGGATATTAGGCTCGCGCCGTTGCAACAGGAAGCCTGTAATTTAACTGTACTGGTTAATTGTAACTATATTAAAACTGTACCTGTTCGCGCAATCTGTACTGATTCAATGCCCTTTGCACAGAAACAACAAAGCCCGCCTCCGGTTACCCGGGGCGGGCTTTGTTTTGACAAGTCAGAGTGCTGGCGGTGGACCCGACGGGTCAGGGCCAGCGGGCGCTGCTTAGCGCCAGAACGGCTTGCTCAGCTCTTCGTAGCGTTGAGCTTCGCTGATACCGGCGTCAGCCAGCAGACGCGAATCCAGGCGAGCCAACTGGTGGCGGCTGGAAATGCGGCGCTGCCACAACATCAGGTTGGCGAGAACGCGCAAAGGCAGGGAAGCGTTGGTGTTTACAGCTTTATCTTCGAAGAACAGTTCGGAACTGAGTGTACGTTCCATGATGACATCCTTCCGCTTGTGGCGGGATTAGGTAGTGGTTTAACTGATGCCAATGATCCTCTTCCAGCACAAGACTCTCTAGATACAGTTCACCTGTATTGTGAGGGGCCAGTTAACTGTTTAATGCGGCTGTACGGTACGGAAATGGGGCAACTGTACCTGTGTGCACCTAAAGGGTGCGAAATGACCGGTTTCAAGGCGAGGTGTGGGATATTTCGGTAGGAATGGAGCGGTACAGTAGTACAGTTTTTGCTATTTGTGCCGATTGGTCGATCGAGCTGATGAAACTGTAGTTGCATCAGCCCGGATCTGTATTCATCAAGCCTTGAGCATATGCCCGGTTTCTTCCAGGTTGATGTGCCAACTCAGTGCCTGGCGCAGAATATGTGGCGTGTGCCCACCGATTGCGCAGGCTGCTTCGAAGTAGGTATTGAGCGCGTCGCGGTAGGCCGGGTGCACACAGTTGTCGATGATCACCCGTGCACGTTCCCGCGGTGCCAGGCCCCGCAGATCGGCCAAGCCCACTTCGGTCACGAGAATGTCCACGTCATGTTCGGTATGGTCCACATGGCTGACCATCGGCACCACGCTGGAAATCGCGCCGCCCTTGGCGATCGACTTGGTGACGAAGATTGCCAGGTGCGCGTTGCGCGCGAAATCCCCGGAGCCGCCAATCCCATTCATCATCCGCGTGCCGCAAACGTGGGTGGAGTTGACGTTGCCGTAGATATCGAACTCCAGTGCGGTGTTGATACCGATGATGCCCAGGCGGCGTACCACTTCAGGATGGTTGGAGATTTCCTGTGGACGCAGCACCAGTTTGTCCTTGTAGTGCTCCAGGTTGCCGAAAACATCGGCATTGCGGCGCTCCGACAAGGTAATCGAGCTGCCGGAAGCGAAGCTCAGCTTGCCGGCGTCGATCAGGTCGAATGTCGAATCCTGCAGCACTTCGGAGTACATCGTCAGGTCTTCGAAGGGCGAGTCGATCAAGCCACACATCACCGCGTTGGCAATGTTGCCGATCCCGGCTTGCAGCGGGCCAAGCTTGTTGGTCATGCGCCCGGCGTCTACTTCCTGCTTAAGGAAGTTGATCAAGTGGTTGGCGATGCCTTGAGTGTCATCATCGGGCGGCGTCACGGTTGAGGCAGAGTCGGCCTGGTTGGTGACCACGATGGCAACGATTTTCTCTGGCGGGATCGGAATCGCAGCGCTGCCAATGCGGTCGTCGACTTTCACCAGCGGGATCGGCGTGCGCGTCGGCCGATAGGTCGGAATATAGATGTCGTGCAGCCCTTCCAGGTTCGGATTGTGCGCGAGGTTGATCTCGACGATCACATGCTTGGCAAAAATTGCAAAGCTGGCTGAGTTGCCCACGGAGGTGGTAGGCACGATGTGCCCTTGTTCAGTGATGGCGACCGCTTCGATGACCGCAATATCCGGCAACTTGAGCTGATTGTTGCGCAGCTGTTCGACGGTTTCCGACAGGTGCTGGTCGATAAACATCACCTCGCCGGCATTGATTGCCTTGCGCAGGGTGCTGTCGACTTGAAACGGCATGCGTCGCGACAGTACGCCAGCTTCAGTCAGTTGCTTGTCCAGGTCGTTGCCCAGGCTGGCGCCGGTCATCAGCGTGATTTTGAGAGGCGAAGTCTTGGCGCGTTCGGCCAGGGCGTGGGGGACGGCCTTGGCTTCACCGGCACGGGTGAAGCCGCTCATGCCGACGGTCATGCCGTCCTCGATCAGTGCGGCGGCGTCTGCCGCGCTCATGACCTTGTTCAACAACGAAGGCAAGCGGATACGATCACGGTACATGAATTGTTATCTCAGGCTACGGAAGCAAGGTGGGCAGTGTAGTGATTTCAAAAAGTTTCGGCCCGCTACCATGGTCGAATGCCAGGTGGCGATTTAGAGCCTTTGGTCGGGTTTCATCCGCTAATAAAAAACCCCAGCCTACTGGAGGCCAGGGTTTCGGGTATTGCGCTGGCGCAGTGTTATTCGACGGCTTTGACCATATCTTCGATGACCTTTTTGGCATCACCGAAGACCATCATGGTCTTGTCCAGGTAAAACAGCTCGTTATCCAGGCCGGCATAGCCGCTGGCCATCGAGCGCTTGTTGACGATGATGGTCTTGGCCTTGAACGCTTCGAGAATCGGCATACCGGCAATCGGTGAGTTTGGATCGTTCTTGGCCGCCGGGTTGACCACGTCGTTGGCGCCCAACACCAGCACCACGTCGGCCTGGCCGAACTCGGAGTTGATGTCTTCCATCTCGAACACCTGGTCGTAAGGCACTTCAGCCTCGGCCAGCAGCACGTTCATATGCCCAGGCATACGGCCCGCCACCGGGTGGATCGCGTACTTCACGGTGACCCCGCGATGGGTGAGCTTTTCGGTCAGCTCTTTAAGCGCGTGTTGTGCCCGCGCAACGGCCAAGCCATAGCCCGGCACGATGATGACCGTGTCGGCGTTGGTCAGCAGGAAGGTAGCGTCGTCGGCAGAGCCGGACTTCACCGGGCGCGCTTCTTTAGAGCCGGCTGCTGCGCCGACGTCTGGCGCATTGCCGAAACCGCCCAGCAGTACATTAAAGAAGGAGCGGTTCATCGCCTTGCACATGATGTAAGACAGGATCGCGCCGCTGGAGCCGACCAGGGAGCCGGCGATGATCAGCATCGAGTTGTTCAGCGAGAAGCCAATGCCTGCCGCTGCCCAGCCGGAATAACTGTTGAGCATCGATACCACTACCGGCATGTCTGCCCCGCCGATCGGGATGATGATCAGCACGCCCAGCACGAAGGCCAAGGCCAGCATCAGTGCGAACGCAGTGAGGTTGCCGGTGAACATGAACGCCAGGCCCAGGCCCAGGGTGGCCAGGCCGAGCACCAGGTTCAGTTTGTGTTGCCCACCAAACTGTACCGGTGCGCCCTGGAACAGGCGGAACTTGTACTTGCCCGACAGCTTGCCGAACGCGATCACCGAGCCGGAGAAGGTGATAGCACCGATGGCGGCACCGAGGAACAGCTCCAGGCGGTTACCGGCCGGGATCGAGTCGCCCAGGTGTTTGACGATGCCCAGGGATTGCGGCTCGACAACCGCTGCAATCGCGATAAACACCGCCGCCAGGCCGATCATGCTGTGCATGAACGCTACCAGCTCCGGCATCTTGGTCATCTCTACACGCTTGGCCATGATCGAGCCGGCGGTGCCGCCGACCAGCAGGCCGACGATGACGTAGCCGATACCGGCTGTCGCCAGCTCCGCGCCGAGCTTGTAGATCAGGCCGACGGTGGTTAGCACCGCCAGCGCCATGCCGAGCATGCCGAACAGGTTGCCGCGTCGGGAGGTGGTGGGGTGCGACAGGCCTTTGAGGGCCTGGATGAAGCAGATCGACGCGATCAGGTAGAGCGTCGTCACCAGATTCATGCTCATTACTTCTGCACCTCTTCTTTCACAGCTTTGGGCGCTTTCTTCTTGAACATCTCAAGCATCCTACGCGTAACCAGGAAACCGCCGAACACGTTAACCGCAGCCAGCGCTACCGCCAGAGTGCCCATCGTTTTGCCCAATGGCGTTACGGTGAGTGCGGCGGCCAGCATGGCGCCGACAATCACGATCGCGGAAATTGCGTTTGTTACTGCCATTAACGGCGTATGCAGCGCGGGGGTAACGTTCCAGACCACGTGGTAACCGACATAAATCGCCAGCACAAAGATGATCAGGTTGTAGATACCTGGGGAGATAAGCTCTTCCATCGTCTGAATCCCTGCTTAGGCGTTTTTGCGGATGACTTGGCCGTCGCGGCACATCAGGCACGCGGCGACGATGTCGTCTTCGAGGTTGATTTCAAACTGCCCTTCCTTGGTGAAGACCAGCTTCAGGAAGTCCAGCAGGTTACGCGCGTACAAGGCCGAAGCATCGGCGGCGACAGCGCCTGCCAGATTGGTCGGGCCGCAGATGATCACACCGTTTTCCACCACGACCTGGTCGGCGACGGTCAGTGGGCAGTTGCCACCCTGGGCTGCTGCGAGGTCAATGACCACCGAGCCGGGTTTCATCTGCGCGACGGTATCGGCGCTAAGCAGGGTCGGCGCCTTGCGGCCGGGGATCAGTGCGGTGGTGATAACGATGTCGGCCTGCTTGGCGCGTTCGTGCACGGCCAGGGCCTGGCGCTGCATCCAGCTGGTGGGCATCGGGCGCGCATAGCCGCCGACACCGACGGCGCATTCACGCTCTTCATCGGTTTCGTAGGGAACGTCGACGAACTTGGCGCCCAGGGATTCGATTTGCTCTTTCACCGCCGGACGGACGTCGGACGCTTCGATGACCGCGCCCAGGCGTTTTGCCGTAGCGATGGCTTGCAGCCCCGCCACACCGGCGCCAAGGATCAACACGCGCGCAGCTTTTACAGTGCCGGCGGCGGTCATCAGCATTGGCATGAAGCGCGGGTAGTGATGAGCGGCCAGCAACACAGCCTTGTAACCGGCGATGTTGGCTTGCGAAGACAGCACGTCGAGGCTTTGGGCCCGGGAGGTGCGCGGCGCGGCTTCGAGGGCGAAGGCGGTGATGCCGTGTTCGGCAAGCTTGGCGATGGTTTCGTTGCTGAACGGATTGAGCATGCCCGCCAATACGGTGCCGCTTTTGATCAGCGCCAGTTCGCTGTCGTTGGGGGCCACCACCTTGAGGATCAGCTCGGCACCGAACGCATCGCTGGCACTGCCAATGGTTGCGCCTGCCGTTTCATAAGCACTGTCGACGATGCTGGCGTTGATGCCTGCGCCGCTTTGTACAGTGACCTTATGGCCCTGGCCGATCAGTTTCTTGATGGTTTCCGGGGTGGCAGCCACCCGCGTTTCACCGGTCTGGGTTTCGAGAGGAACACCAATGTGCACGTCAAATCTCCTGCATGATCTTTTTGCTTTTGATCTTTTTGTAAAAAGGCCAGTGCACCGCGAGTGGCGCAACTGGGGCGACCGATCAGCACGATCCCGCTGAAATGACAGCGGGGCGCGGCATTTTGCAGGCGAACTTTACGGCCTTCAAGAGATTATGACGGGTGACGAAAAATTAACTACAAGTCACCCTGTGACTGATTGTCGCAATGCACGGAAATAACCGCTTTAAATACAAGCCTTTAAAGGGGGTATGGTGTTTATCGGCTCTTTTTCAATGGTCGTTGTGAATGGTCGCTTATAGGTTGTTAATAGTCGCTACACGCCATGTAAATCATGGCCTTGAACCTTATTTTTGCTCGACCGGTACAGACTGTTTAAATGCGACATATACGTATATCTGTAGGATTAAAAATAAACTGACTACAAGGTCAGTAATTGGAGTTTGTCCTTTAAATGCTAGGGCTATAGCGTTTTGACTGCTCAATCAGCCAGTCTCTGAAGGCGTGCAGCGAAGCCGATTCGACCTTTTTATCGGGAATCATGAGGTAGTAAGCCTTTTCGCTGCTTAGCGTTTCGGTGCTCGCGATCACTAGTCGCTTCTCCTTCAGTTCGCGCTGGATGAGGAAGGGAGGTATCAGTGCGATGCCCATGTCATGCATGGCCGCTTGGGACAACATCGAGAATAGCTCGTATCGAGGGCCTGTCATGTCGCGAGGCAGGCTCAGCTGCTGCGCGTTGAACCACTGACGCCAGGCATAGGGGCGGGTGGTCTGTTGTAGCAGTGGCAGTTCGGCGATCTCTTGAGGGCTGAAGTGCGCGCGGTCTCCAAGTAAGCGTGGGCTGCACACCGGGACAGGGTTCTCTCCCATCAGCCGGTGTGACTCTGTGCCGGACCAGTCGGCATCGCCGAAGTAGATCGCGGCGTCGAACGCCGTGTCGGCGAACAGGAACGGGCGTGTCCGATTGGTCAGGTTCACCGTCACCTCCGGGTGCCGGTCCTGGAAGTCCTTGAGGCGTGGAATCAGCCATTGCGTGCCGAAGGTCGGTACCACCGCCAGCTCGATGGCGTTGGCGCCCTGCTGGCCCATGACCGACAAGGTGTCGCGCTCTACGGCGTCCAATTGTGTGGCAACTCTGCGGCTATAAGAGAGCCCTGCCTCTGTCAGCTTCACCCCGCGACGCGAACGGCGAAACAGTTCGACACTTAAAAACTCCTCCAGGCTGGCGATCTGTCGACAGATGGCGCCCTGGGTGATGGAAAGCTCCTGCGCCGCCTTGGTGAAGCTTTCGTGACGGGCTGCCGCTTCGAAGCTGATGAGCGCGGTGGTGCTGGGGATTTTTCTGCGCATGTACGTTGTCCTCACAGATAAGGCGCCTTTATGGGCTTTCCGAGTGTTACGAAGTGAGAAATTAGCACAACCCTATGCAGAAACCTCGTTTGCCCTCTGCGCGTGCCCGGCCTAGTCTGAATCACGACTTCTGTTTTTATCCGCGAGGACTTATTCATGGCTGGCAAGGCAAGCTTCAACTGGATCGATCCACTGCTGCTGGATCAACAGCTCACCGAAGAAGAGCGCATGGTGCGTGACAGCGCCGAGCAGTTTGCTCAGGACAAGCTGGCTCCTCGCGTGCTTGAAGCCTTCCGTCATGAAAAGACCGATCCCGCTATCTTCCGTGAGATGGGAGAGACCGGTTTGCTGGGCGCGATGATTCCCGAGCAGTACGGTGGCAGCGGCTTGAACTACGTCAGCTACGGGCTGATTGCGCGTGAGGTAGAGCGTGTCGACTCCGGCTATCGTTCGATGATGAGTGTTCAGTCGTCACTGGTCATGGTGCCGATCAATGAATTCGGCACCGAAGCGCAAAAACAAAAATACCTGCCGAAATTGGCGTCCGGCGAATGGATTGGCTGTTTCGGGCTCACCGAACCCAACCATGGCTCTGATCCGGGCGCGATGATTACCCGTGCGCGAAAGGTAGATGGCGGCTACAGCCTGACCGGCGCGAAGATGTGGATCACCAACAGCCCGATCGCTGATGTATTTGTGGTGTGGGGCAAGGACGATGCAGGCGATATCCGTGGGTTCGTCCTGGAAAAAGGCTGGAAGGGCCTGAGCGCCCCGGCGATTCACGGCAAGGTCGGCCTGCGAGCGTCCGTTACCGGCGAAATAGTCATGGATAACGTGTTTGTACCCGAAGAGAACATTTTCCCGGATGTGCGTGGCTTGAAAGGGCCTTTTACCTGCCTGAATTCGGCGCGCTACGGTATCTCCTGGGGGGCGTTGGGGGCTGCTGAGTTCTGCTGGCATACCGCGCGCCAATACACCCTGGATCGTCAGCAGTTTGGTCGACCATTGGCCGCAACGCAGTTGATCCAGAAGAAGCTGGCCGATATGCAGACCGAGATCACCCTGGCGCTGCAAGGTTGCCTGCGTCTGGGGCGGATGAAAGACGAGGGGACTGCAGCGGTCGAGATTACATCGATCATGAAGCGTAACTCGTGTGGCAAGTCCCTGGACATCGCCCGTATGGCCCGTGACATGTTGGGCGGCAACGGCATCTCCGACGAGTTCGGGGTGGCGCGTCACTTGGTCAACCTGGAAGTGGTCAATACCTATGAAGGGACCCATGACGTGCATGCCTTGATCCTTGGGCGTGCGCAAACCGGTCTTCAGGCGTTCTATTAATAGGAGCATGGGCATGGGCGCGCTGTCGCATCTGCGGGTACTGGATTTATCACGAGTACTGGCGGGCCCTTGGTCCGGGCAGATTCTCGCGGACCTTGGGGCTGAAGTGATCAAGGTCGAAAGGCCGGGCTGCGGTGATGACACACGCGCCTGGGGGCCGCCTTTCCTCAAGGACGCGTACGGCGAAAATACCAGTGAGGCGGCGTACTACCTGTCCGCCAACCGAAATAAAGAGTCGGTGACCATCGACTTCACTAAGCCTGAAGGGCAGAAGCTGGTGCGTGATCTGGCGGCCAAGTCGGACATTCTGATCGAGAACTTCAAAGTGGGTGGTCTGGCAGCTTATGGGCTGGATTACGAGTCGCTAAAGGAGATAAACCCGGAGTTGATCTACTGCTCAATCACGGGTTTTGGTCAGACCGGGCCTTATGCCGCGCGTGCCGGCTATGACTTCATGATTCAAGGGCTGGGTGGGTTGATGAGCCTGACTGGCCGGCCTGAGGGTGATGAAGGCGCGGGGCCGGTGAAAGTTGGCGTGGCATTGACCGATATTCTCACGGGGCTCTACTCGACCGTCGCGATCCTGGCCGCGTTGGCTCACCGGGACCATGACGGCGGTGGGCAGCATATCGATATGGCGCTGCTGGATGTGCAGGTGGCTTGTCTGGCTAATCAGGCAATGAATTACCTGACCACCGGAGTTTCGCCAAAGCGCCTGGGTAATGCGCATCCGAATATCGTGCCGTATCAGGACTTTCCCACGGCTGATGGTGATTTCATCCTGACGGTTGGTAATGACGGGCAGTTTCGCAAGTTTGCCGAGGTGGCCGGGCAGCCGCAGTGGGCGGATGATCCGCGGTTCTCTACTAACAAGATGCGGGTTGCCAATCGTGCGGCGTTGGTTCCGTTGATTCGTCAGGCAACAGTCTTCAGGACTACGGCGGAATGGGTGTCGCAACTGGAAAAAGTCGGTGTGCCGTGCGGGCCGATCAATGATTTGGCGCAGATGTTTGCTGATCCGCACGTCAAGGCGCGCGGGTTGGCTATAGAGTTGCCTCATGCTTTGGCGGGGATGGTGCCTCAGGTTGCCAGCCCAATCCGGCTTTCGAAGACGCCCGTGGAGTATCGCAGTGCACCTCCGTTGCTGGGCGAACACACGCTCCAGGTGCTGCAAGGGGTGCTGGGGCTATCGCCAGCCAATGTGGCTGTATTAAAGGAAGCCGGGGTTATATGAATACTCTCTTCTATATAGAGAGGTGTCTGCTGTGCGTTTTCTGATCAATCCTAACTATTTGATAAGAAAACGAAATTAGAAGTTGACGGCAGATTCTGGAGGCCTATAATTCGCCCCACTTCCGGCGCAGTCGAAACGGAAAACTCCTTGGTAAACAATGAGTTACGCGGTTTTCGGCAGTAGGTTGCTTCAGTTCATCGAAGCCAAAAGGAAGTTGAAAAAGAGGTGTTGACAGCAGCGTGTAACGCTGTAGAATTCGCCTCCCGCTTCGGAGAGATCCTAAGCGCAAGTGGTTGAAGTTGTTGAAGAAATCTTCGAAAGCTTCTGAAAATAATCACTTGACAGCAAATGAGGCTGCTGTAGAATGCGCGCCTCGGTTGAGACGAAAGATCTTAACCAACCGCTCTTTAACAACTGAATCAAGCAATTCGTGTGGGTGCTTGTGGAGTCAGACTGATAGTCAACAAGATTATCAGCATCACAAGTTACTCCGCGAGAAATCAAA
>NZ_JAEKCN010000048.1:0-1425 GCF_016405455.1 Pseudomonas sp. MF7453 | reverse complement strand
GCCAGCCCTTTCAAGGTCTTCTGTAAAATCCCCTGAAATTTCATTCAGGGGGTACCTAAACGATGTGGGCGGAAGTTCTAGCGCGTTTCGAGAAAAAAGCACCTGCCAGTGTCATGGCCAAACTGGCGCTGCAGCAGGCTATTGCCCCCGAGTGGATTGATCAGGTTTTCGAAGAACACCGGCAACGGCAGTATTCTCGTGAGCTATTGTTCTCGACCATCATCAAGCTAATGTCCCTTGTTTCATTGGGCTTGAAGCCATCTCTGCACGCCGCCGCGCGACAACTGGAGGACCTTCCGGTCAGCCTGGCGGCTCTCTACGACAAGATCAGTCGTACCGAGCCTGCTCTGTTGCGCGCCCTGATTACGGGCTGTGCACAGCGCCTGGCTCCAACCATCCGGGAGCTGGGCTGCACGGCGATGCTGCCAGGTTGGCAGGTTCGGGTAGTGGACGGTAATCACCTGGCATCCACTGAGAAACGTCTGGGAGCTTTACGCAACGAGCGCGGCGCCGCTCGTCCCGGTTTTTCGGTTGTTGCATACGATCCCGATCTGGATCAGGTCGTCGACCTTCAGGCGTGTGAGGATGCCTACGCAAGCGAGCGCGTTTGTGTGCTGCCTTTATTGGCCAATGCCGAGCCCGGCCAAGTGTGGCTGGCTGACCGGCTTTATTGCACGCTCCCGGTTATGGAGGCTTGTGAGCAAGTCCAAACTTGCTTTGTCATTCGTCAGCAAGCCAAGCATCCACGCTTGATTCAAGAGGGTGAGTGGCAAGAGCCAGTACCTGTCGAAACTGGCACTGTGCGTGAGCAGATCATCCAGGTCAAAGGCGGTTACCAATGTCGGCGTGTCGAACTGACGCTTCATTCGCCAACGGACTCCGGCGACAGCAGTTTGATGTTCTGGAGCAACCTGCCTGAGAGCGTCAGTGCGCAACAGATCGCCGAACTGTATCGCCGCCGCTGGAGCATTGAAGGTATGTTCCAGCGACTGGAAGCGATCCTGGAAAGTGAGATCGAAACCCTTGGCAGCCCAAAGGCTGCCTTACTCGGGTTCGCAACGGCGGTATTGGCTTACAACGTCCTGGCTGTTCTCAAACGCAGTGTTGAACAAGCTCATCGGGATACCCAGCCTGAAGGATGGGAGGCCTCGATTTACCATTTAGCGGTTCAGGTCAGGAGTGGATATGAGGGAATGCAGATTGCGCTGCCCTCGGAACATCTTCCTGTCATTCCGTTGGAAAAACTGGCTCAGCACTTATTGGCGCTTGCCAGAAATATCCAACCTAAACAAGTTGCGAAAAGCCCCCGTGGCCCCAAGGTACCCAAGCCCAAAACATGGGTTAAAGGCACCGCGGTGAATGCGCATGTTTCAACGGACCGGATAATCAAGGCTGCCAAGACGAAAAGACCTTGAAAGGGCTGGC
>NZ_JAEKCN010000047.1:0-1757 GCF_016405455.1 Pseudomonas sp. MF7453 | reverse complement strand
CGTTGGTGTTCGCGGCCGCTCTTGAATAGGTGTGAGGTGAGCACTTCGCCGTTGAGTTCGACGGTAGCGAGGTGGCCGCCCTTGTCGTGGTTGAAGGTGAGGCGGTTGTTGTCCGGCAGGCGCAGGTTTTTCAGCTGGCCGCAGGCGTCGTAGCCATAGCGCAGGGTGCCCCAGCCCTGGTGTTCGGCGGTGAGGCGGTTTTGGCGGTCGTACTCGTAGGCCAATGCCCAGTGGCCGTCTTCGACGCTGAGGAGATTGCCCTGGCGGTCGTAGGCATAAGCAATAACGCTGTCATCGGGCAGGGTTTTTCGTACGAGACGCCCGGCGTGGTCGCGCTCGTAGCGGGTGATTAGCTGACTGTTATCGTCGCCGTATTCGGTCTTCTCCAGCAGGTTGCCGTTGAGGTCGTAGGCGTAAGCGGTGCGTTGGCCGTCGAAGCCGGTTTCCTGTTGGATCAGGCCGTTGGGGTGGTAGTCGAGTTGGTAGGTTTCGCCGACTTCGTTTTCGATTTCTGTCAGCAGCAGCCGGGCGTTGTCGTAACGGTATTTGACCTGGGTGCCGTCGGCGTTGATGCGGCGGCTGATCAGGTGCAGGCCGTCGGCGTATTCGTAGCGGGTGACGTGGCCGAGTTCATCGCGTTCGGCGATGATTTTGCCGTAGGGGTTGTAGCTGAATTCCCGGGTGGCGCCGCCTGGCAACACGATGCGAATCAGCCTACCGACGCTGTCCCATTCATAAATGGTCTGCGCGCCGTGCTCATCCTCGCGGGCAACTTGCCGCCCCAGGTCGTCGTAGCGATAACGCTGGATGCCGCCATTGGGCAATTGCTCCTCCAGCAACTGCCCACGCTCATTCCACATCAGCCGATGGCAACTGTGGTCCGGGTACCAAACCCCAGTCAGTTGCCCGTGTTTGTTGTAGCTGTAGTCAGTCGAATGACCATCGGGGTCAGTCTTGCGAATGACATCGCCCTGGTCATTACGCTCATATTTCCAGACCGCTTCACCACGCCGTACAACCCGTACGAACCCATTGTCATGTTCGTAGGACGTCGGCTCATCATCCCCCGGAAACAACGCCACCAAGCGTCCGGCGTCGTCGTACTGATAGGCCGTCACCGCGCCCATGGGGTCTTGCTCGACGGTCAGCCGCCCCTTGACATCGTAGGATTTGAAATGCTGCGCGCCGTCCGGATCGATGCGCTGCACCAACCGCGCCCGGTCGTCATGGACATACACCTCCTGGCTGCCATCGACGTTATGCACGGTGACGTGGCCGTCATCGTCCCAGGTATAGCGCGTGTCCATCTGCGAAAAACTCGCCCAATGCCGCACGCAACGTGCCGCCTTGCCAGCGCGCTCCCATTCCCAAAAGAAACTCGCCCCACCGGCCAGCTGCCGCTCAACAATGACGTGCTGATCGTCGTACCGATAACGCTCGCTTTCACCGACGGCATTGGTCGCGCACACCAGTCGTCCAGCTTCGTCATAGGCGTAGGAAACGATGTTCTGCTCGGTTTCCCAAACGTAGGGCTCACGCCCTTTGGCGCGATGAACCTGGTAGTCCACCGCGACGATGCGGTCTAGCTCATAGCGCAGCAGTAGGGAACGACCAGCACCGTTATCCAGCCGCTCAATCCGCCCAGATCGATCACGGCAAATGCGCAGGCGGTTGTCATACGCATCGCTGATGGAAACCAACACACCGTTACGAAAGTGATAAAACCGCGACGCTTGGGCCAGCACCAGCTCATCAGG
>NZ_JAEKCN010000046.1:0-2901 GCF_016405455.1 Pseudomonas sp. MF7453 | reverse complement strand
CGTCGAGCGATGCCCGTCCAGGGAGGGATGGCCGAGCTCGATTCTCCAGAAGGTAGCTGGTGACACGAGTGTTGAGCCCACCCAACTAGGGTGACGGAAATTTCTGGGGTTCCGGCTTACATCCCCAATTAGGAAGTATCGCTGCATCTGTCGCGGGCTCAGTAGTCGGCGGACTCTCTAAGATGTCGGCAATCAAGAGCGCCGGTCTAAAGCAAGAGCTACTCCGCGCAAAGATCCAACAAGCACAAAAAACCTTGGGCTCGCCTGGGTCGTCACCAGGTGGCTCCCCTAGCACGGCTGATACGCCGCCGCCTTCACGACAAAGCCGCGAGTCTGCCGGTCAACGTCTTTCTCGGCCAAGCTCTGCCGATCGATCAGAAGGTCAGCAGAAAAACCGGACCACTCGTGGCGAGCGTGCCGAAAAGCGTCGGTCGCCGCTCAACCCTCCGGACAATCAGTAGTGCGAAGCACACGCAGCGTCGTTGTGGACGTGGTTCTGGCACGCGAGTTCTCATGCTTCGATGCAGACTCGCCCCTGCTTGAGTCCACCCAAATGAGCCTTACGTTCGATTATTACCTAACGGCTACGTACTGCGAAAACTGGGACAACCCGGTCGACCTCAGGTACCTGTTTGATGGCCTCGCCCCTTGGCCGGGATTGGTATGGGTCATGCGTGGGGATCAGTATTTTCTGTCGCCCCAACTGAGCGGAATAGGCGCTTATGAGTGGGATGAAACGACCCCCATTGAGATTCGGCTTTTTGAGACGCCATCACTGGACGCTTTGACCTGGTATCTGGTGACTGCAGAGCTAAATAGACGAAACGGCTTTGATGACCGAATGGCGGAAATCCATGAGGTACAGCTTCAACATTTGATCAATGAGCTGCCAGTTGCGACGGTGCCTTACGTAGGGAGAGCTTGAAAAATGACCTATCACCGGATTGTCGTTGCGTGGGTGATCTCCGCGATCGCGTTACTTCCGATGTCTGTTGCATTGCTCTCTCAGGCGTCCTATGGCACTGCCCACAGAGCTTATCTGGCACTTCTGATCATCGCGACCATATCAGCAATATACGCAACGCATCGTACCCACCAGTGCACGCTTAGAAAGCGTTTCTGCTGGGTGTTGTGGGGGATCGTGGTCGCATTTCTCTGGACTTGGTATTGATGAAAAAGGAGCACCCTTTGAAACAACGGTGGAAGGTACTTTGTGTGGCCGCTTGTTGTGGCTTGGTATTGACCCCTTGGGAAAAAATCCCAGAACTGATTTCTTCAGAAGTGAGTGGGTACTACATCAGCGACGGCGGATTGAGTACTGGTTATAAAGTGCTCAAGATCGACAGATCAGGACATGGGAAAATGTACTCGTACGATGCGATGCACCAAGGAATCCTGAACGCTTACCCCTTCAAGTATTCATCCACTTTTCTGACTCTCACTCTCGACTTTACGGGGGGAAGCCAGGCAGTTCTTTCTCAAGGATGGTTGGGACTGGAAGGTCGTCTCCATTGCTCGAGAGGGAGCTGTGGGGGGTTAGGAACTGTCAGCCTCGTAGGTGAAAGAGAGACGGATCTTCCTGAAGCATTTCAGCGCGCTCTATCAGTAATCAATTTATGACGTATCAATAATTGCTTATTGATAATTTACACCACACTGATATCATCATGGCCGCAGCGCTTCAGGGTAGTAGAAGGGTAAAATCCAATAAACTCTGCTGCTGGTGATAGGGGGGCAGACCTACGGGCTGCCCCCCTGCTCCATTTCTGATGCGTGGTCTATGTCCTTAATTTTCGAAGCAGATCTACGGCGATACCTTGCTGCCGGCCTAGCGCATGACATCTCGGTCTTGCACACCCGCGACGGATGGTCGCTGCGTATTCAATTGGGGTCTGAGTGTGTGTCACTGCGCCGCCAGCGCGGCGGTGAGCGGACTTTTAAGAGTCTAGACAAGCTGGCGGTCTTTCTGACAGAACTGGGGCTCGAGCAATTAATTGTCCAGCTGAGGAATCCAAGCGATCAGCCTTTAAAGGCTTCTGTCACGCAGTGAGACCGTAGAGGATGACCGCTAAGGTCAATTTTTCAGGAGAATAGTTAGATGTGGAAAAAATTTGGTTGCCTCATCGGGCTGTGTGTCGGCCTGAGTGGTTGTGGCAATCCGTTTGAGGGTAGCTATCGAGCCATGCAAGGCGTAATAGGACCACTGGTAGCCATCGATATTCAAGGCAGTAAGGCCACAGTAGTGAAGGTCGATCCTTTTCAGAAAAAAGTCCTGAGTGAACAAACCTGGGAGGCAAAAAGCAAAGGCGAAAAACTGCTTTTGACTGATCTTAAAGGCAAGACATTTGCTTTCAATCGATCAGTTGATGAGAAAGGGCTGGATTGCCTGAATTGTGGCTTCGGCACAGGCATGCCTGAGTCTTGGCAGCAATTCGATCCAAACAAGTAAATTCAGACTCAAGGAGGGGGAATGACGAAACATTTCGCTTGGCCGGTCCTATGGAAAAGCCAGGTATTCCTTCATCGGGCCGACGCGATCAAGTTTTCGTATCCCAAAAAAGCGCGCAACGTAGCGGGCTCTGATTGCCTGCCGCTGCTTTTCGCTTAGATAGAGGGATGCTAGACTTCTTGCCGATGTCTAGCATCCCTAGCGTTGCACCACCACAGCCCTGACCAGTCAAGACTCGACCCTCAGCTGGTCCAGGGCTTTACTTTTGCGGGCATCGAAGTGGGTGGATTGGCACTCGATGCCCGTGGCTCTTCTCCTCAGTAACTGCATTTTCGGCCTCCTCTAGGTCGTATCGGTTGTCAGCTAAACGTTGCACCACCACAGCCCTGACCAGTCAAGACTCGACCCTCAGTTGGTCCAGGGCTTTGTTTTTGAGGGCACCGAGGTGGGTG
>NZ_JAEKCN010000045.1:0-2908 GCF_016405455.1 Pseudomonas sp. MF7453 | reverse complement strand
AAGCCCTCTGCGCTATCATTCGATTTTCGTCTAGGAAAATTCCTCATGCAGCGTCTCGCCATACCTTCGGATTACGTCCTGCAGTTCATCCTGGGCCGCGCCTCCTATGTCCTCCCATGGGAGGACAAACTTTGCCCAGGTAATCCAGCAGATGATCCCGAAACTGGCGCAGAGGAATACAACGCATATGCCATCAAAAAGGCGCAGGAAGTCGGCAGAGCAACGAAACCAGACCCCGTGCTAGATGCAGTGTATTTGGCGTTAAAAACGCCTGGAGAGGCTTACAGGGCCCTTGCTGAGGATCTTGCGGAGGCTTATCAAGGTCGTTATAGGTTTCTCATAGACAATTTGGCCCAGTGGGACGAAGAAACCAGGTGGTTGAGGGCTGACCTGGTTTTTTCCAATTCTGAGCTTCGCCATTTGTCAGCCACGCAAGTGATGGCTTTACGAACAAGGGCCGCCGAGGCCTGACGCGCTGCGCTTGTCCCCTCGACCTCCATACGGGAACAGGTTCCCGTACTCCGATCGAGGCCAGTCCATCCACCGTTGAAATTCCTCAGGTCAGGGGCCGCGACCCCGGCTCGTCGTGACTCGCTTCACCGTCGCGGCGAACGGAGTCCCGGGCGGAGCGAACCCTTGACCCTTCGCTGATCAAATCACCCTCTGGCGCTCTGTTCCTGGCCACCGGCCGGGAGCGGAGGCCCCCAGCATGGGTGCTGTTGATTTTGCTTTTGGCGCTCTGGGTAGTATTGCGAAATGTTCTTCACCCCCCTCCCGGATCCTGTGGGGTGCTGTTACACCCCCACTTTACCGAAGACTCCTTCGTTTTTTGGCTCTGGAGTGGAGGCGCAAACCTCGCCCGTTATGTTCCTGGTCGTGATGAGAAAATTTGCCATCACCACTGAGGAGCTGGGCATGAGGGTTTCAATCGAGCTGGATCGTAAGGATGTTTTGTCCCTGATCGCTGTTTTTCTGCTGATGCTCCCGGATTCCGGGGCTTTGCGCGGTTCTGAGGCTGGCGAGTCCCTGCTTTACTTGATACATAGAAACAATGTGTTAGCAGGTGCTATGCTCGGCCCCACGAATAAGGGGGCCATGAATGGCGCATAAAAAAACCCCTGAGAACTCTTCCAACTTGGCAGGCGGGGAGTTCACAGGGGCTGACGAAGCTAGGCTTCTGGACGAGAGAATAACACGCTACGGCGTGGCTCACACAAGGTCTCAGGCGATGCTAGAACATCTCCGAAAGACCCCGTCCGAAGCGACCATCAAGACTGCCGCTAGCCTTGCCAGCTGTGGTAATTACCTGCATTTCCGGGAGTACTTCACCGTGGGCAAGGTACGGCTGCATAGCGCGACGTTCTGCAAGCAGCACCTGGTCTGTCCGTTGTGCGGCATTCGCCGCGGTGCCAAGGCTCTTGGGGCTTACTTGACCCGCTGGCAGGTGATCCAGGAGGAACGCCCGGATCTGCGGCCCTATCTCCTGACCCTAACAGTCAAAAACGGGCCGGATCTTGAAGAGCGTCAATCGCACCTCGCGAAGTCGCTACGTCGCTTGATGGATCGTCGTCGCTACTTCAATGCCGGTACTCGTGGCGCTCCCTGGACAGAGCTTTGCAAAGCCGAGGGGGCCGTCTACACCCTCGAGCTGACCAACAAGGGCAATGGCTGGCACCCGCATTGTCACATGATCATTCTGGCCACATCACAGCCCTCCCAAACCGACCTCAGCACCGAGTGGCACAAGATCACCGGTGACAGCATGGTCGTGGATTGCAGGCCCATCCTGGGCGATCCCGTTGAGGGTTTCATGGAGGTGTTCAAGTACGCCGTGAAATTCTCCGATCTGACCTTGGCTGACAACTGGCACGCGGCGCAGATCCTCAAGGGCAAGCGCCTGCTGAACAGCTTCGGCTTGTTCCGTGGCGTTGAGATTCCCGACTCGCTGCTCGATGAGCCGCTCGACGGGCTTCCGTACCTGGATAGGTTCTATCGCTACCTGGGCGATTCATACCAGCCGGCGAGCATCAGGGAGTGAGGGCAGGCGACAGCGTAGCGCCTGCCTGCCTCACTCCCTGAAATTGCCGCTCCTATGGCTCACCTATTGCTGCGGCAATAGGCCCAACAATAGGACCTGCAATACAACCGCCAAGAGCCAAAAACATAGAACCCAACAGCAAAATGCCGTCACCCCTGCGGGGCTCCGTGGCCGCCCCTCCGGGCCGCCCAAACCTCCCGGGGGAGCGCCCCGGAAGGCCTTCAGGGTTCTGAATCGCTGCGCGATCCGCCACCCTCTTTCCTCCCCTGCGCCCTGGACGGGCTTGTCTCGAAAATTCACCCGCGTGCGCGCCCGGCAAAGCCGGACCAACCCGCTTTCTGAGACTGCGCGACGCATCGGCGCGGGACTCCGTCCCTCCCTCTGCTGCTTCGGCTCGAAACCAGGTTGGTCCGGTTTCACCTGACGCGCACGCAAGCGGTGCGGCCGGATGCTTCGCACCCTGGTTTCGCCCTGGACGGGCTGCACCAGGGCAGAACGGAAAAATTCGGCCTGGGGGCCATTTTTCCTCACCCCCCTCGTGGGCTCGGGTGGCGTCTGTCAGGCTGTTTCCGTCGTCTTCGACGCCGGTTTATCAGAGCGGCTTTTGGCCGCTCTGGAAGCAGCTTTCGCTGCCCAAAGCCCTCTGCGCTATCATTCGATTTTCGTCTAGGAAAATTCCTCATGCAGCGTCTCGCCATACCTTCGGATTACGTCCTGCAGTTCATCCTGGGCCGCGCCTCCTATGTCCTCCCATGGGAGGACATAGGAGGCGCGGCCCAGGATGAACTGCAGGACGTAATCCGAAGGTATGGCGAGACGCTGCATGAGGAATTTTCCTAGACGAAAATCGAATGATAGCGCAGAGGGCTT
>NZ_JAEKCN010000044.1:0-2908 GCF_016405455.1 Pseudomonas sp. MF7453 | reverse complement strand
GTCTGGTTTCGTTGCTCTGCCGACTTCCTGCGCCTTTTTGATGGCATATGCGTTGTATTCCTCTGCGCCAGTTTCGGGATCATCTGCTGGATTACCTGGGCAAAGTTTGTCCTCCCATGGGAGGACATAGGAGGCGCGGCCCAGGATGAACTGCAGGACGTAATCCGAAGGTATGGCGAGACGCTGCATGAGGAATTTTCCTAGACGAAAATCGAATGATAGCGCAGAGGGCTTTGGGCAGCGAAAGCTGCTTCCAGAGCGGCCAAAAGCCGCTCTGATAAACCGGCGTCGAAGACGACGGAAACAGCCTGACAGACGCCACCCGAGCCCACGAGGGGGGTGAGGAAAAATGGCCCCCAGGCCGAATTTTTCCGTTCTGCCCTGGTGCAGCCCGTCCAGGGCGAAACCAGGGTGCGAAGCATCCGGCCGCACCGCTTGCGTGCGCGTCAGGTGAAACCGGACCAACCTGGTTTCGAGCCGAAGCAGCAGAGGGAGGGACGGAGTCCCGCGCCGATGCGTCGCGCAGTCTCAGAAAGCGGGTTGGTCCGGCTTTGCCGGGCGCGCACGCGGGTGAATTTTCGAGACAAGCCCGTCCAGGGCGCAGGGGAGGAAAGAGGGTGGCGGATCGCGCAGCGATTCAGAACCCTGAAGGCCTTCCGGGGCGCTCCCCCGGGAGGTTTGGGCGGCCCGGAGGGGCGGCCACGGAGCCCCGCAGGGGTGACGGCATTTTGCTGTTGGGTTCTATGTTTTTGGCTCTTGGCGGTTGTATTGCAGGTCCTATTGTTGGGCCTATTGCCGCAGCAATAGGTGAGCCATAGGAGCGGCAATTTCAGGGAGTGAGGCAGGCAGGCGCTACGCTGTCGCCTGCCCTCACTCCCTGATGCTCGCCGGCTGGTATGAATCGCCCAGGTAGCGATAGAACCTATCCAGGTACGGAAGCCCGTCGAGCGGCTCATCGAGCAGGGAGTCGGGAATCTCAACGCCACGGAACAAGCCGAAGCTGTTCAGCGGGCGCTTGGCCTTGAGGATCTGCGCCGCGTGCCAGTTGTCAGCCAAGGTCAGATCGGAGAATTTCACGGCGTACTGGAACACCTCCATGAAACCCTCAACGGGATCGCCCAGGATGGGCCTGCAATCCACGACCATGCTGTCACCGGTGATCTTGTGCCACTCGGTGCTGAGGTCGGTTTGGGAGGGCTGTGATGTGGCCAGAATGATCATGTGACAATGCGGGTGCCAGCCATTGCCCTTGTTGGTCAGCTCGAGGGTGTAGACGGCCCCCTCGGCTTTGCAAAGCTCTGTCCAGGGAGCGCCACGAGTACCGGCATTGAAGTAGCGACGACGATCCATCAAGCGACGTAGCGACTTCGCGAGGTGCGATTGACGCTCTTCAAGATCCGGCCCGTTTTTGACTGTTAGGGTCAGGAGATAGGGCCGCAGATCCGGGCGTTCCTCCTGGATCACCTGCCAGCGGGTCAAGTAAGCCCCAAGAGCCTTGGCACCGCGGCGAATGCCGCACAACGGACAGACCAGGTGCTGCTTGCAGAACGTCGCGCTATGCAGCCGTACCTTGCCCACGGTGAAGTACTCCCGGAAATGCAGGTAATTACCACAGCTGGCAAGGCTAGCGGCAGTCTTGATGGTCGCTTCGGACGGGGTCTTTCGGAGATGTTCTAGCATCGCCTGAGACCTTGTGTGAGCCACGCCGTAGCGTGTTATTCTCTCGTCCAGAAGCCTAGCTTCGTCAGCCCCTGTGAACTCCCCGCCTGCCAAGTTGGAAGAGTTCTCAGGGGTTTTTTTATGCGCCATTCATGGCCCCCTTATTCGTGGGGCCGAGCATAGCACCTGCTAACACATTGTTTCTATGTATCAAGTAAAGCAGGGACTCGCCAGCCTCAGAACCGCGCAAAGCCCCGGAATCCGGGAGCATCAGCAGAAAAACAGCGATCAGGGACAAAACATCCTTACGATCCAGCTCGATTGAAACCCTCATGCCCAGCTCCTCAGTGGTGATGGCAAATTTTCTCATCACGACCAGGAACATAACGGGCGAGGTTTGCGCCTCCACTCCAGAGCCAAAAAACGAAGGAGTCTTCGGTAAAGTGGGGGTGTAACAGCACCCCACAGGATCCGGGAGGGGGGTGAAGAACATTTCGCAATACTACCCAGAGCGCCAAAAGCAAAATCAACAGCACCCATGCTGGGGGCCTCCGCTCCCGGCCGGTGGCCAGGAACAGAGCGCCAGAGGGTGATTTGATCAGCGAAGGGTCAAGGGTTCGCTCCGCCCGGGACTCCGTTCGCCGCGACGGTGAAGCGAGTCACGACGAGCCGGGGTCGCGGCCCCTGACCTGAGGAATTTCAACGGTGGATGGACTGGCCTCGATCGGAGTACGGGAACCTGTTCCCGTATGGAGGTCGAGGGGACAAGCGCAGCGCGTCAGGCCTCGGCGGCCCTTGTTCGTAAAGCCATCACTTGCGTGGCTGACAAATGGCGAAGCTCAGAATTGGAAAAAACCAGGTCAGCCCTCAACCACCTGGTTTCTTCGTCCCACTGGGCCAAATTGTCTATGAGAAACCTATAACGACCTTGATAAGCCTCCGCAAGATCCTCAGCAAGGGCCCTGTAAGCCTCTCCAGGCGTTTTTAACGCCAAATACACTGCATCTAGCACGGGGTCTGGTTTCGTTGCTCTGCCGACTTCCTGCGCCTTTTTGATGGCATATGCGTTGTATTCCTCTGCGCCAGTTTCGGGATCATCTGCTGGATTACCTGGGCAAAGTTTGTCCTCCCATGGGAGGACAAACTTTGCCCAGGTAATCCAGCAGATGATCCCGAAACTGGCGCAGAGGAATACAACGCATATGCCATCAAAAAGGCGCAGGAAGTCGGCAGAGCAACGAAACCAGAC
>NZ_JAEKCN010000043.1:0-2991 GCF_016405455.1 Pseudomonas sp. MF7453 | reverse complement strand
TCGAACTTTCGGTTCATTGCGTCTTCACACACCGCAATCTGGCCTTTCGACTCAAATTGCTTGGGTGTTATATGGTCAAGCCTCACGGGCAATTAGTATTGGTTAGCTCAACGCCTCACAGCGCTTACACACCCAACCTATCAACGTCGTAGTCTTCGACGGCCCTTCAGGGAACTCAAGGTTCCAGTGAGATCTCATCTTGAGGCTAGTTTCCCGCTTAGATGCTTTCAGCGGTTATCTATTCCGAACATAGCTACCCGGCAATGCCACTGGCGTGACAACCGGAACACCAGAGGTTCGTCCACTCCGGTCCTCTCGTACTAGGAGCAGCCCCTCTCAAATCTCAAACGTCCACGGCAGATAGGGACCGAACTGTCTCACGACGTTCTAAACCCAGCTCGCGTACCACTTTAAATGGCGAACAGCCATACCCTTGGGACCGGCTTCAGCCCCAGGATGTGATGAGCCGACATCGAGGTGCCAAACACCGCCGTCGATATGAACTCTTGGGCGGTATCAGCCTGTTATCCCCGGAGTACCTTTTATCCGTTGAGCGATGGCCCTTCCATACAGAACCACCGGATCACTAAGACCTACTTTCGTACCTGCTCGACGTGTCTGTCTCGCAGTCAAGCGCGCTTTTGCCTTTATACTCTACGACCGATTTCCGACCGGTCTGAGCGCACCTTCGTACTCCTCCGTTACTCTTTAGGAGGAGACCGCCCCAGTCAAACTACCCACCATACACTGTCCTCGATCCGGATAACGGACCTGAGTTAGAACCTCAAAGTTGCCAGGGTGGTATTTCAAGGTTGGCTCCACGCAGACTGGCGTCCACGCTTCAAAGCCTCCCACCTATCCTACACAAGCAAATTCAAAGTCCAGTGCAAAGCTATAGTAAAGGTTCACGGGGTCTTTCCGTCTAGCCGCGGATACACTGCATCTTCACAGCGATTTCAATTTCACTGAGTCTCGGGTGGAGACAGCGCCGCCATCGTTACGCCATTCGTGCAGGTCGGAACTTACCCGACAAGGAATTTCGCTACCTTAGGACCGTTATAGTTACGGCCGCCGTTTACCGGGGCTTCGATCAAGAGCTTCGCGTTAGCTAACCCCATCAATTAACCTTCCGGCACCGGGCAGGCGTCACACCCTATACGTCCACTTTCGTGTTTGCAGAGTGCTGTGTTTTTAATAAACAGTCGCAGCGGCCTGGTATCTTCGACCGGCATGAGCTTACGGAGCAAGTCCTTCACCCTCACCGGCGCACCTTCTCCCGAAGTTACGGTGCCATTTTGCCTAGTTCCTTCACCCGAGTTCTCTCAAGCGCCTTGGTATTCTCTACCCAACCACCTGTGTCGGTTTGGGGTACGGTTCCTGGTTACCTGAAGCTTAGAAGCTTTTCTTGGAAGCATGGCATCAACCACTTCGTTATCTAAAAGATAACTCGTCATCAGCTCTCGGCCTTAGAATCCCGGATTTACCTAAGATTCCAGCCTACCACCTTAAACTTGGACAACCAACGCCAAGCTGGCCTAGCCTTCTCCGTCCCTCCATCGCAATAACCAGAAGTACAGGAATATTAACCTGTTTTCCATCGACTACGCTTTTCAGCCTCGCCTTAGGGACCGACTAACCCTGCGTCGATTAACGTTGCGCAGGAAACCTTGGTCTTTCGGCGTGGGTGTTTTTCACACCCATTGTCGTTACTCATGTCAGCATTCGCACTTCTGATACCTCCAGCAAGCTTCTCAACTCACCTTCACAGGCTTACAGAACGCTCCTCTACCGCATCACTTACGTGATACCCGTAGCTTCGGTGTATGGTTTGAGCCCCGTTACATCTTCCGCGCAGGCCGACTCGACTAGTGAGCTATTACGCTTTCTTTAAAGGGTGGCTGCTTCTAAGCCAACCTCCTAGCTGTCTAAGCCTTCCCACATCGTTTCCCACTTAACCATAACTTTGGGACCTTAGCTGACGGTCTGGGTTGTTTCCCTTTTCACGACGGACGTTAGCACCCGCCGTGTGTCTCCCATGCTCGGCACTTGTAGGTATTCGGAGTTTGCATCGGTTTGGTAAGTCGGGATGACCCCCTAGCCGAAACAGTGCTCTACCCCCTACAGTGATACATGAGGCGCTACCTAAATAGCTTTCGAGGAGAACCAGCTATCTCCGAGCTTGATTAGCCTTTCACTCCGATCCACAGGTCATCCGCTAACTTTTCAACGGTAGTCGGTTCGGTCCTCCAGTTAGTGTTACCCAACCTTCAACCTGCCCATGGATAGATCGCCCGGTTTCGGGTCTATTCCCAGCGACTAGACGCCCTATTAAGACTCGCTTTCGCTACGCCTCCCCTATTCGGTTAAGCTCGCCACTGAAAATAAGTCGCTGACCCATTATACAAAAGGTACGCAGTCACCCAACAAAGTGGGCTCCCACTGCTTGTACGCATACGGTTTCAGGATCTATTTCACTCCCCTCTCCGGGGTTCTTTTCGCCTTTCCCTCACGGTACTAGTTCACTATCGGTCAGTCAGTAGTATTTAGCCTTGGAGGATGGTCCCCCCATATTCAGACAAAGTTTCTCGTGCTCCGTCCTACTCGATTTCATGACTAAGAGATTTTCGCGTACAGGGCTATCACCCACTATGGCCGCACTTTCCAGAGCGTTCCGCTAATCTCAAAGCCACTTAAGGGCTAGTCCCCGTTCGCTCGCCACTACTAAGGGAATCTCGGTTGATTTCTTTTCCTCAGGGTACTTAGATGTTTCAGTTCCCCTGGTTCGCTTCTTGCACCTATGTATTCAGTACAAGATAACCATCTTATGATGGCTGGGTTCCCCCATTCAGACATCTCCGGATCAAAGTCTGTTTGCCGACTCCCCGAAGCTTTTCGCAGGCTACCACGTCTTTCATCGCCTCTGACTGCCAAGGCATCCACCGTATGCGCTTCTTCACTTGACCATATAACCCCAAGCAATCTGGTTATACT
>NZ_JAEKCN010000042.1:0-3277 GCF_016405455.1 Pseudomonas sp. MF7453 | reverse complement strand
TGCCCAGGTGGTGAAATTGGTAGACACGCCAGCTTCAGGTGCTGGTGATCGCAAGGTCGTGGAAGTTCGAGTCTTCTCCTGGGCACCAAATTCAGATCAAACCCGCGAAAGCGGGTTTTTTCGTTTCAGACCTTTGATTTTTAACGGAAAAATTGATTTATATTTTTCGAATCAGGGGTTTACAGATCAAAAAGCCCGCCGTATAGTTCGCCCCATCAACAGCGGCAACGTTGTTAGATAATGCCCAGGTGGTGAAATTGGTAGACACGCCAGCTTCAGGTGCTGGTGATCGCAAGGTCGTGGAAGTTCGAGTCTTCTCCTGGGCACCAAATTCAGATCAAACCCGCGAAAGCGGGTTTTTTCGTTTCTGGCGTTTGAAAATCTCGCCAGTGATTTCCCCCTCATCCGCACTTGAGAAGTTTTATCGTTTATCCTTGCAATGATTTGTTGCATATAGCGAGGAACACTTCGGATGATGATCCGCGATAACCGTCTCAAGACATCTCTTCTGCGCGGCCTGAGCCTCACCCTGCTCGGCCTGACCCTGCTCTCGCCCGCCGCCTACTCCGCCGACAAGATCGCCCTGACCTTGTACAACGGCCAACACAAGGAAGTCGGCGATGAACTCGCCAAAGCCTTTGAAGCCAAGACCGGCATTCACGTCAACGTGCGCAAAGGCAGCAGCAATCAGCTGGCCAGCCAGGTGGTCGAGGAAGGTGACCGCTCCCCCGCCGACGTGATCTATACCGAAGAGTCGCCACCGCTGAACAAACTCGGCGAGCAAGGCTTGTTGGCAAAAATTGATGCCAGCACCCTGGACGTGCTGCCCAAGGATTACGTTGGCCGCAACGGCGACTGGATGGGCGTGACTGCACGCACCCGTGTCGTGGCGTTCAACCCAAAACTGATTGCTGAAAAGGACCTGCCCAAATCCGTCCTGGATTTCGCCGGCCCCGAGTGGCAAGGCAAGGTCGGCTTCGTGCCCACCAGCGGCGCCTTCCAGGAACAAGCGGTGGCGATCATCAAGCTGCACGGTCGCGAAGCTGCCGAAGAGTGGCTGACCGGCTTGCGTGCCTTCGGCAAGGTGTACAGCAACAATATGGTCGCCCTCAAGGCCGTGGAAAACGGCGAAGTGGCCACCGTGCTGGTGAACAACTACTACTGGTTTGCCCTGAAAAAGGAAAAAACCAACCTGGACTCCCAACTGCATTACTTCACCGATGGCGATGCCGGCGGCCTGATCACCGTATCTTCCGCTGCCGCACTCAAATCCAGCAAACATCCCAAAGAAGCTCAGCAACTGCTGGCATTCATGGCCAGTGAAGAAGGCCAGCGCGTGATCACCAACACCTCGGCCGAATACCCGCTGCGCAAGGGCATGGAATCGAACCGTGGCCTCAAGCCATTTAGCGAGCTGCAGCCACCGAAGGTCACCCCCGCAGACCTGGGTAACGCCGAAGAAGCCCTGGAACTGGAACGTGACGTTGGCCTGAACTGATGAACCCCTCGCTCTCCGTCGCGGGGTTCACCCCCCGTCGCAAACGCCCGTCGATCTGGCTGCTGCTGCCCGTGCTGCTGCTGGTTGGCCTGAGCCTGTTGCCGCTCGCCTATGTCGGGCTCAAAGCCTGGCAGGCGGGCTGGACGGAGGCGGTGCATCTACTGTGGCGGCCTTATGTGTTCGGGCTGCTGCGCAACACCCTGGCGCTGATGGTCGGCGTGACCCTGAGCTGCGGCGTGATCGGCCTGTCCCTGGCCTGGCTGCTGGAACGCAGCAACCTGCCGGGGCGACGCATCTGGGGCGTGATCCTGTGCCTGCCGTTTGCGGTGCCGGCGTTTGTCAGCAGCTTTACCTGGGTATCGCTGAGCGCACAGCTCGAGGGCCTCGGCGGTGCGATCCTGGTGATGAGCCTGTCCAAATACCCGCTGGTGTTTCTGCCGGTGGCGGCAACGCTGCGCAATCTTGACCCTTCCCTGGAAGAGTCGGCCCGCACTTTGGGGCACAACCGCTGGGGCGTGTTCTTTCGCATCACACTCCCGCTGCTGTGGCCATCGCTGCTGGCCGGCTCACTATTGATCGCACTGCACATGCTGGTGGAATTCGGCGCGCTGTCGATCATCGGGTTGCAGACCTTCACCACTGCGATCTATCAGCAGTTCGAACTGGAATTCAGCAATGCCAATGCCGCGATGCTCTCGGCAGTGCTGCTGGTGATGTGCCTGACCCTGCTGTGGCTGGAGCTGCGTGTACGCGGCAAAGGCCGGCACGTGCGCATCGGCCAGGGCGCGGCGCGACACGCCGAGCAGGTTCGACTGGGCAAATGGGCACCATTGGGCCAGGTGTATTGCCTGGCGCTGGCGATCATCGGCAGCGGCATTCCGCTGGGGATGCTCGGGTATTGGTTGGCAGTCGGTTCGTCGGCAGCGTTTCCGATGGCCGAGATCGGTGAGGCGCTGCTGTCATCCCTGGCGCTCTCGCTGGGCGGCGCCGCACTGTGCCTGGTACTGGCAGTGCCGGTTGGATTGCTGGTGGTGCGCTACAAAGGCCAACTGGCAATCTGGGCCGAACGCTTGCCGTATCTACTGCATGCCCTGCCCGGCCTGGTGATTGCGCTGACCCTGGTGTATTTCGCCCTGCATTACGTGCCGGCGCTGTACCAAACCTCGGCGTTGTTGCTGATTGCTTATGCGCTGCTGTTTTTGCCGTTGGCACAGGCACCGATTCGTACAGCGCTGAACAAAGCGGCGCCACAATTGGAAGAGGCGGCGCGCACGTTAGGCGCATCGTCGTTCAGTGCGTTTTGCCGGGTGACGTTGCCAATTATCTTTCCGGCGCTGGGGGCGGCGTTTGCCTTGGTGTTCCTGGATGCGATGAAGGAACTGACAGCCACGCTGCTGCTGAGCCCGACGGGGTTGAATACCTTGGCGACGGCCGTCTGGGCGCATACCTCGAATGTGGAATTTGCGGCGGCGGCGCCGTATGCAGCGTTGTTGATTCTGGTGTCGGGGTTGCCGGTGTATCTGCTTACGACGCGGATGTATTTGAGCCGCTGAAACAGCTATCGCAGGCAAGCCAGCTCCCACAGTTGACCGCGCTCCAACTTTGGAATGCAGTTGAATGTGGGAGCTGGCTTGCCTGCGATGAGGCCAGTCCAGGCAACCTCAAGCCCGGAACTGCCCCAGGCTCGCCTTCAACTGCGCCGCCAACCCATCCAGCACCTTCCCACTGGCCGTCGTCTCCACCACCGCCTGCGCGGCACGCTCGGCCTGGGCATGGATC
>NZ_JAEKCN010000041.1:0-4758 GCF_016405455.1 Pseudomonas sp. MF7453 | reverse complement strand
CCAGGGGCAAGATCAAGGGCACTGCAAAGGCCAGATCAAGAGCGCGTAGTAACAGAGTGAGAAGGGGAATGGCTGGAGGCCACGGAATACGGGGGGGGTTACCCGCACTTATGCAGGGGGCCACCCGCACTTATGCAGGGATGTACCCGCAAAAAATGACTTGATTTTGCGGGTACTGGCGCAATACGATGACGGCCCTACCCTCAGTTTAAGTGGTTTTTTTGAAGATGGAATCAGCAAAAAAAAGCCCTTCGTTGCGAGAACTCAACCGCCAGTACTCGCCCGACTACAACCCACTCATTGACCCGTCCACCGTAGAAACCAAGAAACGCTACGTGCGTGCGGGCCGTGGCAAGGATCTGGTAGACCCACTGACTGGGGAGGTGACCGCTGTCAGCACAATCCACACGGTGGAGGAGCGCGACGACGCCGAGTTTGTGAAGGTGTTCGCCGAGGGGGTGAGGGCGATGTACGACCTGTCCAAGACCGGTATGCGCGTGTTTCAGGCGATTCTGAGCGAGTACCAGAGCACCCGCATGACTGGGGGCTTCGCCGATTCGATCTACCTGCACTGGTTCGACAGCAACCTCAATGGCCGGGACCTCGGGATGAGCGAAGCCACGTTCCACCGCGGCTTCAAAGAGCTGCTGCTCAACCGCTTCCTTTGCCCGCGCGGCCCCAGCATGTACTGGGTCAATCCCGCCCTATTCTTCAAGGGAGACCGCGTGGCATTCATCAAGGAATACCGCCGCAAGTCCTCTCACGCGCCGGTGACCCGCGACCCAAACACTCGCGACTGGGTGAACGGTGCGGCAGATTCGGAGGGGAGGCCGCAGAATTCGGAAAAAATCGTACGCTAAGGGGGAGGTATGCATAGGAAAAATTAGGACATTGGCGTCGCAACCGTCCTTCAGCTGGCGGATAATCCTGAAACTTTGATTACACTGGAGCGGGTTTGGGTCGAGTCGACGTCTTTGGCTTCTTAAGAAGGTGAAAAAGTGTACGTTAACTGGGAAGGCCTGTTACCGATTCGGGGCGGAATCATCATTGTCGAAGACGATCCGACGCTCCGTGAACTGATGGTGAATATCGTCGAGGAGGTAGGGGCTAAGGCATTAGCATTTGAAACTGCTGATGATGCGTTGACCTATCTTTTGCAGGCGCATGACGAATGCAGGCTAGTGATTGCCGATCACGGTGTCCCTGGACAAATTCAAGGTACAGAATTCATTGAAATGGTGAGAGGAAAATGGCCTACCATTGCGTCGATTCTGACCTCAGGGTATCTGATAGATCCTGCATCAGTCCCGCCTTCTACCATCTACTTACACAAGCCCTGGTCTCTGGATGATCTGATCGGTGCGATGGCTTCCCTGCTCCAGCCGGGTTTCCCTATCCAGAAAGCGCAAAAATAGAGCCATTTTTGATCTATCTCGTTAACACCAACGAGCCTGTAGCTTGGTTCGCTGCCATTTCAGAGCGAAGCTCGCCAATCAAATTTGCAATGGCTCGGCTCGACGTCAATTCGCTGGTCGTGACCGCAGTGACCAAGAGATCGACCCGCCCAGAAGCGGAATCGAACACCTTGATCATCAATGATCCATCCGGATTGACTGAGCAGGTGCAAGCGAAAGGCTGGAATCCACATTCAATAATGTGGCGAAGCTCAAGTGTGGATAGCATGACTTGTCTCCATAGCGTCAGGTGAATGTGATCTAGCGTATTCATTTTAGCGACTGATCTTCAATGCGGGAGGCTGAATCACATTTCGTTGTATCTCTCCCCATGCAATTACTCACCGCGAACGTCCAGTTGAGGTACACATCAACTGGACGTCATGCCGTCAGCTCGAACCGCGTCAGACTGGTGTCATTTGCGGCATTCCTGACGTTCCCCTGCAAACCTCTATGACCTCAACCTGACGCGCCACGGGTTGCTTGGTTGTCAACGGGTTTCTCAAAACTTGAAAAAGTGGCGAACTGCCGCTATTAGTAAAAGCTCACTCAACACAAGGACGCGAAAACGATGATCCAGAGATTCGTTGTTGTTCCTGCCATCCCCACCAAAACAGGATCGGTTTGCAATGGAACTCGCTTTCACTCCACAACAGTTCCGACAGGTTTTGATATCTATGACAATCAAGACAAGCAGCGATTGCAGTTCACCTACCCGACACGGATAGAAGCAGATGTTGAATGCGAAAGACGGAACGTAGAGTGCTTTCAATCCACCGTGACAACACCTTTCCGCATCAGCTCACCATGATCTGTACGAAATGCAATTTGCTGGTCAGTGCCCATTCCAATAGGTAGGGCAAGTCGATGCAATTGTCCCCTTAGCGTACGATTTTCTCCGTTTTCTCTATTCGCCCCTCGGAGAAGTGACGCTGCCGCTCTAGCGCTCCACCCCTCGATCCTGCCGCCGAACCTGCCGCGCCTGCTCTAGCGCCTTTGGGTTGTCCCGGAAGTGCTGGAGCATGACCGCCCGAATTCCCGCCAAATGCTCGGCCTGCTGGGGCTTGCCCATGGCGTTGAACCGCTCGATATTCGCCCGTTGCACGTCCGGCAGCGCCTGCCACTGCTTGCCGCTATCGCCGTAGCCATGCGCCTTGCAGGCGCGCTTGATCGCCGTGCTTTTGAACTCCGAGACGAAACGGTCTGCCGCCCTTTCTAGCCGCAGCTCGGCCTGCTCCTGGTGCAACTTCTCGGCCCGTAGTTTCTCCAACTGCGCCACCTGCTCCAGGGCGGGGACCTGCTCCCGTTCGACCCGCGCCCAAGTGCTCGCCTGCACCTGCTTGGCGTGCTCGTCGGCCCGCACCATCTCCGGCCCCGCGCTGTGCCATTGCGCCCGGTTCTTGGCCTCTGTCGCCGCCAGCTTCTCCAGCGGCTCCCATTTCCAGCCCATGTCCCTCAGCTTCGCCCGCAGCGGGTGGGCCTCTCGCCATTCGCCTGCCCGCTCCTTCGCCAGTTCCTCCACCCGCTTTGCCTCGGCAAAGCGTTCGCGCAGCACGGCGGCGTCTCGATTAGCCCGCTGCACCTCCGGGTCACGATCTACCGCGTCACGCACGCTAGGAGGCCGTATACGGCTGATTTCACCCGAAAGCTGACCTGAGGTCATGCCGCCCCACAAAAGCGCTTGCGCACGCTCCTGCGCAGCCTCCTTGCTCATCTTTTCCCTTCGCTCACGCTCAGCAGCCAAATCGACCACCTGAGCGCTCAGAGAGGCTCTCGCGGCGTTGTTGGCCTGCGCCTGCCGGTTTCCGTCGCCTCGATCGCTGATCCGTCCGCGCCGTTCCATCTCGGAGGCCACCGGCCCGAGGTGGGTGGTGGCTTCACGGTCAAGGCCTTGATCCTTGAGGCTTCTGGCGTCGATCCGTTCGCCGCTGCCCGCTCGCTCCAGGGCGCGATTGGCGGTCTGCTCCCACAACTGCCGAATGGCCTTCACCTCGTCGGCGGCTGGGCCTAACCCCAGCTCCCGGCGTTTCTTGTCGGCCAGCTCGATGCTGGCCTTGTCGCCCATGACCAGCTCACCCGCTGCGCCTCGGCTCACGCGCCGGGTGGTGGTGAGGATGTGCGCGTGGTGATTGCGGTTGTCTCCCTCGCGGTCGGGTTCGTGGATCGCCACGTCTACGGCCACGCCGTACCGGCTCGCCAGTTGGGCACCAAAGGAAACGGCCAACTCCCGGCGCTGGCCAGCATCCAGCTCGGCAGGCAAGGCCACGATCCATTCGCGGGCCGTCCGCGAATCCTTCCGGTTCTCGGCAGATTCAGCGGCGTTCCACAGCGTCGAGCGGTCGGCGCTGCCGCCGTCCGGCGCGATGATTTCGGCGGATACAACGCCACCTTTTTTGGTGTAGTCGTGAACAAGGCCGGTGCGCTCATCAACCAACTCGGAACCAGAGCGATAGGCAGCAGCGGCGACGGCTGACCGTCCCGCACTGCGCGCTATCGGCTTCGTGGTTGCGTGGTAGATGGCGATGGCCTTTTCTCCTGATTCTGGTTTTTGATTTTGCCCCGCAGGGCGCGCTGACTCGGTACGAGTCGTAAGTGCGCACTTGCTGCTTTCGCTTCGCTCTTTTGCTGCGTGTTATCGTAGCATACCGAACCAATGGAGACCGACAAATGGCCCAGACGATAGAGCAGAAGATTGCAGAGGCAGAAGCCAAACTAGCCCGACTTCGCCAGCAAAGCAGAGCACTGGAGAACGGACAAAAGATCATCCTCGGCGGGATGCTGCTCGCGGAGGCCCGCAAGGAACCGAGAATCCGGCAGTGGTTGATCGACAAGGCTGGGGAGTTGGTTACTCGCGACGTGGACAGAAAGCGCCTAGAACCCCTGCTAGCCGAATTGGCCGCCCTACCCCCTTCGACCTGATTACCCGCGAGCGAAGCGCGCAGGCCGAAGGCTGCGGCGTGAAGGAGCGAAGCAGCCGCACGCAAGTCTTGAGCCATGCGCTGCTGCTGGACGGCGCACAGCGACTGGAAGGCCGCTGGATCTCGACCTAGATCGCGGTGCCTGATCCACCGCCCTAACGCGCTTCGCTTGTTCGGCGTCCCCCAGCACATCGCCCGCTTCGCGGTCACTGCACTGGTGGCCACCTTGATCTAGCTAAAGCACCCGATTCTTTGAATCCCAGGGGCAAGATCAAGGGCACTGCAAAGGCCAGATCAAGAGCGCGTAGTAACAGAGTGAGAAGGGGAATGGCTGGAGGCCACGGAATACGGGGGGGGTTACCCGCACTTATGCAGGGGGCCACCCG
>NZ_JAEKCN010000040.1:0-5029 GCF_016405455.1 Pseudomonas sp. MF7453 | reverse complement strand
GGGGTTGTACGCCGGAATCCCAGAAATTTCCGTCAGCCCAGCTCCAGTCCCGCCACGAGCGCATCCAGGTCGATGAACTTGCCGTCAGTCTGGAAGGTGTAATGCCCGTTCAGCAGGATGTGCCGCCAGGCCGCTGGCGACATCTGCGTGATCAACGCCAGCGCCTTGGCATTGCCAGCTGCCTCGTACTTCGTCAGCAGCAGGGACAGGATCGCCGAGTTGTAGAAGATGATCGCGTTGCCGATCAGCCTGGCGCACTGGTTGCTGATCTCGATTTCGATGTCGGTGCGGCCGGTCAATTCCTTCTTCCCACCGACTTGGGCGATGGTCGAGCGTAGCTGGTGATAGGACTCAATGCGGTTCTGCGAGCGGTGAACATTACGCTCCAGTTGCGGGTCGCGCAGGTAGCGCAGTGTGTAGATACTGCGGATGAGCTTGTCGAACTCGAAGATTGCGCGCCGCGTCGGGTTCGGCGCCGTATAGGTGCACAGCTTGCGGATCAGCGTGCCCTGCGTCATTTCCTTCAGGCCCAGTGTGGCGACGATTCGGTCGATGTTCGCCTTCTCACCGACGATGAGTTGCCGGTCGATCTGGCCAGCCGGCCGGATCAGGCATTTCTCGTACAATGCCAGATCATCGGCGCAATACAGCTCCTGCAACTGGTCGTCGAGGTCGGTGAAGCGCGGCTCGAAACGAAGTCCGAACCAGTGCAGGATGGCGAAGTTGGCCTTGTTGATGCTGTGCATGTCGCCGGTGATCGCGCTCGGCACGATGTCCGACGTGTTGCGGTACCAGATGTCGAACACGTGGTGAGCCTCGTACTCGTGTGCGCCTATCAGGTAGCCGTTCAACGGCACGTGATTGCACAGCAGCGTGTAGGCGACGACGCCCTTGCCGCGGCCGAAATATTTGCGCGAGTAGCGCGCCTTCACAGTTGGTCGCTCGACGCCGAATTTCTGCCCATCAACGGCACCGTACAACGAATCGAGGTCGAACGAGTAATGCGGGAAGATCGGCAGTGCGGCGATGGCGTTGCTGATGCAATCGTTGGCCACATGTAGCGTCGCCTGGCGCAGGTACTGCTGGTAGGTACTCTCCAGGACGTGGTACGGGATGTCGCTGGTACGTGCCATAACCTGGTTGCCGTGGTTCATGGCTTGGGCAATGATCACCGCCATCAGACTGTCGGCGTCGGCTACCTTCTTCGCATAGCGTGGCTGCAATGGTGTCAGCGCCGACAGGAACTGGCACTGGCCGTTGACGAAGCGAAACACGTCGGCGACATCGCAGTATGGCAGTTGCTCGTAGAGAGCTTGCTCGCGCGCCTTCTGGTTCTCCCCCTTGGGCTTGCGCCAGGTCAGTCTCTGCGTGTCCTTGTCGTATTCCAGGTGCGTCAGCTTGCCCTGTTTCAGCTCGCGATTGAACGCCACCCATTGCGCACGCAACTCGGCCGCCAGTGCATCGAGCTGGGCACTGACCGGCTGCCGCAGGAAGGGGATGTCCATCTGCGCGAGCACGGCGGCTTTCTCGTCCATCGAAACCAACTCGTCGGACAAATGCCGGTGCTGCAAGCTGTCGTCAATGTAGAGCTCGCCCGCCTGGAAGCGTTTCCTGACCTGACGGTAAAGCCAGAATTCGTAACGATCGGCATGCAGGCCTGTCGGCGTGCCTTCGGCATCGAACATCAGCAGGTACGGACGCAAGCGTTTCGGCAGCGTTGCCGCCGGACATTCGTCGAGTGGCCGTTGTGATAGGCGCTGCTGCTTGGCGAACACGCTCTTGGCCCAAGTCAGCGCCGCGAGCCATGGGTTATCGGGGGCCGTGCCGGCGAAGTCGAGCGCGACGTACAGCGGCCGTAGATGGCGTCGAATGCGTTCGGCCAGGCCGTCCACCGCCTGCCAGTGCAGCGCCAGTTTGTTCAGTGGCTTGACGCTCATGCGCTGCGCCGTGTTTTGCAGCAATTCCCTGGACATGATTTTGTAGGCGCGTTGGCGCACCTCGCCGAACGGCGTCGGATCGGCCACGCTGTCGTCCACGTACAGCGACAGCAGGCGGCCAACCTGCGGCGTTTCCTGATGGCGTCGCAGCTGTTCGGCGACAAAGGACTGTTTCGCACCCGTGCGGCTCTCGTCCTCAAGTTTTTTCATGTGGAAGGCCATCGCGTCGACCAGGTTGTCGGTGAGCTGCCGGTAACGTACCCAGGCATAGCACAGCAGGTAGAGCCGGGTCTGCTCCGCCTTCAGGTGGCGCAGGTCATGGACGGTATAGAAGTTCGCCAGGCTCGCGTAGTACAGCAGGTTCTGCTGCGAGATGCCGAGCTTGGGCAGCAGCGCCTTGGCGATCCCGTGCAAGGACTTCAGCGTGGCGCGCTTCTCGCGCTCCCCTGCCATCTGACGCCAGCCGAAATCTTTAGCGTCCTGCTTGAGCGCTGCCAGTTGAGACAGGGTGTCGTCACGCACCAGGAGCTGGCCCAGCGCAGCTTTGGCCGATTCGTCCAACACTTCTGCCAGCAAGCCGCCCAAGCGCCTGCGTTCGGTGGACAGGGCTTCACTGACCAGCTCTTGTAAGGTGGTGTGGCCGGGCCGGATGATTTTGTGCTCGCTGAGCCAAACGATCAGTTCGGCGGCCACGAATCCTGGCATTACGTCGCGCCGCACGATCTGTTCAGCCTGCTGTGCCAGTTGCGGCAGGAAGCTAGCCGCCCACGACCGGTAGCCGAACAGTTCGGCGATCTGACCCCTCTGGCTGTAGTGCTCATGCTTGGTGATCGCCTTGCGTTCGAACGCTTCGCCGTGGAAATAGCGACTCAGCACGAAGGCGCAATCGTCCTCGACCTCATGCCAATCGAAGCGGAAGAAAGCATGCTTGGCCTTGAAGTAGCCGATCTGCAAGACGCAATAGACTTGGGCCTGCAGGCTAGGCCGGCTGCTGGCGAACGCCAGTTCAGATTCGGTCAACGCCAGGTATTCCAGCCGCTGAGCATCGTCGAAGTCCGGTAGGCCGTACAAGGCTTCCTGCTCTGCGTCAGAAAAGACGGTGAGTAGCTTATTCTTGTTGCTCATCGACCGTCCTTCCCGCACCACGCCAACCTGCTCGCGTCAATGTTTCGATCAACGTAGTGCGCTTGACATTGAAGTTGCGGCACACCGCCGCCTTAGACATGCCGCCATCGAGCGCGGCGACGATGGCGTCCAGCTTCTCACCAGTGATCGCCTGCGGCCGGCCGCCGATCCGGCCGCGTTTGCGTGCGGCGGCCAAGCCCGCGACGACGCGCTCCTGAATCAAGGCGCGCTCGTACTGCGCGAGCGCACCGAACACCTGGAACAGGAATTCGCCCGAGGGCGTCGTAGTGTCCAGGTTCTCTGTCAGCGAGCGGAACGCCACCCGCTTGTCCTTGAGCGAAGTCACAATGGCGAGCAGGTGCGACAGCGAGCGACCGAGCCGGTCGAGTTTCCACACCACCAGCACATCGCCGGCTCGAACGAACTCAAGCGCCCGCGCCAAGCCGGCACGGTCATCCTTCGCGCCAGAGGCACGATCCTCAAACAGGTGACGCGGATCGACGCCGGCGGCGAGCAGCGCGTCGCGCTGCAAGTCCGTGCTCTGGCGGTCGGAGTCCGACGACACGCGCATGTAGCCAACCAACATAGGCGGATAACCATCAAAAACAGGTTTCCGCATAATAGTGAATAGCGATAGAGTTTTCCGTACATTTTTGAGGGGGTGTTGCACAGGTAGCACAGCGGCGGCTGACAGCCTGTCGCAAAACAAATGTTTTACGACACCTCCTTGAGGTTGCCGCGTTTACATCATTACCTGAACAGGTATAAAATTCCGTCATGACAAACAAAGAAAAACCGCTCGAATGGATCGCGAGCAGCCACAAGGATTTGATGGCGTTGCCGTCCGACGTGCGTCGCCGTTTCGGTTACGCGCTCTCGTTGGCGCAGATAGGCGATCAGGATGACGCAGCAAAGGTGCTCAAGGGGTTCGGTGGTGCCGGCGTGCTGGAGGTCGTCGAAGACGATGCCGGCGGCACCTATCGAGCGGTATACACGGTCAAGTTTGCGGAAGCGGTGTTCGTCCTGCACTGCTTCCAGAAGAAGAGCAAGAGCGGAATCGCCACGCCAAAGGCCGACATGGACATCATCCGCGCTCGGCTGAAGGTGGCCGAGGTATTGGCACAGGAGCTACGAAATGCAAAAACGAATCATTGAAGGCGTCGAGGTTCAGCGCAGCTCGGGCAACGTCTTTGCCGACCTTGGACTGCCTGACGCTGAAAAGCTCAAGATCAAGACCGGCCTGGTGGTCGAGATCAGGAGGGCCATGCGCGCCCTTGGGCTGACTCAACAAGCGGCGGCCAAACGCATGGGCATCCCGCAACCGAAGGTGTCGGGCATGATGCGCGGCGACTTCACCAATCTATCCGAACGCAAGCTGATGGATTGTCTGAATCGCCTCGGCTACGACATCGAAATCAAGGTACGGCCAGCAGCCGAGCCGATCGGGCATCTAACGCTCGCAACCGCTTAATCGGAGCTCTCCTGATGGCAGCCCGCATCACCGACGACGAATGGGACGAACTGACTCCCGAGAATTTCGATACCACGGCACTGCTGCGTGCAGTCGATGCCGTGGACGTGCTGCGCGGCGATTTGAATGACAGCGCAGACGGCGCACCTCCGCAACTGCGCACCGACCTGTTGAAGCTGCATCAACTGGCAATGGCCGCGTTCAACGAGGGATCACGCAGCCGAGTGGCTGAGCTATTTGATCTCGCCGTGGATCTTCAGGATCAGGTTGATCATCTGATGACCTCGCTGGAACAAGTGCAAGAAACCCTGTCCCGGTTGACGGCGCTCTACCCAGAAAGCCTGTCCTGAATGTTCTTGGAGACAACCACATCATGAGCCGCAGCCGCCGCAAAACGCCCATCGTTGGGCACACGACCTGCCGTAGCGAGCGCGAGGACAAGAAACTCTGGCATCAGCGCTGGCGAACCCACGAGCGCACCGCGCTGGCCAGCGCG
>NZ_JAEKCN010000004.1:0-351944 GCF_016405455.1 Pseudomonas sp. MF7453 | reverse complement strand
CCACCAGCACCTTGCCCGCCTTGAGTCGGGCCTGGCCTTCAGGGCCAAACCCCTTGACCAGGAAATGCCGGGCGTAGTGGGCGTGCTCCTGCTGACTGAAGCGTTCATCAGCCATATCAGCCTCCCGCCACGGCGCTGATGATCAGTGCCGTGGAGTCCGGGCGCAGGGTAATTTCGTTCCAGGGTTCCTGATCGGCATAGGGAATGTCGTCGATCACCAGGCTGATAAATGGCTTGAGGCAGTAATCGCCTTCGACAATAGCGCTGTACAACAGCGGCTCGTCAACACGCAGGCCATCCATCAGCTGTAAGGCAGTGGTACAGGGCAACGCCCAGGTTTTGCGACCATTGGTCAGGTCCGCGAATTGGCTGGCGATAATGATTTGGGGCATGGTCAGTTTCCTTGCGGGCGCTTGATAAGTTGCTCATGGCAGTCTTGCAGTGCAGCGAACACCAGGCTGCCCATCGCCGTGAAAAACGGGCGCTGGGCGGCTGTATCCAGGCAGCCGGCCAAATACTTGTGCAGGTACAACTGGCGCTCCGGGCCAGCCGCAGGACTGGGGAGCTGGCGGTAGTACGTCAGGGCCGCCGCGGCAAAGTGCGCAGCCGCCATCACCCCTCGCAGGGTCTTGCCACGTGTGCCCGAGGGCAGCACGTAATCCCTGGGCGCTTCGGGCGTTTGCAGGTCGTAGACCTCCATGACGAAGTTCAACCAGATGTGGGCATGTTCATGCACCAGGGTTTCTTCCAAAGGGATAGGCGAATCAAACGCCCTGCCCCCCAGGTAAATGGTCTGGGGAATCAATGCACTGGTCGAGCTGCTCATGGGCTGCACAAGCCTGCGGTACCGAACGGGAATACTGAAAAAACTATCCCAGGACGGCTTCGCCTGACACACAGCAGCCGTGGCCCTGCGGATCTGCTGCTGCTCGGCGTCCGAACAGTCCATGGACTCGAACTCCTCGACCTGGCTGGTGGCCAGGCGCTTGAACAGGGCTCGCGCGTTGGATGGCTCCAGGTAATCGGTCAACGCGGCATGGGCCTGGGGGTCAGCGTTGCGACGGCTGCACGCCACTGCGGCCAATAACGTGGCCGGTCGCACGCCTTCATCGATAAACGGCAAGCCGCCGACAGTGTTGAAAAACGCGTTAGGGCTCATAGCCAATCAACCCTCTGATCCGCTGAGCCAGCAACGCGAAGCCAGGAAGCCTTCAAGGTCCAGGCTCTTGATGCGAAACGCCTTGAAACCTGCCATGGCCTCGTCCACCTCGTGCTGCGCCATCTCACCGCTGGCCTGCAGCAATTTCTTCAAGCGCGACAAGGTCCGTTCGGCGTACCAGCGCTCCTTGAGGTCGCGGATAATCCCTTGGGCGACGTGCGCAGAAATCCTCTGCTGGTCCTGTAACGCGCCAACAAAGCCTCGCAAATGGATCAGCGGCTCGGACATGGCTCGATATGGCGCGTCGATCTCATGTACCAGCGTGACCTCGTCGTCATCGAACTCCGGATCGTCGCGGTAATGCCCATAGACAACCCCGTAACCTTGCATACCGAGAAAGCGCATTTCACTGGCGCGGATCGCCCCCATGGACGCCAGGCCCCAGATCTTCCAACCCTGGTCGATAGCGCGACGGATCTCGATATGACCCACTGAGGGGAAGCTGTGAAACGTGCCGTCGACAATCGCGATGCAGCCCGGTTGTGCATGCTGCTCGACCAGCGTTTGTATATCGCCGCGTCGCGCAGGGGCATGCACGACCACATCGGACTGCTCCAGCAACCCCGGCTCCATCCCTGCGGCCGTCGGCCCTACGAATAAATGCAGCTTCATGCGTGCTCCTACCTAGCGTGCGATATAGCGGGACAGGCGAGGACCTGCGCGCTTGAGTGCCGGCTGGAACGACTCCATGCCTGGAATAACTATTTTGACCACCGCCAACGGTGAGTCGTTTTTGCTCAACACCACCCGCAAGACCTGGCCGAATCCCTGCTCACGCAAGCGCCCGAGCAAACACTCAAGAGCAGAGTCAATGCTGTTGATCTGCGCATTGGCATCCTCGATCGTGGAGTAGGCGATAGCCTCAGTTGGGTCGTTGACATGACTGCGCAAGCGCGCAACGGCGTCGAGTTCCGCCTGGCGATCGCTGGCGGAGAAGTACTTGAAGCGCTCAATCAAATCATCCCGGCCACCATGGATATAAGACAGCCTTGATTGCGCCGCCTCGGCCAGGCCCCTGACTGACGCAATATCGCGGCACAGATGCAGGCCGGAGCCGCAGGAGATGGCGATAGGCGCATCGTCGGAAGGCTCCATGATGAACCCTTGGACGTAGGGCAACCCGATCACGCTAGGGGTGTAGCGCACCACTGCGCTCAACCCGGCGGCTTCGACGCGGTTGAACAAGGGGTCCAGAGTGTCGACGGGGCAATCGCGCAACATCAGGCGCGAGGTGTCTTTCATGAAGTTGAAGGCTTGCACGTCGCGCTCGACGATTTCGGCGATGCCATGCACGCTGGCTTCGTCCACGCTATTGCCTGAGCTGAGGCCATTGGTGCTGGTGCCGAAAATGCGCTGCCCCTGGTTTTCGCTAAAGGGCGAAAAAATCAGCTCGGCAGGCACTGCAAACTGTTGCCCGGTGGCGATGTCCTGCGCCTGCACGCACACCAAGGGGCCATCGGGGTCGATCGGTGCGCCGAGTATCGGGCAAAAATCAACGAAATCGTGGGCAAAGCCAGCTTGTGCCGCGACTTTGCGTGGCGTGGAAATGAACACGTCAATGTTGCGATTGCGGTATTCGGCGACGGCAAACTCGATGGCCTCCATGTAGGCACCGACCTGGGCCTCTTCGGCGCGCATACCCTTGCCGGCACTCACACAGAGCGAGCCTTCCACCGCATCGGGACGGATACTGGCAAATACCGGAATACCGATCTTGTCCAGCCAAGTGGTATTGGTGACCCGCGTGATACCCAATTGCACGGCAAGTTCTCTGGCATGGGCCAGTGTGTCGGACAGTGATGCCTTGCGCAAACTAGAGGTCATGCGATACATGTAGTTGCCTGCTGAAATCCTGATCAATAAGTGCGTGCTATTCGAACACTCGAATAGCACGCGCTGTATTACTTGCCGGCGTCTTCAATATCAGCGGAGATATTGTTATTGGATTCGTGAATAACAAACCCGGCGCGCATTTGGCCTTCGTCATTCAGAATATCGGCAAAGGCTTCTACAGCAGAGGCGTCAAGTGCGAAGGTTTCATTAGTTGCGTTCATGGTGTTCTCCTTGAATAACTGAATGCCGTTATCGGCTATCACTTTTCAGGGGCGTGGCGCATTTATTAACCATGCGACATTGTGTCGCCCCTGAAACAGCAAGAAGAGTTTTAGAGCACTGCGCGATCACACTCAACTACAAGATTTTGTAGTGCCACAGCGCTAATTTTTTCGACAGTGCCTTCATCGCCAATGAACATGGGCATTTAAACTGCCGACCTGCTCCATTATTCGCCCAACGAAAGCGTACTTATTTATAGGTTTTTTCCGCACTAGTAGCGATATGAAATCACTCAATTCAAGAAATAACAGATAAAAAAACCCGTACTTCAGTAAGTACGGGTTTGAATAAAACCATTGCCTGCTTATTTTTTCAGGCCGAGTTTCTTCAGTTCTTCATCACGCAATTCACGCCGCAGAATCTTGCCCACGTTAGTGGTTGGCAACGCATCCCGGAACTCAACGGCCTTGGGCACCTTGTAGCCAGTGACATTGGCACGCATGTGTTCCATCACCTGGTCCTTGGTCAGGGTAGCGCCGGGCTTGACCACGATGAAGAGCTTGATGTGCTCTCCGGACTTCTCGTCCGGCACGCCGATGGCTGCGCACTGCAATACGCCCGGCAAGCCTGCCAGCACGTCTTCCAGTTCGTTGGGGTAGACGTTGAAACCGGAGACCAGAATCATGTCCTTCTTGCGGTCGACAATGCGCATGTAGCCGTCTGGCTGAATGATCGCGATGTCGCCGGTCTTCAGCCAGCCCTCGCTGTCGAGCATCTCGTCGGTAGCTTCCTGGCGCTGCCAGTAGCCCTTCATCACTTGCGGACCTTTCACACACAGCTCGCCAGTTTCGCCCAGTGCAAGCTCAGTGCCGTCGTCGGCGATGACTTTACACGCGGTGGAAGGCACCGGAATGCCAATGGTGCCGATCTGGATATGCTGGATCGGGTTCACCGTGGCCACCGGGCTGGTTTCGGTCATGCCGTAGCCTTCGCAGATGCCACAGCCGGTCACGGCCTTCCAACGCTCGGCGGCCGCCAGTTGCAGGGCCATGCCGCCCGACAGGGTGACTTTGAGCGCGGAGAAGTCGAGCTTGCGGAAGGCTTCGTTGTTGCACAACGCCACGAACAGGGTGTTCAGGCCAACGAACCCGCTGAACTTCCACTTCGACAGTTCCTTGACCATTGCCGGCAGATCGCGCGGGTTGCTGATCAGGATGTTGTGGTTGCCGATCAGCATCATCGCCATGCAATGAAAGGTGAAGGCATAGATGTGATACAGCGGCAGCGGCGTGATCAGGATCTCGCAGCCTTCGTTGAGGTTGGAGCCCATCAGCGCCTTGCATTGCAGCATGTTGGCGACCAGGTTGCGGTGGGTCAGCATCGCGCCCTTGGCCACGCCGGTGGTACCGCCGGTGTATTGCAGCACCGCCACATCGCCGCTGGCCGGGCTGACATCATTGACCGGCTGGCCATGACCCTTGGCGAGCACGTCATTGAACTTGATGGCCTTGGGCAAGTGATACGCCGGAACCATCTTCTTCACGTACTTGATTACGCTATTGATCAGCAGGCGCTTGAACGGCGACAGCAGGTCGGCGACTTCAGTGACGATCACATGTTTGACGGCGGTCTTGGGCACGACTTTTTCAGCCAGGTGCGCCATATTGGCCAGGCAAACCAGGGCCTTGGCCCCGGAATCATTGAATTGATGTTCCATTTCCCGCGCGGTGTACAGCGGGTTGGTGTTGACCACGATCAGGCCGGCACGAATGGCGCCGAACACGGCGACCGGGTATTGCAGAACGTTGGGCAGTTGCACGGCGATTCGATCGCCGGGCTTCAAGTCGGTATGCTGTTGCAGATACGCGGCGAATGCCCCGGACAATTCGTACAGTTCACCGTAGGTGATGGTCTTGCCCAGGTTGCTGAAAGCCGGTTTGTTGGCGAAGCGCTGGCAGGACTGCTTCAGTACCGCCTGAATATTCGGATACTCGTCTGGATTGATCTGTGCAGCAATCCCGGCGGGGTACTTATCCTTCCAAAAGTCTTCATTCATGGAAGCCCACTCCTCAGCGACGCGAATTCATCATCGCATTTGATGCGATTATTATTGGTGTATGTTTTTTAGGTGAATCTGGCGCTTTCAAGCAGGCCGAGACGTCACAAAGCGCGCCGAGAGTAGCAGCTTTGCCAAGGGCCGCCTAGAGCCAAAAGAGGGCCCTACAGTCATAAACATGACTCAAGAACATCCAATGGTCACTTTTAGAGCAAAAATTCTATAGCTCCAGAAATGGCTCTAGAACAGGCCCTCAAGGGTGCAGAATGGCAATGTGGGAGCTGGCTTGCCTGCGATAGCGGTGGCTCAGTCAATTCAACCAGTGACTGAAACACTGCTATCGCAGCGATGCGGCGACCCGACAAGCCAGCTCCCACATTTTTTGCACCCGGTTTCAATTCAAGCGATGTCGCGCAGTTCCCGGCGCAGGATCTTGCCCACCGGCGTCATCGGCAAAGACTCCCTCAGCACAATGTGCTTGGGCACCTTGTACCCCGTGAAGTTGGCCTTGCAGTACGCCTTCAGTTCTTCAAGGCTCACGCCTTGGGCCCGCGCTACCACGAATAGCTTCACCGCCTCCCCCGTGCGCTCGTCCGGCACGCCGATCACCGCGCAATTGGCTACGGCCGGGTGGGCCATCACCACATCTTCGATTTCGTTGGGATAGACGTTGAAGCCGGAGACGATAATCAGGTCTTTCTTGCGATCAACAATGCTGACATAGCCGTCGGTGTCGATCACCGCAATGTCACCGGTCTTCAACCAGCCTTCAGCGTCCAGGGTCTCGGCGGTGGCGACCGGTTGCTGCCAATAGCCCTTCATCACCTGCGGGCCCTGGATGCATAACTCACCGCGCTCACCCAACGGCAGTTCGAGCCCTTGATCATCAACCACTTTCATGGCCGTGCCCGGCACCGGGATGCCCACGGTGCCCAGGCGTGACAGCTCGCCGTACGGGTTGGTGCTGGCCACCGGCGAGGTTTCGGTGAGGCCGTAGCCTTCGCCGATAGAGCAACCGGTCAGCGCCTTCCAGCGTTCTGCCGTGGCCTTGACCAGAGCGGTGCCGCCGGAGTTGGTGATTTTCAGATGGGAGAAATCCAGGCTCTTGAAATCCGGGTGATCCAGCAGCGCCACGAACAGCGTATTGAGCCCCAGCAATCCGGTGAAGCGCCACTGTTTGAGCTCTTTGATAAACCCGGCGATGTCCCGTGGATTGGTGATCAATACGTTGTGGTTGCCGGACACCATCATGCACATGCAGTTGGCCGTGAATGCATAGATATGGTACAGCGGCAGCGGCGCGATCATGACCTCCTGCCCTTCCTTGATCAGCGGGTGGCCGTCTTCACCCAGTTGCGACATGCACGCCCGCACCTGCTGCATGTTCGCCACCAGGTTGCCGTGGGTGAGCATCGCGCCCTTGGCCAGGCCGGTGGTGCCGCCGGTGTATTGCAGCACGGCGATATCGTCCAGGGTTACCGGATGGCGCGTCACCCCAAGGCCCGCGCCCATGCGCAACGCACGCTTGAACGACACGGCTCGTGGCAGGTGGTAGGCCGGAACCATCTTCTTCACTTTGTCGACCACCGTGTTGACCAGCCAGCCCTTGGCGGCGGGCATGAAGTCGCCCATCCTGGCTTCGATCAAGTAGTCGATCTCGGTGTCGGTACAAACCTCCTGCACCCGCGAACCGAACAGGTTGAGGTACACCAGCGCACGCACGCCCGCGTCCTTGAACTGGTGGCGCATCTCGCGCGGGGTGTACAGCGGGTTGGTATTGACCACGATCAGTCCGGCACGCAGTGCACCGAATACCGCGACGGGATAATGCAGCACGTTGGGCATCTGCACCGCGATGCGCTCGCCGGGCTTGAGGTCGGTGTGCTGTTGCAGGTAACCGGCGAACGCGGCACTTTGGCGTTCAAGCTCGGCGTAGGTCAGGGTAATGCCCATGTTGCTGAACGCCGGACGGTCGGCAAAGGTCTTGCAGGAGCGTTCGAAAACCTCGATCACCGACTTGTAGGTGGTGAGGTCGATGTCATTGGGAACGCCCGCCGCGCGTTTGTCATTCCAGAAATCAGGTTGCATTATTCTTGTCCTCTTACCTGAGTGTGTCCGGCCGCTTTAAGCGTTTATAAAAAGCGGAGCTTTGGCGACGTTAGCAGCTATAAGCAAACACGCAAATACGCTAAATCGTGTCATTGATTGTATGAATCTTGCGCCTAACGTGTAGGTAGATGCCTCGCCAATACGCAGATGAGCGATACACTGCAACGATCTGAGCAAAGGAAGCCGCCATGAACCACAGCACCTTCTGGCTGACCACGAATGACCACAGCCGCCTGTACGTCAACCAATGGCTGCCAGACAGCGCGCCCAGGGCGGTAGTGATGCTCTCCCACGGCATGGCCGAGCACAGTGGTCGTTATGCTCGCCTGGCCGACGCGTTGTGCGGCGCCGGCTACGGCGTGTATGCGTTGGACCAGCGCGGCCATGGGCGTACGGCCGATGAGGGCACCCTGGGGCTGTACGCTGAAAAGGATGGCTGGAACAAAGTAGTCGGCGACCTGGCCAGCCTCAACCAGCATATTGGCCAGCAGCAACCGGACCTGCCGATTATTTTGCTCGGCCATAGCATGGGCAGCTACATCGCCCAGGGCTATTTGCTGCACCACAGCGCCAGCCTGCATGGCGCGATTCTCAGCGGTTCGAATTTCCAGCCGGTGGTGTTATATAGCGCGGCCCGGCTGATCGCACGTATCGAACGCCTGCGCCAAGGGTTGCGCGGCCGTAGTGCGTTGATCGAGTTCCTCTCATTTGGCTCGTTCAACAAAGCGTTCAAGCCCAACCGCACCGCCTTCGACTGGCTGAGCCGCGACCCGGACGAAGTCGACAAGTACATCAACGACCCGCTCTGCGGTTTTCGTTGCACCAACCAGTTGTGGATCGACCTGCTGGGCGGCTTGCAGCAAATCAGCAAAGCGTCCAATCTCGCGCAGATCGACCCGGGCTTGCCGATCCTGGTGATGGGCGGCGAATGTGATCCGGTGAGCGAAGGCAAGCGTCTCAAGGACCTGGCCCACGCACTGCGTGAGGCCGGCTGCCAGAACGTGCAATTGAACCTCTACCCGCAGGCGCGGCATGAAGTGTTCAACGAAACCAACCGTGATGAAGTCACCGCCGACCTGCTGAGCTGGCTGGAACAGGCGCTGGCGTTGCGCAGGCCAACCCGCTGCGAATAGTTTTTGCTTTAAAATCAGCCGATTAATTATCGATAAGCCACAGGATGCACCTTTAGATGACCCAGGTAACCAACACCCCGTACGAAGCGCTCGAAGTAGGCCAGACCGCCAGCTTCAGCAAAACCGTCGAAGAGCGTGATATCCAGTTGTTCGCCGCCATGTCCGGCGACCACAACCCGGTGCACCTGGATGCCGAATACGCCAAGGCGACCATGTTCAAGGAGCGCATCGCCCACGGCATGTTCAGCGGTGCGCTGATCAGCGCGGCCGTGGCCTGCGAGCTGCCTGGGCCGGGCACTATCTACATCGGCCAGCAGATGACCTTCCAAAAGCCGGTCAAGATTGGCGACACCCTTACGGTGCGCCTGGAAATTCTCGAGAAGCTGCCGAAGTTTCGCGTACGCATCGCGACACGCGTATTCAACCAGCGTGATGAGTTGGTAGTGGACGGCGAGGCAGAGATTCTGGCGCCGCGTAAGCAGCAGGTGGTGACCTTGACCGAGTTGCCGCCGATCAGCATTGGCTGAGGCTGACTGCAATCTCTGCATTTACACAATACAAATGTGGGAAGGGGCTTGCCCCCGATCGCGGTGAGTCAGTCACTCAATAGTGTCAACTGACTTACCGCTATCGGGAGCAAGCCCGCTCCCACAATTGTTACTGTGCAGGTCTTACGACTGAGCGCGAGCCTGGTTACGCAGGGCTTTTACCTGGTCGTGGTTGCGCTGTACGCCGTGGTACTGACGCTCCACCAGATCACGAATGCCCAGCAGGTTGTGCTTGTTGATCTTCTCGATCGCTTCCTTGTAAGCCTTTAACGCGTGGTCTTCACCGCGCTCGGCTTCGTTCAATACTGCTTCTTCATCCTTGCCGGTGACCATCGACTTAACGTCGACCCAGCCACGATGCAGCGCGCCGGCCATACTGCCGGAATCTTCAGGGTCGCCACCCAAAGCACGTACAGCGGTTTTCAGCTCTTCGGCAGCCGTACCGCAATCAACAGCACGCTTGGCAAACAGTGCCTTGAGCTCAGGATGCTTGATATCTTCAGCGCACTCCTTGAAACCCTTTTGGCCGTCGATGCTGGTCTCGATCAGGTCGTTCAGTACGGAGATCGATTCTTTATTGATGTCAGTCATTTTTCAATTCCTTGTACGGGTTAGAAGGTTGACTTGGTTATTGCAGCGCCCGTGCCAGGTTTTAAAAAATTAATTTACATTTTAAATTCAATAAGTTACGAAATATTGAACCATCTGTATGTGCGTTATTTGCATGATCTGTCATTTGGCCTTCATGCAGAATGCCTGTATTTTCGAAGACCTCGCCTCAATCCCACGAAGCTCATGAATCCTGAAAAGCTCGAACTGCTGATCACCCGCCAAATGCCCTTCGGCAAATACAAGGGTCGGATCATCGCCGACCTGCCCGGCCCCTACCTGAACTGGTTCGCTCGTGAAGGTTTCCCTCACGGTGAGCTGGGCGGTTTACTGGCCTTGATGCAGGAAATTGACCACAACGGCCTGTCCGAACTGCTCGAACCGCTGCGCGTTAAACACGGTAAACCTGCCCCTCATCATTGAGAGAATTGCCATGCCAAGGAATGCCGATAACGAATCCCACTGGCACGCCATCGCTCAGCGCTATGACCTGCAACCCGGGCCGATCAACCTGGAAAACGGCTACTTCGGGCGCATGAGCCGTGCGGTGCAGGCGCAGTACCTTGAGCACATCAGCTTTATCAACCGCAGCAACTCGGTGCATGTGCGCCAGCGTTTTGAACAAGGTGAAAACATCGAGATTCGCCGTGGCCTGGCTGCGCTGATTGACGTTGACCCCGAGTCGATCGCCTTCACTCGCAACGCTACCGAAGCCTTGCAGTCACTGATCCGCAACTACAACCGCCTGCAACCGGGCGACCAGGTGCTGATCAGCGATTTGGAATACGACACGGTCAAGGGCGCCATGCGTTGGCTAGCCGATGTTCGCGGCGTGGAGGTGATCGAGGTGTCGCACAGCCACCCGGCCAGTTTCGACAGCCTGGTGCAGACGTATACCGAGACGTTCGCGCAGTATCCGCGCCTTAAAATGATGGCCCTGACCCACGTCACTCACCGCACCGGCCTGGTGATGCCCGTTGCCGCCATCGCCCTGGCTGCGCGGGAACAGGGAATCGACGTGATCCTCGACGGCGCTCACGCCCTCGGACAAATTGAGTTCAACCTCGCCGAACTGGGCATTCAATTTGCGGGGTTCAACCTGCACAAATGGATTGGCGCGCCGCTGACGCTGGGCTTTATGTATATCGCCCCGGAGCGCCTGGCCGCTATCGACCCGGACATGGGCGAGTTTCACTACTCCGCCACTGACGTGCGTGCTCGTACGTCCTACAGCACACCCAACTTCCCAGCGCTGATGACCTTGCCGCTGGTCTTTGAAGAGCATCGAGACCTGGGTGGCGCGGCAGCCAAGGGCGCACGGGTCAATTACCTGCGCGATCTGTGGGTAAGCCAGGTCAGGCCATTGGCGGGGATTGAAGTGCTGACGTCGGATGATCCGCGCTTGTATTGCGGCATTACTGCATTCAAGTTCATCGGGCGCGATCAGCAGTCAATGGTAGACAGGCTGCTCAAGGAGCACGACCTGTTCACCACCACGCGCACGGGGGCGGCATTTGGCACCTGCATTCGGGTGACGCCGGGGCTGGTGACCTCAGCGGCGGACATCAATGCGCTGGTCCACGCGATTACCCAACTAAACACCGTGTAAAACTGTGGGAGCTGGCTTGCCTGCGATAACCATAGGTATCTACACAAACCACGATGCGAAGCGAGCCGCTCTTGATCTGCTTTTGATCTTGATCTTAGGCGCCCCCCCCCAAATCCATGGCGGATTACGGGCACACCGAGCCTAAGCGAGGTGCCGAGTGGTGGGGCAAGAGCCCTTTGGTTACTTTGGGCTGGGCCGGCATTCCGGCTCTTTTCCAAAGTGACCCGCTGTCAGAGCGGAACCCTAAGTGGCCGTTACCGCAGGAATGGATATGTACACGGTCCAACTGTGTTGACTGTCAGGCCGTCTTCGCAGGCAAGCCAGCTCCCACATTGGATCGCGGGGCATCAGTTATATCTGTGTCGGCTGCCAGGCCGTCACGGGAGCAAGCTCCCTCGCCACAGATTTAGCGTCGCGCCGAAGTTGTGTAGATACCTATGCTGCGATAACGGTGTATCAGCCAAAGATGGGCTAACTGATAAATAGCTATCGCAGGCAATCCAGCTCCCACCTTCAAAGCGGCGATGTGCTTGAGGTTTTTTTTACAGGCAAAAAAAAAGCGGCACACCGACCAAGTGCGCCGCAAAAATGCCGTTAAGCACAGCAACAACGATTCGATAAATCAGCTCAGTCCAGCAGCGCCAGCGCCTGCGCGGTGACTTCCTGGATGCGTGCCCAGTCGCCGTTCTTGACCCACTCGGGATCAAGCATCCAGCTGCCGCCCACGCACATCACGTTTTTCAACGCCATGTAACTTTTGATATTGGCCGGGCCAACGCCGCCGGTCGGGCAGAATTTCACTTCGCCAAACGGGCCGCCCAGCGCCTTGATGGCCGCGACGCCGCCGCTCACTTCGGCCGGGAACAACTTGAAGCGGCGATAACCCAGGCCATAGCCTTCCATGATGCCGGAGGCGTTGCTGATGCCCGGCAGCAGCGGGATCGGGCTGTGCACCGAAGCTTCCAGCAGGTCGCGGGTGATGCCAGGGGTGACGATAAATTGCGAGCCCGCCACTTCGGCCGCTTCAAGCATGTGACGATCAAGCACGGTACCGGCACCGGTGCACAGCTCAGGACGCTGCTCGCGCAAAACCTGAATGGCCTTGAGGCCGAACTCGGAACGCAGGGTCACTTCCAACGCGGTCAAACCGCCGGCTGCCAGGGCATCGGCCAGCGGCAGGATGTCCTGCTCGCGAGCGATGGTGATCACCGGCAGGATTCGCGCCTTGGCGCATAGGCTGTCGATCAAGGCAACTTTATCCGCCATGGACACGGTCGGTTGAGGGCTTTTCATAGCGGCTGATCCTTGGCTCATGGGCACCAGTAAATCTCAAGAGTAGGTTGCAAAAACGCGCGAATCGGCATGGCAGCAACATCGTCGCTGGCCAGCGCGGCGCTCAAGGTGGTCAATTTCGAACTGCCGGAAATCGACAGCACGGTGTAGTTGGCCGTGGCCAGCAGCGCACGACTCATGGTCAGGCGCTGGTGCGGTACGGTCGGCGCCAGCATCGGCCAGCAACGGCGGGTACCGTCGGTCTTCAGGGCTTCAGCCAGGTTGGGGCTGTTGGGGAACAGCGAGGCGGTGTGACCGTCATCGCCCATGCCCAGCACCAGCACATCAATGCGAGGCAGTTCGGCCAGCAGGCGATCGGCCTGCTCGGCAGCGTCTTCAAGGTTGGCAGCGGGGCTGTACAGGCTCAAGAACTTCGCCTTGGCCGCCGGGCCTTGCAGCAAGTGTTGCTTCAACAGGCCAGCATTGCTGTCGGCATGTTCGACCGGCACCCAGCGTTCATCGGCCAGGGAGATGGTGACTCTGGACCAGTCCAGGCCCTGCTTGGCCAGGTTCTGGAAGAACGCCACGGGGCTGCGGCCACCGGAGACCACCAGGGTCGCCTCGCCACGGGCGCTGATGGCAGCGCGCAGTTGCTCGGCCACGTCATGGGCCAGGCCATCGGCCAGCAGCGTGGACGTACGGTACTCATGAGCAGTGACGCCCTGAGGCAGTTTCAATTCAGATATCGCCATACCACGACCTCCCATCCCGCGTAATCAGTGCAATCGAGCTCATCGGCCCCCAGGACCCCGCCGCATACGGCTTGGGCGCATCACCGGACTTTTTCCAGCCGGCGATCAACTGGTCGCACCACTTCCACGCGGCTTCGATTTCATCTTTGCGAACAAACAGGTTCTGATTGCCGCGCATCACTTCCAACAACAACCGCTCGTAGGCATCCGGGATGCGTGCGCTGCGATAGGTGTCGGAAAAATTCAGTTGCAGTGGGCCGCTGCGCAGTTGCATGCCCTTGTCCAGGCCCTGCTCCTTGGTCATCACGCGCAAGGAAATACCTTCGTCCGGTTGCAGGCGGATGATCAGTTTGTTGCTGATCTGCAAGCGCTGCTCGGGGGCGAAAATGTAGTGGGACGGTTCCTTGAAGTGGATGACGATCTGCGACAGCTTTTGCGGCATACGTTTGCCGGTACGCAGGTAGAACGGCACCCCGGCCCAACGCCAGTTGCGGATATCGGCACGCAGGGCGACGAAGGTTTCGGTGTCGCTCTGGGTGTTGGAATTGTCTTCCTCCAGATAACCCGGCACCGCTTTGCCAGCGCTGTAGCCGGCGATGTATTGGCCACGTACCACCTGGGTGGTCAGGCCCTCGGGGCTGATCGGCGCCAGGGCCTTGAGCACCTTGACCTTCTCGTCACGGATGCTGTCGGCGGACAGGTCGGCCGGCGGGTCCATGGCGATCAGGCACAGCAGCTGCAGCAGGTGGTTCTGGATCATGTCGCGCAGCTGGCCGGCCTTGTCGAAGTAACCCCAACGGCCTTCGATGCCGACCTGCTCGGCCACGGTGATTTCCACGTGTGAGATGTAGTTCTGGTTCCACTGGGTTTCGAACAAACTGTTGGCGAAACGCAGGGCGATCAGGTTCTGGACGGTCTCTTTGCCCAGGTAGTGGTCGATGCGGTAGGTGCGGTTTTCCGGGAAAAACTGCGCCACGGCATCGTTGACCTTGCGCGAGGATTCCAGGTCCGAACCGATGGGCTTTTCCAGGACCACGCGGGTATTGTCCGCCAGGCCGACCTTGGACAGGTTCTCGCAGATCGCCCCGTACACCGCCGCGGGGGTGGCGAAGTAGGCGATCAAGCGTTGATCACTGCCGACCTTTTCGGCAAGGGCGACGTAGTCGTCAGCCTTCATGAAGTCGACATGCACGTAGGCCAGGCGCGCCAGGAAGCGCACGGCCACGGCTTCGTCGAGTTCCTTGCCGACGTATTTACGCAATTCTTTTTCGATATGGGCCAGGTGTTGCGGCTCGCTGCCGGCTTCACGGGCCAGGGCCAGGATGCGCGTGTCGTCGTGCAGCAGCCCGGCGCCATCGAGCTGATAGAGGGCAGGAAATAACTTGCGCAGCGCCAGATCACCCAAGGCGCCAAACAGGGCAAAGGTGCAGGGTTCTACGGTTATCGAAGGCATGATGTTTGTTCTTTTATCAAGTTAAGCTACAAATACCTTTTTTCAAGGCATCACTCAAGGAAAAATGTAGTAATAACCACAACATTTTCCGGAAATACGCATTGCGAGTGGTGGTGTTCAGCTACCCTCAGTAGGATAGGCCACCGCGAAAAGCCACTCATCGATTGGTTACCGCCTTTTTATTTGCATCGTCGCCCGAAGGAAAGACTGAATGGACCGCGTGCGAAATCTTCTGGAACAGATCCGGAACCGCCTCGAAGAATTGAACAAGGCCGAGCGCAAAGTCGCTGAAGTCATCCTGCTTAACCCGCAGCAGGCCACACGCTTCTCGATCGCCGCCCTCGCCCAGGCCGCCTCGGTCAGCGAACCGACGGTCAACCGCTTCTGCCGTTCGTTCGGTGTCAGCGGCTACCCTGAACTTAAATTGCAACTGGCGCAAAGCCTGGCCAGTGGCGCCGCGTATGTCAGCCGTGCCGTAGAGGCCGATGATAACCCCGAGGCCTACACCCAGAAGATCTTTGGCAGCGCCATTGCGTCCCTGGACAGCGCCTGCCAGGCCCTGGACCCGGCGTTGATCAGCAAGGCCGTGGACTTGTTGATCCAGGCACGGCAGATCCACTTCTTCGGCCTGGGCGCCTCAGCGCCAGTGGCGATGGATGCGCTGCACAAGTTTTTCCGCTTCAACCTGGCGGTGACCGCTCACGCCGACGTGCTGATGCAACGCATGATCGCTTCGGTGGCGCATACCGGCGAACTGTTCGTGATCATTTCCTATACCGGGCGTACCCGCGAGCTGGTGGAAGTGGCGCGTATCGCCCGGGAAAACGGTGCGTCGGTACTGGGTGTGACCGCCGAGAACTCGCCGCTGGCCAAGGCCAGTACGGTGAGCCTGAATATTCCGCTGCCGGAAGATACCGACATTTACATGCCGATGACTTCGCGGATCATCCAGCTAACGGTGCTGGATGTGCTGGCAACCGGTATGACCCTGCGTCGCGGGGTGGATTTCCAGCCGCATTTGCGCAAGATCAAAGAGAGCCTGAATGACAGCCGGTATCCGGTGGGGGATGAGTTCAACTAGCAGGCAGCCCTGCCAGCAGTACCGGCCTTATCGCAGGCAAGCCAGCTCCCACATTTGGAATGCATTCCCCTGTGGGAGCTGGCTTGCCTGCGATAGCGCCATCAGCCACACCGCTAAGCCCCAGCCCGCGCCTGCAAACTCAGATGCGCCCTCTCCCCCGGCGCCAGGCTCGCCGCCGCCATCGCCGCCTCTACGCACACAAACCCCGACGCTTCGTTAAAGCTCACACCCAATAATGGCCGGCTCCCCGGGTGCCACACCACGGTGTCGGCGCTGTCACCGGTGTCGATGCACAGTTCGCGCTGCCAGGCGTGATCCTTGAGCTGCAGTTCGCCTTCGTGCTGGAACACTCGCTGGCAACCGCCATCAACTCGAAGTTCGCCTTCCTGCTGGCAAACCTGACGATTGAGTTGGTCGTAACCCTGCGCGCCGTCGAGCCCAGACAGCGCTACCTCATCAACGTGACCAATACGCCAGTAAGCGTGCAAAGCATGGCTCAGCTGGCACGGCAGCTCGTCCTGGTGCTCGGTGCTCAGGCGCAGTTCCAGGGTTTCGCCCAGGTGTGCGTGCAAGTCCACCTGCCAGTCGCACAACTGCAATTGCCAGTGCAGGCGAACGCCCTCGTCATCGGTGCTGCTGTCGAGCAACTTCCAGTCGATCAAGCGCGCCCAGCCATGGGACGGCCAGGCGTTTTCGCTGGGGTGACGGCCATACCATGGCCAGCACACCGGTATGCCACCACGGATCGCCCCGACTTGCGGCCATTTGGCGGCACACCACAGCCACGGCTTTTGGCCGGTGGGCTGAAAGTGCAGCAATTGCGCGCCCTGGCGACTGAACACCGCCTGGCACAGCGGATGGTCGATCACCAACACGTCGCGCATCTGAAAACGCTCCCAGGCGAACACCGGCCGCTCGCGCAGGGATTTGAAAAAGCGTTGCAGCGGTTGCTCATGCATGTGCACAGGTCCTGAATATCACAGTGCAAGCCAAAAAAAAGCGGATAGCCATGGCTACCCGCAAATGCGCACAGAGAGAGGAGCTTATCGCAACAGCGTTAGAACGTAGACTGAATTTTCAGGCCGGCGACCAAGGCGTTGTCGACTTCATCCACACCACCTGGGTGGGTGATGTATTGCAGGTTAGGGCGTACGGTCAGCCAATTGGTAACATGGAAACCGTAGTTGATTTCGTAGTTGTACTCAGTGCCTTGCAGCGGCATGTAACCCGCCTGGCTGTAGTCAGTGAAACCAGCGGCCGCGTTACGCAGCTCTGCGGTTTTCTTCACGTCATCGTTGACATGGATACGGGCAAAACCGATGCCGATGTCGTCTTTCGGACGGGCATCAAACGGGCCCTTGTACACAAACATCAGCGACTGGTAGTTGTCGATGAAGTTGGTGTCCTTGTCGTGGAAGGTGACGTTAGCTGCAACGTTCAGACCACGGGAGGCATCACCGTTGTGGGTGGTGAGTTGCTGTTGCACCACGCCCCAGTAGCCGCTTTTGCTGTTGCGAACGCGCAGGGCATCGCCGGTGGCGCCAGCGTCGCCGCCGTTGACGTCTTCACGCACATCATTGGCGTCAGCCGTGCTCTTGTAGTAACCCACACGGTATTCGCCCGGCAGGCCATTGACCTTCGGCGACCACACCAATTCAACTGGCAACACGGTGCCTTTGGTGCCGCTGCCGCTGAGTTTGAAGCCGTTGCCCATTTCGGTTTGCGACGGGTTCTGGTTGTATGCGCCAATTTGCGCATACAGCTCAGGCGTGATGTGGTATTTCACACGCAGAGCCGCCTGGCTGACTGGCCAGTTGTACCAGATGTTGGTAGCCCAGTTACCCACTTGGGAACCGCAGAACGCCAGGTTCTGGAACTCGCACGGGAAGGTGTTGAAGTCTTCGCCTTCGCCGAAGTAACCGGCTTTTACGTCCAGCTTGCCGTCGAGGAACTGGTGCTGGATCCACAATTGGGTCAGACGCACCATGTGGCCACGGCCATACACTTCCTGCGACGAGCTCAAGGTGCCGGCACGCGGGTCACCAATACGATCATTGGAGATGTTCTCGCCATTACGATTGGTCAACTGGATCTTGGCCTGGGTGTTATCCCAGCCCCAGAGTTTTTGCAGGTCCAGTGCCACACCAAGACCAAACTGGTCAGAGTAGCGACCGGTCTTGTCGTCGTTGTAGCCACCGTGAGCGTTGTAGCCCATCTCCCCAACGTAGTCGGCCTTGATGTCGATACCTTGCTCGATCAGCTTGGTACGCTCACCGCCCCAATCGCCGGTCATCCATTTGGAATCGGCACTGAAGGCTTCATCCGCCATCGCATTGGCGGACAAAACCAGGGCTGCTACTGCTGACAGTTGGCAGATCAGCCGGGTGTTGTTGTGTTGCTTTTTCATCCCTACATCCTCGTCTTTATTGTTATTAAACTGTTTTTATCTAACGCGGGTTACATTTTTTAATTAAAACAACCAGTTATCTTCTTTTTCCTGTGGGAGCCGGGCTTGCCCGCGATGCAGCCGCCTCGGTCCTGCAGTTACAACGCGGTGACGCCATCGCGGGCAAGCCCGGCTCCCACAGATGCCCCCAGTGAGCCAGCAGTCCCCAATCGCTCACCGGTCTTGGCGTCAAACAGCAGCACCTTGGCCGGGTCGAATTGCAGCGTCAGCGTCTCGCCCACCTGCGGCGCGACGTCCGGCGCCAAACGGCAGCAGACCTTGGTGTCGTTGAGCTGCACAAACACCAGGGTGTCCGGGCCGGTGGGCTCGGTCACCTGCACTTCGGCGCGAATGGTCGACGAGCCATTGCCCTCGCCCGCCGCCAGCACGATCTGCTCCGGGCGCAGGCCGAGGATCACATCGCGGTCTTCCAACCCGGCGTCATTCATGCTCAGCGGCAATTCGCAACGCGCCTGGCCGCTGTCGAGCAGCGCGACCAAACCGCCGTTCTGGCGTTTTAGGCGCATGGGAACGAAGTTCATCGGTGGTGAACCGATAAAGCTTGCCACAAACAGGTTGGCCGGGTCGTTATAGATTTCCTTCGGCGTGCCGAATTGTTGGATGATGCCGTCCTTCATCACCGCCACTTTATCGCCCAGGGTCATCGCTTCGATCTGGTCGTGGGTGACGTAGACGGTGGTGGTTTTCAGACGCTGGTGCATCAGCTTCATTTCGGTACGCATCTCGACACGCAACTTGGCGTCGAGGTTGGACAGCGGTTCGTCGAACAGGTAGATCTTCGGCCGACGCGCCAGCGCTCGGCCCATGGCCACACGCTGTTGCTGGCCGCCGGACAACTGGCCCGGCTTGCGGTTTAGCAGGTGTTCGATCTGCAGCAGCTTGGCCACGCGGGCGACTTCGGCGTCGATGTCGGCTTGCGGCATTTTGCGAATCTTCAGGCCGAACTCGATATTCTCACGCACGCTCATGGTCGGGTACAGCGCGTAGGACTGGAACACCATGGCGATGTCGCGATCCTTGGGGCTCATGCCGCTGACGTCCTGGTCGCCGATCATGATCGCGCCGCCGGTGATGGTCTCAAGGCCGGCGATGCAGTTCATCAGCGTGGACTTGCCGCACCCCGAAGGGCCGACCAGGATCAGGAATTCGCCTTCCTTGATCGACAGTTCAATGTTCTTCAAGGTGTCGGGCAGGCCGGCGCCGTAGGTTTTGTTTACATTGCGAAGTTCAAGCGTAGCCATGATTACCCCTTGACCGCGCCAGCCGTAAGGCCGCGCACGAAATACTTGCCTGCGATCACATAGACCAGCAGGGTCGGCAGCCCGGCGATCATCGCCGCCGCCATATCCACGTTATATTCCTTGGCCCCTGTGCTGGTGTTGACCAGGTTGTTCAGCGCCACCGTGATGGGCTGGGAGTCGCCGCTGGAAAACACCACGCCGAACAGGAAGTCGTTCCAGATCTGCGTGAACTGCCAAATCAGGCAGACCATGATGATCGGCGTCGACATCGGCAGAATGATCTGACGGAAGATGGTGAAGAAACCCGCACCGTCCAGGCGTGCCGCCTTGATCAGCGCATCCGGAATGCTCACGTAGTAGTTACGGAAGAACAGCGTGGTGAACGCCAGGCCGTAGACCACGTGGATAAACACCAGGCCGGTAGTGGTGCTCGCCAGGCCCATCTTGCCGAGGGTGAACGACGCGGGCAGTAGCACGGTCTGGAACGGCAGGAAGCAGCCGAACAGCAACAACCCGAAGAACAGTTGCGAACCACGGAAGCGCCAGAACGACAGCACATAGCCGTTCAAGGCCCCGATGGCAGTAGAAATCAGCACGGCTGGAACAGTGATCTTGATCGAGTTCCAGAAGTAACCGTCCACAGTGGCCCAGGCCTTGACCCAGCCGATACCGGATACCACGGTCGGCCAGCTCAGCAGGTTGCCGCTGCTGATGTCTTCGGGGGTCTTGAAGCTGGTGAGCAGCATCACCACCAGCGGCACCAGGTACAGCAGCACGGCGAGGATCAGCACCGCATAGATCGCGATACGACTCAGGCTGATGGCAGGTTTGGAGGCGAGACTAGTCATTACGTTTGGTCCTCAGCTCGGAGTAGAGGTACGGCACGATGATCGCGAGGATCGCACCGAGCATCAGGATTGCACTGGCCGAGCCCATGCCCATCTGGCCACGGCTGAAGGTGAACGAGTACATGAACATCGCCGGCAGGTCGGACGAGTAGCCCGGGCCGCCTGCGGTCATCGCCGCTACCAGGTCGAAGCTCTTGATCGCGATGTGCGCCAGGATCATCACCGCACTGAAGAACACCGGACGCAGACTGGGCAACACCACGCTCCAGTAAATGCGCGGCAGGCTGGCACCGTCGATCTGCGCAGCGCGAATGATCGACTGATCAACCCCACGCAGGCCGGCCAGGAACATCGCCATGATAAAGCCCGAGGCTTGCCACACAGCGGCGATCACCAGGCAGTAAACCACGCGGTCGGGGTCGATCAGCCAGTCGAGACGGAAGCCTTCCCAGCCCCAGTCCCGCAAAAGTTTGTCCAGGCCCATGCCCGGGTTGAGCAGCCATTTCCAGGCGGTACCGGTGACAATCATCGAGAGCGCCATCGGGTACAGGTAAATGGTGCGGATAAAGCCTTCGCGACGGATTTTCTGGTCGAGGAAAATCGCCAGCGTCACGCCGATCACCAGGGTGATACCGATGAACATCCCGCCAAACAGCGCCAGGTTCTTGCTCGCCACCCACCAACGGTCGTTGTCGAACAAACGCTCATACTGAGCCAGGCCCGCCCACTTGTAGCTGGGCAGAAACGTGGAGGTGGTGAACGACAGCACGAACGTCCAAAGGATGTAGCCGTAAAAGCCCACCAGCACGATGAACATGCTCGGCGCCAGCACCAGTTTGGGCAGCCAGCGTTGCAGCACATCGAACGGCGAGGCCTTGCTGAACACAGCAACAGAACTCATGGGAAAATCCAGTACAGGGAAAAAGGACTAGCATCTGAACCGAACCCTGTAGGAGCGAGCTTGCTCGCGAAGGACTTCAACGATAACGCGTGCATACAGGATGAACGCGGTGACCTTGAGTTTTTCGCGAGCAAGCTCGCTCCTACAGATGGCTGTGTTACTTGGCCGACTTGATCGCCGCGCCAAGCTTCTTGGCGGTATCGGCCGGGTCAGCTTTCGGGTCGTTGATGTAGTTGGTCACCACGTCGAAGAACGCACCTTGCACCGCCAGGGTGGTGGCCATGTTGTGCGCCATGCTTGGCTGCAGGCCGCCGGTCTTGGCGTCGGTCAGGAAGTCCTTGGCGGCGGTCTGGGCACAGGAGTCGAAGCCATAGGACTCCATCTTGGTCAGCATGTCGTTACGCACAGGGATCGAGCCCTTGTTGATGCTGAACACTTTCTGGAAGTTTTCACCCAGCACGACTTTGGCGATGTCCTGCTGACCTGCGGCAGTGCCTTTGTCTTTCTGCTTGAACACCGCCAGGGAGTCGATGTTGTAGGTGAAGGCTTTGTCGGTGCCCGGGAACGCTACGCACTCGTAGTCCTTGCCGGCGACTTTCTTGGCGGCAGTCCATTCGGACTTGGCCCAGTCACCCATGATCTGCATACCGGCCTTGCCGTTGATGACCTTGCCGGCTTCCAGGTTCCAGTCCTGGCCTTTGCCGTCCACGTCCATATAGGTCGCAACTTTCTTCAGCTCAGTGAGGGACTTGACCATTTGCGGACCGGTCAGGGCGTCGTTATCCAGGTCAACCAGGGCTTTCTTGTAGCCGTCAGCCCCCATGACCGAGAGCACTACCGCTTCGAAAACGGTGCTGTCCTGCCAAGGCTGGCCGCCGTGGGCGAGCGCAATGAAGCCGGCAGCCTTGAGCTTGTCGCCGGCTGCGTAGAATTCTTCGAGGGTGGTCGGGTTCTTGGTGATACCGGCTTTCTTGAAGACTTCCGGGTTGATCCACAGCCAGTTCACGCGGTGGATATTCACCGGTACGGCTACGTAGTCACCGTCGTACTTCACGGTGTCGGAGACTTTCTTGTCGAGCAGGGAATCCCACTTTTCTTCTTTGGCGACGTCTTTGAGCACGTCGGTATCAAGCAGGCCAGTGGACGCCCATTCCTGGATGTCGGGGCCTTTGATCTGGGCAACCCCAGGTGGGTTGCCGGCAACCGCGCGGCTTTTCAGCACGGTCATGGCAGTGGCGCCACCGCCACCTGCAACAGCGCCGTCTTTCCAGGTGAAGCCGTCTTTCTCAACTTGGGCCTTCAGCACATCCACAGCTGCTTTTTCACCGCCGGAAGTCCACCAATGCACCACTTCCACCGTACCTTTGGAGTCGGCGGCAAATGCACTGAGGGGAAACATCGAGGCAATGGAAACAGCAACGGCGAGGCGATTAATCGCGTTCATCTGAGTACCTTTTTTGTTGTTATGCATGCAAGTCTAGAGCTTGCGCTGCACGGAGTTTAAACAGGGATTTTCCTGGCGCAGGTAACAAAGGGACGCACAAATGTCACCACTTGGTGACATAGCGCCCGCTGCCCAATGCACTGGCCAGGCTGGGTGCCAAGGGTAACGCAGGCAGCACGACCGCTTGCCAGGCATGGTACAGATCAGGTTTGCCGCCCCAGATTGTGCTGCTGGGTTGGTTGTGCGGGCTGAGTTCGTGGTGCCAGCTGCCATGGAGTCGGTCGATGAAATGGGTTTCGCAAAACTCCCAGATACGTCGATACCAGATCTCGTAATGCAGTTCACCCGTACGTTTGAGCAGTGCCTGAGCTGCGGCGCTGGCTTCTGCGTGGGTCCAGTGCAAGCGCTCGCGTACAACCGGGCGCCGGTTCCAATCCAAAGTGTAGACAATGCCCGGCGCACCATCCACGGCCCAGGCATATTCGCAGGCGCTGGCGAACAGCCCTTTGGCATCGTTAACCAACCAATCCGGCGTCTGCAACCCGGCCTGCAGGCGCGCAGCTTCCAGATGCAGGACCAGCCGCGCCCATTCGAAACCATGGCCGGGGGTGATGCCGTAGGGGCGAAAACCATCGGCGGGGTTATCTTCGTTGTAGCCCAGTAGAGGTTTCCACTGCGCGTCAAAATGCTCGATCACCATGAACTGGTTGCTGGCGGCATGGGTGTGGATCACCCGCTCGACGATGCGCAGCGCACGGTCCAGCCAACGGCTGTCAGCGGTGACATCGGCCAGGGCCAGGAAGGCTTCGGTGGCGTGCATGTTGCTGTTGGCACCGCGATAGGTTTCGACACCACTCCAGTCCTGGGCGAAGGATTCCAGCATGGCGCCCTCCTCCTCGCTCCAGAAGAACTGGTTGATGATATGGATGGCGTCGTTCAACAAGGTTTGCGCGCCCGGCGCGCCCGCCACCACGGCAGAGCTGGCGGCCAAAGCCACGAATGCATGCAGGTACGCTGCCTTGCCGGTGTTGCCATCCTGGGCCTGGGGCGCGGCGAACCAGCCACCGTGCTCACTGTCACGCAACGGCCCGCTGAGGGCCATCACGCCATGCGCCACCAGCTCCGCATAACCGGGCAGCCCCATGGCGTGGGCCATGGCGAAGCTGTGGGTCATACGGGCGGTGTTCATGGTTTCGGCGCGGGCATCGACGGGCAACTGGCCTTTATCGTCCAGGTTGCCGAACCCGTCCGGCAGGCGCGATGCCTTGGCGAACGCCAACAGGCGCTGGCCTTCAGCGGCGAGCCAGGCGTGGTGGGCAGGTGCGTTCAGCCAACTGCTGGCAGGCAGTGGTTGCATGGTCATGGGTGGCCCTTTTTGTTTTTTGTGGGATGACCGGAGTCTAAACAAGGGCGCAGGAGGGGCAAGTAACGAAGGGGAGAAGAAATGTCACCAAGCGGTGACAATCAACACCCTAATGTAGGAGCGAGCTTGCTCGCGAAAAGCTAACAAGCGCCGCCTTTATTCAGGAAACCTGCCTGGTCATTAACGTTTTTCGCGAGCAAGCTCGCTCCTACACAGGGTGATTTGCGTTCATTGACCCAGCGGTGTGGCCGCAGCAGGCGCATTAAGGCGCTGGTTCAGGTTCTGCACCTGGCTCTGCAAGGTGGTGATGTTGCGCGTGGTCTGGATGCGGAACACGTCGAACTCCTTGTTGGTCGGTGCATCGACGTTGGCAGGCTGGTTTTCCTGCGCACTCTTGAGCACCAGCAAATCCTGCTCGATACGGGCGATGGCCGCGCCTGGATTGCCCTGCTTCTTCAAGGCAGCCACGTCGTTGGACAAGTCCTTGATCTCGCCCTGAGCCGCCTTGAGGCTGGCGACCGCATCGGTCAGGGCTTGCACCTGGCCTTGCAGCCTGGCATTGGCGGCCGTGAGTTCGGTGGTGCCGGCGCTCATCTGGGCCAGGCGGCTGTCCAGCTCGGTGGCTTGGCCGGCGACACCCAACTGTTGCTTGCCCTGTTCCTGCAACTGGGCTTCCAACTGCTTGATCTGCAGTTTCAACGCCTCGCTGCCGTTGTTCACGCTGGCTTCACTGGCCACGACCTTGCCGGAAATATCCTGCAGGCGCCCCGCCGCTTCCTCGCTGATACGGGCAAAGCTTTCCTGGGTGGCGACCAACTGCTGGCCCATCAGGGAAATCTGCTGGAAGCTCCACCAGGCAAGGCCAGCGAAGGCAATCAGCAGTGCGCCGACCAACGCCCACAACGGGCCGGTGCTGGCACTCTTGACCTTGACCACCGGCGTGGTTCGCGAGCGCACCGAGGTGGCGGCAGTCGGCACGAAATCATCGTCGTCCCCGAGGTCTGCGCGCAGGCTGGGCACGTTGTCGAAGTCGTCTTTTGCATCGTTACGCATGAATCTACCTTGAATCAATGAGGTGGCTGCCCAGAGGCCGAGCGGCGCAAGTATAAACCGTGCTCCAGACGCATAGGTCGACACGGTGCGGCGAATTCGGTTCCCGATGTGTTGCTGGTTATGAGCTTACTTGAGGCCCGGATCCTGGGCTTTCCACCAACTGCAGAACTCATCGAGTGCGGCCCACAAGCTGACCTTGGGCTCGTAGTCCAGATAATGCCTGGCACGGCTGATGTCTAGGGTGAAATCCTTGTTCATTACCTGCATGCCCAAGCGCGATAGCGAAGGCTCCGGCCGCCCCGGCCACATCGCGCAGAACGCCTCATTCAAGGCCGCCACGCTGTAGGACAAACCGTAGGAGCGATAACGGGTCACTTGGGGCAGCTCCATTTGCCGCATCACATAATTGACCACATCCCATATAGGCACCGGTGCGCCGTTACTGATGTTGTAGGCCTTGCCCAATGCCGAGCCGGGGGCGAGCAGGCTGCTGAGCAGCGCTTCATTGAGGTTGTGCACGCTGGTGAAGTCGACCTTGTTCAGGCCATCGCCGACAATGGCCAGGCGGTTCTTGCGCTGCATCTTCAACAGCCGCGGGAAGATGCTCATGTCGCCGGCACCGGTGACAAAACGCGGGCGCAGCGCCAGTACTTCAAGACCGAACTCCTGGGCCCCGAAGACCTTCTGCTCGGCCAGGTATTTGGTGGCGGCATAGGGATGCTTGAAACGCTTGGGCACCTGCTCTTCGGTGAGCCCTGTGTGGTCGCGGCCATCGAAGTAGATCGACGGCGACGACAGATGCACCAGGCGTGTGACGCGCTGCTTGAGGCAGGCTTCGACCACGTTTTCGGTGACCAGCACATTGCCCTGGTGAAAGTCCTGGTACTTGCCCCACAGCCCGACGGCACCTGCGCAATGCACCACCGCTTCAACGTCGCGGCACAGGTCACGCACCAGGTCGGCATCATTCAAGTCACCCTGGATAAACTCGGCACCGCGCCGGACCAGGTGCTCGACACCCTCGGCGCGTCGCCCGTTGACCCGCACATCCAGGCCCTGCTCAAGGGCAAAACGCGCAAAGCGCCCGCCGATGAAGCCGCTTGCGCCGGTGACCAGAATTTTCATGTAGTACTCCGTGTTCTTTCGTTTTTCATCGCTGTGGCCTTGACGCCCGCCGTCACTTCAACGGCACCAACCAGTGGCCACAAACCTGGGCCAGATGGTCGGTCAACAAGCCCAACAGTTGCCCGCCACTGCGCCAATGATGCCAGTACAGCGGCACATCGATGGGCTTATCTGGCAATAACTCGACCAATACGCCGGTGTCCATCTGGTCGCGCACCTGCAATTCGGGCACCAGGCCCCACCCAAGGCCGGCTTCCGTCAGGCGAATAAAACCTTCGGACGACGGGCATAGATGGTGTTCGAAACCTCCGTTCACCCCGAGGGAGGCCAGATAACGGTGTTGCAGGAAATCATCCGGACCGAACACCAGCGCCGGCGTGCGCGCCAATTGATCGGCCTGCACGCCCTGCGGGAAATGCCGAGCAATAAACGCCGGGCTGGCCAACGCCCGATAACGCATGGCCCCCAACAACAGGCTACGAGCGCCAGCCACCGGGCGCTCGCTGGCGCAAATGCAAGCCGCGACCTCACCGGCGCGCATACGCTTAAGGCCCACGGTCTGGTCTTCGACCACCAGGTCCAGCAGCAAGTGCTGTTCGGCGCAGAAGTCGCTGATGGCTTCGGCCCACCATGTGGCCAGGCTGTCGGCATTCAGCGCGATGCGCAGGCGCTCGGGCATCCCCTCCTCATCCAGCGCCGGCACCTGGCTTTGCAGGTCACGCTCCAGTAAGCGCACCTGTTGCACATGGTTGAGCAGGCGCCGGCCGATGTCGGTCGGGGTCGGGGGCGAAGCCCGTACCAGCACCGGTTGCCCGATACGCGCCTCCAGTAATTTGATGCGCTGGGAGATCGCCGACTGCGACAGCCCCAGCACCTGAGCACCGCGCTCGAAGCCAGCTTGTTCCACCACCGCCGCCAGGGCGGAAAGCAATTTATAGTCGAACATCAGTTTTCCTAATGAGCGATCAGCAATATTGGTTTTTCTTATACAGGCCCGACCCGCACCATAGCCAGCATCGTTTAAGCATCAACAAGGATTCCTCTCTATGTGGCAGAGCTATATGAACGGCTTGCTGGTGGCCCTCGGGCTGATCATGGCAATCGGCACACAGAACGCGTTCGTCCTCGCACAAAGCCTGCGCCGCGAGCATCACTTGCCCGTCGCGGCCTTGTGCGTGATCTGCGATGCGCTGCTGGTGGCCGCCGGGGTGTTCGGCCTGGCCACCGTGCTGGCCCAGAGCCCGATCCTGCTTGCGGTGGCACGCTGGGGCGGCGCGGCGTTCCTGTTGTGGTATGGCGCGTGTGCGCTGCGCAGGGCCTGTTCAAAACAAAGCCTGGATCAGGGTGCCAGCCTCAAGACCCGCTCATTGCGTGCCGTGCTGTTGAGCGCACTGGCGGTGACCCTGCTAAACCCACACGTGTACCTGGACACCGTGCTGTTGATCGGCTCCCTGGGCGCGCAACAAACCGAACCGGGGGCCTACGTGGCCGGTGCGGCCAGCGCTTCGTTCCTGTGGTTCACCACCCTGGCGCTCGGCGCGGCATGGCTGGCACCCTGGCTGGCACGCCCGGCCACCTGGCGCCTGCTGGACTTGCTGGTGGCGGTGATGATGTTCTCGGTGGCCTACCAATTGATCAGCGCCTGAGCAATAGTTGAAAACCCGCTGGAACCTCTATCCCACACAGTTGTTGCGTGGTTATGCCGCACCCCCGGTGCTATGATCAGGCCCCTGCGCCGCAAAGAGTACAAACTCCCCGGCGCATGTTTGGCCGCCCGTGATCGGCCTTGCGCTCACCGCAACTGACCTGATTAGGAGAATCATCATGGCTTTCGAATTGCCGCCGCTGCCCTACGCACACGATGCCCTGCAGCCGCACATCTCCAAGGAAACCTTGGAGTACCACCACGACAAGCACCACAACACCTATGTCGTGAACCTGAACAACCTGGTGCCTGGCACCGAGTTCGAAGGCAAGACCCTGGAAGAAATCGTCAAGTCTTCCTCGGGCGGCATCTTCAACAACGCCGCTCAAGTCTGGAACCACACCTTTTACTGGAACTGCCTGGCGCCAAACGCCGGCGGCCAACCAACCGGCGCGCTGGCTGAAGCCATCAACGCTGCGTTCGGTTCGTTCGACAAGTTCAAGGAAGAGTTCACCAAGACTTCGGTTGGCACCTTCGGTTCCGGTTGGGGCTGGCTGGTGAAAAAGGCTGACGGTTCCCTGGCTCTGGCCAGCACCATCGGTGCAGGCAACCCCCTGACCAGCGGCGACACCCCGCTGCTGACCTGCGACGTGTGGGAACACGCCTACTACATCGACTACCGCAACGTGCGTCCAAAGTATGTGGAAGCGTTCTGGAACCTGGTCAACTGGAAGTTCGTGGCTGAGCAGTTCGAAGGCAAGACCTTCACTGCCTAAGCAGCACCTTCAGTAAAAAGAGCCCGGCGATTGCCGGGCTTTTTTGTGCACGCAAGGCAAACCACCCAGAAACAGCGGAACTCAACAGTAACAATTCACCACACAAACGCCAGGAGGAATAAACCTCCTAATTCAATGTGGAGAATGACGATGGATCCTATTTCGATGGCAACTGGGGTTGCAGGTGCAATCCCAATGGTTGCGGGTATTGTTGATAAAGGGCTGGATCTGGCAAACGGTGCCATGAAGGCAGGAAACAAAGTCCTGGACATGGCAAGCAAAGTCCTGGACATGGCCAGTGAAGGCGCCAAGATCGCTGGGGAAGCGCCAAAGCCCCAGGGTAAAATCGATTTCTCTTAAATCGTCGCCCACTCGAAGGCGGACTTCCTCCGCCTTCTCCGCTACCGGGCTTCGAGCCCGCTGACCTTCCTGCGTTTATCCCGCCCAAACCTCAATTAAGCTGCGACCCCAATGTCCCTTTGACTGCCATCCTCAGATTGCCAATACTCATGGCATATTGACGGCCACCCGCATGAGACAAGGAATGCCCCTTTGAAGCTGGAACTCAAAAACAGCTTGTCGGTGAAGTTGCTACGGGTTGTGCTGCTGTCGGCCTTGATCGTGGGCGTGGCGCTGAGCGTGGCGCAGATCGTTTTTGACGCCTACAAGACCCGTCAGGCTGTGGCTGACGATGCGCAACGCATCCTCGACATGTTTCGCGACCCCTCAACCCAGGCCGTCTACAGCCTGGACCGCGAGATGGGTATGCAGGTGATCGAAGGGTTATTCCAGGACGACGCCGTGCGCATGGCCTCCATCGGTCATCCCAACGAGACCATGCTGGCGGAAAAAAGCCGTGCGTTGCAGCACTCCCCCAGCCGCTGGTTGACCGACCTGATTCTTGGCCAGGAACGCTCCTTTACCACCGCACTGGTCGGCAAAGGCCCCTATAGCGAATACTACGGCGACCTCAGCATCACCCTGGATACCGCCACCTATGGCAGAGGTTTCCTGGTCAGCTCGGTCATCATCTTTATCTCCGGCGTATTGCGCGCGCTGGCCATGGGGCTGGTGCTTTACCTGGTGTATCACTGGATGCTGACCAAACCACTGTCACGGATTATTCAGCACCTGACCTCGATCAATCCGGACCGCCCCAGCGAACACAAGATCCCTCAACTCAAGGGCCACGAACGCAACGAACTGGGGCAGTGGATAAACACCGCCAACCAGTTACTCGAATCCATCGAGCGCAATACCCACCTGCGCCACGAGGCCGAATCCAGCCTGCTGCGCATGGCCCAATATGACTTCCTGACCGGCCTGCCCAACCGCCAGAAGTTGCAGGAACAGTTGGACAAGATCCTCACCGACGCCGGCCGCAGGCAACGACGCGTAGCGGTGTTGTGCGTCGGGCTGGATGACTTCAAGAGCGTTAACGAACAGTTCACCTACCAGGCCGGCGACAAACTGCTGCTGGCCCTGGCCGATCGCATGCGCGCCCACAGTGGGCGCCTCGGCACGCTTGCCCGCCTGGGCGGCGACCAGTTCGCCCTGGTGCAGGCCGATATCGACCAGCCGTACGAAGCCGCCGAACTGGCGCAAAGCATTTTGGATGATCTGGAGGCGGAGTTCGCGTTTGAGCATGACCTGATCAGGCTGCGTGCCACCATCGGTATCACGCTGTTCCCTGAAGATGGCGACAGCACCGAGAAGTTGCTGCAAAAAGCCGAGCAGACCATGACGCTGGCCAAGAGCCGCTCGCGCAACCGCTATCAGTTTTATATCGCCAGCGTGGACAGTGAGATGCGCCGGCGCCGCGAATTGGAAAAGGACCTGCGCGATGCGCTGAGCCGCGACCAGTTCCACCTGGTGTACCAGCCGCAAATCAGCTACCGCGACCATCGCGTGGTCGGCGTGGAGGCCCTGTTGCGCTGGCAACATCCGGAGCACGGCCTGGTCCCGCCGGATTTGTTTATTCCGCTGGCAGAACAGAACGGCACCATTATCCCGATTGGCGAATGGGTGCTGGACCAGGCGTGTCGGCAACTGCGCGAATGGCACGACCTGGGCTTCACCGCACTGCGCATCGCCGTCAACCTGTCTACGGTGCAACTGCACCACACCGAGTTGCCGCGGGTGGTCAACAACCTGATGCAGATCTATCGCCTGCCGCCCCGCAGCCTGGAACTGGAAGTGACCGAGACCGGCCTGATGGAAGACATCAGCACCGCTGCCCAGCACCTGCTGAGCCTGCGTCGCTCCGGGGCGCTGATCGCCATTGATGACTTCGGCACCGGTTATTCATCCCTGAGTTACCTCAAAAGCCTGCCGCTGGACAAGATCAAGATCGACAAGAGCTTCGTCCAGGACCTGCAGGATGACGACGATGACGCGACGATCGTGCGCGCCATCATCCAACTGGGCAAAAGCCTGGGTATGCAGGTGATTGCCGAAGGCGTGGAGACCGCCGAACAAGAGGCGTACATCATCTCCGAAGGCTGTCATGAGGGTCAGGGCTATCACTACAGCAAACCGTTGCAGGCGCGGGAGTTGGCGGCTTACTTGAAGCAGTCCGAGCGTAATAACGCGGTGAGTCTGTGAATTAACCAACCAATACCAAATATTTCCCGCGTATAAGCCTTTACACAAAATGCAAATCTTTCGCATTATGTCGCAGCTTTTGCGCTCCCCGCGCGCCCTATTCACACTCGAAGCAGGATGTTCGCCATGATTCGTATGCCCCTGGCCACCGCCAGTCTGCTGGCCATTGCCATTTCTCTCGCCGGTTGCGGCGAAGGTAAAGACAAGGCCGCCGCGCCTCAAGCACCCGCCGCCGCCAGCACCACCGCACCGGCGGCCGCACCGGCAGGCCAGGTCGACGAAGCAGCCGCCAAGGCGGTTGTTGCGCACTACGCAGACATGGTGTTTGCGGTATACAGCGATGCCGAATCCACTGCGAAAACCCTGCAGACCGCGGTCGACACCTTCCTCGCCAACCCGAACGACGAAACCCTGAAAGCGGCCCGTACCGCCTGGATCGCGGCACGCGTCCCGTACCTGCAAAGTGAAGTGTTCCGCTTCGGCAACTCCATCATCGATGACTGGGAAGGCCAAGTGAACGCCTGGCCCCTGGACGAAGGCTTGATCGACTATGTCGACAAGTCCTACGAGCACGCTCTGGGTAACCCCGGCGCCAACGCCAACATCATTGCCAACAACGAGATCCAGGTCGGCGAAGACAAGATCGACGTCAAGGAAATCACCCCGGAAAAACTGGCCAGCCTCAATGAGCTGGGCGGTTCCGAGGCGAACGTTGCCACCGGCTACCACGCCATCGAATTCCTGCTCTGGGGCCAGGACCTCAACGGCACCGGCCCAGGCGCGGGCAACCGTCCGGCCTCGGACTACCTGACCGGCGACGGTGCTACCGGCGGTCACAATGAGCGCCGCCGCACTTACCTGCGTGCAGTGACTCAACTGCTGGTCAGCGACCTGGAAGAAATGGTGGGTAACTGGAAGCCCAACGTCGAAGACAACTACCGCGCCACCCTGGAGTCGGAACCGGCTACCGACGGTCTGCGTAAAATGCTGTTCGGCATGGGCAGCCTGTCGTTGGGCGAGCTGGCCGGCGAGCGCATGAAGGTCTCCCTGGAAGCCAATTCACCGGAAGACGAACACGATTGCTTCAGCGATAACACCCACAACTCGCAGTTCTACGACGCCAAGGGTATCCGCAACGTCTACCTGGGTGAGTACACTCGCGTTGACGGCACCAAGCTGACCGGCGCCAGCCTGTCGTCCCTGGTGGCCAAGGCCGACCCGGCAGCCGATGCCGCCCTCAAGGCGGACCTGGCGGCAACCGAAGCGAAGATCCAGGTCATGGTCGACCGCGCCAACGACGGCGAGCACTACGACCAACTGATCGCCGCCGGCAACGACAAGGGCAACCAGATCGTGCGCGACGCGATTGCCGCCCTGGTCAAGCAGACCGGTTCGATCGAGGCCGCTGCCGGCAAACTGGGCATCAGCGACCTGAACCCGGACAGCGCTGATCACGAGTTCTGATCCCTGCGGTACTGAAAAAGGCGACCTTGTGGGAGGGGGCTTGCTCCCGATAGCGGTGGATCAGCAGATACATTCTGCTCTGATCATCTGCTATCGGGAGCAAGCCCTCTCCCACATTTTGCTGCGTATAACCTGAAGCACTCTGGTTTACATGCCTCGCACCGCAGGTAGAATGGCGCCTCTGCCCAATCACCCGAGCGAACTTCATGGCGTTGCCGACCCTGCGTATCATCGGTTTCATCATCGGCATCTTCCTGATCACTCTTGCGGTCGCCATGGTCATCCCAATGGCCACCCTGGTGATCTTCGAACGCACCAGCGACCTGCCCTCGTTCCTGTGGGCCAGCCTGATCACCTTTATCGCCGGGTTGGCGCTGGTCATCCCCGGTCGCCCGGAGCACGTACACTTGCGTCCCCGGGACATGTACCTGCTGACAGTGAGCAGTTGGGTGGTGGTGTGCATCTTCGCCGCCCTGCCCTTTTTGCTGACCCAGCACATCAGCTACACCGACTCGTTCTTTGAAAGCATGTCCGGCATCACCGCCACCGGCTCTACCGTGTTGAGCGGCCTGGACAGCATGTCACCGGGCATTCTGATGTGGCGCTCGTTGCTGCACTGGCTCGGGGGTATCGGCTTTATCGGCATGGCGGTGGCGATCCTGCCGCTGCTGCGTATTGGTGGCATGCGCCTGTTCCAGACCGAATCTTCGGACCGCTCGGAAAAGGTCATGCCCCGCTCGCATATGGTGGCGCGGCTGATCGTGGCCGCGTATGTGGGCATCACCATCTTCGGCAGCCTGGCATTCTGGTGGGCAGGGATGGGCGTGTTCGATGCGATCAACCACGCCATGTCGGCGATTTCCACGGGTGGTTTTTCCACCTCGGATGAGTCCCTGGCGCACTGGAAACAACCGGCGGTGCACTGGGTCGCAGTGGTAGTGATGATCCTCGGCAGCTTGCCGTTCGCCCTGTATGTGGCCACGTTGCGCGGCAACCGGCGGGCGTTGATCAAGGACCAGCAAGTGCAAGGTTTGCTCGGCTTGTTGCTCGTGACCTGGCTGGTACTCGGCACCTGGTACTGGTGGACCACCAACCTGCATTGGCTCGATGCCTTGCGCCATGTGGCGCTGAACGTAACGTCAGTGGTGACCACTACCGGCTTTGCGCTGGGGGACTACAGCCTGTGGGGCAACTTTTCACTGATGCTGTTCTTCTACCTGGGCTTTATCGGCGGCTGCTCGGGCTCCACTGCAGGCGGCATCAAGATCTTCCGTTTCCAGGTGGCCTATATCCTGCTCAAGGCCAACTTGAACCAACTGATCCACCCCAGAGCGGTGATCAAGCAGAAGTACAACGGTCATCGCCTGGATGAAGAAATCGTGCGGTCGATTCTGACTTTTTCGTTTTTCTTCGCGATCACCATCTGCGTTATCGCCCTGGCATTGTCACTGCTGGGCGTGGACTGGATGACCGCACTGACCGGTGCCGCCAGCACCGTATCCGGCGTGGGCCCGGGCCTGGGCGAAACCATCGGCCCGGCCGGCAACTTCGCTACCCTGCCGGATGCGGCCAAGTGGATTCTGTCGCTGGGAATGCTGCTGGGTCGACTGGAGATCATTACCGTATTTGTGCTGTGTATTCCGGCATTCTGGCGCCACTGACGCACGACATTTCCTGAAGCCGCACCCGGTATTCACCGGGCGTTGCATTAAACCAGCGGCGAAACGCGCGGAAGAAGTTGCTGGGGTCGGCGAACCCCAGCAGGTAGGCAATTTCCAGCAAGGTCATGTTCGGCTGCGCCAGGTATTGTTCGGCCAGCTCACGGCGGGTGTCATCGAGCAAGGCCTGGAAGCTGGTGCCCTCCTCCTGCAAACGTCTTTGCAAGGTACGCTGGGACAGATGCAGTGTCTGGGCCACCACTTCGCGTTTGGGCTCCCCCTGGGGCAGCAGACGGCACAACACCTGTCGCGCATTATGGGTAACGCGACTTTCGGAGAAACGCGCCAGGTATTCACCGGCAAAACGGTCATGCAATAGCGCCATGGCCTCGTTGGCCGTGGGCAGCGGTGCATCCATATCGGCTTGCTCGAAGATCAGCGCGTCATAGGGCGCATTGAATTGCAGCGGCGCATGGAAGGCCTGCTTGTACGGTGCCAGGTCCGCCGGTTGATCGCCCTGCAGCAGCACCTTGCGCGGTTGCAGGGTCCGCCCGGTAAGCCAGCCGCACAGCGCCAACGCGCTGGCCAGCGAGGCTTCGGCGCTTTGCCGGGTCGGCGGCAAGTGATCGCCATGCACTGTCAGAATCAACGCATAGCCTTCGGGCAAGAGTCGGAAGCTCAAGTCGGCGCTTTCGGCAATGATGCGCTGGTAGCGCACCAATCGCATAAAGCCTTCAGCCAGGGTGTTGCTGGACATCAGCGCATAACCGGCAACATGGAACGAGGCCGGACGCACCACCTTGCCCATGTTCAAGCCAATCGCCGGGTTGCCTGACACCTCCACCGCCCGCTGCCATAGGCGAGTCATGGAGTCCTGGGGAAAACGCGCGTCCGGGTCACTGAGGGCGGCATAGTCCAGGCCCAGTTGCTTGAACAAGGCACGGCAATCCAGGCCGTCCATTTCCAACGCCTTGACTATCCCCATCGCCCAGCTTGCAGAAGTTGTTCGTTCGCTCATGGCGTCTTCTTATTGAAAGCAGGCTCAAACGGCAGCCAGGAAGCCAAGGATACTAAAGTGGCATCTATTGTCACTGGCTCTTGCCACTGATCACTCTAGACTCAAATAAGCTCCCCGCCGAACAGCTGTTGGGCGGCACAACAACCAGAGGGTCCGCCGCCGTGGAAAACACCCGAAAATTCAACAGCTTTGCCGAGTTCTACCCGTACTACCTGAGCGAACACGGCAACAGCACCTGCCGGCGCTTGCACTTTATCGGCACCACCCTGATGATCGGTATCCTCGCATATGCCATCGGCCGGGGGTCACTGCTCCTGTTGCTGGCCTTGCCGATTGCAGGCTACACCTTCGCCTGGATAGGCCATTTCTTTTTTGAAAAGAACCGCCCGGCGACCTTTCAGCACCCGTTCTACAGCTTGCTGGGGGATTTTGTGATGTACCGCGACATGATCCTGGGCAAGGTACCGTTCTAAATAAACGCCTATTGCAAACTTGCTCCCTGTAGGAGCGAGCTCGCTCGCGAAGCTCTCACAGACACCGCTGGCAACCTGACGCACTGCGTTATCGTTGACGCTTTTCGCGAGCAAGCTCGCTCCTACAGTCTTTGAGGATAAAAATGGGCAAGACAGTCCAGATAAAAGTCTTTTTGTCATTTACGGTGCTGTATCCTGCCAAGGCTTTTTGAGAACGCGCAATCACCTGCGATTGAAAACAGACCTTGCGAGGAGCGACGACGATGCACGAGATACCTAATCTCCCCTTCCCAAGCCTGCACCCAACAGAGCAGCCAACACCGCAACAGGCCAGCAACAAGCAGCCTGAGACCAAAGACGCAAAACCAGTCGACAGCAAACGCCGAGACTGACGCCGTACCAGACCGTGTGGAAAGCGCACCTTTGAGCGCTTTCCACACTGCCTGAATCATTCGAGATACTCATCATGACCACGACCCTTCCCGATACGCCGGACGCCGCCGTGCTCGACGCTGCCTTGCAGATGGTCGAAGTCTGGAACCGCCTCAGTGCAGACAAGCAAGCCACACTGCTCAAGCGCTTCGGCACCCAGGAAAACGCCCTGGCAGCCCTGGTGACGACCCAACTGCTGGCGCCTGCCCAAGCCTGATGCTCCTTTGATCTGAGGTTTTACATTTTTGCCGCCCTGCCCGGCCTGTGCGCCGGTATCATTAGCAGCCTATCTTTACCTGCTGCGACAGTGGACCTCTCCCATGCCTGATACCCAACGACCCATGGCCGTGACGCTGCAAGTCGTTTCCATCGTGCTGTTTACCTTTATCGGCTACCTGAATATCGGCATCCCCCTGGCCGTATTGCCGGGCTACGTGCATAGCCAATTGGGCTATGGCGCCGTGATCGCCGGGCTGGTGATCAGCGTGCAATACCTGGCGACCCTGTTGAGCCGCCCCTATGCCGGCAAGATTATCGACAACCTGGGCAGCAAGCGCGCGGTGCTGATCGGCCTGGTGGGCTGCGGTTTAAGTGGCGTATTCATGTTGCTGGCGGCGTGGTTTTCCAGCCTGCCGGCTGTGAGCCTGGGCAGCCTGTTGATCGGTCGACTGGTGCTGGGCAGCGCCGAAAGCCTGGTGGGGTCAGGCGCAATCGGCTGGGGCATCGGCCGTGTCGGCGCGGCGAACACCGCCAAAGTCATCTCCTGGAACGGTATCGCCAGCTACGGCGCGCTGGCGGTCGGCGCACCGCTGGGGGTGCTGTTGGTCAGTCGGTTCGGGTTGTGGAGCATGGGCGTAAGTATCATTCTGCTCGCCGTGCTGGGCGTGCTGCTGGCCTGGAACAAACAAGCCGCGCCAATTGTGCCCGGTGTACGTCTGCCGTTCATGAATGTGCTGGGCCGTGTGTTGCCCCATGGTTGCGCGCTGGCGCTGGGCTCCATCGGCTTTGGCACTATCGCCACCTTTATCACCCTGTACTACACCACCCAGCACTGGGATAACGCGGTGTGGGCCTTAAGCCTGTTCGGCGCCAGTTTTATCGGCGCACGTTTGCTGTTTGGCAATTTGATCAACCGCATTGGCGGCTTTCGCGTCGCGATTGCCTGCCTGTCGGTGGAAGTACTCGGCCTGCTGTTGCTGTGGCTGGCGCCGGATGCTCAACTGGCGCTGGCGGGTGCGGCGTTGAGCGGCTTCGGCTTTTCCCTGGTATTCCCGGCGCTTGGGGTAGAGGCGGTCAACCTGGTCCCGGCCTCCAGCCGTGGCTCGGCGCTGGGCGCTTATTCGCTGTTTATCGACTTGTCTCTGGGCATCACCGGGCCGCTGGCGGGCGCGGTGGCGGCAGGCTTCGGCTTTGCTTCGATCTTTCTGTTCGCCGCCCTGGCAGCTCTCGCCGGCTTGCTGCTGAGTCTGTACCTGTACCGTCAGGCACCCAAGGCGCGGGAAACGCGCGACGCCTAGAAGTCGACCTTGCCGCGCCCTGCCTTAATGCTGCCGCGCTTGGTCTTGGATTCCAGGCGGCGCTTCTTCGAGCCCAGGGTGGGCTTGGTCGGGCGGCGCTTTTTCTCGACCTTGGTGGCGCTCTGGATCAACTCCACCAGGCGCTCCAACGCATCGGCGCGGTTCTGCTCCTGAGTACGGTATTGCTGGGCCTTGAGCACCAGCACACCTTCGCTGGTAATACGACTGTCGCGCAGCGCGAGCAGGCGCTCCTTGTAGAACTGCGGCAATGACGACGCCGGAATGTCAAAACGCAAGTGCACTGCGCTCGACACCTTGTTGACGTTCTGACCACCGGCGCCCTGGGCGCGGATAGCGGTCAGCTCGATCTCGGCGTCGGGCAGGTGCACATTGTTGGAAATTACCAGCATCAATCAAAAACCTTAGGCAACGGACAAGCCCAACTCGGACAACAACATCGACGCCTGGGCTTTGGAAATCACGGCGCCTTTGAACAGTTTGGCATCATTGAGGCGAAAACCGCTCAAATCTGCACCGCGCAAGTCAGCACCCGCAAAATTGGCACCGTTGATGCGGGCATGTGCGAGGCTGCAGTCGACCAGTTCAGCCTTGCGAAAGTCCGTATCCGACAAGTCGCTGTCGGAAAAGTCCAGATTATTGAGCTCGGTTCGGGCAAACGACAGTCCGGATAAAAAGGCACTATTGAGCAGGGTTTCGCTGAAGCTCAGCCCCAGTGACGCACAATGGGTAAAATTGGCGCCCGTCAGCTTGCATTGGGTGAAATTGGCCTGGGACAGTTTGCTGCGCTGCCAGCGGGTGTTGTTCAGGTCGCAACTGTGGAACTGCGCCTCCAGCAGGTTGGCCGCTTCGAAAATTGCGAGGCTGGCGCGGCAGTTTTTCCACTGAGTCCCTTCCAGTCGAGAACCGAGAAACGAGGTCTGGACCAGGGTGCAGCGCTCGAATATCCAGTGATCCAGTGCCATGCGCGACAGCTCGATGCCGCTCAAATCCACTCCGATCAAGCGCAAGGGGCCGCTGTGCTGGTCGATCAAGTCTTCCAGCTCATCGCGCTGCAACGCGCCATCGGCAATGTCGGTGTGTTGCATGGGGCCTCCGGGCACACTGGCAAAAAAGAGGGGGCGATTCTAACCTGCCCCTGCCCACAAAAAACCCGGCACGGCGCCGGGTTTTCTGTATGTGGAAAGGTCCTACTCCAGAACCGGACCCGCTGTGCCAATAGCTGGCCGCGCCGTGCGTTTGTTCTTGATCCAGTAACACACCGCCATGAACGCCACCCACACCGGGATCGCATACACCGACACCTGAATCCCCGGCATCATCAGCATGATCACCAGAATAAACACTACGAACGCCAGGCAAATGTAGTTTCCATACGGATACCACAGCGCCTTGAACAAGGGCACCTGGCCGGTGCGGTTCATGTGCTGGCGGAACTTGAAGTGCGAGAAGCTGATCATTGCCCAGTTGATCACCAGCGTAGCCACCACCAGCGACATCAGCAGTTCAAGCGCGTTATGGGGCATCAGGTAGTTCATCAGCACCGCCACCAGGGTGATCGCCGCCGAGGCCAGAATCGAACGCACTGGCACGCCGCGCTTGTCGATTTTGGCCAGGGCCTTGGGCGCGTCGCCCTGCTCGGCCATGCCCAGCAACATGCGGCTGTTGCAGTAGGTGCCGCTGTTGTACACCGACAGCGCCGCCGTCAGTACCACAAAGTTGAGGATATGCGCGGCGGTGTTGCTGCCCAGCATCGAGAACACCTGCACGAACGGGCTGCCGCTGTAGGCATCGCCGGAGGCGTTGAGGGTCGCCAGCAGGCTGTCCCACGGCGTCAACGACAACAGCACCACCAGGGCACCGATGTAGAAAATCAGGATGCGGTAGATCACCTGATTGATCGCCTTGGGGATCACGGTGCGTGGCTGATCGGCTTCAGCGGCGGTGAAACCGAGCATTTCCAGGCCGCCGAACGAGAACATGATGATCGCCATGGCCATCACCAAGCCGCCCACGCCGTGGGGGAAGAACCCGCCGTGGTCCCACAGGTTGCTCACCGAGGCTTGCGGGCCGCCACTGCCGCTGACCAGCAGGTAGCTGCCCAGGGCAATCATGCCGACGATCGCCACCACCTTGATGATGGCAAACCAGAACTCCGCTTCACCGAAGACCTTGACGTTAGCCAGGTTGATCACATTGATCAGCACGAAGAAGGCCGCCGCAGAGACCCAGGTCGGAATCTCCGGCCACCAGTAGTGCACGTATTTGCCGACAGCGGTCAGCTCCGACATACCCACCAGAATGTAGAGAATCCAGCAGTTCCAGCCCGACAGAAAACCGGCGAAACCGCCCCAGTACTTGTGGGCAAAATGGCTGAAGGAGCCGGCGACCGGCTCCTCGACGATCATCTCGCCAAGCTGGCGCATGATCATGAAGGCGATAAAGCCGCAGATCGCATAGCCCAGGATCATCGACGGGCCGGCGGATTTGAGCACCCCGGCCGAGCCCAGGAACAGGCCGGTGCCGATAGCGCCACCGAGGGCGATCAACTGGATATGCCGATTTTTCAGGCCGCGTTTCAGCTCGCCTGAGGAGGAATGGGTTCCACTCATGAAAAGGGTCTCACGCAAGGTTTGAGAAGGTGAATGCAGGTTGCTGCTTGAATTACCGACTCAAGCAGCGCCGCTCAAACCCCGGCGCAGGCACCAGGAGTACAGCGTTTTTCTAACGGTCATGCGTCACCTGTTTGTTTTTATCTGTGACGAAATCGAACCCGTCCGGCTCGTGGCCAGGCGGAGTGATCAGGGGGATCAAACCCTGAGGTCTTGGCCTTTTGCGTGGGTACGCAAGGAGGGTCACAGTAAAACGCGGCGCATTGTACACCGCTCGACAGCTTCGGCACGCCCCAACAGAGTGCACGCGACAAACTGTCAGCTAATCCTTACAGCCACAAACGGGTCAAGCGCATCGGGGTAGATGCGTAAACTTATCGTTACGTGGCGGAAACACTGCTTTACAGCCAGGTTTTTCGGACAGCCAACGGAAATTTGTCGGAAGGAAAATTCTGGATAATCGGTTCAGCCAATTTGCTGTTTTTTCTGAATAAAAAATAACCCACGAAAAACAGAAGAAAAAATCCAAATGAAACCGTGTCAATAAATTTTTTGCATTTTGAAACACTCTCTTCTAGGTTCTTTCCACTTGCCCGCGAAGCCCGGGGGCAAGCCGTTCTCAATCAACGTCCTCTAGGAGATACACCATGCAAGCACTGGAAAAAGACCTGGAAACCGAACTGCAACTCGACGATTGGTTTGAAGCGCCGACCCATGAGGCCGCCGTTGAAATGATGCAAGCCGATGCCGTTGTGCCTTTCGGCACCGCGATGTGGCCTTTCTAATACCCGGCAGGCATCCGGCAGGTGCTGTGCACGGCACCTGCCCCCTTACCCAAGGCACAGAAGGACACCCGTCATGGACAAGGCCCGCGCCGTCGAACACTTTCTCTACTACCTGGCTCACCACCCGGCCCTCCAGGGCCTGAGTCGCCCCACCGTGCTGCTGGGCCATACCGAGCGCTACGATGCCATCGCCCAGGCCATCACCCACGGCAGCGCCGCACGTTTCAACTTCCAGGTACAACGCCTGGATGTGGCCGCCAGTGACGCCCTGACCCAAGCCATTGAAGCCTGCGATCTGTATCTGTTTCTCTACGATTCCTCCACCCTGCCCAACCCGCGCGCCGAAGGCCCGGACTTTATTCGTGCCCTGCAAGGCGTGATGGCAGAACACTGGAAGAAATCCCTGCTGTTCAAGGATTACGGCGACTACTTCTACGACACCTTCAGCGTCGCACCGCAACGCATTGCCGACCTCAACGCCACGCTGATCCGTCGCATGTCCCAGGCCAACGTGCTGAGCTTTACCGACAAGCACGGTTCGCGCCTGGAAGCGCCGATGAGCAGCATCAAGAAGTGGACCAATATCAACGGCGTCGGCAACCACGACCTGGCGCCCGGCGAAATCGCCACCCACAGCGAAGCCATCAACGGCCAGGTGCGGTTTGTCGGCACCTTCCTCAGCACCATTCCGTTTGCGCGCAAATACGGCGTGCTGCAATCACCGCTGGAACTGTGGATAGAGAACTCGACCATTTGCAGCGTAGCCAGCGACGTGCCGGGGCTGGCGGATGACTTCAACAAGTATTTGAATGCCAACCCGTCCAATCGTCGCGTAGAGGAATTGGGGATTGGTACCAATGAAGGGGTCAAGGACCTGTATGCGCGCAATGCCGGGTTCGAGGAGCGCCATTGCGGCTTGCACCTGGGTTTGGGTGGCGGGCAGAAAGGCAGTCATCACCTGGACTTGATCTTTGCCAGTGGAGTGCTGGCGCTGGATGACAAGCCGGTGTTTGATGGCGCCTTTGCCTTTTAAAAGACCGTCAGACGTGTAGAGATCCCTGTGGGAGCTGGCTTGCCTGCGATAGCGGTGTGTCAGTCACCTTTTTACTAACTGACCCACCGCTATCGCGGGCAAGCCCGGCTCCCACAGTTGATTGTATTTCAAATGTAGATCGCAAAAAAAACGCCAACCCTAGGGTTGGCGTTTTTGTGCAGCGCTTAACGCATCACTGCGGCTTCTTGCGACCAAAACCAGGGCGCTGGCCGGAACCGGCCGGTGCGCCACGGCGCTTGCCCGACGGCTCATCGGCGACCAGTTTCGGGCCAGGGCGCTTGTTCGCCGCTGGCTTGGCTGGACGCTTGGTGCTGGCGTTATCGGCCGGGCGATCCTCACCACGGTTGCTGCGACCACCCGCCGGGGCAGGACGCGGCGTACGTGGCGCACGCTCACCTTCTTGACGCGATGGCGCGGTGGGGCGGCGCTCGCCTTCAATGTGCGGCTGACGCGAGATACGACCGCCGGTGGCCGGTGCATCCAGCGCAGGGCGCAGGGTGCGGGCAACACGTTCGGTACGTGGCACCGGGCGCGACGATTTGCGCTGCATACGCTCAAGCTTGTCTTTGCTCTTGGCGTTCATCTGCGGCATGGCAACCGGCGTCAGGCCCACTTCGGCGCTGAGGATGTCGACTTCGTACTGGCTCATTTCGCGCCAGCGGCCCATCGGCAGGTCGGAGTTCAGAAACACCGGGCCGAAACGCACGCGCTTGAGGCGGCTGACCACCAGGCCCTGGGACTCCCACAGGCGGCGCACTTCACGGTTACGGCCTTCCATCACCACGCAGTGGTACCAGTGGTTGAAACCTTCACCGCCTGGCGCCTGCTTGATGTCGGTGAACTTGGCCGGGCCGTCTTCCAGCACCACACCAGCCTTAAGGCGTTCGATCATCTCGTCATCGACTTCACCGCGTACACGCACGGCGTATTCACGGTCCATCTCGTAGGACGGGTGCATCAGGCGGTTGGCCAGTTCGCCGTCGGTGGTGAACATCAGCAAGCCGGTGGTGTTGATGTCCAGACGGCCGATGTTGATCCAGCGGCCTTCTTTGGGCTTGGGCATCTTGTCGAACACGGTCGGACGGCCTTCCGGGTCGTCACGGGTGCAGATCTCGCCATCGGGCTTGTTGTACATGATCACGCGGCGCACCGATTCGGCGGCCTCTTCACGCTTGATGACCTTGCCATCAATGGTGATTGCATCGTGCAGGTCGACGCGCTGGCCGAGGGTAGCCTCGACGCCGTTGACCTTGATGCGCTTCTGGGTGATCCAGGCTTCCACGTCGCGGCGCGAGCCCACGCCGATACGCGCCAGCACTTTTTGCAGCTTTTCGCCTGCTGGGCCGATTTCCTGGTCTTTCTGGTCTTGGTCATTCATCGTAAGCACCTCCCGGTGGGTCGATTCAGGCGTGGCCTGAGGGGTATTGAAAGCGGGGCCTTGGCCGAATAGGTCGGCAAGGGGTCGCGAATCATACGCGCATGGCGCGTGTTGCGCATCACAGACTAGTCGATAACGCCCAAGTCATTTGCTTTTCCGCCGACCGGTGGCGCCCAGGGCCAGTAATCGAAGCTGGGCTTCGGCCAGAACCGTGCGCTTGTCGGTTTTGTCGAGTTTCTTCCAGGCGCGGATCTCGCGCTTGCTGCGGCCGCAGCCGACGCAGATGTCGTCGCTGAACTTGCAAATGCTGATGCACGGGTCTTTCACGGCACTCATGGTCGATCCTCTGTGGGAGCTGGCTTGCCTGCGATGGCATCACCTCCTTGCATCTGAGAGACCGAGGCGTCTGCATCGCAGGCAAGCCAGCTCCCACATGGGTTCGGTCAGTCTTCGAGTAGGCGGCGTTCGTTTTCGATGGCTTCGGCCAGCGCCCGGGCTTCGTCTTCTTCGTCGCTCAGCGGCGGCTGTTCGAGGGCGGCGACGGCGGCCAGGAGCTTTTCCCGGGCCTGGGCCACGCCAAGCACATCGTCTTCGGCTTCGACCTCAGGCTCGGATTCAACGTTCACCTGGGTTTGCGGCTCAGCCGCGCCATCACGCAGCAAGTCGTCAAAGTCGGTTTTGATGCCCTGCTCCATGTCGTCCAGTTCCAACAACAGCGTATGGAAGCTGGTTTCGTCCTTGGGCTCCTCCGGCTCAGCGCTGGCATCGGCCAGTTCCTGCAGACTCTGCGGCACCGGCGCGTCGTCGAAATCGAGCACCGGCTCGGCCTCCATTTCGCGCAGTTCGGCCAGCGGCGGCAGGTCGTCGAGGTTCTTCAGGTTGAAATGATCGAGGAACACCTTGGTGGTGGCGAACATTGCCGGTTTGCCGGGCACGTCACGGTAACCAACGATGCGAATCCACTCGCGCTCCAGCAGGGTCTTGACGATATGGCTGTTGACCGCCACGCCACGTACGTCCTCGATTTCGCCCCGAGTGATGGGCTGGCGATAGGCGATCAGTGCCATGGTCTCCAGCATTGCCCGCGAATAACGCTGCGGGCGCTCTTCCCACAAGCGGCCCACCCAGGGCGAAAACTTTTCACGGATCTGCAGGCGATAACCCGACGCCACTTCGCGCAACTCAAAGGCACGGCCGTCGCAGGACTTGCGCAGGATCTCCAGCGCCTTCTTGAACACCGGCGGCTCCGGGCGTTCGGCTTCTTCAAAGAGTTCGAACAGGCGCTCCAAAGATTGCGGTTTACCCGAGGCCAGGAGAAAGGCCTCCAGCAAGGGTGCCAGTTCGCGGGGTTCAGTCAGATTCATCGATTCAGCTCGTTATTCGGCTCGCGCCCGCACGTGGATAGCCGCAAAAGGCTCATTCTGTACCAGCTCGACCAAGGATTCCTTGACCAGCTCAAGGATCGCCATAAAGGTCACCACCACTCCCAGTCGCCCTTCCTCGGCAGTGAACAGCTCGACAAACGGCACAAACCCACCGCCCTTGAGGCGCTCCAGCACATCGCTCATGCGCTCGCGGGTGGACAGCGCTTCACGGCTGACCTGGTGGCTCTCAAACATATCGCCACGGCGCAGCACCTCGGCCATGGACATCAGCAACTCTTCCAGGCTCACGTCCGGCAGCAACTTGCGCGCGCGCGCCTCGGGGGCGTCGAGCTTGGGCACCACTACATCACGGCCTACGCGACTCAAGCCGTCGATGCCTTCGGCGGCAGCCTTGAAGCGTTCATACTCCTGCAGGCGGCGGATCAGCTCGGCGCGTGGGTCATCCTCCTCGGCTTCGACCGTCTCCGAACGCGGCAACAACATGCGCGACTTGATCTCGGCGAGCATGGCGGCCATCACCAGGTACTCGGCGGCCAACTCCAGGCGCACCGACTGCATCAGCTCGACATAGCCCATGTATTGACGGGTGATTTCCGCCACCGGGATGTCGAGGATGTTGATGTTCTGCTTGCGGATCAGGTACAGCAGCAAGTCCAGCGGGCCTTCAAAGGCTTCAAGGAACACCTCCAGAGCGTCCGGCGGGATGTACAGGTCCAGGGGCATTTCCATGACCGCCTGGCCATACACCATGGCAAACGGCAGTTCCTGCTGGGCGCCGGCCTGGGGATCAGCGGTTTCCACGGCCGACATTCAGGCCTCGACCATAAATGGCGCCGGATCGCCACAGCCCACACGTACCACCTCTGGCTCGCCGTCGGCCAGGTTGATCACCGTCGAGGCTTTGTTGCCGCCGTAGCCGCCGTCGATGATCAGGTCGACGTGTTTTTCCAGCAAACGGCGCATTTCGTAAGGGTCGTACAAGGGTTCGGTTTCACCGGGCAGGATCAACGACACGCTCATCAGCGGCTCACCCAGCTCGGCCAACAGCGCCAGGGCGATCGGGTGTTCCGGCACGCGCAGACCGATGGTGCGCTTTTTCGGGTGCAGTAACAGGCGCGGTACTTCGCGGGTGGCATTGAGAATGAAGGTATAAGGCCCCGGCGTATGGGCCTTGAGCAGGCGGAACGTGCCGGTGTCGACCTTGGCGAACAGCCCGAGCTGGGACAAGTCGCTGCAAATCAGCGCGAAGTTGTGCTTGTCGTCCAGCTGGCGCAGGCGCCTTACACGTTCGACCGCGCCCTTGTCGCCGATCTGGCAACCGATAGCGTAGGACGAATCAGTCGGATAGATCACCACGCCGCCGGCACGGATGATCTCCACGGCCTGTTTGATCAGGCGCGCCTGAGGGTTTTCCGGATGAATCTGGAAGAATTGACTCACGTGCTCTACCTGTTCAGACGGTGGCAATAATGGGGTCATGCTTGAATCGCCCCCACAACAGCGGCAGATCTTCCGGGACCTGGCGATACTCGCCAATCTCGGACCAGCCGCCTGGGCCATGAAAGTCACTGCCGGCACTGACCAGCAGACCAAATTCGCGGGCAAGGATCGCCAGGCTGCCGACCTGTTCCGCCGGTTGATGCCCGTTGACCACCTCGATCGCGTGGCCACCCGCACCAATATAGTCGCTGATCAGCTTGCGGCGCTTGCTGCGGGTGAAATCGTAATGCCAGGGATGCGCCAGGCTGACCCACGCCCCGGAAGCCCGCAGGGTCTGGACGGTGTCTTCCAGGGTCGGCCAATGCAGCTTCACATCGCCCAACTTGCCGGCCCCCAGCCATTTGCGAAAGGCCTCGGCGCGATCCTTGACATAGCCTTCGCGCACCATCCAGTCGGCAAAATGAGGACGGGCCGGTGCGTTGCCGCTGTCGCCCAGCTCCTGCTGGATGGCGCGGGCGCCGTCGAGGGCGCCAGGCATACCTTTAAGGCTCAGCTTGCGGCTTATTTCTTCGGACCGCAGCCAGCGGCCATCGTGCAATTGGGCAATGGCCGCCACTAACGGCGGGGCATTTTGATCGAAACCGTAGCCCAGTACATGAATGGTGGCGCCGCCCCAAGTGCAGGACAATTCCACGCCGTTGACCAGTTGCATGCCCAAAGAATGCGCCGCTTGGCGGGCTTCATCGAGGCCCTCAAGGGTGTCGTGGTCGGTCAACGCCAGCACTTGCACGCCTTTTTCAAACGCACGCGCAACCAGTACCGCGGGCGCCAGGGCGCCGTCGGAGGCCGTGCTGTGGCAGTGCAAATCAACATTCACGTGGGTATGTAACCTCAAGTCAGCTGGCGCTATCGCAACCAAGGATGTTTGTTATTATGCCGCCACATCCAGCTTCTGGCTCTTACTGTGAAACAATTCATCGACTTCATCCCGCTGTTGCTGTTTTTCATCGTTACCAAACTCGACCCCAGGGTCATCGAAATCGCCGGTCACGAGCTGTCGTTCGGGGGCATCTACAGTGCCACCGCCGTACTGATCATCAGCTCCATCGTGGTCTACGGCGCCATCTTCATCTCCCAGCGCAAGCTGGAAAAAAGCCAATGGCTGACCCTCATCGCCTGCCTGGTCTTCGGCGGCCTGACTCTGGCCTTCCACAGCGAAACCTTCCTTAAATGGAAAGCGCCGGTGGTCAACTGGCTGTTCGCCCTGGTCTTTATCGGCAGCCACTTCATTGGTGACCGCCTGCTGATCAAGCGGATCATGGGCCATGCGCTGACCTTGCCGGAGCCGGTGTGGGTGCGCCTGAACGTGGCCTGGATCGTGTTTTTCCTGTTCTGCGGTGCCGCCAACCTGTTCGTGGCCTTCACCTTCCAGGACTACTGGGTCGACTTCAAGGTGTTCGGCAGCCTGGGCATGACCGTATTGTTCCTGATCGGCCAGGGCATCTACCTGTCGCGCCACCTGCATGACACCGCGTCTACCACGCCGAAAACCGAGGACTGACATGCTCTACGCCATCATTGCCACCGATATTGCCAACTCGCTGGAAAAACGCTTGAGCGTACGCCCGGCCCACGTCGAGCGCCTTAAACAGCTGCAGGCCGAAGGCCGCATCGTACTGGCCGGCCCGCACCCGGCGGTCGACAGCAATGACCCGGGCGACGCCGGCTTCACCGGCAGCCTGATTGTCGCCGAGTTCGCCTCCCTGGCCGACGCCGAGGCCTGGGCCAAGGCTGACCCTTACGTCGCGGCAGGCGTCTACGCTGATGTGGTGATCAAGCCGTTCAAGCAAGTCCTGCCTTGAACCCGGCTGCGTCGAACCTAATCGTTTCGGCGCACTCCTAATGGCTCACGGCGTCACCGGTGGGGTCGTCGCCGTCGACAATGGCTAAATCGAGTGAGTCATGAGCGAGCTGTTACTGATAGATGATGACCAGGAGCTCTGTGAGCTGCTGACCAGCTGGTTGAGCCAGGAAGGCTTCCAGGTGCGCGCCTGCCACGACGGCCTGAGCGCCCGCAAAGCCTTGACCGAAGCCGCCCCGGCGGCGGTGGTGCTCGATGTGATGCTGCCCGACGGCAGCGGCCTGGAGTTGCTCAAACAACTGCGCAACGACCACCCGGAGTTGCCGGTGCTGATGCTCTCGGCGCGGGGCGAGCCTCTGGATCGCATCCTCGGCCTGGAACTGGGCGCCGACGACTACCTCGCCAAGCCTTGCGACCCACGCGAGCTGACCGCCCGCCTGCGTGCCGTATTGCGCCGCAGCCATCCTACCGCCGTGTCGACTCAGCTTGAGCTGGGCGACCTGTGCTTCAGCCCGGTGCGCGGGGTGGTCAGCATTGATGAGCAGGAATTCACCCTGACCGTTTCCGAAAGCCGCCTGCTTGAAGCCTTGCTGCGTCAGCCCGGCGAGCCCCTGGATAAACAGGAACTGGCGCAGATCGCCCTGGGCCGCAAGCTGACCCTATATGACCGCAGCCTGGACATGCACGTCAGCAACCTGCGCAAGAAGATCGGCCCACACCCGGATGGGCGGCCACGCATCGTGGCGCTGCGTAGTCGTGGCTACTACTACAGCCTCTAAATGTGGGAGCTGGCTTGCCAGCTCCCACCATTGATTTCATCACCTTCAAGGGTTTTGTCAGTTCCTGTCAAAACCGTCTTTACCGAAGCTTTACTCTCCCCTGACCGCCGCTGACCTTGCGCTGCGTAACCTACTCACATCCGGACTCACCGGAATAGAGACAGGAGAATCACCATGCGCAAGACCCTTATCGCTTTGATGCTCGCCGCTGCACTGCCTACCGTCGCCATGGCCATGCCCGAAGGCCCGGGCCCGATGGGCGGCCACGAAGGCCACATGATGGGTGGCCCAGGCCACGGTGAACACGGTCCGCGTGGTAAAGGTGGCCCGTTCAGCCAGTTGGACTTGAGCAAGGAACAGCGTGAGCAGATCCGCAAGCTGATGGGTGAGCAATGGCACGCTCGCAAAGACCTGACCCAAAAGTACCTGGACAAACTGCCGGCCGCTGACCAGAAAGCCATGCAGGACGAGATCGCCGCCGGCAAGCAGAAAACCCAGGCGGGTATCCGTGCCGTGCTCAAGCCCGACCAGCAGAAGCAATACGACGAGATCGTCAAAAAGCAGGCCGAGCGCCGCGCCGAGTGGAAGCAATTCCAGGAATGGAAAGCCCAGCAAGCGCAAAAAGCGCAATAATACGAGCGTAATGCCTACGGCCCAGTGGTTCGCACCACTGGGCTTTTCCTGTTTGGGGGTTTCCTGTGCGTTCATTGTTCTGGCGTATCCTGGCGAGTTTCTGGCTGGCCATCGCCCTGGTTGGCGGGTTGTCGATTTTGCTTGGGCATATGCTCAACCAGGACGCCTGGATTCTGAGCCGCCACCCTGGCCTCAACAACCTGGCCCAAGAGTGGACGCAGCTCTACGAAACCCAGGGTGAAGACGCTGCCCAGGACTTGTTGCAGCAGCGCAAACGCCAATACCACATCGACGTGCAAGTGCTTAACGAAAGCGGCGACCCAGTGGTACGCGGCACCTTCCCGCGCCGCGCCGCGGCCTTTGAAGCCCGGCAGAACGACAGCCAGGACGGCCACCTGCCGTGGCGACGCCTGACCGCCGAGTACACCAGCGACAAAACCGGCGACACTTACCTGTTGATCTACCGCATTCCCCACCCGGAGCTGGAAGCCTGGCACCGCAGCAGCCTGCTGTGGCCGCTCAGTGCCCTGGCGATTACCCTGGTGGTGCTGACCCTGTTCAGCCTGCTGGTGACCTTGTCCATTACTCGCCCGCTCAGTCGTTTGCGCGGCGCGGTGCATGACCTGGGGCAAACCACCTATCAACAAAACAGCCTGGCGCAACTGGCCAACCGGCGCGACGAATTCGGTGTCTTGGCTAACGACTTCAACCGCATGGGCGCGCGCCTGCAAAGCCTGATCGGGAGCCAGCGCCAATTGCTGCGTGACGTGTCCCATGAACTGCGCTCGCCGCTGGCGCGCTTGCGCATCGCCCTGGCCCTGGCCGAGCGCGCCAGCCCCGAAGAGCGGGAAAAACTCTGGCCGCGCCTGACCCGCGAATGCGATCGCCTGGAAGCCTTGATCAGCGAAATCCTCGTACTGGCGCGAGTCGACGCCGACAATGCCAGCGCCGAAGATATCGACCTCAACCCGTTGCTCAAGGCTCTGCAAAAGGACGCCCAACTCGGCGCGCCGGAGCAAGTGGTGCACCTCACCACCGACGCCGACCTGCGCCTCAAGGGCTGGCCAACCATGATCGAGCGCGCCGTGGATAACCTGCTGCGCAATGCCCAACGCTTTAACCCCACCGGCCAACCGATTCAATTGCAGGCCCAGCATCAAAACGGGCGCATTCTGATCAGCGTACGTGACCACGGCCCCGGCGTTGAACCCGAGCACCTGGGCCAACTGGGCGAACCGTTCTACCGGGCCCCGGGCCAGACCGCACAAGGCCATGGCCTGGGCCTGGCCATTGCCCGTCGCGCCGCCGAGCGCCATGGCGGCACCCTGATCCTGGCCAACCATCCCGATGGCGGCTTTATCGCCAGCATCGAATTGCCCTTGATCCCTGGGGTTGCCACACCGGTGGGATGATCTTCTATAGTGGCCCTTCTCTTACGGAGGGCCTTTGATGACTGACCTGCTGACTCCCATCCAAGCCGCACTCGATTTACCCCCTACCGCGCTGTCCCAAACCAGCGTCGGCGCCCTGCCCTCGGCCTTCGCCGTAACCGACCTGGCCGTCGCCAGCATCGGCGCCGCCGGCCAGGCTGTGGCCCAGTTGATCCAGCAACAGACCGGGCGCCTGCCCAGTGTCAGCGTGGATCGGCGTCTGGCCTCCTTTTGGTTCGCTTCGTCGATTCGCCCGGTGGGTTGGCAAGTGCCGCCGCTGTGGGACCCGGTGGCCGGTGACTACGCCAGTGCCGATGGCTGGATTCGCTTGCATACCAACGCCCCCCATCACCGCGCAGCAGCCGAGCGGGTATTGGGGCCTGCCGCTGATCGCGCAGCAATGGCGAGTAGAGTCGCGACCTGGAAAGCTGCCGAACTGGAACAGGCGGTGGTCGATGCGGGCGGTTGTGCAGCGCAAACGCGTAGCTGGCAAGCCTGGCAGCAGCATCCCCAAGGCTTGGCGGTAAACGCCGAGGCGTTGATCCAGCGTCAGGTCTTCGAACCCGGCACCGACAAACCCTGGCTCGGCTCAGCCGCTCGCCCACTGGCCGGCATCAAAGTGCTGGATTTGACCCGGGTGCTGGCCGGCCCTGTGGCCAGTCGTTTCCTCGCCGGCTTGGGTGCCGACGTACTGCGTATTGACTCGCCCACCTGGAACGAACCCGGCGTGATCCCGGAAATGACCCTGGGCAAACGCTGCGCCCGCCTTGATTTAAAGAGCCGCGAAGGCCGACAGGTATTCGAAGCGTTGCTCAAGGACGCCGACATCCTGTTCCACGGCTACCGCGCCGATGCCCTGGAACAACTGGGTTATACCCTTGGCGAACGGCAGCACATCGCCCCCGGCCTGATCGACGTCAGCCTCAACGCCTACGGCTGGAGCGGCCCATGGCGTAATCGTCGTGGCTTTGACAGCCTGGTGCAGATGAGCAGCGGGATTGCCGAGGCCGGCATGGCCTGGAAACAGACGGATAAACCGCTGCCGCTGCCGGTGCAGGCGCTGGATCACGCCACCGGCTACTTGATGGCCGCCAGTGCGATCCGGGCGTTGGCCGAGCGCCTGAACTCCGGACGCGGCGGGTCGGCGCGTTTGTCGTTGGCACACACGGCGAAGTTGCTGGTGGAAGCCGGGCAAGTGCCACAGCAAGCGGCATTGCGTGAGGAAGACATCAATGACCAAGGCCTGGTCGTGGAGCAGACAGCCTGGGGCCAGGCCCATCGGCTACTGGCGCCACTGAGCATCAGTGGCACGCCGTTGCAGTGGGATTTGCCGGCGGTGGAGTTAGGGTCACACCGACCTCAGTGGTGACCTGGGCACCGCTATCGCAGGCAAGCCAGCTCCCACAGGATCAAACAACACGGTCCACTGTGGGAGCCGGGCTTGCCCGCGATGGGGCCATCACCGTCGCTATCAATCCCCGCGGTTTAACGACGTCCACAAATGCTGCGCCGCATACGCCCTCAACGGCCGCCACGCCTCGGCCCGCGCCAGTAACTGCCGCGCCGACACCGGCCCACCTTCCAAGGCTGCCAAAGCATTGATCAGCCCGATATCCCCCGGCGCGAACGCATCCGCCTCGCGCAACTGGCGCATGGCGATGTACTGCGCGGTCCACTCTCCAATCCCCGGCAATGCCACCAACCGTGCAACGCCGTCCTGGAGGCTGGCCTTGGGTTCGAAAAGCTGAGGATCATCCAACAGCGCCTGAGCCACACCAGACAAAGTACGGCCCCGCGCCTTGGGCATGCCCAGGGTAGCCAGGTCCGCCGCAGCCAACACTTCAGGTGCCGGGAACAGGTGGGTGATACCGGCGTGCGGGCTTGGAAGCGTCTGGCCATACTGCGCCACCAGCTTGCCCGCCAGGCGAATCGCCGCCACCACGGTGATCTGCTGGCCCAGCACCGCACGAATCGCCAGTTCCAACCCGTCCCAGGTGCCTGGCAAACGCAGGCCAGGGCGGGCCGCAACCAGTTGCGCCATCAGGGGGTCCTGCGCCAATTGCGCGTTGATCACCTCAGGCACGGCGTCCAGATCAAACATCCTGCGCAAGCGCCGCTCGATCTCAGGCATAGCGGCAGGCTCGGGAAAGTCGACCGTCACCTCCAGCCAATCCCCCGCGCCCGGTTCGACGCTGACCCAGCCATGTCGGCCCGCCACACTGATACTGCGCCGATACACGCCGGCGACCACGGTTTCCAACCCGGTAATCGCCCGCGCCGATAGGAAGCCCAGCATCGCCGCCCAGTCGTAGGGCGGTTGATACGCCAATCTCACAGTGACAATACCCCGCTATACAGCCCATACGCGGCTAACCCGGCGCCCGCGATCACGCCGCTGAAAATGCCTTTTTCCACGGTGGTAAACAAGGGTTGGCCCTGCTCGCGCTTGGCCAGGGCAAACAGGATCACACCCGGGGCGTACAGCAACGCCGACAGCAGCAAGTACTTCAAGCCCCCCGCATACAGCAGCCAGATCGCATAACCGAGGGCAACCAGCCCCACCAGCAGATCTTTCATGCGCCGGCGCTGCCAGCCTGCATAGGTTTCGCCGCGCGCGCTCAACAGCACCGCATAGGCCGCCGACCACAGATAAGGCACCAGGATCATCGAGGACGCCAGGTAGATCAGGGTGGTGTAGGTGCTGGCTGAAAACAGCGTGATCACCAAAAATGCCTGGATCATCACGTTGGTCAGCCATAAGGCATTGACCGGCACCTGATTGGCGTTTTCCTTCTTCAGGAACGCCGGCATGGTCTTGTCATGGGCCGTGGCATAGAGGATTTCCGCGCACAGCAGCGCCCAGGACAGCAACGCGCCGAGCAGCGAAACCGCCAGGCCGATACTGATCAATACCGCGCCCCAAGGCCCGACGATATGCTCCAACACACCGGCCAGGGACGGGTTCTGCAATTGCGCCAGCTCCGGCTGGCTCATGATGCCCAGGGACAGCACATTCACCAGCACCAGCAAGGCCAGCACGCCCACGAAACCAATTACCGTGGCGCGCCCCACGTCCGAGCGTTTCTGCGCCCGCGCCGAATACACACTGGCGCCTTCGATCCCGATAAACACAAACACCGTGACCAGCATCATGTGGCGCACCTGCTCGACCACGCTGCCCATCTGTGGGTTACCCAGGCCCCAGATATCGCGAGTGAAAATATCCGCCTTGAACGCAACGGCGGCGATCACGATAAACATCAGCAACGGCACGATCTTCGCCACCGTCGTCACTTGGTTGATAAACGCTGCCTCTTTGATCCCGCGCATCACCAGAAAATGCACGGCCCACAGCAACAGCGACGCGCAGCCGATGGCGAGCGGTGTATTGCCCTGGCCGAACGCCGGAAAAAAGTAGCCGAGGGTGCTGAACAGCAAGACGAAATAACCGACGTTGCCCATCCACGCACTGATCCAGTAACCCCAAGCGGACGAAAAACCCATGTAGTCGCCGAAACCCGCCTTGGCGTAGGCATACACCCCGGAATCCAGCTCGGGCTTACGGTTCGCCAACGTCTGGAACACAAAGGCCAGGGTCAACATGCCGATGGCGGTGATCGCCCAGCCGATCAATATGGCCCCCACTTCGGCACGGGCAGCCATGTTCTGCGGCAATGAAAAGATGCCGCCGCCAATCATCGAGCCCACCACCAGGGCGATCAGGGCACTGAGCCGAAGTTTCTGGGCGGGTTGGGTCATGCAGGTTCCTCGAAATAAACGGTCGGGCGACAACTGCGCACACAAGTAATTCAGATTAATGACGTTGTCATAACATAAGGATATGTAAAGACACGAAGTTTAGGCTTATTTAGAATTTAAATACGTCAATTATGAAGTGATCGTCAAACAACGTACAAAAAATTTGCACATCCGCAAATAAGAACTAGCGTCAACACCCATGCCCTCGACCAAATGATTAACCACAAAGCAAAGAGCGCTCTAGCAAGCGCCTTTGCGGGACGTGTTCGCCCGTAAAACCTCACCCTAAGTCGTTAATTCACAATGGAATGTGCCAATGAAGTGATCTGAGTCAGCTGTTTGATTAGCGCACGGAATTATTCTGTGGTCTCTCTTCTCCTGCATTGGAGTCATGCAATGTCTGAAACTCCCGGAAAACTTCGATTAGGCGCCCTGGTCGCACTTGTCGTCGGTTCGATGATTGGCGGCGGCATCTTTTCATTGCCGCAAAACATGGCCGCCAGCGCCGATGTCGGTGCGGTGTTGATTGGCTGGGTGATTACCGCCATCGGCATGTTGACCCTCGCCTTCGTGTTCCAGACCCTCGCCAACCGCAAGCCCGACCTCGACGGCGGGGTATACGCCTACGCCAAGGCCGGTTTCGGCGACTACATGGGTTTTTCATCTGCCTGGGGTTACTGGATCAGCGCCTGGCTGGGCAACGTCGGCTACTTCGTGTTGCTGTTCAGCACCTTGGGCTACTTCTTCCCGGTGTTTGGCGAGGGCAACACGCCGACGGCGGTGATCGCGGCGTCAGTGCTGTTGTGGGCCGTGCATTTTCTGGTGCTGCGCGGGATCAAGGAAGCCGCGTTCATCAACCTGGTAACCACTGTCGCCAAGGTGGTGCCGCTGTTGCTGTTCGTGCTCATCGCACTGTTCGCGTTCAAGCTGGACATCTTCACCGCTGACATCTGGGGCGTGAAAAACCCCGACCTGGGCAGCGTGATGAACCAGGTGCGCAACATGATGCTGGTCACCGTGTGGGTGTTTATCGGCATCGAAGGCGCGAGCATCTTCTCGTCCCGTGCCGAAAAACGCAGCGACGTGGGCAAAGCCACCGTGATCGGCTTTATCACCGTGCTGCTGTTCCTGATGCTGGTGAACGTGCTGTCCCTGGGGATCATGACCCAACCGGAACTGGCCAAGTTGCAGAACCCGTCGATGGCCGCCGTGCTGGAGCATGTGGTGGGTCACTGGGGGGCGGTGCTGATCAGCGTCGGCTTGATTATCTCGTTGCTCGGCGCGCTGCTGTCGTGGGTGCTGCTGTGTGCGGAGATCATGTTCGCCGCCGCCAAGGACCACACCATGCCGGAGTTCCTGCGCAAGGAAAACGCCAACCATGTGCCGGTCAACGCGCTGTGGCTGACCAACGCAATGGTGCAGATATTCCTGGTGATCACGCTGTTTTCCGCCAGCACCTACCTGTCGCTGATCTACCTCGCCACCTCAATGATCCTGGTGCCTTACCTGTGGTCGGCGGCCTACGCCCTGCTGCTGGCGGTGCGCGGCGAGACCTACGAGAACGCCCTCAAGGAGCGCAAGAAAGACCTGTTCATCGGCGCCATCGCCCTGCTCTACGCGATCTGGCTGCTCTACGCCGGCGGCACCAAGTACCTGCTGCTCTCCGCCCTGCTCTACGCCCCCGGCGCGATCCTGTTCGCCAAGGCCAAGCGTGAACTGGGTAAACCGATTTTCACCAACGTCGAGAAGCTGATTTTCGCCGCAGTGGTCATTGGCGCCCTGGTGGCGGCCTATGGGCTCTACGACGGCTTCCTGACTCTGTAATTGTGTGTTCACTGGAGGATCTGTAATGACCACGGAAAAAGTTAAGTACGGCGTACATTCCGAAGCCGGCAAACTGCGCAAAGTCATGGTGTGCTCCCCAGGTTTGGCCCACCAGCGGCTGACCCCCAACAACTGCGACGAGCTGCTGTTCGATGACGTGCTGTGGGTGGCCCAGGCCAAGCGCGACCATTTCGACTTCGTGACCAAGATGCGCGAGCGGGATATTGATGTGCTGGAAATGCACAACCTGCTCACCGACATCGTCGCCATCCCTGAAGCGTTGGACTGGATTCTGCAACGCAAGATCACCGCCAACACCGTGGGCCTGGGCCTGGTCGATGAAGTCGGTTCGTGGCTGCGCAGCCTGGAGCCGCGCAAGATCAGCGAGTTTTTGATCGGTGGCGTATCGGCCGATGACCTGCCGAGCAGCTTTGGTGGCAAGACCATCGAAATGTTCCGCGACTTCCTCGGCCACGCCAGCTTCATTCTGCCGCCGCTGCCCAACACCCAATTCACCCGCGACACCACCTGCTGGATCTACGGCGGCGTGACGCTCAACCCGATGTACTGGCCGGCGCGACGCCAGGAAACCCTGCTGACCAGCGCCATTTATAAATTCCACCCGGAGTTCACCAACGCGGACTTCCAGATCTGGTACGGCGATCCCGACCAGGAACACGGCGCCGCGACGCTGGAAGGCGGCGACGTGATGCCGATTGGCAATGGCGTGGTGTTGATCGGCATGGGTGAGCGCTCGTCCCACCAGGCCATCGGCCAACTGGCGCGCAACCTGTTCAAGAACAAGGCCGTGGAAAAAGTCATTGTGGCCGGCCTGCCCAAATCCCGCGCCGCAATGCACCTGGATACCGTGTTCAGCTTCTGCGACCGCGACCTGGTCACCGTCTTCCCCGAAGTGGTCAACCAGATCGTGCCGTTCACCCTGCGCCCTGACGAAAGCAAGCCACACGGCATCGACATCCAACGGGAGAAAACCAACTTCCTGGAAACCGTCGCCGCAGCGCTCAATCTCAAGGCGCTACGTGTCGTCGAGACCGGCGGCAACAGCTTCGCTGCCGAACGCGAGCAATGGGATGACGGCAACAACGTGGTGGCTGTGGAACCCGGCGTGGTGATCGGCTACGACCGCAACACCTATACCAATACCCTGCTGCGCAAGGCCGGTGTGGAAGTGATCACCATCAGCGCCGGTGAGCTCGGCCGAGGCCGTGGCGGCGGCCATTGCATGACCTGCCCGATCATCCGCGACCCTATCGACTATTAAGGAGATTCCATCATGGCTTTCAATATGCGCAACCGCAGCCTGCTGTCGCTGATGCACCACACCACTCGCGAGCTGAATTACCTGCTGGACCTGTCCCGCGACCTCAAACGCGCCAAATACACCGGCACCGAGCGTCCGCACCTGCAAGGCAAGAACATCGCACTGATCTTCGAAAAAACCTCGACCCGCACTCGCTGCGCCTTCGAAGTCGCGGCCCATGACCAGGGTGCCCACGTCACTTACATCGACCCGGTGTCGTCGCAGATCGGCCACAAAGAAAGCATGAAAGACACCGCCCGCGTACTGGGCCGGATGTTCGATGCCATCGAGTACCGTGGTTTTGAGCAGGAAATCGTCGAAGAGCTGGCCAAGTTTGCCGGTGTGCCGGTGTTCAACGGCCTCACCGCCGAATTCCACCCGACCCAAATGATCGCCGACACCCTGACCATGCGCGAACACAGCGACAAGCCGCTGCATGACATCAGCTACGCCTACCTCGGGGACGCCCGCTACAACATGGGCAACTCGCTGCTGATGATCGGCGCCAAGCTGGGCATGGACGTGCGCATCGGCGCGCCGAAAGCGCTGTGGCCCCATGAAGACTTCATCAAGCAGTGCCAGGCATTTGCCGAGGAAAGCGGTGCACGCATCACCATCACCGAAGACCCGAAAGAGGCAGTCAAAGGCGTGGACTTCATCCACACCGATATCTGGGTGTCCATGGGCGAGCCGGTGGAAGCGTGGGACGAGCGTATCGAGCAACTGCTGCCGTACCAGGTCAACGCCAAGATGATGAAAGCCTCGGGCAACCCTCGGGTGAAATTCATGCATTGCCTGCCAGCGTTCCACAACAGTGAAACCAAGGTCGGCAAGGACATCGCTGCGCGCTATCCGCACCTGGCCAACGGTGTGGAAGTGACCGAGGAAGTCTTCGAGTCGCCGGCCAACATCGCCTTTGAGCAGGCGGAAAACCGCATGCATACCATCAAGGCGATTCTGGTGTCGGCGTTGGCAGACATTTAATTTCCACGGTGTGAACACCGTCAGTGTGGGAGCTGGCTTGCCTGCGATAGCGGTGGGTCTGGCAACAGCAGGTCGCCTGCCAGGCCCTCATCGCAGGCAAGCCAGCTCCCACATTGACCGAAGTGTTCATGCGTTCCCTGAAAGGACATTCTGTATGCGCATCGTCGTAGCCCTGGGCGGCAACGCCCTCCTGCGTCGTGGTGAACCCATGACCGCAGACAACCAACGCGCCAATATCCGCATCGCCACCGAACAGATCGCCAAAATCCACGCCGGCAACGAACTGGTGATCGCCCACGGCAACGGCCCGCAGGTCGGCCTGCTGTCGTTGCAGGCGGCGGCCTACACCAGCGTCTCGCCCTACCCGCTGGATGTGTTGGGTGCCGAAACCGAAGGCATGATCGGCTATATCATCGAACAGGAACTGGGCAACCTGCTGGATTTTGAAGTGCCATTCGCCACCCTGCTCACCCAGGTCGAAGTCGACGCCAAGGACCCGGCCTTCCAGAACCCCACCAAGCCTATCGGCCCGGTATATGCCAAAGCCGAAGCCGAGAAACTCGCCGCCGAAAAAGGTTGGGCCATCGCGCCCGACGGCGACAAATACCGCCGTGTAGTCGCCAGCCCGCGCCCCAAACGCATCTTTGAAATCCGCCCGATCAAATGGCTGCTGGAGAAAAAAGCCATCGTGATCTGCGCCGGCGGTGGCGGCATCCCGACGATGTATGGCGAAGACGGCAAGCTGCGCGGCATTGAAGCGGTGATCGACAAAGACTTGTGCTCCTCCTTGCTGGCCACGCAACTGGAGGCCGATTTGCTGGTGATCGCCACCGACGTCAACGCCGCCTTTATCGACTTCGGCAAGCCCACCCAAAAGGCCATCGGCCAGGCCCACCCCGACGATATGGAAAAACTCGGCTTCGCCGCCGGCTCCATGGGGCCCAAGGTCCAGGCCGCCTGCGAGTTCGCCCGCCAGACTGGCAAAACCGCCGTGATCGGTTCACTCTCGGACATCGAAGCCATCGTCCAGGGCAGCGCCGGCACCCGCATCAGCACGGCAAAACCTGGCATCACCTACCTGTGAAGTTGAGGAGAAACGCCTATGGCTATCTTTGAACCCGGTCACCTGCATATCGAGCGACACGCGCTGAACAAGGACGATGTCAGCTATGACCTGTGCCTGGACTACGAAGTCTTCACGCATGAGCGCGAAGGCAAAGGCATGCAGTTCACCCTGCACGGCAGCATCCAGGGCAAGGCCATGAAGGAAACCTTTTTCCTGCCCAAGGACCAGGCCTACAACTTCGCCAGCAATGTGACCAAGATTGTCGAAAAACATGGCATTCCCAAAACCCATAGCAGCGTCGGCTCGCAGCACAAGCACTACGATCTGATGTTCGAGGATGTGCGCAAGCAGTTGGATATGAAATCCGGCGACCCGGTCAAACCCGAACACCTGGAATAACCTGCCCCCCAATCGAATGTGGGAGCTGGCTTGCCTGCTCCCACATTTTGATCTCCACCGGCTCCAAGGCATACTGGCCACCCTCAGCACTCCAGAATCAAGATCCGCCCCATGCGTATCCACGTCAGCTTCATCGACCGCGTCGGCATCACCCAGGAAGTCCTGGCCTTGCTCGGTGGGCGCAATCTCAACCTGGATGCGGTGGAGATGGTGCCGCCCAACGTCTATATCGACGCCCCCACCCTGAGCGCCGAGGTGCTTGAAGAATTGCGCGACGCGTTGTTCAGCGTGCACGGCGTGCAAGCGGTAAAGGTGGTCGACATCCTTCCGGGCCAGCGCCGCCACTTGCAACTCGACGCCCTGCTGGCGGCCATGACCGACCCGGTGCTGGCCCTGGACAGCGCGGGCAAGATCCTGCTGGCCAACCCGGCATTGATCGCGCTGTACGGGCGCGAACCGGCCGGCGAAAGCATCGCCGAACTGTTCAACGACCCGGCGCTGCTGGAGACCTTGCTGGAGCATGGCTTTCGCTTGCCGTTGCGCGAGATCAGCGTCAATGGTCAGACCCTGCTGCTGGACGCCACGCCGATCACCGACGCCGGCGCCCTGCTCACCCTCTACCAACCCAATCGCATCGGCGAACAGCTTTCGGCGCTGCACCATGACCATGCCGAAGGTTTTGATGCGCTGCTGGGTGAATCCCCGGCGATCCGCACCCTCAAGGCGCGGGCGCAACGGGTGGCGGCCTTGGATGCACCGCTGCTGATTCAGGGCGAAACCGGTACCGGCAAGGAGCTGGTGGCCCGCGCCTGCCACGCCATCAGCACGCGCCACAGTGCGCCGTTTTTGGCGTTGAACTGCGCGGCACTCCCGGAAAACCTCGCCGAAAGCGAGTTGTTCGGTTACGCCCCGGGCGCCTTCACCGGCGCCCAGCGCGGTGGCAAGCCAGGGCTGATGGAACTGGCCAACCAGGGCACGGTGTTTCTCGATGAGATCGGTGAAATGTCGCCGTACCTGCAAGCCAAGTTGCTGCGTTTTCTCAATGATGGCAGCTTTCGCCGGGTGGGCGGTGACCGCGAGGTGAAGGTCAATGTGCGCATCCTCAGCGCCACCCACCGCGACCTGGAAAAAATGGTCAGCGAGGGCACCTTTCGCGAAGACCTGTTCTACCGCCTCAACGTGCTTAACGTTGAAGTGCCGCCGCTGCGCGAACGCGGCCAGGACATCCTGCTGCTGGCCCGCTATTTCATGCAGCAAGCCTGCGCGCAGATCCAGCGCCCGGTCTGCCGCCTGGCGCCCGGCACCTACCCAGCGCTGCTGGGCAACCGCTGGCCGGGCAATGTGCGCCAGCTGCAAAACGTGATCTTCCGCGCCGCCGCCATCTGCGAAGGCAGCCTGGTAGACATCGGCGACCTGGACATCGCCGGTACGTCGGTGGCGCGCCAAAGCGATGGCGAAGTCGACAGCCTGGAACAGGCAGTGGAAGACTTTGAGCGCGATCTGCTGGAAAAGCTTTACACCAGCTACCCCTCAACCCGCCAGCTCGCCAGCCGTCTGCAAACCTCCCATACCGCGATTGCCCATCGCCTGCGCAAATACGGCATTCCCAACAAACCCTGACGGAATAAACGCGGTTCAACTGTGGGAGCTGGCTCCCACAGAGACCGCATTACAGATTTGGTCTGAGAACGACATCCAGTGTACTGAAAGCGCTACAGCGTAACGATATCGCTACAACCCTGTTTTTTGCGCGCCATGCAAGGCTTTGATCCGCATAGGCTTTTTTTCACGCACCGGACTGTAGCGAAATCGCTACAGCGTACTCAGCCAACCTTCTCTCTAAATTTATTAACCTGTTGATCTATAACGACTTAATAACCTTGGCCGCAATATTGCTAAGCAACTCCTCATTATTCCAATCCCGTCCACCAGACGATTCTGGCCCTGAGGAGTTTCCATGAGCGAGTTGCGTTTCACTGAAGATCACGAATGGCTGCGCGCCGAAGCCGATGGCAGCGTCACCGTGGGTATCACCGCTTTTGCGCAGAACGCGCTGGGTGACGTGGTTTTCGTGCAACTGCCGGAGTTGCAGGCTTACGACAAAGGCGCCGAAGCCTCCACCGTGGAATCGGTCAAAGCCGCCAGTGGCGTCTACATGCCGCTGGACGGTGAAGTGCTGGAAGTGAACGACAAACTCGATGGCAGCCCGGAACTGGTCAACGAAGACCCAATGGGCGAAGGCTGGTTCTTCCGCTTTAAACCCGCCGACGCCGATGCAGTGGCTAAGCTGTTGGATCAGGATGCGTACGACCGCCTGATCAAAGCCAACGCTGAAGCTTGAGGAGCGCGCCATGACCGCTAATCTGACCACCGCCAACGAATTCATCGCCCGCCACATCGGCCCGCGCCAGCAAGATGAGCAGCAGATGCTCGCCAGCCTGGGGTTTGATTCCCTCGAAGCCCTGAGCGCCAGCGTAATTCCGGAAAGCATCAAGGGCACCAGCGTGCTCGGCCTGGAAGACGGCTTGAGTGAAGCCGAGGCCCTGGCCAAGATCAAGGCCATTGCCGGCCAGAACCAACTGTTCAAAACCTACATCGGCCAGGGCTACTACAACTGCCATACGCCGTCGCCGATCCTGCGCAACCTGCTGGAAAACCCGGCCTGGTACACGGCTTACACGCCGTATCAACCCGAGATTTCCCAGGGCCGCCTGGAAGCGCTGCTCAATTTCCAGACCCTGATCAGCGACCTTACCGGCCTGCCGATCGCCAACGCCTCCCTGCTCGACGAAGCCACCGCCGCCGCCGAAGCCATGACCTTCTGCAAGCGCCTGAGCAAGAACAAGAGCAGCAACGCATTCTTCGCTTCGGTGCACAGCCACCCGCAAACCCTCGACGTATTGCGCACCCGTGCCGAACCCTTGGGCATCGATGTGGTGGTCGGCGATGAGCGTGAACTGACCGACGTCAGCGCGTTCTTCGGTGCCCTGCTGCAATACCCGGCCAGCAACGGCGATGTATTCGATTACCGCGAGCTGACCGAGCGCTTCCACGCTGCCAACGCCCTGGTCGCCGTAGCCGCCGACCTGCTGGCCCTGACCCTGCTGACTCCGCCCGGTGAGTTCGGCGCCGACGTCGCCATTGGCAGCGCACAACGCTTCGGCGTGCCGCTGGGCTTTGGTGGCCCGCACGCGGCGTACTTCTCCACCAAGGATGCGTTCAAGCGCGACATGCCAGGCCGTCTGGTCGGTGTTTCCGTCGACCGCTTCGGCAAGCCGGCCCTGCGCCTGGCCATGCAGACTCGCGAGCAACATATCCGCCGCGAGAAAGCCACCAGCAACATCTGCACCGCCCAAGTGCTGCTGGCCAACATCGCCAGCATGTACGCCGTGTACCACGGCCCCAAGGGCCTGACCCAGATCGCCCAGCGCATTCACCAGCTGACCGCGATCCTGGCCAAGGGCTTGACGGCCCTGGGCTTGAAAGTCGAACAGCAACACTTCTTCGACACCCTGACAATCCACACCGGCGCCCACACCGCAGCCCTGCACGACAAGGCCCGCGCCCAGCGCATCAACTTGCGCGTGGTGGATGGCGAACGCGTTGGCCTGTCGGTCGACGAAACCACCACCCAGGCCGATATCCAAGCCTTGTGGGCCATCTTCGCCGACGGCAAAACCCTGCCAGCCTTTGCTGCAACCGAAAGCACGCTGCCGAACGCATTGCTGCGCCAGTCGCCGATCCTCAGCCACCCGGTGTTCAACCGCTATCACTCGGAAACCGAGCTGATGCGCTACCTGCGCAAGCTGGCCGACAAGGACCTGGCCCTGGACCGCACCATGATCCCGCTGGGCTCGTGCACCATGAAGCTCAACGCCGCCAGCGAAATGATCCCGGTGACCTGGGCCGAGTTCGGCGCCCTGCACCCATTCGCCCCCGCCGCGCAAAGCGCCGGCTACCTGCAACTGACCACCGAACTGGAAGCCATGCTCTGCGCGGCCACCGGTTACGACGCGATCTCCCTGCAACCCAACGCCGGTTCCCAGGGTGAGTACGCAGGCCTCTTGGCCATCCGTGCCTATCACCAGAGCCGTGGCGAAGAACGTCGCGACATCTGCCTGATCCCGTCGTCGGCCCACGGCACCAACCCCGCCACTGCCAACATGGCCGGTATGCGTGTGGTGGTGACCGCTTGCGATGCGCGCGGCAACGTCGATATCGAAGACCTGCGCGCCAAGGCCATCGAGCACCGCGAGCACCTCGCGGCGCTGATGATCACCTACCCGTCCACCCACGGCGTGTTCGAGGAAGGTATCCGCGAAATCTGCGGCATCATTCATGACAACGGCGGCCAGGTGTACATCGACGGCGCCAATATGAACGCGATGGTCGGCCTGTGCGCACCGGGCAAGTTCGGCGGCGACGTGTCCCACCTGAACCTGCACAAGACCTTCTGCATTCCCCACGGCGGTGGCGGCCCGGGCGTTGGCCCGATTGGCGTCAAGTCGCACCTCACGCCGTTCCTGCCCGGCCACGCCGCCATGGAACGCAAGGAGGGCGCGGTGTGCGCCGCGCCGTTCGGCAGCGCGAGCATTTTGCCGATCACCTGGATGTACATCAGCATGATGGGCGGCGCCGGCCTCAAGCGTGCGTCGCAGTTGGCGATCCTGAATGCCAACTACATTTCCCGTCGCCTGGAAGAGCACTACCCGGTGCTGTACACCGGCAGCAATGGCCTGGTGGCCCACGAATGCATCCTGGACCTGCGCCCGTTGAAAGACAGCAGCGGCATCAGCGTGGACGACGTGGCCAAGCGCCTGATCGACTTTGGTTTCCACGCGCCGACCATGTCGTTCCCGGTGGCCGGCACCTTGATGATCGAGCCGACCGAAAGTGAATCCAAGGAAGAACTGGACCGCTTCTGCGATGCCATGATCGCCATCCGCGAAGAGATCCGTGCAGTGGAAAACGGCACGTTGGACAAGGACGACAACCCGCTGAAAAACGCACCACACACCGCGGCTGAATTGGTGAGCGAGTGGACGCATCCATACACCCGCGAACAAGCGGTGTACCCGGTGCCGTCATTGATCGAAGGCAAATACTGGCCACCGGTTGGCCGGGTCGACAACGTGTTTGGCGATCGCAACCTCGTCTGCGCGTGCCCGTCGATCGAGAGCTACGCGTAATAATGCCCTGCTTGTAGGAGCGAGCTTGCTCGCGAAGAACCTGAGATCGCCGCTTTATCCTGATTGAACGTGGCGCCTATGAGTTTTTCGCGAGCAAGCTCGCTCCTACAGGGAAGCGGTTTTCCAATAATAAGAAACCGGAGAACAACCATGTCCCTTAGCGTGTTCGACCTGTTCAAGATTGGCATCGGCCCCTCCAGCTCCCACACCGTCGGCCCGATGCGTGCCGCCGCTCGATTCGTCGAGGGGCTCAAGCGTGACAACCTGCTCAACGCCACCTGCGGCATCAAGGTGGAACTCTATGGCTCGCTGGGCGCCACCGGCAAAGGCCACGGCAGCGACAAGGCCGTACTGCTGGGCCTGGAAGGCGAACACCCGGACACCGTCAATACCGAAACCGTGGCTGCACGCCTGGCGCAGATGCGCAGTGACGGGCGCCTCAACCTGCTCGGCGAACACAGCATTGCGTTCAACGAGAAAGAACACCTGGCGATGATTCGCAAACCCCTCGCCTACCATCCCAACGGCATGATCTTCCGCGCCTTTGACGCCGCCGGTATTCAGATTCGCAGCCGCGAGTATTACTCGGTCGGTGGTGGGTTTGTGGTGGATGAAGACGCGGCGGGCGCCGACCGTATCGTCGAAGACGCCACACCCCTGACCTTCCCGTTCAAACACGCCAAGGACTTGCTCGGCCATTGCGCCACCTATGGCCTGTCTATCAGCCAGGTGATGCTGACCAATGAAAGTGCCTGGCGCCCGGAAGCCGAAACCCGCAGCGGGTTGTTGAAGATCTGGCAGGTCATGCAGGACTGCGTCGATGCCGGCTGTCGCAACGAAGGTATCTTGCCCGGAGGCTTGAAGGTCAAGCGCCGGGCGGCGGCCTTGCATCGGCAGTTGTGCAAGAACCCGGAGTCGGCGCTGCGCGACCCGCTGTCGGTGCTCGATTGGGTCAACCTGTATGCGCTGGCAGTCAACGAAGAAAACGCCAATGGCGGGCGCGTGGTCACTGCGCCCACCAATGGCGCGGCTGGGATCATTCCCGCCGTGCTGCACTACTACATGCGCTTCATCCCCGGCGCGAACGAAGACGGTGTGGTGCGCTTTTTGCTCACCGCCGCCGCCATCGGCATCCTCTATAAGGAAAACGCTTCGATCTCGGGCGCCGAAGTCGGCTGCCAGGGCGAAGTGGGCGTGGCCTGTTCCATGGCTGCCGGGGCCTTGTGCGAAGTGCTGGGCGGCAGCGTGTCCCAAGTGGAAAACGCCGCCGAGATCGGCATGGAACACAACCTCGGCCTGACCTGCGACCCGATTGGCGGCCTGGTGCAGGTGCCCTGCATCGAGCGCAATGCGATGGGCTCGGTGAAGGCGATCAATGCCGTGCGCATGGCCCTGCGCGGCGACGGCCAGCATTTTGTGTCCCTCGACAAGGTCATCCGCACCATGCGCCAGACCGGCGCCGACATGAAAAGCAAATACAAGGAAACCGCCCGTGGCGGTTTGGCGGTCAACATTATCGAGTGCTGACGCCCACAAGCGCGTCGGCACGTTTTTCAGGAGCTGAATATGTCCACCGAAACCCTGTTGAAAACCCCATTGCATGCCCTGCACCTGGAGCTGGGCGCACGCATGGTGCCCTTCGCCGGCTACGACATGCCAGTGCAGTACCCATTGGGCGTGATGAAAGAACACCTGCATACCCGTGAACAGGCCGGGCTGTTCGATGTTTCCCACATGGGCCAGATTCGCCTCACTGGCGCGAATGCCGCCAAGGCCCTGGAAACCCTGGTGCCCGTCGATATCATCGACCTGCCGGTGGGTATGCAACGCTACGCGATGTTCACCAACGAGCAAGGCGGCATTCTCGACGACCTGATGGTCGCCAACCTGGGCAACGATGAACTGTTCCTGGTGGTCAACGCCGCCTGCAAGGACCAGGACCTGGCGCACCTGCGCGCACATATCGGCGACCAATGCACCATCGAACCACTGTTCGAAGAACGCGCCCTGCTGGCCCTGCAAGGCCCGGCGGCAGTGAAAGTATTGGCGCGCCTGGCACCTGAAGTCACCCAGATGACGTTCATGCAATTTGCCACCCTGCGTTTGCTGGGCGTGGAGTGCTACGTCAGCCGCTCCGGCTACACCGGTGAAGACGGTTTTGAAATCTCCGTACCGGCGGCCAATGCCGAGAGCCTGGCCCGCAGCCTGCTGGCCGAAACCGAAGTACAGGCTATCGGCCTGGGCGCCCGCGATTCGCTGCGCCTGGAAGCCGGCCTGTGCCTGTACGGCCACGACATGAACACCGACACCACGCCAATCGAAGCCAGCCTGTTGTGGGCGATTTCCAAGGCTCGGCGTGCCGATGGCGCACGAGCCGGCGGCTTCCCTGGCGCCGACCGCATCTTCACCCAGCAGCAAACCGGTGTGGCGCGCAAACGCGTGGGCCTGCTGCCGCAGGAGCGTACCCCGGTGCGTGAAGGCGCTGAAATTGTCGATGCCCAGGGCACCGTAATCGGCAGCGTGTGCAGCGGCGGTTTTGGCCCGAGCCTGGGCGGCCCGCTGGCCATGGGTTATCTGGACACGGCCTTTACCGCACTGGAGACCGAAGTGTCTGCGTTGGTGCGTGGGAAAAAGGTGCCACTACGTGTAAGTAAAATGCCATTTGTACCGCAACGTTACTATCGCGGCTGATTGGTTGTTTCTATAAGTAACGCGGTTGCGTTAACGTGCACTAAACTGTAACGCAACCGCCATAAAACAGTGCATGTACGATAGCCATTTTTATAGGAAAACCCCTATAACAAGTGAACTACTCTATCGAATAAGTCAGCAGCCCTGCATTCAACAAAGTGTCATACGCCCCAGTAAAACCGGGGCCTGGCGTAGGGCTTGTTTTTTTCATATTAGTTGGCGTAGAGTTTGCCCACTGTGTTTGCATGGGTCGCTTGGAACCTGGACCTGGGCAGTAGCTCAAGTAGTTTGCTACAACCCGTTCGACGTCTCTTACTTTCCTGCAACCCAGCCCAGTACTCTTTCGTGTGAAAGAGGCTGTCATTAATTTTTAGCGTCAAAGGAAAGAAGAAAATGGCTGAGCGTCAGAGCGGTACCGTCAAGTGGTTCAACGACGAAAAAGGCTTTGGTTTTATCACTCCTGAAAGCGGCCCGGATCTGTTCGTGCATTTCCGCGCTATTCAGGGCAACGGCTTCAAAAGCCTGAAGGAAGGCCAGAAGGTCACCTTCGTTTCAGTTCAAGGCCAGAAAGGCCTGCAGGCTGACGAAGTACAAGCAGAAGGCTGATCCTTCCTGCGACAAAAAGCCCCTGATATGACATCAGGGGCTTTTTTATGGGCGCCATTGCGTAAACTGCGTGCTTTCTCCAGAGAGCCCTGCCATGTCCAAACCCCTGTTGAGCCCCCAGGGCGAATTTCCCGCCGTTGGCCTGGGCCGCCGCCTGGCAGCGATGTTCTACGATTTCCTGCTGTGCACCGCCCTGCTGATCGTCACGGCGTTCATCTACAAGCTGGTGTGGATCGCCTTCGTCGGCGAAGCGAAGATGCGCACCCTTACCGAGTCCGGCGCGCTGGACGGTGACCCGTTGCTGTCGACGATCCTGTTGTTTGTGCTGTTCGGGTTCTTCGCCAAGTTCTGGACCCATTCCGGGCAAACCCTGGGCATGCAGGTGTGGGGCGTGCGCGTGCAAAACGCCGACGGCTCGCGGATCAGCCTGTGGCAGGCATTGTTGCGTTTTGTGGTATCGATTGCGTCATGGTTGTGTGTGGGGTTGGGGTTTATCTGGTCGTTGTTCGATAAACAAAAACGCAGCTGGCATGACATCTATTCGGATACCCAACTGGTGCGGATCCCGAAGCAAAAGAAGTAACTCAAGTGTGGGAGCTGGCTTGCCTGCGATAGCCATAGGTATCTACACAATTTCGGTACGACGCTGGACCTGTGGCGAGGGAGCTTGCTCCCGCGACGGCCTGGCAGCCGCCCCTGATATAACTGATGCCCCGCGATCCAATGTGGGAGCTGGCTTGCCTGCGAAGGCGGTTTGTCGGGGTACATATCCATTCCTGCGGTAACGGCCACTTAGGGTTCCGCTTTTACAGCGGGTCACTTTGGAAAAGAGCCGGAATGCCGGCCCAGCCCAAAGTAACCAAAGGGCTCTTGCCCCACCACTCGGCACCTCGCTTAGGCTCGGTGTGCCCGTAATCCGCCAGTGATTTGGGGGGCCGCCGCCACGCGCCATCCATGGCGCGGGGCGGCTAAACCGGCATCCCTGCCGGTTTACCCCCCAAATCCCTGTCGAATTCCGGCCAGCGTGGTTTGACGGGGCGCTTAAGATCAAAAGCGGCTCGCTTCGCATCGTGGTTACCGTTGATCGCTACAGAGTTGTGTAGATACCTATGGCTATCGCACGCAAGCCTGCTCCCACATTTTGATTTGTGTTCAGGCGTTGCCGGCCAGTTTCAACCGTGCAGACTGGGTGAAGTCGAGCATACGCTTGAGCGGTCGCACCGCCTGCGGAATCACCGAAGGTTCGACGAAGATCTCATTACTACCCTCACGCAAACACTGCAGCGTACGCTCCAGCGTGTTCATCGCCATCCACGGGCAGTGCGCGCAGCTGCGGCAGGCTGCGCCGTTACCGGCGGTGGGCGCTTCGACGAAGACTTTGTCCGGGCACAGCTGCTGCATCTTGTAGAAGATGCCGCGATCAGTCGCCACGATGAAGGTCTTGTTCGGCAAGCGCTGCGCCGCAGCGATCAGTTGGCTGGTGGAACCCACCGCGTCCGCCAATTCGATCACCGAAGTCGGTGACTCCGGGTGCACCAGGATTGCCGCATCCGGGTACAGCGCCTTCATGTCTTCCAGCTGCTTGGATTTGAACTCTTCGTGCACGATGCAGGCACCGTCCCACAGCAGCATGTCGGCCCCGGTCTGACGCTGGATGTAGGTGCCCAGGTGTTTGTCCGGGCCCCAGATAATGGTCTCGCCGTTGTCCATCAGGCTCTCGACGATTTCCAATGCGCAGCTGGAGGTCACCACCCAATCGGCACGGGCTTTGACCGCGGCCGAGGTGTTGGCATACACCACCACGGTGCGCTCGGGATGTTGATCACAAAATGCGGAAAACTCATCCACCGGGCAACCCAGGTCCAGGGAGCAGGTCGCTTCCAGGGTCGGCATCAGGATGCGTTTTTCCGGGGTGAGGATCTTGGCGGTCTCCCCCATGAATCGCACACCGGCCACCAGCACGGTCTTGGCTGGGTGGGCAGCGCCGAAGCGGGCCATTTCCAGGGAGTCGGAAACACAGCCGCCGGTCTCTTCGGCCAGGGCCTGAATCACCGGATCGCAATAGAAGTGGGCGACCAGCACCGCGTCCTGAGCCTTGAGCTCGGCGGCGATGGCAGTGCGCAAGCTTGCCTCCTCAGCAGCGCTGAGCACCTTGGGCTGTTTGGCGTCGAGGTGGGCTTGAACCAGTAGGCGTTCGGAAATGTGCGTCATGTTCGCAAGACCTGCAGGCGCAGTAGCGCGAAAGTCGAGTGTACCACCGGCTCGGGAGCCCTTCGGGCGCCGCCGGACGAAGTGTTTTTGTTCATCAAGCACGGGTAAAGCTTAAAGCTGCGCAAGGCTACAGAATATCCAATGGATTCAAAAGCCTAATCTGGCAACGAAGCAAGCTGCCGTGCCTCGATCGCACCGCGACGATTAAGCGCCTTCTGAACAACAATCAAAGCTTCCCCTTCCCCACTCAGGCTTCTCGAAACTCAGGAATATCGGGCCTGAACGACTCACCTCGCACCAAAAATGTGCACAAAGACACTTAATTACACGACCTTTCTTACGTTTTGTGTGATAAATCCTACAACGATGTAACAAACCGTCTACCACTCACTCAAGTGTGGCAAGCCCCGCTGAGTTCACCGTTTGGCTCGGGCGGATGCATCGCGTGTATTTCTACGTTTAAGGAAGTCGAGTGCCACATCAGCTCTCAACCGCACACCTGTGTTGTACCCGGAAACTGGGCCTCGCCCTGCTCTGCCTGTGGGCGCTGCCGGTGGCTGCCGCCGATGGCCCGCAGCCCGGCCAGGAAGCGCTGCGCTTGCAGCAGCAACAGCAGCGCGATTTGCAGCAATTACAACTGGAGCAACGCCAGCGTCAAATGCAGCGCGGCAGTTTCGGCACGCAACCGGCCACACCGGCCTTGCCAAAAGAGGCTGCCAAGGATGAACGTTGCTGGCCCCTGAACGGTACGCGTCTGGCCGGCGTTACGCTGTTCACCCGCAGCGAGCTGGATAAACACATCGAGCCCTACGTGGCCGCTTGCATGGGCGTCACACAGATCAACCGCCTGCTGGCGCAGATCACCCAGCTGTACGTCGACGCGGGTTATATCGCCAGCCGGCCGTACCTGATCAGTGCGCCGGCCGCCGGGCAACCCTTGGATATTCATGTCGAAGAAGGCTACCTGGAGGCCATCGAGCTGGCCGACCAAAGCCTGCCGGTGTCGCTGGGCGGGGCATTCCCCGGGATGCTCGGCAAGCCGCTGAACCTGCGCGACCTGGAGCAGGGGCTGGACCAGCTCAACCGCCTGCGCTCGGTGGACCTGACCGCGGACATCGCCCCCGGCAGCACAGCGGGCGCCTCGCGCATCATCCTGCGCTCGCGCAGCAGTGCCTCGCGCTGGGCGCTCGGGCTTGGGGTGGATAACCTCGGCAGCGCCGGCACCGGGCGTGATCGCAACGCCATCAGCTTGAGCCTGGACAGCCCGTTGCAAATCAACGATTCGCTCAATCTGAGCTTCAGCGACACGCTCAACCATGGGCCGCGCTACAGCCGCAGCCACAGCCTGTTCTACTCCCTCCCTTACGGTTACTGGACCTACAGCCTGTTCGCCAGCCATGCCGAATACCGTTCACCGTTCAAGCTCAGCCGTACGACGCTTTACAACAGTGGCCGCACCGATCAGCTCAGCCTGCGCAGCGACCGCGTGCTGTGGCGCGACCAGGGCCATCAACTGAGCGCCAACCTGCAACTGGCGTACAAAGACGTCGACAGTTACCTGCAAAAGGCTCGCCTGGACATTCAGAGCCCGACGCTGACGGTAGCCGAAGCGGGCCTGAACCTGTTCTGGCTCAACAGTGCGGTGTGGAACCTGGACGTCAATTACGCCCAGGGCCTGACCTGGTTCGGCGCCGATCGGGATGCCGACCAGGTACAGAAAAACCGCCCCAAGGCGCAGTTCCACAAGTACCGCGCCAACCTCACCCAATGGCGCAACGGCCAATGGTCAGCGCAGCCGTGGCAGTGGCAAAGCCAGCTGTCGGTGCAGTACAGCCCGGATGCACTACCTGCCATCGAACAGCTGCTGATCACCGATGACTCGGCCGTGCGTGGCTACCGCGAAAACAGCAGCTCCGGCGCCATTGGCGCGGTGTGGCGCAACACCTTGCGCCTGCCGCTGAACACGAACTTGCCAGTGAAGATCACCCCGCGCCTGGGCCTGGACAACGCTTGGGTCAAGCACGAATACGGCGCCCGGAGCCAACGCCTGAGCGGCGCCAGCGCGGGGCTCAACCTGAGCTGGAAGAACGTGCAACTGGACTTCGATTACCAACGCAACCTCAACACCCCCACAGGTTTTCGCCAGGAGCCGGAGGTCTGGCTGACACGCCTGAGCCTGCAAATATGAACCACCGCTGTTTTTAGCCTGAGACAACCGCCGTACCTGACCACCACAGCAGCGTTGCAACGAACAACGCACGTCGCGGATCAGCCAACACAGAGCGAGAATATTTATGCCGACTACTTCACACAGCTTTCACCTCTCCCCCCAGGGCAAACTGCGCTGGGCCATTGCCAGCCTGTTTCTGCTGCCACAGCTGGTACTGGCTGGCGGCGTGACCGTCGTCACAGGCCCCGGCGGCACGCCGCAGCTGCAAGACCAGGGCGGTGTACCCATCGTCAACATCGTCGCGCCGAATGCCGGCGGCCTGTCCCATAACCAGTTTCTGGACTACAACGTCGACCGCCAGGGCCTGGTGTTGAACAACGCCTTGCAGGCCGGCCAGTCCCAACTGGCCGGGCAACTGGCGGCCAACCCGCAGTTCCAGGGCCAGGCGGCGAGCGTGATCCTCAACGAAGTGATCAGCCGCAATGCCTCGGCCCTCAACGGCGCCCAGGAAATTTTCGGCCAGGCTGCCGATTATGTGCTGGCCAACCCCAACGGCATTTCGGTCAATGGCGGCAGTTTCATCAACACCCCGAATGCCAACCTGGTGGTGGGCCGCCCGGAGCTCAACGATGGCAAGCTGCAAGCCTTGAGCACCCGCGATGCCAATGGCCAACTGACGATTCAGGGCCAGGGCCTGCACAACCGCGAGGGTTCCATCAACCTGATCGCGCCACGCATCGACAGCGAGGGTCGCCTCAGTGCTCGTGACCAATTGAACCTCACGGTCGGTCGCAACCAGGTGGATTTCGCCAGCGGCGAGGTACGTCAGGTCGACCCGGCCGGCAAGACCCAGGACCAACGCATCGACGCGCGCCTGTTCGGGGCGATGCAGGCCGGGCGGATCAATATCATCAGTACCGCCGAAGGGGCCGGGGTGCGTGTGGGTGGCGTGCAGGTGCAAGGCACTGACGGGGTGAAAATCCGTTCGGCGGGCGACCTCGACATCAGCGGCCAGGTGCATGCCAACAGCCTCGACGCCACCCGCGCCGGGGTACAGAGCCGCCAGGGCGATATCGACTTGCACAGCGCCAAGGACTTGAACCTCGCCGCCACCGACGTGAGCGGGCGCAACGTCAAACTCGATGCCGGGCGCAACCTCACCCTCAGCAGCCTGGAAAGCCGCAAGCTGCAGGAAAAACGCGAACAGTGGAACAACAGCAACTTCCTGTTCACCTACGAAACCTACGACCGCACCACCACCGACAAGGATTCGCGCCAGCACGGCAACACGCTCGTCGCGCAACAGGACGCGGCGCTGTCTTCCGGCGCCAAGGCCGACATCAAAGCCAGCCACGTCGAAGCAGGCAACAACTTGCGCGTCAACAGCGGCGCCGACCTTCAGGTGAACGCCGCTACCGAAACCCATGAGACCCGTGATCAGGGCAACCACCGCAAGCACCTGTGGAAAGCCAACTGGGACAAATCCAGCAGCGAACAGCGCAGCATCACCAGCAGCCTCAAGGCCGGCAACACGCTGGCGCTGACCAGTAAACAGACACTGCAATTGCAGGGCGCCGAGCTGAAAACCCCAGGGGACATTCAGTTGGCAGGCCGCAAGGTGGAGATCGCCAGCGCCAGCCGCACCCAAAACAGCAGCGACAACACCTACGCAGGCGACCTCACCGGCGGCAGCTTCTTCGGCAAGAACGGCGACGGCAACCAGGGCAAGACCTTGAACACCGCCAGCAAGGTGAATGCCGACGGCAAGCTGATCGTTCGGGCCGACGATGTGCGCATCAGCGGCAGCCAGGCCCGAGGCGGCAAGCAGGCCAGTGTCATCAGCGACAAAGGCTCGCTGGTGATCGACGGCGTACAAGACACCTCCCATGACAACCGCTACAGCAACGACAGTAAGTTCTTCGGCATCTCCAAGGATGAAAGCCGCAAAAACCTCAAAGACAGCACCGTGGTTGCCAGCAACCTGCGCTCAGACAGCAACCTCAAGCTGCAAAGCGCCAGGGACATCACCGTAAGCGGCTCTCAGGTGAGCGCCGCAGGTGAACTGCAAGCGGATGCCAAGGGCGATATCAAGGTCGTTGCGGCGCAGAACACTGCCCACGACACCACCAGCACCCATACCCGGGGCTTCGATGGCTACGCCAAGCAAACTGAAGGTGTCAGCCGCCAGTACCGTGCGGGCCTGAGCTATGAAGACCAGCAGCAAACCCGTCAGACCGACACCACCGGGCAGCAGGCGTCCAGCCTCAACGGCGCCAGTGTGGCGGTTAACGCCAGTGGCGATGTCAGCATCACCGGATCCCACCTCAAGGCCACCGAAGGCGATGCGAGCCTGAGCGGCAAAAACGTCGAGCTGTTGGCTGCCCACGACAAGCGCAGCGAAGCCATCGACAAAACCACCACCGGCGGCAGTTTCTACTACACCGGCGGCATTGATCGGGCAGGCAATGGCGCTCAGTTCAGCCACCAGAGCAGCCACGACACCACTGAAAAAACCACCGCGCAAACCAGCACCGTAGCCGCGGCCGGCAAGCTGACCATCAACGCTGGCAACACCTTCACCAGCGAGGGCGCACAAGCCAAGGCCGGCACCGAGTTGCGCGTCAACGCAGGCCGGATCGACAACCTGGCCGCCCAGTCCACCGAGACCAGCACCCACAAGCAAAACGGCTGGAGCGCCGATGTCGGCGCCAACGTGGAATACAAAGGCATTACCCGCCCGATCGAAAAAGCCGTCGAAGGCGTGGCCCAGGCCAAGTTCCACCAGCCGGGTTTGCTGGACGCATTCGAACAGCCCAACGTCGGGCTGGATGTGGAAGTGGGGCATACCCACAGCACCCGCACACAACAGGACAGCACCGCCTTGGTCAGCCAGTTCAGTGGTGCCACGGTGCAGGTCGATAGCGCCGGCAAGTTGCAGGATGAGGGCACGCAATACCGCGCCACTGATGGCGGGCTGACCATCAATGCGGGCGAGCATGTGGCCAAGGCGGCTGCCAATACCCACAGCAGCAGCGAGCAAGGCGTGGACGCCAAGGTCGGCGTGCGGGTCTACACCACCACCGGAGAGGATGTGAATGTACGCGGCAGCGGCAGCGGCGGCAGCCGTGATATACGCCAAGCCGGCAGCACGGCGGTGGTCGGCAGCTACGCGGGCACCCAGGGCGTGAGCATCCAGACCCAGGGCGATGCGAGTTATGAAGGCAGCCAGTTCAACGGCGGCCAGGCAGGCGTCAACCTCAAGACCGGCGGCGAGTTGGCGCTCAACCAGGCCAACGACACCCAGAGCAACACCAGCAGCACATTGCGCGGTAACGCGTCACTGACCGTGGGCACCGCGCCCGGCGCCAATGGCACCAACATCAACCTCGGTGCCGGTGTGCAATTGGATAACCAGCGCCTGGACACCCAAGACAGCCAGGCCCACGTCGCGACGCTCCAGGGCAACGGGCCGATCCAACTCGGCAGCGGCGGCGACATGACCCTGCAAGGCACGCAGATCGGCAGCGCCGCCGCCAAGACCGGCGATATCAGCCTCAATGCCGGCGGTAAGTTGGACCTGCAAGCCGCCACCAACCGCCACGTCAGCAGCGGCAGCAACCTGGGCGGCGGCCTGACCGTTGGCGCCGGCAAGACCAGCAGCGCCGAAAGCAGCAGCAAGACCGGCAGCCTCAGCGCCAATTTCAACATTGGCAAAGTGGCGGAAAACGACCAGAGCGCCGTCGTCGGGCAGTTGCACAGCAGCGGCAAGGTCAGCCTCGCCAGCGGCGCTGATGCAACCGATGCCATCCACTTGCAGGGCACTCAGGTCAGCGCAGCCAGCGTTAGCCTCGATGCGCAAAACGGCGGCATCCTGCAAGAGTCTGCGCAATCGACCCAGGCCCATGGCAACTGGGGCGTGACCCTGGGCGCAGGGGGCAGCGTCGGCAAAACCACCTTGGCCGAAGCCGGTGAACACGAGACACCCAAGACCCAGCGCGGCATCAATGGGCGGGTCAAGGTCGATGTGGATCACGTGCAAGGCAACACCCAGCACAACAGCGTAATCACGGCGGGTGACGTCACCCTCAACAGTGCTGGCGATACCCATCTGGCCGGTGCGCGTATCGACGCCGATCAGGTGTACGGCACGGTGGGCGGCGACCTCGTCGTCGAAAGCCGCAAGGATCAGGTCAACAGCACCCAGGTAAATGTCGACGCCAGGCTGGATGTCGAAAAAAACCAGCCGGGGGTGGTGGATAAGCTGGCCAAAGCCAGCGGCCCACTGAAGGACAAGGTACAAGCCAAGGCTGAAGCCGCGTTCGACAAGCATCGCGACAAGCTGGAGAACGTCGTCGACAAAGGCACCGGGCACCTGGCTTCGGCCAAGGACAGCGTGGTCAACAGCGTGGTCAATGCCAAGGAGCGCCTGGGCGAAAAACTCACCCGCAGTGGCAGCTACGACGTGAACCCGGAACCCCGTGGCGCCTTCGGTACTCGCGTGGACAAGGCCAAGGCTTACCTGGCAGACAAGACCGATGCCCTGGGCACGCGCTTGTCTGGCTTCAAGGATAAGGTCTGGCCAAAAACCAGCGACAGCTACACCGTGAGTGGCAAAGACACCACCGGCAGCAAGGTGGCCAATACCGCCGAAAGCGTGTTGTTCGGCGACAAGAGCGGCAACACCAGCTACACCCCAACCCTGTATCTGGATGTCAGCCAGGTGGCCAAGGACAGCGTCGCCCAGGCGTCAGGTATTCGGGGCAGCCAGGGCGTCAACGTGCAGGTGAAGGGTGATACGCAGCTCACGGGCGCGCGGATCAGTGCCCCCAATGGCAAGGTCGAGCTGGGTGGCTCCAAGGTCACCGCAACCACACTGGCCGGCAGCGACTACCGCGCCGATGTCGGGCTGAACGTTTCGAAGTCACCGGTCAACCTGGCCCTGGGCGCCAAGGACGAACTGACCCAGAAACACGACGACGCCACGCGCAAGGATCAAGCCTTCAACCTGGGCCTGCTGCGAGCCGGCGGGCACAGTGAAAGCCAAACCTTGCAGGCGGGGATTGATCAAGCCATCAACTAACGATAATGCCCCCCCACTGTAGGAGCGAGCTTGCTCGCGAAGAACGTAAACGATGACGCCGGCATGTTTGGAGTACGCGGCGCCCTCAGGTTTTTCGCGAGCAAGCTCGCTCCTACACATCAGTTGAAGAGTGCCTGTAGGTTCTTCATTGCGTCATCGGCAAAGCCTTGCAGGAAGGCTTCGAACGCCGGTACGTCTTCCTTGCCGCCCGTGTACGGCTGAGCAATGATGGTCCAGGTCGCCAGGCTCTGGTTCGAGCCTTGTGGCACCACTTCCATCAGCGCCCACAGGTTGCCAATGTTCAGCGAGGTGTAAATCAGCGACCAGGTCATGGTCATGGCTTGGTCGTCATAGCTGTTGAGTTGCTCAACCACCACATTGCCATCCTTGAACAGCTTCTTGCGGACCGAACGCACGCCCTCGCCCGTCATTTCGATATGGGACAACGCCGGAATAAACTTCGCGAAACCGGCGAAATCTCCGACGATGCTCCACACGCTGCGCGCATCGCCATTCACGCTGACGCGGGCGACCACAGGGTTACCGACCGGGTTACGCACCAGGGTATCGGGTTCAAAACCTTGCACGAGAAAGCTCCTTCTTTGTTCAGATGATCTCGATTGTTCGAGGCGGCTATTGTGGCACTGCGCTCCTCTGCCAATCGTGACGACCTCGACGTGGTGCTGTAGGCAATAGCGGAATATTGGCGCGGCGTCGACGGTTTCGAGCTCAGTTCTTTGCCGGTTGCCGTAATGCCAGGGCAGCCACGCCACACAGGATCAAAGCAACACAGGACACATAGAACGCATCGCTGTAGGCCATCAGGTACGCCTCGCGACGCACGGTGTGGAGCAACCCCTCGATAACCTGCTGTTGAGCGGGCAACAACTGATTGAAGATGAAGTCCTCGCTGTCAGCCATGCTGGTGCGCAGGCGCTCCTGCAAGGACGGGGAAAACAGCGTGATCGACTCCCCTACCCGCTCGGAATGAAAGCGTTCGCGCAGGGCGACGATCTGCGTCAGGCCCGCCGTGCCAACGGCGCCGCCAAGGTTACGCAGCATGGAGAACAACGCCGAGGCAGAGCCGGCTTCGTCTTTGGCCAGGCCAGACACCGCCAGTACCGACAGCGCCACCATGATCAGCGGCTGCCCGATGCCCCGCACCACGGTGGAAGGAATAATCACGCTGGCGGCGCTGTTCACGTCCAGGTGCGCGCCAAGGTAGCACCCCAGGGCCATGATGAAAAAACCACTGGCGACCATCAGTTTCGGGTTGAGCCACTTCATCAGGCGCGGCATGAACGGCGCCAGTACCAGTTGCACCATGCCGTAGGCGATCAGGCTGATGCCAATCTCCCGCGCGTTGTAACCCTGCAACTGGGACAGGTAATTGGGCACCAGGAACACCAGGCCGAAAGTGGCCCCGCCGAAGATGAACATCGCTGCGCTGGCCACGCCGAAGTTGTAGCTCTTGAGCAGGCGCAGGTTGATGAAGGAGCGACTGCCATACAACTGCGACAGCACGAAGTACACCAGGGCCACGCCGGCGATCAGCGACATCCACACAATGAAATCGGAGCCGAACCAGTCCTTGCGGCCACCTTCTTCCAGCACGATCTGCAAGCCACCCAGGCCGACGATCATGGCGATGATCCCGCCCCAGTCGCCGCGTTTGAGCAGGCTCAACTGCATGGGCTTGGCATCGATGGACCATGCCACCGCCAACAGCAAAAGAACGCCGGGAGCCAGTTGCAGGTAGAAGATCCAGCGCCAGGAATAGGCATCGGTCAGCCAGCCGCCAATGGACGGCCCGGCGGCCTGGGCGACGCTGTTGGACAACGCGAACAAGGCCATGCCCATCGCGATCTTGCTGGGCGGCAGCTCGGTGATGATCAACTGGAATGACAACGGGATCAGCACCGCGCCGGCAGCGCCCTGGATCACCCGAATGATGATCATCACTTCCAGGTTGGGCGCCCAGGAGCAGGCAATCGACGCCACCAGAAACACGAACGAGCCGACGAGCATCACCCGACGCAGGGAGAACACCTGCACCAGCCATGCGGTCAGCGGAATCATCACGATCTCCGCGACCAGGTAAGCGGTGGAAATCCATGAGCCTTCCTCGAACGTCGCCCCCAGTGAACCCTCGATTTCCGGCAGTGCGGCGCTGGTCACGTGTACGTTCATGCCGGCCATGAAACAGCCGAACAGCCCGCCGATCACCGCCACCCAGGCGCGAAACGAAACGTTTTTTTCAGCCGCTTCAGTCATGTGCAACGCCCTGATTAGCTGGGCGGGTGTCCACCGTGGTGATCACCGACATACCCGGCAGAATAGGCCCGCCTTCGTCATGCTCATCAATGACGATCTTCACGGGAAAGCGCTGCACGATTTTGGTGAAGTTGCCGGTAGCGTTGTCCGACGGCAACAGTGCGAACACCGCCCCGGAACCTGGCGAGAAACTCATCACATGGCCTTTGAGCTTGCGCCCCGAATAGCTGTCGACGCTGATAGCCACCGGTTGGCCGGCACGCATATCGCGCAGCTGGGTTTCCTTGTAGTTGGCCACCACATAAGCCTGTTGCACGGGCACCACAGCCAGCAGCGGCAAACCTGGCGCGACGTATTGACGGGTGCGCACTTTGCGCTGCCCCACCACCCCGTCGATGGGCGAGCGGATCAAGGTGTCCTCCAGGGCATGAGTCGCCAGGTTCAACTGCGCCTCGGCCTGGCTGCGCCGTGCTATCTGCTGCTGGAGCGAGGCTTGGGCCAACTGGCGTCGGGTGACGGCCACGGTCAAGCGGGTGTCCTGTTGGCGTTGCATCGCGTTGGCAATTTCCACCGCGGCAGTGGCCTGACTGTAACGGGCGGCGGCGGTTTCCAGACGCTGGGCGCTGGCGGCGTGGTCGCGCACCAAGCCTTCGTAGCGGCGCTGGTCGAGGCTTGCGCGGCGCAGTTCGGCGGCCACACTGCGGGCGTGAGCCTGAGCCTGGTCAACGCCGGCTTTTTGCTGGGCGATCAGGCTGTCAGTGACTTTCATGTTGGCCTCTTGCGCTGCCACCGAGGCCTGAGTCTCGGCCAGTTCTGCGCGGGCTTGTGCCAAGCGGGCCTGGTAGTCACGGTCCTCGATGCGCACCAGCACATCCCCTGCCTTGACCGGCTGATCATCCTCTACCATCACCTCGGCCACGTAGCCTGAGACCTTCGGGCTGATGGGAATCCAGTCGGCCCGCACATAGGCATCATCGGTTTGCTCCAGATAGCGGCCGACCGTCATCCAGTACACGCCGAACACCACTGCCGCGATCAACAGCACAGCACCGCCCAGCAGGAGCAGACGTCGTTTGCGGCTTGGGTTACGCGTGTGTGCCTGTTCGTCCTGGACAGCAGTTTTTTCATCAACAGCGATATTCATGGCTGGGTACCGGAAAAAGTGGTGTAAGCGTGGGTGGGCGCTGAAGGCTGCCAACCACCGCCAAGCGCCCGAAACAGGCCGATCTGGCGTTGCAGCAACCGGCCATCGGCGTCGGCGCGGGTGGCCTGCAAGCGGATCAGCTCACGCTCGCTGTCCAGCACGTCGAGAAAGTCGATAGCCCCCGCGTCATAGTTGAATTGGGCCAACCTGTAGGCGTGACGGCTGCTCTCCAGCGCCTGGCTCAAGGCCGCGTGGCGCTGGCGCTCGCCGTCGTATAACGCCAGGGCCTGACGCACCTCCTTGAGCGCCTTGAGCACGCTGGCCTCGAACTGCGCCACCTCCACTTGCTCAAGCGCCCGCGCCTGCATGACCCGCGCGCGGTTGGCCTGCCAATTCGGGAACTGCCAGGTGATCAGCGGGCCGATGCCGAACATCAGCGCGCTGCTGTCGCCCAGCTCATGGGGTTTATTGGCCGAGGAGGACACTGAAGCGCCGAAGGTGACCTTGGGGTACAGGTCGGCCTGGACGATATCCACTTGCAGCGTGGCCGCCTGCAACGCTCTCTCGGCCTGCCGGATATCGGGGCGGCGCGCCAATAATTGCCAGCCATCGCCCACCGGCAACTCGGCATTGAGTTGGGGCACCTCTTCACAGGTGGCGGCGCCTTCGCCTTGGTCCAGATCAGCCACGCCGGTCAGCATTGCCAGCTCGTACAGCGCGGCTTGTCGACGCGCCTCCAGCATCGGCAGCAGCGCCTGGGTTTCGCCTTGCAACGCTTGCATACGGCTGTATTCAAGGTCGGTCACCACTCCGGCCTGTCGCTGGCGATCAATCAACGCCAGGCTGCGCCCGACCACTTGCAGCGAGTGGCGCTGAACCTGGGCACGCGCGCCCAAGGCGCAGGCATTCACATAAGCGCGGGTGGTTTGCGCCGCGACCGTGATGCGCAGCAGGTCTTCGGCATCCTGCGCCGCTGCGGCTTGTACCTGGGCTCGTTCGATGGTGCGCTGAACCTGGCCCCACACATCCACTTGATAGGCCAGCTCCAAGCCTGGGTTGAACGCCCACTCCGACGGCGCATGACTATCGGTGGCCCTGGCCAGGGTTTGATCATCGGCGGTCTTGCCGTAAGCCGCGCCCAGTGACGCCTGGGTGGACGGCCAGCGCTCGGCATCAGCCTGCATGATCCCGGCCAGCATCGCCTGCACATGGGCCTGGGCTGCTGCCAGATCACGGTTGTGCAACAACGCCTGTTGCACCAGCGCATCGAGTTGCGGATCGTTGTACAGCTGCCACCAACGCTCGGGTAATGCCTGGGCCGAAACGCCTAGCGGCAGACGACTCAGGGCATTGATGCGTTCCGGATGAGGCTGTGCCGGTGTATGCGCGACCCAGGATGAACACCCCGCCAACAACGCCACCGCCACGCCAAACAGCGAGAGACGGCCATGCCGTGGGGAAAAAGAAGGCGAACCCATCGAAAAAATCCAGAAGGCCAAGTAGAGACGCAGGGTAAAAGCGCAACGGGGTACGCATCTCCCGAGTTCTGGACAACCATCGTTTCGATTGGGACAAGGTGGGGCGGCGCTTCTGAATCGCGCGTCAAACTCGTTCAGAAATGTGGGAGCGGGCTTGCCCGCGAAGGCGGTGTGTCAGTCGGTGCATCTGTTGCTGCACTACCGCTTTCGCAGGCAAGCCACCTCCCACATTGGACCTTCGTCGCCCCTCGCCAAAGTGCCAGTCACGGCTACCGCTGTGAATTCAGACCAGGCGGCAGTGACTCGGCGTGTAACCCAGGGTGCGCTTGAACATCGCGGTAAATGCACTCGGGCTTTGGTAACCGTGCTCCAGGGCCACCTCTAAAATGGAGGCCCCACAGGCCAGCCGCTGCATGCTGAGCAGCAACCGCGTGCGCTTGCGCCACTCGCCGTAACTCATGCCCAGTTCTTTCTGGAACAGCCGAGCGAGGGTGCGTGAACTCATATTCAGTTGTGCCGCCCAATGCTCCAGTTTCGATTCCCGGGAAGGGTCGTCGATAAAGTCCGCGCACAGCGCCTTAAGCCTGGGCTCATCCGGAATCGACACATGCGCCAGTACCCGCTGCGCACGGTCAAGCTCCGAGATAATCAGCTCGACAATCTGCACATGACGCAACGACGCCGGCTGGCTGTCAGGCTCATCGCCCGCAGCCACAATCAGCTCGCGCAGCAAGGGTGAAACCCTGATGACCTCACACTCCTGCGCCAACCGACCGTGCGCCCCCGGCGAGATCAGCAAGGTGCGCATACGCACCTCGCCGGTCATGCGGATCTGATGCTCCACCGCCGGGGGCACCCATAGGGCGTGCCCGGAAGGCAGCACCCAGGTTGCCTGCTGCACCGACACCAGCATCACACCGTTGATGGCATAGACCAGTTGGCCCTCGTCATGTCGATGGGCAGCCACGATGTCGCCGTGAAGATAGTTACCGGCGAGCGCTGCCAATGGGGTATGCGCGTTCATTTCAGCAAGCCGCGAACAGGTTAGGTCGGCCACTGTTGGAAGGATCCTTGGGCATCATGTCGCTTCTCCTTTTTTTGAACAGCGTGACCCATTGGGGCTCAGTGGCCACTGGACTCAATACTAAACAAAGAAAGGGTGCGGGTAATTGCGTATTGATGTGGGTACTGTGAAAAAACGTCGAGTAAAAATTAAAAAAACCGGAATATCGGCGAGTGGATTTCAACAAAGAAAGATTATTGCTTGTGGGGATAACAGGGGCTCTTGAAGAGCCCCTGTTCGGGTTTAACCCTAAAACGCGTAACGCGCCTTGACCATCACACCATCAGCATCAAACCCGCTACGCGCCTGGCGGGTATAGCTGGCGCCTACCGTCAGCGCCGACACCTGATAATTCAGGCCCAGGCTGGCTTCGTAACTGTCACGTGCGACCGAAGCGCCCGTGACGGTAAACGCCGAACCACCCAGCACAAAGCTGGAGGTTTGCGCGACGCGGTCGCCCATCAGGTCGTGATAAGCCATCAAGGTGGCTTCCGGTTGCAGGCTGCCGGTGGCCAACGGGAAATTGCCGGCCAAGCGCACACCCGCACCCAACTCGCCAACCTCATAGCATTGCGAGCCGGTGCTCAGCGCCGCTGAAGAGCCCTTCTCGGTAAAGCTGTCCATGTGCACGTTGGAATAACGCGCCGCCACTCGCGGCTCTATCACGGCAGCATCCGACAGCTTGAAGCTGTAGCCGCCCAGTACGCTGGCCGACAACACATTGCTGTCGTAGCTGCCCTTGGCGGTAGTACCCGCCACACGGCGCTTGCTGTCATTGTCGTTATGGCCGTAGCTCAAGCTGCCGTCGACAAACCAGTTCTGCAGCGACCAGTTGCCGTACAACGACAGCGCATGGCCCTGCACGTCGGTCTTGTTACCCAAGTCCGAATGGATGTTGGAATTGAGATAGCTGTACGCCACACCCACCGTGGTGCTGTCGTTCAAACGACCATCCACACCCACCGCCATGCCGCTGCTGTTGGCTGAATAACCGTTGTCGCCGCCACGACCATCCTGATCCATGTTGCTGCTCAAGCCTTGCAACCACGCACCCACGGCTTCGCGATTATCACGCTGGCCCGAGAGGCGATTGAGGATCGCGCCATTGATCACCGTCTGGCCCGACAAGGCCACGTCCAGCGCACCACGGTTGACGTCCGGCTTGAGTTGCTCGCCCACCTGCGCCAACTGCTGCGCGGTGCCTGCGTTGGCCAGGGCCTGGAACACCGGATCATCCGTTGCCAACTGCCCGAGCACGTCATTTTTTGCTTCGTTGACCACAGTGACAACCGGTTCAGTGGCGCCCGCGCCGGTCAGTTCCTCTTGCACTTGCTGATTGCTCTTCAAGCCCACCACGGCCTTGACCGTTTGCGCGTCGGCCGAATAACTGAGCACGTCCAGCAACGACGAAGTGCTGGCAACCGACAGGCCGTTGTTCTGCACACTGCTGGCTTGCAGCAAGGTGTATTCGGTGCCGCTCGGCACGGGGGTGAAATCGCCTGGGTTGGCGCTCAAGGTTACTTTCGATGCCTGAGCAAAATTCGCCGCACCGTTGACCGTCAGGTATGGCGTGGTCGGCACCACGCTGTTGGCCAGGCGCATATCAATGCCTGCACCGCTGGCGATGTTGAGGTCACCGGTGAGCACCGTGCCCGGGGCCGCAAGGTTTAAGGAGCCCGAGTTGATCGACACCGGCGCGATGATGCGGCTGCCGGAAAAGTCAGCCTGGCCGGCAATGTTCACCGCGCTGACGTTGAGCACATCGCCGACGATTTTGCCGCCGGTCCAGTTCAGGCTGGCGCGGTTGGCTGCGTCGATGGCGATGCCGGAGTTGCTGCGGATTTCACCGGCTTGCTGGTTGATTTCGAAGGTGGAGGTTTGCTCGGCTGCGTCAACAGAGATGGCCGTGCCATCGGCGATGATCGTGCCGCGGTTGATGATGCCGCGAGAGCCGGTGGGGCTGTTTTGGGTGAAGGTGGCGCCCAGGAGATCGATTGCTTTGCCGTTAGTGCCTTGGGCTTGGAGCGTGCCGGTGTTGAGGATGGAGTCGACGGTACCTGCATAAAAAATGAGTCCGGCTGAATCAGAGCCATTCACGGAAACCAGTCCACTGTTTTCGATGCGCAGCGCACTGGTGGTGGTTTCAACCTCTATGCCCCAGGCGCGCTGGCCCGTTGCGGTGATGGTACCGGAGTTGATGATTTTTCCGCCGATATTGATCGGGTACGCTCGCGGGCCATCCACCGCCAGACCCACCACCTCATCACCCGCCATTTCGATCACGCCTGTGTTAGCCACGTCGCCTGCCACTTGGGAGTTATGCAGGAACATGCCCTCGCCGCCAAACGTGCCATTGACAGCAGAGACGTCCGATACAACAGGCGTTGATTTGATAGTGCCAGAGTTGATAACACTGCCACCAATCACTGCATTACCAATCTCAAAACCTTCGTAACCGCCATTGTTCATGGTGATGTTACCGGCCTGAATCACATCGCCCGTAATCGTACTGGGGGTCGAGCCGTCATTTGCAAAACCGAATGGGTCCACGGCAAACGCCCGGATGTAACGTCCGTCGGAGGTCATCACAATATCAGCACGATTGATCAGCGAACCTTGAATGCTGGTACTGGAAACACTCACGCCCATCAACATAGTAGTGCCAGAGTCGGGGGTGGGCGTTTGATTTGTCGCCTCAGTCAGCCTTCCGGTGAAAATCAGAGACTCATTGAACGCCTCGCCCTTCCACGAGGTTTTACCTTGACCCAGATCCACTTCAACGGCCATTGCCTGGCTGCTGATTGCACCGACCACTACGGCCAACAGTTTTTGCTTGAACGGATTTTGCTTCATTTGAAAACTCCATGTACGACAGAAGGCATCGCCCATAAACCCTGGCGATTACAGATATAAAACCAATGACTACAACAAGCGCCGCTGCACCGCCTCATCCAACGTGCTGCGGGTCAGGGCCTGCACCACCTCTTGGGTGTCCTGGCGGAAAGGCACGGCAACGATCAACAGCAATTGCATCCAGGTACGCAGCGACTCGCTCTTGCGCACACGGCCCAGCTCCTTGCCGTCCTTGTCCTTGAATACGGTCTCCAGGGTGAAGGTGTTCTTTGCGGTAGAAGGGATAATGAAGAACGTCACCCCGGTGATGATGGCCGACGCCATGCTGAACTGTTCGTTGTTGTACAAGGTGGCCTCAACATAAAGATCCGCCTCGGCCTTATCCGTACTCACCCACGCAAAACGCCCCGACTCACGAAAGCCCTCGGCAACCGTCGCTTCCCCAACCGCTGCTGCAGCCCCCGCAGCCGTATTGGCCGGCCCACCGTTGACCTGATTCATGACCGTGGTGCGCACGAACACCTTCGGCTTCTGCTGCGGCGCATTGGCCGTGGGTGGCCACGTCTGAACGGGAGGCAACTCGTTTTGCGAATACGTCACGCAGCCAGACAACAGAACCGCAGCGAGCACCACACAGTGCTTGATTGAACCGATCATTTTTGTTCTTCCTTAAGTTGTGGTTGTGCCAACTTCGCCGTGGCGTTATCGAGCAGCGTTGAAACCAGTTCATTCAACTTCTTGACCCCCATCACCGGCGACCAATACTCCCGCCCGTAAAGCCCCACGTTGTGCTCAAACTTGATCTGCTCCTTGGCGGCGGCCAGTTCTTTACCGTTACGGTCAACGATCGCCAGATCACCGGCCATATCGAAACTGTCGACGTAGATGGGCCCGTTTACCCAAATCCAGATCGTCAGGGTCAATAAAGCCCCCGGGATGTAAGCAGGGTGCGGCGCGCGATGGCCCTTGAGCGATGTCATGTTGAACTTGAGCACCACGTCGTTCTCGCCCAGGCGCACCGGGTATTCGGTGACATCCTTGAAATAGCCACCGGCTTTGACGTATTGGTTGAGCTGATGGGTGAGTGAACGGCTGATGGCGGTGCGGGTGGCGTCGTCAGCGTCAGGGATAGCAACGGAAACATCGGCGATTTGTGCGGCTCGGGGGCTGCTGACTTTCGCGGGATGGGGAGGAGCGCTCAATGGACCGGTGACGGTGTAGGAGACGCAGCCGGTCAGGGACAATGCCGTGAGGAGTGCGGCGGTTTTGAGGAGGGTTTGGAGCACGGAATGTCCTTATTGGGGGGATCTGGTTGGTCTGAATGTAACTTTTGGGAAAGCGGAATAAGAGGTTCGCCGGGGGGATGCCATACTCTCTGTATGTGCAGCTTTTATAGACAGAAGGGGCCGATTTTAGAAACGTGGATAATCGTGGACGTTAAGTAAGTGCTATTCAAATCTGCCCCCCCTTTTCTCAACGCCCCTTTTTCTACCTGATCGACAACCGACAATTTAAAACTCAGCGTGCAGCCACGCTGACTACGCTTTTTACTTGATTCCATTGAACCATCTGAAAGGCAGATCAGAAGTTGTGAAACTTATTCAGGATGAGACATAAGCCTACTTTAGGACTAGACAGGATGTGCGCTCGCAGCTACCACCGTAGAACAAGTCCAACTTTTTTCATTTTTTGCAGCTACATCAGCCAGCTAGCTAACCGCTAAGTAAGTGCTATTCCTGGCTGACTCTTTACTCCTTTAAACTCCGCCACATATCATTTAAAACAATTAACACCCTAGAATAGATCAGCAACTGAACCTCAAAAACCAAAACACCCTCCGAAAGATGAATTTCTAAAGGAATTGAAATATTCACATCTTGGGTCGCCGAAGCCTGCGAAAATACCGCCGCAGATAGATGACTAGTAATATTTAATATATCAGAATAAAGAACACCAACACTTTTTTCCTCAAACTTTACAACCACACCCTTTTCAAAAACACTTAAGGCGCAGTCATCTAAACGAACCTCATATACGCCCCGACCCAGTTCGGGGTCACTACTGAAAGGTATAAAGCCTCCATAACCAGATACATTAAGGCTTTTCAGATGCTTGCTCACTGACTTTGGATGGCTCACTACTTTAGCCCCTTCAAAAAATCTCTAAGTCCTTCTTTGGTAGCAGGAAAACTAAAAGAGAATTGCTCGCCCACTTTCCCCGCCCCTAATGCTGCGCCTTCCTCTGACGCGTAATAACCTTTAAGGGTAACTGTCTTAGCTCCCTGAGACTGAGTGTATTCTAGAAGTTTCTTAAGCGGCCCCACTAATTCCGAAGCCCCGTCCGGACCATAGCCAATAAAACCTTTCGATGTACCTACAGCAAAGTCGTCAAATATAACCTCACCGGCATTCATTGTCACTTTCGGGGAGTATATGGTTCCGACCCCGTTAGCAGCATCAAATGAAACTTTCCCAAGATCGGTTGCCACAGGCAAGGTTGTTTTGGAACCAGGAATCAACAGCGGTCGAGAAAACGCCTTGCTATAAGAGCCTACTTCACTTACCCCGTCCGGGTAAACAACCTTCATAGCATCATCAGAAACGGTAACGACACTCCCCTTCGGCAAAATATTGCCATTGGCTAATGTCACCGTCTCACTCAATTGCACCGTGGTATTGGCCTGAACAACCTTGCTCTCGACGTAAGTCGCACTACCACGCAATACCGCACCACCCGCTTGTTCGGCGAGCTCAGCCTCAACAGTAACCGCGACCTTGCGACCCAACACAACAACCCGCCCAATCGGCATGACGTCGAGTAAAGTAACGTCCTTCAGCCCTCCGACAGTCGCATCCTTAACACGCTCGCGAGTGCTATCCGATGCATCACTTGATCCATCAAACACACTGATTTCTGGATGCCGATTTACTGCGGCATTAACACCAAAACGATTGGCATCGGCCTGAAGCGTTCCGCCTGTCGGCCCATAAGACCCGGCACCGTTAGCGGCAAATAATCCGCTGTCGGCCTTTTGCTGGGCGGTAGCCTGGAAAGCTATTACCGGTTTGCCATACGCAGTCACAACCGAGCCGTCTTTCCATCGCAGCGGGGTGCCCTGGGCGCTCATCTGGGTTACAACGGCTTGGGCTACAGCCATATCGTTGGAGAACTTTCCAACCAGCGGATTTCCCTGCTGAGTGCCTTGATTCAACTGGGCACGCAAAGCCTCATATTTTTGTGCCGTCGCGTTATCCAGTTGGCTGTCGCTGGCCAGTGTCAGAAGCTCTTCCCAACTGAATCCCGACAGCGTTGGCTGCTGTCGCTCACGAGTGAGTTGAGCCGCTTTTTCCTTTAGCAGACGCTTCTCTTCAGGATGCAGTTGACGGTTATACGCCGTGGCGTCTTTGGCGATATCGATCCCGGTTTGCAGATCGCCGCCAACTATCGCTGCTGCCGTAAGTCCCACCAACTGCGACGCAGCCAGCTCCAGCTGTTTGTCACCCTTCACCAGCGTGCTTAGGCGTTCGCTCAACGCCTCGTTTGCCCCCGCGGCCATCGCCCCCGTAACAAACCCTTCGCCTGCCGCCTCACTGAGCAAGCCACCGACCAGCGCGTGCAGCGTCGTTTTTTCAACGCTCGCGTTATCCCACTCTTTATGATCCGCAAAGTCGCCGACCGCATTGAAGGCAACCCCGCGCAGAACACCTTGCGCCTGGGAGACCAGCGATTGTTTGAGGTTGTCACCAAGGCTGCCACCTTGTAGCGCGGTACCAAAGCCCGCCTGTGCTGCGCCCTGAGCCCCTGAATAAGCCGCAAACTTGCCGACATCCGATGCGGAACCTGGGTGACCAGCCTTTGCGGCCTAGCCTCCGTAGAAGCGGAATAAATCGTTATGGTTGATTAGAAACTGAATTTTTCGAAGCCTTTCTACCGTATTACCGAGCTTCGGAACTTTCCCACGGCCTGACGAGGTTGAGCCTTGGGAAGTAACTTGGCTAGGATTCGCCGTCGCAGTAAATCCTGTGGCCGGGTGTCGCAACCTGAAGTAGTCTGAGGCGCGGTAGCGCCATAGCTCTGTAGCAGGCGCTTTTTTATGCCTGCTTACCGCATCTATGGTGGACCGTGTGAGGCGGGCTTTTGCCCGGCCGGTACCCTCGGACACCGGTTTGCGACCCTCGCACGGTCCACCACCCACTCGTGTCGCAACGAAGGTGGTGGCCTCTTAACTGTCTGAGGATCGAGTGGATGTCTTCTACAAATCGAAATTGTCGAGATATTGAAGTAAAGGTCGTGGTGAGGTGTTTGCACTCTGCCGTTAACGCTCACTCAATGTGTGGTGCATTGGAGTGTTGCTCATGAAAACACAAATAGATGATGACGATATGACTAACAGTGTTTTCAATGTGAGGCCAGGCTTGAGCTCCGAAGAAGCATTAGTAAATGCAAGTGAGCTTTTAGCTTCGGCGTCAGCCATGGCTAATGAACAGGCGTTTTCCTCAAGCGGATCACAGCGGCTTCAAACCTTCGGGTTGGCCCAGTTAATCGGAAGCGCACACCTTTTAGTAAATGACGCTTTGAAAAAAACGAGTCCAGTAAGCTTTGATCTTAATACATAGGATTAGGTAAGGGTAGATCGCCTCGTCTTTAATCGAAAATCGTGATCTACCCCATCTAACGCTTTAATTTTACAAACATGCACTTTTCATAAATAAATTGATGCTGGCTAGCCAGCATCAAGCTACCGCGCACAAAAAACAAAGCCACATTATTAAAGAGCTAGCCGCCATCATAGAAAAATAAAAGCGTCATACTTTCAAGTCAACCACCATTGCAAACAGGCTTAACAAATAAATTCGCCGCTTTCCCGCTCAAATAAATCCGCCCACTTTTCTGGAACAATATGCGCTCCGTTCTTACCCAAATGTATTGTTCCATATCTTGTCGCCAAGCCCGATGAGCCATCAACACCAATATTTTTTGCAAAATCAACTATTGGCTGCCCTCTTGAACCTTAACCGACGACACGAAACTCTCCCGCCTGAGCGCCATTCAACAGTTATTTGAGGATCGCCCCCTCATTAAGATGGCTGCGTCTTGGAAGAAAATTGTTATGCCCCAGAATATGCTTGCCTTGCTGACCAGCATGGATGCTACTAGCTACGTTGTCCAGCGACGTACCTGTCGCTTTTGCACCAATGATTCGAGAGAAACTCTCGGGGTTTCTCCCAAACTATTTACACTATGTAACCCGCAGATCTCATCTGCGCAAGCACTGCCTCATCGAATTGCCGATCAGATATACCTCTAATCGACTTGGCACTCTTCCATTTCCATATTACAGGAAGGATTCTACTATCCAAACGATAAAACTCTTCCAAAAAAATATCTGCTAAAGCGTATTTATCTAAATCAGGAACGACCTCCAGCATCATGTTCAACACAATGCTTGGCGACTTTCCGTCCAGTATGTGCGCTAACAAATGTCTATTTTCCGAAAGTGACATAGATAATTCCGCCAATGGTGTCAATTTTTTCGACCTTCGTATATCCGTATTTCTGGGATATTTGGCCTGTCCAAGTACTCAAAGCAGCATTTTCTTTTGACATCCCATTGGCAATATTCTGCAGATACTGAGCAGTATTAACGCTGTCAGTACCCGCCTCCCAAGCCCCACGGATTTGATTGACCTGAATGCCTTCATTGTCGAGGCGTTGCATTGCGCTGGCGAACATATCAGTGCCCGATGCATCGTAAAAGGGATGATTCTGTGCTGCCCGAATCTCAAATCCCAGCACTCCCGCTTTATCCACATTCAGGACCAATCCTGCTACACCCTCAGGATTGCCGTACCTAAGAGTAGTCCCCCCATTGGACACACTCATCATAAAATCATTTGTGACATCTACTTTGGGAATGGGTGGCTCAATTCTCCCCAATTCTCCTTTTGCACCTGATCCAACAATTCCCTTCGAGGCGTCCACAACCGCTGCCTCACCCGCAATCGTAGCCTCTTTGACTGCAACCTTGCCAAAAATTGACCCAATGAGCTTTCCGACCCAAGACGTCGGTACTGGGGCGACCGAAGCTGCCAGCAGTATATCTTGGGCGGCTTTCGCATTTACCGCATTTTCCCACCGCATCGTTTCAGGATCACTGCGGTCTATATTGGCTCCACTCGCCACACATGATGCATCCGCACAAGGAAGGCTACGGGGCGTAAATACTTTGCCATCTACTACGACAGATGTGCGGTAGCCACCCTGGGCATCCAACTCCCGGCCGGAGAGCCGGTCACGTTGCGCGTCACTGATAGAAGGCGTTTTGCTCCAATCCGGATTAGGTGTTGCCGGGAATGCAGCCCAGCTGTATGCGTTGGTCGACTCCTTAATATAGGCAACGACATCCAGGTCAAGCTTGGCGAATTGCTGTAGATACTGTCCGTTATCCAACTTGATCCACTTTGCAGCGGGATCGTAGATCTGATCCCTCGAGGCAACTATGTCAGTAGCCGGGCCAATATCGGTGCCATTGACATGAGAAAGTCTCAGTTGCTCCTCGATTTGATCAGCGGTGTATTTTCCACCACTTCTATCAGCCAGCTGCTTTGCGAGCTTGGTGTCGTTCGTGTGTAACTGCCGATTGTAGGCAGTCGCGTCTTTTGCAATATTGATCCCTGTTTGCAGATCCCCCCCAACTAACGCGGCTGTCGTAAGCCCCACCAACTGCGAGGCTGCCAGTTCCAACTGCGTATTGCCTTTCACTAGGGTGCTCAATCGCTCGCTCAACGCCTCGTTTGCCCCCGCGGCCATCGCCCCTGTGACAAACCCTTCGCCTGCCGCCTCACTGAGCAAGCCACCAACCAGCGCGTGCAGCGTCGTTTTCTCAACGCTCGCGTTATCCCATTCTTTATGTTCCGCAAAGTCGCCAACCGCATTGAAGGCAACCCCGCGCAGAACACCTTGCGCCTGGGAGACCAGCGATTGTTTGAGGTTGTCACCAAGGCTGCCACCTTGTAGCGCGGTACCAAAGCCCGCCTGTGCTGCGCCCTGAGCGCCTGAATAAGCCGCAAACTTGCCGACATCCGATGCGGAGCTGAGATTAAAGCCTTTGGTGACTCTGTTGACGTTATCGCCCGTAACCCCGAATGCCGGATCCAAAACCCCAGCAGTGAACCCTGCCGTCAATGCTCCAGAAGCATATTTTTTCAGACTGCTACTTGAAGTTATGTCCTTAAACGTCGATCCAATGTTTCCTCCATTATTGATAAAGCTGACGGCGCTGTTGCTCGCCACCGACGACAATGCGGTGGTGGCCATGACATTGCCCCACCCTGCAGCCGCTGTCCCGGCTGCTGTACCTGCTGATACCATCGCCGAACTACCGGCCGCCGCCATCGCGGTGCCAGAGCCCGCAGACCCGGCTCCCGCAAACGCGGTACCGAGCGGACCGCTAGCCGCTCCAGCCGTCAACACCGATACAATGATAATGATCGCCAGCATCGCCCCTTGCCCGAGGCTAGAGTTGCTGTATTTAAAGCTCTCGTGAACCTCCTTTACCTGGCGCCAATCCACGTCCCCACGCTTTTCAGCATCCTTCAACCAAGCCAACTGCGGATCAGCCTTGACCATCACATTAATCGTCTGGCTAACGGTTTGCTGGTCGATCTGCTTGATGTCGATCTTGAGCCCATCTACCGCCTTGATTGCGAGTTTCCCCTGCGCCACCATTTCCGTCTGGCGTAACGTCTCATCGGTGTTACCCCGGCCTTTGGCACTGGTCCAGGCGAAGCTGCTTTTGCTCTTCTCATGGCTTTCCTGATGAAGGTCTTTTACCCCTTCAAACTCCACCGCTCCGCCGCTGACGAGAGTAAGGTCATCACCGCTGTTGAGTTTGGCAACCTGATACTTCTGGTCCCCCACACTCTGTAGCGTGAGATCACCACCGGTCTTGATCTCACTGCCAATATTGGTGACATTGGTCACTTCATCGCGCTGGGATTTCCCCGATCCCAAGCCTCCCTTTTTCTTCATGTCGTACAACGAGTAATCACTGTCTTCAGCAGCGAGAAGACCAAGATTATTACCGGCCACCAAGTACGCCTCGTCACCTGCGGTTATACGACTCGCGATCAGCGCCAAATCCTTGCCAGCGCTGAGCGCAACATCGCCACCGGCTGTCAATGTGGTAGAGACCTGGCTGACATGATCTTCCTGGCGCTTGGTGCTTGATGTCTTTTTATAGGAGTGCTCTTCGTCAGCGCCGGAGGCCAGGAACATATTGCCTCCAGTGTTCATGGCGATGTCGCGTTTGGCCTCTATCTGGCTGGCGATAACAGTTAAGTCACGCCCGGCGATGACGTTCAGATCGCGCCCGGCTTCAACGCTGGAACCGTTTTGAGTAATGCCCTCTGTGCGATAACGCCTGCCGCTATTTATGGTGTTGTGTTCTTCTGCGGCAATCAGATTGACGTCTCGCCCCGCACGGATCGTCATATCGCGGCCGCTTTGTAATGCACCACCGGGGTTGGTGATATCTCGACCTGCCTTGAGGATAATATCGTTGGCGGCCTCAATACGAGCAGCACTGTCGACGTAATCGTTGTGTTTTGAAAACCCGATGTTATAGCCTGCCCCTGTAACGCTACGCTCGTTGACCACGTCCCCCCTTATGGTCTCCAGTGAAACATCACGTCCGGCGATAATGCCGCCGGACTTGTTGACGATATTGCTACCCGCCAGCAGATTTACTCGATTGCCAGCCTCAATCAGGCCACTGTTGATAATATCGTTTCCGATCTCCGCAGACAGATTGTGACTGGCACGCAAGGTGCCATAGTTTTCCAAGTTTTGGCCGGCGATGAAGTTGATGTTTTTACCCGCAATCAAAGCGCCATTAGGTGCCAATCGGTTATTCGCATGAGCCAGATAAAGCACTGGTACCAGAACCCGTTCACCACTCACCTCATTCGTTTCTAGCCAGACGATGTCGTGGGTCAATGCTGCGACCTGTTCTGAGGTCAAGCTCACGCCGACAGCAAGGTTCAGTTCCTGCTTGCTCTTGATGGCGTTGTCCATCAAATACCTGAACAGTTTTTCATCGGTGTCTTGTCCGGCAAGAAAGCGTTGACCGGTGCGGGCTATCACCGCTTGCTGGATCAGGCGTTGCTCATAGAAGCCATCACCCAGGCGCTTCCAGCTATCATCCGGGTTGTAGCCCAGCTTCGAGAGCAAATAATCCGAGCTCATAAATTGCTTGAGGTCGGTGAGGGCTGGGTTGGTCTCGATCAGGTATTTATTTGGCTGAGAGACAAAGGTGCTGAAAGGCAGGCCTTGTACGCGGTTGATCGTCTGGGTATCTACTTGAGTCGCCAAGGCCCCCAACGGAGCAAGTTGCGTAACTCCACTGGCAACCGCGCGCTCGGGAAGTACTCCGTCCGAGGCTACACTCTCAACCGCTACGACATTAGCGTTCTCAATCGGAGCGACAATACCTCCCGCCTGCTCAGCGACGTGGATCTGATCCATGGTACTGACCGACACCTGGGGCACGGCACTCAACTGAACTTGTCTGCCCTGCGCAATTGGTACAACTTGTTCACGCTGGGTGACACTGACCTCTGCGCGCCCCATGCTCCAGCTTTGGGGGCCGACCGTGACCGGTGTACTGCTGCTTTGCCCACTAAGACGGAATAAGCCATTTTGGCCGGTAGGCAAGTGAAATCCTGGTAGAGCCAAAGGATTGACCTGCTGTTGAGCGAGATCGGCTGGCAGTTGCCGATTTAGATTTATAATGCTCGGACTACCATTACCGACAACCTGGGCATTGACGCTTCGCAACGGGCCGGCTGTTATAGAGCTGAATGAGCGCTCGACACCGTTGGTAATTTTGTTGGTCGCGTTGATAGTGACGTTACCACCGGCTTGAAGGATGGCAGGAACGAAGCTCGCGCCGTCGGAAGCGATTATTTTTTCGGCGAACGGTACTGCATTGATAATTTCTGCCGGTGCTTGACTTGTTACACCTGGAGAATACCGTGATTTAGGAATACTGGCCCCAAGCCCCCCCTTGGCGCCAAAATAATAATAGTAAGTAGCGATAGATTGATTAGTATAAGTTGGATGCTTAAGCCCAACTATCGACTCTTTTTCTGCCGCATTCCAAAAACGAATACTTTTATTATAAGCCGGATCATTAACAGCATTATAATTAAATATCTTCACCCACAAGCCTATTGAAGGGCGCATAGCAATATATTTTAGGCTTGAGTAGCCTCCTAGCGCACTGGCAGTATTTATAAAGTCAACAACTTTAATATCGACATCACCAACAGCCGAAACTGTCGAATTGAAATTCTCGAACTTATCACCACGTACATCTAATTCCCCCCCCGAAATTATACTTGATGTTACTCGCTCACCACTTGCTTCAACATCGAATTTTTGCTGCCAGACGATATGCGAGCGAATGACATTCGCCCCATCCTCTGAATAATCACAATCAAAACATCTAACACCAATAGAGGAGAGTGTTTGATTAGTTGAATTAACACTAAACCCCTCCATCTTATTGCTCACAACCGCCGCCTTCAGCGACATATCACCCATCGACTCAATCCGCCCCGACAGGTTATCCACTCGCGATGCCCTCTCGGTGTCGTTATAGCCCCCCACGTCAATCGCCCCAACGCTATAGATATCGCTATAGGTATTGGTCAGTGTTCCTACCTGTAACCTCATATCGCCACCACTGAACAGCAACGACCCTTCATTCGTTCGAATGCGATCATTAGTCAGGGTTTGTGCATTGATTAGCAGGTTCTTCGTACTGGCCAAGGTACCCAGGTTGCTGACACCCGTAGCGTTGATCCTCATCCCGCTGTCGGAGGTCAAGCGTCCGCGGTTGATCAACTGCCCTTCGACGTTCACCGTGGTCATTCCGCCACCGGCCATACTTGCCGGTTCGTTGAGGGTCAGTTGCGAGGCGGTTACATCAAGGGTCCCGACGCTGCTGACTCGACCACTGCCGCTATAGGCTCCGCCCAGCGTCAACTTGAGGTTACCGTCACTGGCAATCAACCCATCATTACCCCAATTACCACCATCACCTATTAGGCTGTCGGAGGCCAGCAACTGGCCCCCTGCGCTCTGGTTGAGCGTCTTGACGTTGACCGTCAACCGCCCCGCCTGAATCACGCTGCTGTTGGTCCACTCGTCAGCAGTTAGCGTCAAGCCCCCGCGGGTGATGAGGTTGCCCCCAGCACCAGTCAGGTTGGCCATGCTGATGTCGAATGTGCCATTACCGGCGTGCAGCACACTGCCACCAGTATTCTGAAGAGTGCCGTTGAGCGTCAGGTCAGTGCTGGCGGTTTCCAGTCTGCCGTTGCGGTTATCAAACACACCCCCAATCTGAAAGTCAGTCTTACCGCTCTTGCCCAAAGCCCGCAGTTGCCCGCCCTGGTTATCCACGCTATCTGCCTCGACCTTCAGCGTGGTGTCACTTTCAATAATGCCTTTCTGGTTGTTCAGCGCCCCGCCACTGAGCTTGAGGTCCACCTGCCCGCCTGCCACCTGGCCGCGCACATCACCGCTGTTATCAAAACTGTTGCCAATGACCTTGACCATCCCTTTGGCGTACAGCCCGCCATCGCGGTTGTCGAAGGCGCCGGTGGTGACGTCGGTGTCGCCGGTTTGCGCGGCGATGCGGCCGCCGTTGTTGTTGAGGCTGGCACTGGTGAGGATCAGGCTTTGTGCCTGGATGATGCCGGCCTGACGGTTGTTGCTCAGATCGAAGTCGTTGCGCAGCAAGCCACCCAGCGCTTTGGCTTGCAGAGTGCCCTTGAGGCTGGCCAGGGTGCCGCCACGGTTGTCGATGGTTGTGGCCTTGATGTCGACAGCGCCATTTTGCGCGATGACTTTGCCGCTTTGGTTGTCGAGGGCGCCGGTGATGTCGAGGTTCAGGGCGGTCTGGCTTTGGATCGAGCCCTTGGCATTGTCGAGGCTGGCGGCCTTGAGTTTCAGATCGGCGTTCTGGCTGTAGATCAACCCGTCGCCGTCGTTTTGGATGGCGCCGGTGGTGGTGGCCAGCAGCGTGCCGTTGGACGCGATGGTGCCGCGTTTGCGGTTGTCCAGGCTGCCCGCGAACAGGGTCAGCAAGCTTTGGCTGACCAGTTGGCCGCCCTGGTTGTTGACCTCAGTGGCGCGTTTGAGCAGCAGCGCACCGGCGCTGGCAAGTTTGCCGTCGGTGTTGGTCAGGGCGCCGAGCAGATCGAGGGTTACGCTGCCGTTGCCGATCAGGTTGCCGGCGCTGTTGTCGAGGCTGGTGCCGATAAGGCTGAGGGCCTGTTGCGCGTTGACCGTGCCGCCTGCGTTGTTGAGTGTATGCACGTTCAGGTCGAGGGCCGCGCCGCTGTCGATCAACCCACCTTGGGTGTTGTTGAGCACCCCGGTGACGGTCAGGGTTTGCCCGCCCGCACTGGAAAGGATGCCTTTGTCGCTGTTGTCGAGGCTGTCAGCTTTGACGGTCAGGGCTTTTTGGCTGACCAGCGCACCGGCACCGCTGTTGAGCAGGTTGTTGCTCAGCGTGGCATCGACGTTGCCAAAACGGCTGGAGACGGTGCCTTGGTTGCGGTTGTCCAAGTCCACGCCATTGACACTGACACCTTGCCAACCCGAGATCAGGCCACCTTGGTTAGTCAGCTGGGTGCCGACCAGAGTGAGCACAGTGTTGCTGATCAGTTTGCCTGCGCTGTTATCCAGCGTGCGGCCATTGAGGGTGAGGTTTTGCGCGGTGGAAATCTCACCACTCTGGTTGCTCAGGTCGCGCAGGCGTTTGATGGTCAGTTGACCTTCGGTGGTGATCAAGCCCTTGGTGTTGTTCAGGTCACCGCCGCCCAGGTCGATGGCAATCGACTTGCCCAACACAGAACCGCCCTGGTTGTTCACACCCGCGCTGTTGAGGGTTAGAGCATTAGCCGCGTTGATCAACCCCTTATCCTGGTTGGTGAGCTGGCCGTCGACATTAAGCAACGTGTCGCCACGGCTGGTCAGGGTGCCACCGCTGTTGTCCAGGGTGGCGGCGCGGCCGTCGACGGACTGGGCGGCAATCAGGCCTTTAACGTTATTCAGGGCCTGGGTGATGCGCAGGGTCAGGGCCTGGTAGCTGAGCAATTTACCGCTGCTGTTATCCAGGCTGTCGGCGGTCAGTGTGAAGGCTTGGGCACTGGAGATTTCACCGCCCTGGTTGTTCACGCCCTTGAGGTTTTTCAACATCAACAGCGGGCCGTTGATCAGGCCGCCCTGGTTATTCAACTGGCCGTTTTTCAGGTCCAGTGCGACAGACGTGTTGCTGAAGAGCTTCCCGCCTTGTTGGTCCAGGCCGGTGACGTTGGCAGTCAGCGCTTTTTCGCTGGTCAGGCGGCCAGCGTCGTGGTTGGTCAATTGCCCTGCGGTAATATTCAGCGTGTCGCGGGTGCTGACGTTGCCGGAGTGGCTGTTGTCGAATGCGCCGGTGGTGATGACCAACGCACTTTTGCTGCTCAACGTACCTTTCTGGCTGTTGTCCAGGCTGGTGCTGTTCAGGGTCAGACCTGCGTCGGTGACCATCTCACCGCCCTGGTTATCGACGGCGCCGTGGGCGGTGACGTCCAATGCCCCAGCACTGGACAGCTTGCCTTTACGGTTGTTCAGACTCCCAGCGTCGACGGTCAACAGACCTTCACTGCTCAGCCGCCCTTGGTTGTTATTCAGCTCGCCGCTGAGTTCAAGGCCAAGGTCTGTTTGGCTGATAAGGCTGCCGTCGCTGTTGTCCAGCGTGGTGCCTTCCAGGGTCACACCATTCTGGCCGCTGAGTTGGCCCTTGTTACGGTTGAGTACGTCATCGACGTTCAGCGTCAAGTCGGTCGCGGCGAGCACCAGGCCGCCGTCACTGTTATCAAGGCGTTGGCCGGTCAGCGCCACCGCGGCTTTGCTGGAAATCTCGCCACTGCGGTTATCGACCTCACCCACCTTCATGTCGATACGTTGGTTGGCGCCCACAAATCCATTTTGCCGGTTATCCAGGCGCTGACCGGTAAGGGAAAGCGCACCCTGGGCGACCAGGGCGCCGTTGTGGTTGATAGTCGTCGCGACGTTAGCCGTCAGATCACCTTTGCTGGAAAGCTGCCCATCGGTGTTATCCACGCTGGCGGAAGCGAGTTGGACGTTGCCGTCCCCCACCACCGAGCCATTTTGATTGTTGAAAATACCGTCAACCGTAACGCCCAGTTCACCGCGGCTGCTGATCAGGCCGCCGCTGTTATCCAGGCTGGCTGTCTGAACCTGCAACGCAGCCGCAGAGATCAGGCCTTTGATGTTGTTCAAGGCTTGATCGACGCGCAGGGTCAGCGCTTGATTGCTGATGAGCTTGCCGTTGCTGTTATCCAGGCTTTTGCTGGCCAGGGTGAATGCCTGCACGCTGGAAATCTCGCCGCCCTGGTTGTTGACGTCGCTGAGATTTTTCAGCATCAGCAACGGTGCGTTGATCAGGCCTTGCTGGTTGTTCAGTTGACCGTTGTTCAAGTCCAGGCTCAGCGATGTCTTGCTGAAGAGCTGCCCGCCTTGCTGGTCGAAACCCTTCACACTGGCGAGCAGATCTTTGTCGCTGGCGATACGACTGTCTTTGCCGTTGCTGACCTGGCCGGCCGTCAGGGTCAGGGTGTCATTGCTGATCAGGCTACCGGCTTGAGTGTTGTCAAAACCACCGGTGGACACACTTACCGCGCCCTTGGCGCTGAGGGTGCCGGCACGGTTGTCCAGGCTGGCGCTGTTAAGAGTCAAGCCTTGGTCGGTTGTCACTGCGCCGTTTTGATTGGTCAGTGCGTCGGTGACGCTAAGGGCGATGGCACCGGCGCTCGACACCTTGCCCGCTGTGTTATTCAGCACCGCCGCTGTGCCGCTGATGGAGCCTTCGCTGGTGATCAGGCCGGCGGAGTTATTCACGCCGCCGTTGTGGGTCAGGCTCACACCTTGCTGGCCAGACACCGTACCGCTGCTGTTGTCCAGGCTCTGGCCTTGCAGCGTCACTTGGCCCTTGGCAAACAGCAGGCCCTCGCTCTGGTTGATGACCTGCGCCACCGTGAGCCCCAGGTTGGTACCGGCCAATACCTTGCCATTACTGCTGTTATTCAGGCCGCTACCTGCGAGGTTCACGTCTGCGGCGCTGGAGATTTCCCCGGCCTGGTTGTTGATGTCATCGACGGCCAGGGTCAGTGCCTGGGTCGAGCCGACCAGACCGCCGCCGCTGTTATCGAGCGTGTCGCCGGTCAGGCTCATGGAGCCTTGGGCAACCAGCTCACCTTTTTGCTGATTGAGATGGGTCACGTTAGCCGTGAGATCGCCTTTGCTGGAAATCCGCCCACTGGCGTTTTCCACAGTCGTCGCGTCCAGACGCACCGGCCCTACTGCACTGAGCAGCCCCCCCTGATTGTTCAAGGTACCGCCCAGATAACGGATCGCCGCCTGGCCACTGAGCAGACCATTGTTCTGGTTATTCAACTGGGAAACGTTGAGTTGCATGTCCTTATCGGCGCTGACCTTGCCGCCTCGGTTGTCGAGGCTTGCGGCGCTGATGGATACCGCCTGGCCGCTACCGAGCACGCCTTGGCGGTTGTTCAGCGCTCCGCCTACCTTGATCGTTAACGCGGTATCACCGGTGACTTTGCCCCCTGCGTTATCCAGGCTGGCTGCACGCAGGTCAGTAGCGTTGGCGCTGGACACTTCACCGCCAATGTTGGACAACATGCCATCCAGCCGCAGGCTCAAGCCCTGGTCGCTGAGCAATCTGCCGCTGCTGTTGTTCAGGCTATTAGCCGTAACGGTGAAACGCTGGGCACTGGAAATTTCGCCGCTCTGGTTGGCAACGTCAGCGAGGTTGTTCAACGCCAGCAGCGAACCACGGATCACGCCGCTCTGGTTGTTCAACTGGCCCTTGTTCACGTCCAGTGTCAGCGAAGTGACACTGGTCAATTGCCCGGCGTTGTTGTTCAAGCTGGCGACATTGGCGGCCAATGCCTGGTTGCTGGCAATGCGCCCGGCTGCACTGTTATCCACCGCCTTTGCGGTAAGGCTCAATGTATCCAGGCTGGTGAGTTTGCCGCCCTGGTTATTGATGGCGCCACTGGCCGTGATGCGCAGGCCCTGATTGGCCGTGACGACGCCCGCGACGTTGTCCAGCGTGGCGATATTCAGCGTTGCGGCGCCCAGGCTGGACACCTCGCCGCTGCGGTTGCTCAACTGGCCGACAGTAGCGGTTAACGGCCCGCTGCTGGTGACCAGTCCACCCTGGGCGTTGAGCAACTGGTTGGCGTTCAGTTCAAGACCACCCGAGCTCAACACGCGGCCTTTGTTCTGGTTGTCCAGGGTACCTGCGCTAATGTGGGCGGCCTGTTTGGCGCTCAAGGTTCCACCCTGATTGTTCAAGGCCTGCGCGGCGTTGACGGTCAGTTTTCGGCTGGAAACCACACTGCTGCCAGTGTTGTTGAGGCTCTGCGCGCTGAGACTGATATCCCCTGTGGCATTACGGCTAAGGTCCAGGTTAACGCCGGACTCGATAATGCCGCGGTTGTTCAGTTGGCCACCGCTGGACAGCGTGATGTGGTCACGAGCACTCAGGTTGCTCTGGTTGTTCAGGTCACCCTGGCTTTGCACGGTCAGCGTGGTACCGGCATGCACCGCGCCCTGGGTCAGCACGCTGGCCGCGTTGACCGCAATCGCGCCGTTCTCGGCTTTGGCTTGGGCCAGCTTCAATTGGCCATTGGCATCGAGTTGAATATCGCCCCCACTGGCGATCAGCGCCCCGTCGAGCTTCACCCCAACCCCGGCCTCGGTCCCGACCAGTTTGATCGCTCCCGCATACATCCCACCCAACGCCGTCGAGTCAATCGCCAGCTCCGGCTTGGCACTGCCGTCATCGGCGCGGGCAGTGGCGTGCAGGCTTTTAGCATCGACGTCATTGCGCCCGGCAACCACGCTCAAGTTGCGCGCATTGATCTGCGCATTGATCCTGGCCGAGCGGGTGATGATTTCGAAACGGTCGACGTTATCGGCGTTCAAGCCTTGGCCGTCGATGGTCACGGCGCCGCCATCGACTTGGTAACGCTGCAATTGGCCGCTTGCGTCGAGTATCGGTTTGCCGGTGGTCAGGGTGACGTTTGGGGTGTTGATGAAGCCGCAGCCGTTGCAACTGATGCCGTAGGGGTTGGCAACGATGACCTTGGCCGACTGCCCCGCCACTTCGGTGTAGCCGCGCAGTTGGCTGGGGCTGCCGCCGTTGACTTCGTTGAGGATGATGTTGGCGGCGCGGCCTTGCAGGTTCGGGTTGCCGAGGATGATGCCGCCCAGTTGCGTGGATTGAGTGCGTTCGGTGGCGTTGTTGAGGATCACGCCGTTGGTGCCGACGTTGTAGTCCTTGAACTGGTTGTGGGACAGGCCACTGCCATTGGGGGTGGCGATGTTCACCACCGGTACGCCATTGCCCGCCGCGCCCACAGTGGTGCCGGGGGCGCTGACCACGATGCCTTCGGCCTGGGCCAGCAGCGGTTGCCAGAACAGCGCGTTGGCCAGGATCAGTGCCAGGCCACGTTTGGGCAGGCCGAGGAACGCGTCACGGCTTTTCAGGGCAGCAGAGGGCTGGCGAACCAGGAAGGCAAATTGGCGAACATCCATTTCAAATTCTCGTTGCAACTGGGCGTTGAATTACAGGAAGAAATCCATACGGAAGTAGATCGGTGCTTCGCGCTCAAGCATCGCGGCCGGTCGTTCCAGCGAGTGGGCAAAGGTCACGCTGGTGCTCACGTGTTGGCCGCGGGCGAACAGCTCAAGGGAGTTGCTTGAGACGCGGCCGTGCACTTCGCCGTTGTAGCGACCATTGCGGATCACGCCCTGGTCGTAGCCCACGCTGGCACCGTATTCACCGAACACCGGGCGCAGCCAACCGAGGGTCACCGGGCGACTCCAGCGCAGGTCATTGCGCCAGTAGCCGCCGTTGTCACCGGTCAGTTGCTGATCCTTGTAGCCGCGTACCGACGCCGAGCCGCCGAGGCTCATGCGCTGGGGGCTGAACAGCACGTCTTCGCTGCGTTGGCCGGTGGCCAGGCTGGTGAAACTGAACGACTCGCCCCACAGCGTGAAGGGTTGCAGGTAGCTGACGGTGGCGGTGTATTTACGGTAACGCGCATCCGGCACGCCAGGCCGAGGGTTGTGATTGCCTTGGGCGTCGAAGGCGCCGGTGCCGTTTTGCATGCCTACATCGACGTTGACGAACGCGCTGCCGATACGACGACCATGGTTGATGCCCAGTTGCAGCTCACTGAGGCGATTGCTGCTTTCTTTGAGGCGGCTGCTTTCGATGTAGTTGTTGGTGCGCAAGTGGGACAGGCCGACGTTGACCGACGTTTTGCTCACGGCATCGCGGTGGATCACCCGTTCGGCGCGCATCTGATGGTTTTCACTGCCCCCGGTTTGCTTGAAGTCGAAACCATCGCCCTGAACGACCGAACGGTAGTCGCTCTGGTTGTAGCTGTAGCTAAAGTTCCACCAGCCCCAGGGCACGTTGTAGTAGAGCATCGCGTTCTTGGCGGTTTTCTGGTGGTCGCTGACCGCGTCGTGGCCGCCGCGCAAAATCAGCTGATCGGCCAGGCCCAGCGGGCTGTCCCATTCAAAGCCGGTGCCCCACTGCTGTTCGCCGGTGCTTTTCTGGCCATCGTTGTTACGCGACAGGCTGGCACGCCATGGCTTTTGCGGGTTGTTTTTGACCAACACTGAGCTGCCGCCCACGGCATCGCCTGGGGTCAGTTCCATTTGGGCTTGGTTGGACGGCAAACGGTTGAGCTGGTCGACGGCCTGTTCGATTTCTCGCAGGTTCAATATCTCGCCGCTTTTGCCGGGAAAGGCCATGGCCAGTTCGCGATCCGACAACTTGCTGCTGTCGGCGCCCTTCAGGCCTTCAAGCTTGCCTTCCACCACCAGGACTTGCAGATGCCCTTTGGACATATCCTGCTGCGGCAAGTAGGCGCGACTGGTGACCAGGCCTTTGTCGATGTAGTAGTTGGTGATGTCTTTGAGCAGGGCATTGAGTTGTGCGACGCCCAGGCACTGACCGGCGTACGATTTGAGCAGACGCTCGCGTTCAGCGGCAGGCAGGTGGTCGGCACCCTGGAGTTCAATGGTTTGGATCGGGAAGCAACGGCTGTCCACCGGGGCTGCCGGCGCTTCGGGCCTGGCCTCTTTGCCGGGCAGTTCCTTGAGCTGCTCAAGGCGGCGCTGTTGGTCTTCCAACAGGCGGTTTTGCCGCTCGCGGATCAGGTCCTGATCACCCGGCAGGGTTGCCGCCATCACTCCGTGGGAAGCGAGGCAGGCAAGCAGGGCAATGCTCAGTGAATACCGAGTCCGTGGCAGTGAGGCAGGCATGTTCGATCCATCGCGTGACGAAGGATGGCAAACTAACATCACTGGACGGGCGCGCCAATAAACTGACTAAACTTTAGGAAATTTCCTACAAACAACTAACACTATGATTTTTAACGTAAATATTAAAAATAAATAAATATCGACTGAAATCTTGAAGGATTTTCCGACAAGCGGTATCAGACTTGATACACATTGAACACGCACACAAACGATCGGACTATTCGGCCAACGCCGGTCCGCGCATGAATATTTGATTGATTTAAGGAATGTCTGGGCGACAACGGGAATCTGAGCAGACGCTGACCCAAGGTCGACTCGGCCAGGCCAAATGACAGGCAAAAAAAAACCCGGAAATCCTCACTTGCGTGGGCCTTCCGGATTTTCTAAACCGCCAAAAATGGTGGGTCGTGTGGGATTCGAACCTACGACCAATTGGTTAAAAGCCAACTGCTCTACCAACTGAGCTAACGACCCGCTGTGTGGTGGCGCGTATAATACTGATTTCTAAGGATTATTCAACACCTTATTTGAAATAAATCAGAAAAAACGCATTTGAACGGTAATTCGGTGGGTAGAACGCCTCTCGCAGCCGCCTGATCAGCGCCCTGGCTCGTCGTTCCACAGGTACTTGTGCAGCTGCAATTGCAGGCGCACCGGCAGGTTGTCCGCCACTACCCAGTCGGCCAGGTCGCGGGCGTTCAGGTCGTGATGGCTGGGCGAGAACAACACCTCGCCCGCGCGGCGCTCCAGGCCATACTGGATCAGCTTGGAGGTGGCCCAGTCATAGTCGTCGCGGGAACAGATGACGAACTTGACCTGATCGTTGACCGTCAGCAAGTCGATGTTCTCGTAGCGGTTGCGGTGGGCTTCCTTGGAATCCGGGGTCTTGAGGTCGACCACTCGGCTGACGCGCGGGTCGACCGCAGAGATGTCCAGAGCGCCGCTGGTTTCCAGTGACACCTCGTAGCCGGCGTCGCACAGTTGCTTGAGCAAGGGGATGGCGTTGGGTTGCGCCAAGGGCTCACCGCCCGTCACGCAGACGTAGCGTGGCCGGTAGCCGGCAACCTGTTCCAGGATGTCGTCGAGGGTGCGCACGGTGCCGCCACTGAAGGCGTAGGCGCTGTCACAGTATTGGCAGCGCAATGGGCAGCCGGTCAACCGTACAAAGACAGTGGGCAGGCCAGCAGTGCGCGTTTCACCCTGCAACGAGTAAAAGACTTCGGTAATACGTAATGTGTCTTGCATAGTCGCCACGGGCGTAACAGCTAAACAGGCTGTCCGCCTCCGTCAGGCACTTCAAGGGATTGCGCCAACGCGTCAACCCCAGGAAGCGTGTTTCATAAAAGGGCGTGGATTCTAACGAAAAAACCCGCGCCAGGCGCGGGTTTCTTCTAAACGGGCGGTATTGCTTACAAGCGTTGCAGATCGCGCTGGGCCAACTGCGCGGCGGAGGTACCCGGATACTGGGCAACCACCTGCTGCAGAATGCCTTTGACCTTGTCGGTATGACCCAGGCGGCGCTCTACGTCAGCAAGCTTGTACAGCGAGTCCGGCACCTTGGCGTGTTTGGGGTACAGCTGGCTGACCTTGGCAAAAGCCTGGCCTGCCCCCTGCAAATCACCCTTCGCCAGGTTGACCTCACCCAGCCAGTATTGAGCATTGCCCGCGTACTGGCTGTTGGGGTATTTGCGCAGGAATGCGGTAAAGGCCTGACTGGCCTTATCGAAATCCTTGGCCTTGATCAGGTCGAAGGCTGCATCGTAATACAGTTTTTCCTTCGCCGGATCGCCCGGTTCACTGCTGGCAGCAGGGGCAGCCGCGGCGGCCCCTGCTGCTGCGCCACCGGCAGCGGCGCTTGGCGCGCCACCGGCAGCAGAATTATCAGGAGTAGCGGCAGGTGCAACACCGGCTCCAATACGACGGTCAAGATCCTGGTATCGCTCCAGGCCTTCTTGTTTGAGCTGGTTCACCTGGTTCTGCAGCACTTCAATGGCGCCTTGTTGCTGCGACAATTGATCCTGCATGCGTTGCAGCTGGTTGAACAGCTCGCCCTGTGCCGAGGGAGCGGACGTAGCCGCTCCCCCCGCATAGGCGCCGTTCGTGCCATAACCTGCTGGCGGATAACTGCTCCCGCTATTGTTATAGCCTGAGTTGCTATCCGTTACAGGAACCGCAGCCCACACCGCAAGCGGTGCGAAGCTGAGAGCCAATACAGTTAGAGCACGACGGCACGTTCGCATGACGAATTACTTACGCAGTTCGACGCGACGGTTCTGAGCCCACGACTGTTCGTCGTTGCCAGTTGCAACTGGACGCTCTTTACCGTAGGAAACCAGTTCCAGTTGGCCTGGAGCAACACCTTGCAGTACCAGGTAGCGCTGAACGGCTTTCGCACGACGCTCGCCCAGTGCCATGTTGTACTCACGAGTACCACGGGCGTCAGTGTTACCTTCCAGAACAACGCGAGCGCCGTTAGCTTTCAGGTCCTTGGCGTGAACGTCCAGAGCGCGCATGGCTTCTGGCTTCAGGTCCGAACTGTCGTATTCGAAGTAGAAAGTGGTGATAGCGCGCAGAGCAGCTTCTTCGCTCAGGGAGCCGTCGACCGCACCAGTGTTAGCGCCGTAACCAGCGTTTGGATCAACAGCTGCGCCTTCACCGGCATTGTCGCCGCCTTTAGAGGAGCAACCAACGGCTACGGACAGAGCCAGAGCCAGAGCAGCAAACTTACCAAACTTCAGCATTTCCATCGTGAAACTCCTAATGAACCCCAGTGTGTTAAGTACTTCTTTTTGTAGCGCCGCGTCAGTTCAGGTAAGGGGACCAGGATGGTTCTCTGACTTCGCCTTGTGCGGTAGGAAGTGGGAGCCTTACGCGTCCATTGATGGACACGAGCATCAAGACTCCCCGGCCCTGCTGGCGGGTGGCGTAGATTACCATGGTGCCGTTGGGCGCAACAGTGGCTGACTCATCAAGGTTGGTGTCTGTAAGGATTTTTACCGTTCCACGCTGCAAATCCTGGGCCGCAACCCGGAAATTAGTGAAACCATCCTGACGGTGAATCATCACCAACGTCTTTTCATCGGCCGAAAGCTTCGGGTTGGCGTTGTAGTTACCAATAAAGGTCACACGCTCCGCGCCGCCGCCATTCACGTTTGCCTTGTAAACCTGAGGCTTGCCGCCACGGTCGGAGGTGAAGTAGATGGTCGAACCATCCTTACCCCAGAACGGTTCGGTGTTGATGCCCGGGCCGCTGGTTACGCGACTCAGTTGGCGCGAAGCCATGTTCATCACGTAGATATCCGGGTTGCCGTCCTTGGACAGCACGAACGCCAGGCGCGAACCATCCGGCGACCAGGCCGGCGCACCGTTGAGGCCTTCAAAGTTGGTGATCTGCTCGCGACGACCCGTATCAATGTGCTGCACGAAGATACGCGGGCGACGCTGCTCGAACGATACGTAGGCAATACGCTTGCCGTCCGGCGCGAAGCGCGGCGACAGGATTGGCTCACGGGACTGCAGCAAGGTCACTGCACGTGCACCGTCGTAGTCCGAACGCTGCAGGGTGTAGCGCGTGTTGTCTACCGAGAAACGCTCAGCGGTGACGTACAACAGGCGCGTCGAGAACGCCCCCTTGATACCGGTGAGTTTTTCAAACGACTGGTCCGAGATGTAGTGAGCCATGTCGCGCAGTTGTTCGGCGGTCCCCGATACGCTGCCGGTCAGAACCTGCTGCTCGGTGGCCACGTTGAACAACGTGTACTGGATCTGCAGGCGACCGCCGGCCGGGGTGATGCTGCCGACCATCAGGTACTGGGCACCGACCGCCTTCCAGTCACGGAAGATGACTTCGCTGGCCTGGGTTGGCTGGCTGATCATGTTGCCTTTTGGAATCGGCGCGTAGTAACCGGAGTTACGCAGGTCGTCGCTGACGATCTGGGCCATGTCGTCCGGCAGCACGCTGCCGCCCTGCCAACCGAACGGAACTACCGCAATCGGTGTGGCCCGATCACTGCCGCTGGTTACCAGGATGTTCTTTTCATCCGCCGCCGCTATCCCTGCCATACAGCAAATAACGACAAGCATTCCTCGAAGAAGGTTTCTCACAAGGCTAGATCCTCAGGTGTGAATGTCATCTTGAATGAACGATAGGGAGCGAAGTCACTCGGTTTCATTCCCTGCATCTCGGTCAACCGGCCAATATTCTTGACTGCGGCAACCGCCGAACTGTCGAACGAACCGTCACCACTGGACTTGGCCACGCTGACCGAAGTCACCGTACCGTCCGGCAACATGCCGATCTGCAGCACTACTGTCATGCCTTTGCGTGCCGAAGGTGGACGTGTCCAGCCTTCTGCTGCCCGTGCCCGAATCAGGTCGTCGAAACTGCCCGCGACTTCATCGCCACGCTCATCGGCCAAGGCTTGCTGACGCTGCGGCGTGTCGGAAAGCAAATCTGCCAGGGCCTGAGCCTTTTTCTCTTCGGCGGATTTGCGTGCTGCTTCCTGGGCCTTTTTCTTGGAGGCGTCGGCGGCAGCTTTCTTCTTCGCTTCGTCGGCGACTTTCTTCTTCGCCTCGTCTGCTTCAGCTTTTTTCTTGGCGTCTTCGGCGGCTTTCTTCTTCGCGTCTTCGACTATCTTTTTCTTGGCTTCTTCAGCGGCCTTTTTCTTGGCCTCTTCTTCGGCAGCCTTTTTGGCTTCTTCTTCCGATTTCTTCTTGGCTATATCAGCCAATTGTTTCTCTTCGGCCTTTTTCGCTTCGGCAGCTTTCTCGGCTTTCTTGGCTTCATCAGCCTTTTTCGCCTCGTCGGCTTTCTTGGCTTCGTCAGCCTTTTTCGATTCCTCGGCCTTTTGAGCCGCCTCTTCTTTCTTTTGTTCCGCAGCAGCCTTCACCGCTTCCTGCTCGACCTTCTTCTGTTCCATCTGCTCGACTTCAGTCTGGCGCGCAGCCGACTTCTGGGCCTCACCCGCAATCTTCTGATTGGTCTGGGTGGTGGCCTGGCTTTTCGATTTCAGCTGATACAGGGTCGCCTGCACGATCGGCTTGGCTGGCGGCAGGTCCGGGGTCATGGCAAAGCTGACAAACAGCATGCCGAACACCAGGACGTGCAGGGCAATTGCCCACACGCCAGGCCAGAAGTAGCTTTCCGAGGCGGACGGCTCTCGCTGTTGCTGCATCAGGGCGCCTCGGTAATCAAGCCAACGTTACCGACGCCGGCCTTCTGCAGCCCGCCCATGGCACCCATGACGGAGCCGTAGTCGACCGATTTGTCGCCGCGGATAAATACCTGGGTGTGCTTGCCGCCTTCGTTGCCGGAGCGAATGATCTTGGTCACCGCATCAGTCATGGCCGGCAAGGTCAGGGCCTTGTCCTGCTGCTTTTGCGTGTCGACTTCGCTGCCAAGGTTCCAGTAATAGGTCTTGTCAGCCTTGATCGAAATAGTCAGGACCTGAGTGTTGTTGTCCTGCGGCAAGGCTTCACTGGAAACCTTGGGCAGATCAACCTTCACGCCCTGGTTGAGCATCGGCGCGGTCACCATGAAGATCACCAGCAGCACCAGCATCACGTCGATGTAGGGCACTACGTTCATCTCGGCGACCGGCTTGCGCTTTTTGCGAGCTCGAGCGATTAAAGCCATTGGGAATTACCTGCTTATTCTTCGCTGGTGTGCACTTTACGGTGCAGGATCGCCTGGAATTCATCGGCGAAGGTGTAGTAACGGCCGATCAAGGTTTCGCTGGTTGCGGCAAAACGGTTGTAGGCGATTACTGCGGGGATAGCGGCGAACAGGCCGATCGCGGTGGCGATCAACGCTTCGGCAATACCCGGGGCCACGGTGGCCAGGGTGGCTTGCTGCGCCTGGGCCAGGCCGCGGAAGGAGTTCATGATCCCCCATACGGTACCGAACAGGCCGATATACGGGCTGACGGAACCGACGGTGGCGAGGAACGGCAGGCCCTGCTCAAGTTTCTCTTCTTCACGGGAGATGGCCACGCGCATGGCACGGGCCACACCTTCCATCACCGCTTCAGGATCGACACCCGGCTGTTGGCGCAGGCGCGAGAACTCCTTGAAGCCGGCACGGAAGATCTGCTCGACGCCCGAATCCGGATCCGGGTTGCTGCCGGCCTGGCGGTACAGTTTGGACAGGTCGATACCCGACCAGAAGCGCTCTTCAAAGCTCTCCAGGGCACGTCGACCGGCGCGCAACATGTTGCTGCGCTGAAAAATCATGACCCAAGAGGTAACCGATGCGGCTACCAGGGTCAGCATAACCAGTTGAACCACAACACTGGCATTGCTGACCAGGCTCCACATGGAGGAATGGTCGACGACGGTAGGTTCCACGCTAAATCTCCTGCTTTGATTGTTGACCCGCGCCGCTCACGGCGGCAAAGGCCGCGCGTAGAGTTTCGGGAATGGCCCGAGGTTTCAAGCTGTTGGTGCGCACACACGCCACCAGGAACTGCCCCTCACAGAGCAGCGTTGCATCCGTGGCCCGCCTGACCTGCTGTTTGAAACGCAGGCTGGCACGGTTCAATTCGATGACTTCAGCGCTGACCAGCAACTCATCGTCCAGTCGCGCCGGCGCGTAATACCGCGCCTCGCTGGAGTGCACGACGAATAACAGGTCCTCGCCTACAAGCTCGGACTGGGCAAAACCCAACTCCCGCAGCCGCTCGGTTCGAGCCCGTTCCATGAATTTCAGGTAATTGACGTAATAAACGATGCCGCCGGCATCGGTGTCCTCGTAATAAACGCGACAGCGATGTGCGAACGACTGATCCCCGTTTTGCGCGCGCATACTCTAGTGCTTACTCCTCAGGTTGCCAATTGGCTGGGCAACTGTTTTTTCATTCCTGAACGCTTTCAAATGACGACGCCAGACACTGGGACAGCACAAAGCTCAGATAAATCGTCCGGCGTAAGCTTTTTAATCGTCTACCGCATCGAGGAATTCGTCTACCACGGGCATCTCTCCCAATCGTGACGGAATGTTTAGCCCGAAGTGCAAATAAGCATGGCGCGTCACCACCCTGCCCCGCGGGGTACGCATGATGTAGCCTTGCTGAATCAGGTACGGTTCCAGCACATCCTCAATGGTATGGCGCTCTTCACTGATGGCTGCGGCCAGGCTGTCCACGCCGACCGGGCCACCGTCGAATTTCTCGATCATGGTCAAAAGTAGGCGTCGATCCTGGTGATCAAAGCCATGCTCGTCCACATCCAGCAGGTTCAAGGCCAGGTCCGCCACCGCCTTGGTGATGTGGCCCTTGGCGCGCACCTCGGCAAAGTCGCGCACGCGGCGCAGCAGGCGGTTGGCGATTCGTGGCGTGCCACGGGCGCGTCGAGCGATTTCAAAAGCGCCTTCCGGGTCCAGGGGCAAGCCAAGGATGCTCGCCGAACGGCTGACAATGGTCGCCAGATCGGCGGTGCTATAGAACTCTAGACGTTGAACAATGCCGAAACGGTCTCGCAACGGGTTGGTCAACATACCCGCGCGGGTGGTGGCGCCCACCAGGGTAAAGGGCGGCAGGTCGAGCTTGATCGAACGGGCCGCCGGGCCTTCGCCGATCATGATGTCGAGCTGGAAGTCTTCCATGGCCGGGTAGAGCACTTCTTCGACAATAGGCGACAAGCGATGGATTTCGTCGATAAACAGCACGTCATGGGGTTCAAGATTGGTCAGCAGCGCGGCCAAGTCGCCAGGACGCTCAAGCACCGGGCCGGAGGTGGACTTGATCGACACGCCCATTTCCTGGGCGATGATATTGGCCAGAGTGGTCTTGCCCAAACCCGGCGGGCCGAAGATCAGGGTGTGGTCCAGGGACTCACTGCGCCCGCGCGCGGCCTGGATGAACAGCTCCATCTGCTCGCGCACGGTGGGCTGGCCGATGTATTCGGCCAGGCTCAGGGGGCGGATGGCCCGGTCCTGGACTTCTTCACGGTCACGCGGGCCGGTGGCCGCGATCAGACGATCAGCTTCAATCACTTAAATCATTCCCTTCAGGGCTCGGCGGATCATGTCTTCGCTGCTCAGGTTCTTGTCCTTGATGGCCGATACCGCCTTGCTGGCTTCCTGAGGCTTGTAGCCCAGGGAGATCAACGCACTGACGGCATCGTTTTCGGCACTGGCGACCTGGCCTGCCGGTATATCCGGCTGGTTCGGCACCAGGGCGAACATGCTCGGCACCACTTCCCAGGCTTTGAAGCGGTCCTTGAGTTCTACCAGAAGGCGCTCGGCGGTTTTCTTGCCCACCCCCGGCACCTTGGTCAGGGCCGAGGTGTCCTGGGCTGAAACGGCCCGCACCAGCTCATCCACTTCCAGGCTCGACATCAGCGCCAGGGCCAGTTTGGGCCCCACGCCATTGAGCCGAATCAGCTCGCGGAAGAAATCGCGGTCACGCTTGCCGATGAAACCATAGAGCAGTTGCGCGTCTTCACGCACCACTAAATGCGTGTGCAAGGTTATCGGTTCGCCGACCGACGGCAAACGGTACAACGTGGTCATGGGCACTTCCAGCTCATAACCCAATCCATTCACATCCAGAATCAGGTGCGGCGGCTGTTTCTCGGCCAGGGTGCCGCGCAAGCGTCCAATCACGGTTCACATCCTTAAAACTTGGGGGTCAGATCAGCGCCTGACCGCAAATAACGAATGCGCTGATGCTATCAGAGACGCAGCCGCCCGCCACGACTACGTGCCGTACCCAAGCCGTGAGGCAGCAGGCTGGAACGAGTGTGCGCATGGCAAATGGCGATGGCCAGGGCGTCGGAGGCGTCGATTTGTGGTTTTGACGTGAGCTTGAGCATGTGCATCACCATCATCTGCACCTGCTCCTTGTTGGCGCCACCGGTGCCGACCACGGCCTGCTTGACCTGGGTCGCGGTGTATTCAGCAATCTCCATGCCCTCTTCGGCGCCGGCCACGATAGCCGCACCTCGGGCCTGGCCGAGCTTAAGCGCCGAATCGGCGTTTTTGGCCATGAAGACTTTTTCAATGCCCATGGTGACCGGGCCGTAGGTCTGGATGACTTCACGTACGCCGCGATAAACGATCTGCAGCCGCTCGGCCAATTCCCCTGCGCCGGTGCGGATGCAGCCCGAAGCGACATAGACACAGCCGCGCGGGGTCTGCTGCACCACGCCAAAACCCGTGATGCGCGAACCGGGGTCGATACCTAGGATTAAAGTCATAACGCCTGCGGGTTGGATTTACAACGGTATGTGCCAGGCACACATGTGTGCAACAGCATAGAACCCCTGTGGGAGCTGGCTTGCCTGCGATGCGGGCACCTCGGTGCTTCTGTCAAATCGAGGTGATGCTATCGCAGGCAAGCCAGCTCCCACAGTGGATACTCATCGTTCTTAAGTGAGCTGTTCGGCCACAGACTCAGGGATGTCGGCATTCGAATACACATTCTGCACGTCATCCAGGTCTTCAAGCATGTCCAGCATCTTCAACACCTTCTGCGCCCCCTCCAGGTCCAGCTCGGCACTGGTGGTCGGCAGCATCACGATTTCGGCGTCGGTGCCGCTGAAACCAGCGGCTTCCAGGGCATTACGCACGGCATAGAAGCTGGCGAACGAGGTAAACACGTCGATGGAGCCGTCTTCATTGGTGACCACGTCGTCGGCGTCCGCTTCCATCGCGGCCTCCATCAGCGCGTCTTCATCGGTGCCGGGTGCGAAGGTGATCTGCCCCTTGCGCTCGAACAGGTAGGCTACCGAGCCATCCGTGCCGAGGTTGCCACCGCACTTGCTGAACGCATGGCGCACGGCTGCCGCGGTACGGTTGCGGTTGTCGGTCATGCATTCGACCATCACCGCCACGCCGCCCGGGCCGTAGCCTTCATAGGTCAGTTCGACCATATCGTCGGTGTCGGCCGCACCGGCACCACGGGCCACGGCGCGGTCGATGATGTCGCGGCTCATGTTGGCGCCCAACGCCTTGTCCAGCGCCAGGCGCAGACGCGGGTTGGAGCCCGGGTCACCACCGCCCTGACGGGCAGCGACGGTCAGTTCGCGAATCCACTTGGTGAAGATCTTGCCCTTCTTGGCATCCTGACGCTCTTTGCGGTGCTTGATGTTCGCCCACTTGGAATGGCCAGCCATAACACAACTCCGAAATTCTCTAGAAACCTTATCAATCCCGCCCAGGCGAGATTTCCCTCTTTTAAACGCAAAGGCGCATCCGAAGATGCGCCTTTTTGACTGCGTACAACCTTATCGCGCTTTCACGCTGCAGCCTTACTCAGCCTTCGGCGTCTCGCGCAGACGGATGTGCAGTTCACGCAAGGCCTTGGCATCCACCACACCCGGGGCCTGGGTCATGACGTCCGCAGCGCTCTGGGTTTTCGGGAAGGCGATCACTTCACGGATCGACTGGGCGCCGGTCATCAGCATCACCAGACGGTCCAGGCCGAACGCCAAACCACCGTGCGGCGGCGCGCCGTATTTCAGGGCGTCGAGCAGGAAGCCGAACTTCTCTTCCTGTTCCGCTTCGTTGATGCCCAGCAGGCGGAACACCGCTTGTTGCATCTCTTTGCGGTGGATACGGATCGAACCGCCACCCAGTTCAGTACCGTTCAACACCATGTCGTAGGCACGGGACAGCGCGCCTGCCGGGTTGGCTTCCAGCTCTTGCGGGGAGCACTTCGGCGCGGTGAAAGGGTGGTGCAAGGCGCTGAAGCTGCCGTCGTCGTTCTCTTCGAACATCGGGAAGTCCACAACCCACATCGGTGCCCATTCGCAGGTCAGCAGGTTCAGGTCATGACCGAGCTTGATACGGAGCGCGCCCAGGGCCTCGCTGACGATCTTGGCCTTGTCGGCGCCGAAGAATACGATGTCGCCGTCAACCGCACCGACGCGATCAAGGATCGTGTTCAGGTTGGCTTCAGGGATGTTTTTCACGATCGGCGATTGCAGGCCGTCAACGCCGTTGGCACGCTCGTTGACCTTGATGTACGCCAGGCCCTTGGCACCGTAAATGCCCACGAACTTGGTGTAGTCGTCGATCTGCTTGCGCGGCATGCTCGCGCCGCCAGGCACGCGCAGGGCGGCGATGCGGCATTTCGGGTCGTTGGCCGGGCCGCTGAACACCTTGAAGTCGACGTCCTTGAGCTGGTCGGCCACGTCCACCAGTTCCAGCGGGTTACGCAGGTCTGGCTTGTCGGAACCGTAGCGACGCATGGCTTCTTCGAAGGTCATGTGCGGGAATTCGCCGAACTCCAGGTCCAGCACTTCCTTGAACAGGTTGCGGATCATCTGCTCGGTCAGGCCCATGATCTCTTTTTCATCGAGGAAGCTGGTCTCGATGTCGATCTGGGTGAATTCCGGCTGGCGATCGGCACGCAGGTCTTCGTCGCGGAAGCACTTGGCGATCTGGTAGTAGCGGTCAAAACCGGCCACCATCAGCAGTTGCTTGAACAGCTGCGGCGATTGCGGCAAGGCGAAGAAGCTGCCGGCGTGGGTGCGGCTCGGTACCAGGTAGTCGCGCGCGCCTTCCGGGGTGGCCCGTGTGAGGATCGGCGTTTCGACGTCGAGGAAGCCGTTTTCATCCAGGAAGCGGCGGATGCTGGTGGTCATGCGCGAACGCAGGCGCAGCTTCTCGGCCATTTCCGGACGACGCAGGTCCAGGAAGCGGTAGCGCAGGCGGGTTTCTTCGCCAACGTCGGAGTATTCGTTGAGTGGGAACGGCGGGGTTTCCGACTCGTTCAGCACTTCCAGCTCATAGCCCAGCACTTCGATGCCGCCGGACGCCATGTTCTTGTTCACGGCACCGGCCGGACGCAGGCGTACCTTGCCGGTGATCTTCACTACGTATTCGCTGCGCACGCGGTCGGCGGCGGCGAAGCTCTCGGCGCGGTCCGGGTCGAACACTACCTGGGCCAGACCATCGCGATCACGGATATCGAGGAAGATCACCCCGCCGTGGTCGCGGCGACGGTGAACCCATCCGCAAAGGGTGATTTCCTGACCTTCCAGGGTCTCGTTCAGTTGGCCGCAATAGTGGCTGCGCATCATGGTCGTGGTTTCACTTCTCGTAATTCGAAATTCGGTGGCAGGCCCGCCTCGTCACCGTACATTAAAGCAGGGGACGGATAATGCAGGACCCTGCGCGTAGAGTTCAACTCAGTCTGCTTTGTCGCCGCCGGCCAGGTTCTTCTTGGCACCGGTCTTGAAATCAGTCTCGTACCAGCCGCTGCCGCTCAGGCGGAAGCCCGGCATGGACAACATCTTCTTCAACTCAGGTGCCTGGCAGGCAGGGCAATCGACCAGCGGCGCTGCGCTGATCTTCTGAATGGCTTCCAACTGATGACCACAGGAAGCGCATTGATAGTCGTACATGGGCATGGAGATGTCTCGGCGATCAGATCGTTACAGCGCCACGCCCTGCCCTGTGCATAAAGCCCCGGCATGCGCAGCAAAGCGCGGGATTATATCTGGTAAATCGACACAGCGCAGCCGGCTTTCTGCCCCGGGCCCGGCCCCCAAGGATGAAGGCCGGGCTCGGGGCCGCCGGGCTACGGCGCAAAGGTGCCCTCGGCGGCGGGAGCGACCCGGCCCTTGAGCACATGCACCACGCATACCACCCTGACCAGCCCGCTGAAGTTCTTCACGCCTCCATAGCGCAAATGCACTTCCCGATCGACATAGGACAACAAGGCACTGACCGAACAGGTGTTGATCCTGGCGATCTCCGTGAGGATGTTCCAGTAGATCTGCTCAAGCCGCAGACAGGTCGAAAACCCATTGAGCCTGACCGACCGCGACAACGGCTTGGCCAGCCCCATATCGAACCCTTTCGCAAAAGGGTCGACCTTTATCTTGTGAAAACCACAGGTTTCCATCACTCCCTTACCCATTCCACGTGACATACACCCGACACTCCATTGCCAAACAGCAGCCAATGGGCTTCTCCCATTGAACGATGGGCCTATAAAACAGCACCAGGCGTGCAGCAGCCAGAAGACGGGGAGTCGTTAGTCGTAGGACAAAGCCAGGAAGCGCAGGGAAACAAGCAGGCAGCGCCGAAACAGCGCCGCCCGGGTTCGACAGTTACTGGTTTTCGAGCAGGGAACGCAGCATCCACGCGGTTTTCTCGTGTACCTGCATACGCTGGGTCAACAGGTCGGCCGTCGGTTCATCGCTGACCTTGTCGAGCAACGGGAAGATGCCTCGCGCGGTACGGGTAACGGCTTCCTGGCCGGCCACCAGTTGCTTGATCATCTCTTCGGCACTCGGCACACCCTCTTCTTCCTTGATCGAAGACAGGCGGGCATAGATCGAATAGGCGCCCGGCGCCGGGAAACCCAGGGCACGGATGCGCTCGGCAATGGAGTCCACCGCCAGCGCCAATTCGTTGTACTGCTCCTCGAACATCAAGTGCAGCGTACGAAACATGGGGCCTGTGACGTTCCAATGGAAGTTGTGGGTCTTCAGATACAGAACATAGGTATCGGACAGCAGTCGTGAAAGTCCGTCGACGATGGACTTACGGTCTTCTTCACTGATACCAATATCGATTGCCATGTTTTTCCCCTTCAATTGACGAGTATTCATTGATCAGGTGCAGGACCACTCTAGCAAGAGAGTGGGCGGCATGCAGCCCGCCCCCCCCCCAGGCGGCCTGCGACAAATCGCCCCGCATCGCTTGCAAGTCGCGAATTGGCAAGCCTTTTTGCCCGTAGGAACGGTCTCGCAAAGCCCGCCAAAAAATCCTGCACCTGTCTAGGACAAGCGTTTGCCGCACAAATGCCGTTGCCGTCGCAACACCCAGAAATGCTTGATTTGAGTAGGCACGGCCTTTGCTGTTAAATAGACGCGGTGTGGCTGCCGTTTATTCCTGCGGCACGTCACATAGGCTGATACCCGCGCACGTGCTCAACGCCTCCCATTGTTCAGAAGCGAACCGTGCCAGTCAGCTCTTCCTTGTGATCCGTCTTAACGTGAGTTAATCAAAATGTTGAAAATCGTCCACCTGCTAACGGGCGTTGCAGCTTTGCTGCTGTCCTTTATCCCGAGCCTGCAGCCTGAAAGCCTGCCCTACCTGCAACAACATGACGCTCTGTACCTGGCCTTGTTCGGCCTTCTTAACCTGACGCTTGCACCGGTAATCCCTTACTGGAACAAAGGCACGCGTCATCAACTGCAAAACCTGGTCAGTGCGCTGCTGGTGCTGACTGTTGTGGTACAAACCCTCACCCTCCTGGCGCCCATGCCTGAAGTCGGCGGCCATCCGGCCATCCTGCTCAGCCTGGTGATTGCTGTGGTTGCCATCGTTCTTCACCTGGCCATCAGCTTCTACCGTTCGTCCCCGGCGGCCGCGTCGCAAAACTACGACATGACCAACCGCGATACCGGTACCGTCAAGTGGTTCAACACCTCCAAAGGCTTCGGCTTCATTTCCCGCGATTCGGGCGACGATATCTTCGTCCACTTCCGGGCGATCCGTGGCGAAGGCCACCGCGTTCTGGTCGAAGGCCAGCGTGTGGAGTTCTCGGTGATGAACCGTGACAAGGGCCTGCAAGCCGAAGACGTCATCGCTGCCCTGCCGCGTCGCTGATCCCAAGCCTTCGCAGCAAAAAAAACCGCGATCCGGCGTTGGCTGGATCGCGGTTTTTTATGGCCTGCGCTTTTTAATAGTGCGGCGGTGGCGCTTCTTCTTCAGATGACTCGAACTGGCCGCCCATTTCTTCCTGGCGTTTGAGCAAGGCGGTCATTTGCAACTGCAGGCGCTCAACCGCCCGCTGCTGTGTCACCAGGATGTCGTTGAGGGTCTCGATGGTGTCGTCCTGAAAGGCCAGGCGGCTTTCCAGGTCGGTAACGCGGTCTTGCAGGTCCATGATTCAGTCCTGGGTAAAGATGAAGTCGGCAGGCAACAGCTCGCGCAATCGAGCGCGGATCGCCGCCACTTGCTCTTGGGTATAGGGCCGGGCCGGATGCTTGCCCCACACTGGCGCCGGCCAGGCGGCGTCATCGCGTTTGCGCACGATCACATGCACATGCAATTGGCTGACGACGTTCCCCAGCGCGCCGATGTTCATCTTGTCAGCGGCCAGCCCCTCGTTAAGCCATTGCGCCAGGGCTGTCGTTTCTTGCCACAAGGTTTGTTGATCGGCGACATCCAGTTGAAACACTTCGCTGATACCGTCGATGCGTGGCACCAGAATGAACCAGGGGTAATTGGCGTCATTGGACAGCAGCAAGCGACAGAGCCGGAAGTCCCCAATGGCCAAGGTGTCTTGTTGCAGGCGTTGATCTAAGGCGAACACGTAGGCACTCCGTTCGGCAGGTCGGGACAGGCGCCCAGCATACCTTCGAACGCCCAAGGCTTCACGGCCAATCCTGAATGCCCTGAGGCAGACAGGTGAAAAAATGCACCTTTTGAAGGCAGAAAAATAGTTGATCCACGCTAGACCGGGCCTCAACGGCACGCACCAAAATGACCCACTCGTGCGTCAAAGGGATCCGCCAATTACCCACTTAGAGGGGTGAACCGGTAACGTTTTACCCAGGTACAGGTTTTGCGTAGCACCCAAGAGCGGTAACACCCTGGGCGTCAAGCCCAAACCAAACGGCGTAAAAGGCCCGTGCTTATGCGGTTTTTACACGCCCATCACACTTTTCACGAAAAAATGACATTCGGTCGCCGGTTTGAGCACGCTTGTTGCATTCACCCCCGTATCGTCGACAACGGCACCCGTCTGGAAGCAGGTGTTTCGCGATAAACAACAGCAGCGTTTCAATGTGTTTCATGGACGAGTTCAAACTTTAAAATAAGTGTGAAACAGCATTGAAGTTGTCAGCCTTGTTACATTCGGGCTGTGAATTTGCGACATGGATCTAGCGATTTACGACAGCCTCGTAAAGAAGCTGAAAGGAAAGATGGGCAAGTATCGTCATAAGGGCCTGCGTGATATAGCTTTACGCTGGCACCCATAACAGAAAGAGCCGCCCAGATAAAAATACAGGTGGGACGGCAGTACTCTTCCTAAAACCAAAGGAGCAAATCACGATGCGCGTGATGAAGTGGAGCATGATCGCCCTGGCTGTTTCAGCAGGCACCTCGCAGTTCGCAATGGCGTCCGCCCAGGACGATTCCAAGGGCTTTGTTGAAGACAGTACTTTCAGCATCAATACTCGCGCTCTGTACTTCAGCCGCGACTTCCGTAATGAGCCAGGAGGCGGTTACAGCACCGTCAACGGCAAGCGTAAAAGCCGTGCCGAAGAAACCGGCCTGGGCTTCAATGCCCTGTACGAATCGGGCTTCACCCAAGGCACCATTGGTGTCGGTGTGGACGTGATCGGCCTGATGGGCCTCAAGCTCGACAGCGGCAAGGGTCGCGCCGGCACGGGGCTGTTCCCTACCGGTTCCGACGGTCGCTCGCAGGACGACTACTCCAAAGGCGGCGGCGCAGTTAAGTTCCGCATCTCCAATACCGTCTTGAAAGTGGGTGACCAGTACACCACCGCACCGGTATTCGCCTCTGATGACAGCCGTCTGTTGCCGGAGCTGCCACAAGGTATCTCGATCACCAGCAACGAGATCAAGGGCCTGAAGCTTGAGGGCGGCCACTTCACCTCCAGCGTCGCGCAAAACCAGACCTACCATGACAGCCTGGGCCTGACCAAAACCGACTTCGTCGGCGGCGTCTACGCATTCACCCCGGAATTCACCGGCAGCCTGTACTACGCCAAGACCGAAGACTACTTCCGCAAGTACTACAGCAACCTGAACTGGACCCACGCCCTGAGCGATGATCAGTCGTTCGCGCTGGACTTCAACATCTACGACACCAAGAGCGACGGCGCCGGCCTGCAACGTGCAGAGAAGGATGGCGTGACCAAGCTCGATAACCGCGCCTTCAGCTTGCAGGGTGCGTACACCATCGGCGCGCACACCTTCACCCTCGCCGCCCAAAAGGTTACCGGTGACGGTGACTACGGTTACGGCGTAGACGGCGGCGGCACAGTATTCCTGGCCAACTCCATCGCCCGTTCCGACTTCAACGCCGAAGGCGAGAAGTCCTACCAGGCGCGTTACGACATCAACATGGCGACCTTCGGCATTCCTGGCCTGAGCTTCATGACGCGCTACGTCACCGGTAGCGGCGCCAACACCGGCACTACCAGCAACGGCAAAGAGTGGGAACGCGACATCGAAGCCAAGTACGTGATTCAGAGCGGCCCGGCCAAAGACCTCAGCCTGCGTCTGCGTCAAGCGACTTACCGCTCCGGCGATGGCGTTTACTACGGTTCGCCGTCGATCGACGAACTGCGTCTGATCGCGAACTACCCGCTGAACATCTTGTAATTGCCGGTTCAATTACAACGATGACTTGAGGCCTCGGCCTTAAACAAAAAGCCGCTCCTCTGGTTAACAGGGAGCGGCTTTTTTATTGCAGTTTTGTTTCAACCAACAAAACAACTAGCAAGCTAAGTAACTAGTTTTTCAAAGCTGACCTTTCGGCCAACTTCGATAGCATCACGCCAAGTTACTTCGGCGCACTTTCCTGCATCACCCGAATAACCCGTTGCGGAAACGGAATATCAATCCCGGCCGCTTTCAAACGGTCACGCGCCAGTTCATTGAACATAAACATCACGTCCCAATAATCCGGTGTGTTGGTCCAGCAACGCAGGGAGACGGTGATGGAACTGTCGCCCAACGTCGACACCACCGCCACGGCGGCAGGGTCCTTCAGTACACGCGGGTCTTCAGCCAAAGCCAGCAGCACTTCACGGGCCTTCTGCAGGTCCGCCTCATAGTCCACACCCACGTCAAACACAACCTTGCGGGTCGGCTGGCGGTTGGTGTTGGTGATAAGACCGTTGGACAGGCTGCCGTTGGGGATGATCACCGTCTTGTTGTCGCCGGTACGCAGCACCGTGTGGAAGATCTGGATGCTGTCGACGGTACCCGAGGTACCCTGGGCTTCTATCCAGTCACCGATACGGAACGGGCGGAACAACAGAATCAACACGCCGCCGGCAAAGTTCGCCAGGCTGCCTTGCAAGGCCAGGCCGATTGCCAGGGTAGCGGCACCGATCGCCGCAACGAACGAGGTGGTGGCCACACCAATCATCGAGGCCACGTTGACCACCAGCATGACTTTGAGCGCGATGTTAGCAAGGCTGGTGATGAAGTGTTGCAGTGCCAAGTCAGCGTTACGCATGGCCAGCAGACGGCCCACGCGGTGAGTCAAGACGTTGATCAGCCACCAGCCGATGGCCAGGGTGACCAACGCCAGCAATACGCGGCTGCCGTATTCCATGATCATAGGGAGCCAAGACTGGGAGGTCTTGATCAGGTGATCCATTTCAGCGTTCAAATCCATCTACTTTCTCCTGTTGTACGGCGATAAGGCTGTATTGACTGCCTGACAACGCAATTGAGCCCCGAAGGGCTCAATTGTAGGCAATGATGCTTGGGGCGTGGGACGTCAAAAGTGCCCACAGGTTCCCCAAAGTGCCATCAGTCGCGGAAGTTATTGAACTGCAGCGGCATGTCGAAGGTCTTGGCGCGCAGAGCTGCAATAGCCTCTTGCAGGTCATCACGCTTCTTGCCGGTGACGCGAACCTGCTCGCCCTGGATGGCGGCCTGGACCTTGAGCTTGGCGTCCTTGATGTGAGCGACGATCTTCTTGGCCAGCTCCTTGTCGATGCCTTCCTTGAGCACGGCTTCCTGCTTCATCAGCTTGCCGGAAGCGTAGGCGTCCTTGACCTCCAGGCATTGCACGTCGATCTTGCGCTTGACCAGGGCCAGCTTAAGGATCTCGATCATCGCTTCCAGCTGGAAATCGGCTTCAGCGGTCAGGTTGACGGTCAGTTCCTTTTCCTTGAATTCGAAGCTGCCTTTGCCTTTCAGGTCATAGCGACGGTCCAACTCCTTGACGGCGTTCTCGACGGCGTTGGTGACTTCGTGTTTGTCCAGTTCAGATACCACGTCGAACGAAGGCATGTGATTTCTCCAATATAAGGGGCGGGCTCAGTAGAGATGGAGCGCGCCCGAGCTAAAATGCCGGGGCATTATAGCGGTTCTTTCGCGCCGTTCACCGCTGGCGACCTTATGGAGCACACACTGATGTCGACCACCTGGCATATTCTTGGCGCCGGCAGCCTGGGCACGCTCTGGGCCACACGGCTGGCCCGCGCAGGCGTGCCCGTCAGGCTGATTCTTCGTAACCCGGCACGCCTGGCCAGCTATCGCGCCGGCCAAGGGTTGACCCTGGTGGAACACGGCGTGGAACAGACTTATCCGGTCATCGGGGAAACGCCTGACAGCCCGGAGCCGATTCGGCGTCTGCTGGTGGCGTGCAAAGCCTACGACGCCCAAAGCGCCATCGCCCAGTTGCAGCATCGACTCGCACCGGACGCCGAGCTGATCCTGTTGCAAAACGGCCTCGGCAGCCAGGACGCCGTGGCGGCGCAATGGCCGTCGGCGCGCTGCATCTTTGCCTCCAGCACCGAAGGCGCGTTTCGCGATGGCGATTGGCGGGTGGTATTTGCCGGCCATGGCTACACCTGGCTGGGGGATGCGAGCCATCCCACCCCGCCGCTGTGGCTGGATGATTTGCAAGCGGCAGGCATTCCCCATGAATGGGCCACCGATATCCTCACGCGCCTGTGGCGCAAGCTGGCGCTCAATTGCGCCATCAACCCACTGACCGTGCTGTACCACTGCCGCAACGGCGGCTTGAGCGCCCACCACTGCGAGGTCGCCACGCTCTGCGCCGAACTGGCCGAACTGCTGGAGCGCTGCGGCCAGCCTGCCGCTGCACAGGACTTGCACAGCGAAGTCGAGCGGGTGATCCAGGCCACCGCCGCCAACTATTCCTCCATGTACCAGGACGTCGCCAACGCCCGGCGTACAGAGATCAGTTACTTGCTGGGCTACGCGTGCCAGGCCGCGGCCCGTCATCAGTTGGCAGTGCTGCATCTACAACAGGTGCACGCGCGGTTGGTGGCGCATTTGCTCGCACGCGGATTGGCCAGCGACTGAGGCACGCGCTACCCTGCCTACCTGTCTATCACCTGGGAAAACCCTGATGCCACTGCGCCAGCGTCTTGAAAATCTACCGGTAGGGCAGAAACTGCTGGCGGCCCTGCTGGTGCTGTTGACCACCGTATTGCTGGTGGCCAACCTGACGTTTATCAGCGCCGCTTACTGGATCTCTCAGGAAAGCATGGCCCCCCAGGCGTTGCAGGCCATCGGTCGGCTGGTGTCCAACCCGTCGCTTGCCGCCCAGGCGCTCGAATCGCCGGCCAAGGCCGAGGCACTGCTCAACGAACTGACCAGCTATTCCCCCCTGCGCGCCGCGGCCTTGTACGACGGCGAAGGCAACCGTCTGGCGCAGATGCAACACGGCGACCGCCTGCACCTGCCGGACCACTACCGGCATATCGAAGCATGGCGTGTTACCGAGTTTCGCAGCAACCAAGTCATCACCCTGCCCCGCGGCGCCCAGCCTTCCGGGCATTTGCTGCTGGTGGCCAGCAGTGAGTTGCCGGTGGCCTTCTATACCGGCACGCTGACCGCGAGCCTGGGTATCCTGATCTTCAGTGTGTTGCTGTGGCTGGTCATCGCCCGGCAGATCAAACGCCTGATCACGCGGCCCATCCATGAACTGGAAGAACTGTCGCGCCAGGTCACCCGCGAAGAGAACTACGCCCTGCGCGCCGGGCCTGGCAACCGTGATGAAATCGGCAGCCTGGCCGAAGCCTTCAACACCATGCTGTCGCGGATCGAAGCCCGCGAGCAACAGCTCAAGCGCGCACGCGACGACTCCCAGGCCGCTTACGACCAGGCCCAGGGTTTGGCCGAAGAAACCCGGCATACCAACCGCAAGCTGGAACTGGAAGTTCAGGTGCGCAGCAAGATCGAGAAAAAACTCACGGGTTTCCAGAACTACCTCAACAGCATCATCGACTCGATGCCCTCGGCGCTGATCGCCCTGGATGAACAGCTCTACGTCACCCAGTGGAACCAGGAGGCCACCGCCCTTTCCGGTACGCGCCTGGACGAAGCCCTGAATCAACCGATCTTTCTCGCCTTCCAGCCGCTTAAGCCGTACCTGCCGCAAATCAAGGCGACGGTGGAGCAGCACACGGTGGAACGGATCGAGCGGGTCACCTGGGTCAAGGACGACGAGCCCAAGCATTACGCCCTGACGTTCTACCCGTTAATGGGCGGTGCCGGGCGCGGGGTGGTGATCCGGATCGACGACATCACCCAGCGCCTGTCCCTGGAAGAAATGATGGTGCAATCGGAAAAAATGCTCTCGGTCGGCGGTCTCGCGGCCGGCATGGCCCATGAAATCAACAACCCGCTGGGCGCGATCCTGCATAACGTGCAGAACATTCGGCGGCGCCTGTCCCCCGACCTGCCCAAAAACCTGGAGCTTGCCGAGCAAGTGGGGATTGAGCTGGACACGGTCAATCACTACCTGCAAGGCCGCGAAGTCCCGAAATTGCTGGACGGCATTCAACAGGCTGGCGCGCGAGCGGCGAAAATCGTCACCCACATGCTCAGCTTCAGTCGGCGCAGTAATCGTCAGATGGCACCCTGCGACTTGCCGGCCCTGATCGACCAGGCCGTGGAAATTGCCGGCAACGATTTCGACCTCACCATTGGCTTCGACTTCAAGGGCCAAGCGATCATCCGCCAGTTCGACCCGCAACTGGGCCCCGTGCCTGGCACCGCCAACGAGCTGGAGCAAGTGCTGCTCAACCTGCTGAAAAACGCCGCCCAGGCGATTCACCTGCGCGAGGACGACAGCGAGCCGGGGCGCATCATCCTGCGCACCCGCCTCAACCCGCCGTGGGCGGAAATCCAGGTGGAAGACAACGGCATCGGCATGAGCGAAAACGTGCGCAAACGCACGTTCGAACCGTTCTTCACTACCAAGGAAATCGGCCAGGGCACCGGGCTTGGACTGTCGGTGTCGTATTTCATCATTACCAACAACCACAAGGGCCAGATGGAAGTGCATTCCACCCTGGGCCAGGGCACCTGCTTTACCTTGCGCCTGCCCCTTGCCGGCAGCCAATTGCCCGCCACTGAACTTACCCAACTGGAGCACTGACCATGGGCTTTCGCCTGTCGAAAATCTACACCCGTACCGGCGACAAGGGCGAAACCGGCCTCGGCGATGGCCGCCGCGTACCCAAGGACCACCCGCGCGTGGAGGCGATTGGCGAGGTGGATACGCTGAACAGCCAGTTGGGTTTGCTGCTGGCCAACCTGGAAGAACAAAGCGGCAAGCATCCGGCGTTAATGGATGTGATTGAGGTGCTCACCCCTTGTCAGCATCGTTTGTTTGACCTGGGCGGTGAGCTGGCGATGCCGGTGTACAAGGCACTCAATGCCGCGGAAGTGGATCGGCTGGAAGCGGCGATTGATCGCTGGAATGAGGAGGTTGGGCCGCTGGAGAACTTCATTCTGCCTGGCGGTTCGGCGTTGATCGCCCAAGCCCATGTGTGCCGCAGCCTGGCGCGCAGCGCCGAACGCCGCTGTCAGCACCTGAATGCGGTGGAGCCGTTGGAGGGTGTGGGGCTGGCGTATATCAATCGGTTGTCGGATTTGCTGTTTGTGGCGGCCAGGGTGATTGCCAAGCGCCAGGGGGTTGCGGAAGTGTTGTGGCAGGCGGCGGCCAAGCCACACTGAGCATAATGTGGCGCTTGATAGTGCCCCATCGCAGGCAAGCCAGCTCCCACACTTGAAGTTGTTCACCTATCAAATGTGGGGCTGGCTTAGCTGCGATGGGGCCATCAGAGCTGCATCACACCTGCGGCCAGAACGCGCGAATACCTGCCACACCTTGCGCACCAGCTTCCCAAGCCTGCTCCCGCTGCGCAGGCCCAACCCCGCCCAGCAGAAACACCGGCTTGCTGAACCCGGCGATCAACTGCTGCACCTGCTCCCAACCCAACGGCTGGGCATCCGGATGGGTCTGGGTCGGCTGCACCGGCGACAGCGTGACAAAATCCACGTCCATCATCTCTGCCAGCGCCAGTTCTTCCGCGTTGTGGCAGGACGCCGCCAACCAGCGGTCTTTGGGCAGCGGCCGGCCCTTGCTCGCGTATTTGCGCAACTGCGCCGAGGTCATATGCCAGCCGGCGGCGGGGAAATCACCCAGCCACTCGAACGGCCCCTTGAGCATCAGTTGCGCCTTGCCTGCACACAGGCCCACCGCATCCACCGCCAGGTCACGGTATTTGGGGTCGTAGCCGTTAGGCGCACGCAGTTGAACCAGCTTGGTACCACCGGCGATAGCCTTCTGGATACCGCGCAACAATGTCGGGGTTTCCAGCTCACCGGGGGTGATCAGGTACTCGGCGGGCAGGCGCGCAGCGGCAACGATCGGCGCATTCGCCGCCGGGAACTCATAGTTGAGCAAGTCCCGCGGCGACACCCATTCCAATGGCTGCCCTTCGGCGCCATGGGGCTCGCCGGTAAAGGCCGAGACTTCCCAGACATCCAGCAATACCTGTTTGTCCGGGTAGTCATGCTGCACCTTGATCAGCGGCCGCGCCGTGATGACCTGGATGCCCAGCTCTTCCTGCAATTCACGGGACAAGGCCGTGGTGACCGACTCATCGGCCTCCACCTTGCCGCCGGGAAATTCCCAGAGGCCGCCTTGATGCTGGGTATCGGCACGGCGCGCCAACAGGATCCTGCCGTCGACACCGCGGATCACCGCGGCTGCTACATGCACTCGTTTCACACCACTGCTTCCTCTTGTTGAGCCCTTGTAGGAGCGAGCTTGCTCGCGAAGAACGTCAACGATAACGCGTGCATTCTGGATGACCGCGGTGGCATTGAGTTTTTCGCGAGCAAGCTCGCTCCTACAGGGGGAGGGTCATTTTCAGGTACGGTATTCCGCGTTGATCTTCACGTATTCGTGGGACAGGTCTGTGGTCCAGATGGTTTCGCTGCACTCGCCGCGGCCCAGTTCGATGCGGATAGTGATCTCTTCCTGCTGCATTACCGCCGAACCCTGGGCTTCGGTGTAGGTTTCGGCGCGGGCGCCACGGCTGGCGATGCACACGTCACCCAGGAACACGTCGATCTTGCTTACGTCCAGGTCCGGCACGCCGGCACGGCCAACGGCAGCCAGGATGCGGCCCCAGTTCGGGTCCGATGCAAACAACGCAGTCTTGATCAGCGGCGAGTGCGCCACGGTGTAGCCTACATCCAGGCATTCCTGATGATTGCCGCCGCCATTGACTTCAACCGTGACGAACTTGGTCGCGCCCTCGCCGTCGCGCACGATGGCCTGGGCCACGTCCATGCACACTTCAAACACTGCCTGCTTCAACGCCGCAAACAATGGGCCTTCGGTAGAGGTGATTTCCGGCAGGTTGGCCTGGCCAGTGGCGATCAGCATGCAGCAGTCGTTGGTGGAGGTGTCGCCGTCGATGGTGATGCGGTTGAACGACTTGTTGGCGCCATCGAGCATCAGGCGTTGCAGCACATCGCGGGAGACTTTGGCGTCGGTGGCGATATAGCCGAGCATGGTAGCCATGTTCGGGCGGATCATGCCTGCGCCCTTGCTGATACCGGTCACGGTGACGGTCACGCCGTCATGCACGAACTGGCGGCTCGCGCCTTTTGGCAGGGTGTCGGTGGTCATGATGCCGGTGGCCGCAGCCGCCCAGTTATCCACAGACAGGTCATCCAGCGCGGCCTGGAGGGCACCTTCGATTTTTTCCACCGGCAGCGGCTCACCGATCACACCGGTGGAGTACGGCAGCACCTGGCTGGCGTCCACGCCGGTCAGTTGCGCCAGCTTGGCGCAGGTGCGCGCAGCTGCCACCAGGCCAGGCTCACCGGTGCCAGCGTTAGCGTTGCCGGTATTGGTCAGCAGGTAGCGAATCGATCCGGCCACCCGTTGCTTGGCCAGAATCACCGGCGCAGCGCAAAAGGCGTTGAGGGTGAACACTCCCGCCACGGTCGAGCCTTCGGCACAGCGCATCACTACCACATCCTTACGCCCCGGGCGCTTGATGCCGGCCGAAGCAATACCGAGTTCAAAACCGGCGACCGGGTGCAATGTGGGCAAAGGACCAAGACCAACAGCCATGTATGCGCTCCTTGAAATAGATGATGTCTGTGCCGTCGCTATCGACGGTGGGAATTAATGGCAAAACGCCGCGACGGCTGATGCCGGTCGCGGCGCGGGGTGTTGCAGCGTCAGGCGAAAATCTTATTCGATCTGGCCGTGGCAGTGTTTGTATTTCTTGCCCGAACCGCAGAAGCACAGCTCGTTGCGGCCCAGTTTCTGATCATTGCGAACCGGGCTTTGAGCCAGGGCCACGTCGACCTCTTCGCCCAACGCCTCAGGTGCTTCCAGGCCCGGTGCCTCGTCATGCTGGAACTGCATGCGCGCAGCCAGCGCCTCGGCTTCCTGACGCAGGCGTGCCTCTTCCTCGATCGGGTCTTCACGACGCACCTGAACGTGGGAGAGCACGCGAATCGAATCGCGCTTGATCGAATCCAGCAGTTCGGAGAACAGCGTGAACGACTCGCGCTTGTACTCCTGCTTCGGGTTCTTCTGGGCATAACCGCGCAGGTGGATACCGTGACGCAGGTGGTCCATGGTCGACAGGTGGTCTTTCCACAGGTCATCCAGCACGCGCAACACGATTTGCTTCTCGAAGGTGCGCAGTGCTTCGGCACTCGCCTGCTCTTCTTTCTCGTTGTACGCGGCCAGCAGTTCGGCCATCAGTTTTTCGCGCAGGGTTTCTTCGTACAGGTGGTCGTCTTCGTCCAGCCACTGCTGAACCGGCAAGTCGACACCAAAGTCGCTCTTCAATGCCGCTTCCAGGCCGGCGACATCCCACTGCTCAGGCAGGGACTGTGGCGGGATGTGGGCGCTGACGGTAGCGTTGAGCACGTCCTGACGGAAATCAGCGATGGTCTCGCCAATGTTGTCGGCAGCCAGCAACGTGTTACGCATGTGATAGATCACTTTACGCTGTTCGTTGTTGACGTCGTCGAACTCAAGCAGTTGCTTACGAATGTCGAAGTTGCGACCTTCAACCTTGCGCTGGGCCTTCTCGATGGCGTTGGTCACCATGCGGTGCTCGATCGCTTCACCGGACTGCATGCCCAGAGCCTTCATGAAGTTCTTCACCCGATCAGAGGCGAAGATGCGCATCAGGCTGTCTTCCAGCGACAGGTAGAAACGGCTGGAACCGGCGTCACCCTGACGACCGGCACGGCCACGCAACTGGTTGTCGATACGGCGCGATTCGTGACGCTCGGAGGCGATCACCTGCAAACCACCGGATTCCAGCACGGCCTGGTGGCGCTTCTGCCAGTCAGCCTTGATCTGGGCGATCTGCTCAGGGGTCGGGTTATCGAGCGAGGCCACTTCCACTTCCCAGTTGCCGCCCAACAGGATGTCGGTACCACGACCGGCCATGTTGGTGGCGATGGTCAGCGCGCCTGGGCGACCGGCCTGGGCAATGATCTCGGCTTCTTTTTCGTGGAACTTGGCGTTCAGTACCTTGTGCTCGATGCCTTCCTTGTTAAGCAGGTTGGACACGTGCTCGGAAGTCTCGATGGTGGCGGTACCCACCAGGATCGGGCGGCCCTTGGCCATGCCGTCCTTGATGTCGTTGATGATCGCCGCGTATTTCTCTTCGGCGGTCAGGAACACCAGGTCGTTGTAGTCTTTACGCGCCAACGGCTTGTTCGGCGGAATGACCATCACAGCCAGGTTGTAGATCTGGTGGAATTCGAACGCTTCGGTGTCGGCCGTACCGGTCATGCCGGACAGTTTGTTGTACAGACGGAAGTAGTTCTGGAAGGTGGTGGACGCCAACGTCTGGCTTTCGGCCTGGATGTTGAGGTGTTCCTTCGCTTCGATGGCCTGGTGCAGGCCTTCGGACAGGCGACGACCGGGCATGGTACGACCGGTGTGTTCGTCAACCAGCACGACCTGGCCGTCCTGCACGATGTATTCAACGTTGCGATGGAACAGCTTGTGAGCGCGCAGGCCGGCGTACACGTGGGTCAACAGGCCCAGGTTATGCGCCGAGTACAGGCTTTCACCTTCGGCCAGCTCGCCGATCTGGGTGAGCATTTCTTCGACAAACTGGTGACCGGCTTCGTTGAGTTCGACCTGGCGGGTCTTCTCGTCGATGGTGAAGTGACCTTCTTTGGTCACCACGCCTTCCACTTCCTCGATGTGCTGCTCCAGGCGCGGGATCAACTTGTTGATCTCGGTGTACAGGCGCGAGCTGTCTTCGGCCTGGCCGGAGATGATCAGCGGGGTACGGGCTTCGTCGATGAGGATGGAGTCGACTTCGTCGATCACGGCAAAGTTGAGTTCACGCTGGAATTTTTCATCCATGCTGAACGCCATGTTGTCGCGCAGGTAGTCGAAACCGAATTCGTTGTTGGTGCCGTAGGTGATGTCGCAGGCGTACGCGGCGCGCTTCTCTTCCGGCGGCTGGAACGGCGTTACCACGCCGACGGTCAGGCCGAGGAATTCATACAGCGGGCGCATCCAGTTAGCGTCCCGGCGGGCCAGGTAGTCGTTCACCGTCACAACGTGCACGCCCTTGCCGGACAGTGCGTTGAGGTAAACGCCCAGGGTTGCCACCAGGGTCTTGCCTTCACCGGTACGCATTTCGGCAATCATGCCTTCATGCAAGGTCATGCCGCCGATCAACTGAACGTCGAAGTGGCGCATGCCCATGACGCGCTTACCGGCTTCGCGGGCGACCGCGAAGGCTTCGGGCAGCAGCTTGTCGAGGGTTTCACCTTTGGCTATGCGGGCCTTGAACTCTTGGGTCTTGGCGCGCAATTGCTCGTCCGACAGAGCAACCATCTGCTCCTCGAAGGCATTGACCAGCTGCACCGTCTTGAGCATGCGTTTGACTTCGCGCTCATTCTTGCTTCCAAAAAGTTTCTTTAACAAAGGCGCAAACATATCGGCAGGTTCTTCCACACATAGGGATGGAGGGCGCACCGTGAGTGGCCCGAGCAGCCCTCACGGCCGCATTGCGAACGCGCATTCTACCCGGAATCGTGGGTGAGGAAAGTAACGTTGTTTCCCGATGCAGGCGCGGCGCTATGAGAGGGCTTGTTTAAAATAAGGGCTTTTGCGCGAACTTCAACCCATAGAGCGCAGAAGTTACTTATTGATTTCATGGGCAAAGCCCAGCCGAGGCAGAGCCTCGGGGTGTGCAGGCGCTTTCTGCTAAGATAGCCGCTCTATTACCTAAGGTGTCTAAACATGGCATTTCGCCCTCTCACAGCCCGCGCTCCCGGCGTGTTGCTTCGCGAAGCCAAGCCGTTGAAAGCCATCTTTGGCCATGCCAAGCGCCTGGGCCATTTGCAACGCCTGCTTGAAAGCCAGCTGCAACCGGCCGCACGTGAACATTGTCATGTGGCGTCCTGGCGTGAAGGCAATCTGCTACTGATTGTCACCGATGGTCATTGGGCCACGCGCTTGCGTTATCAGCAAAAACGCTTGCAGCGCCAGTTGATGGTGTTTGAAGAGTTCGCCGGTTTGACGCGCATTCAGTTCAAGGTGCAGCCGCCCACCGTGCCGCAAGGCGCAGTGGGGCATACGATGGATCTGTCGGAAAATGCAGCTGAAACCCTCCAGGCAACCGCCGAAGGGATCAGCGACCCAGGCTTGCGCGCCGCCCTGGAACGGCTGGCCGCCCATGCCCGGCCCAAGGCCTGAAACGCTATTTGCGTTTGCTGCCGCCCAGCAACGAACCCAACAGGCCACGTACCAACTGGCGCCCCATTTGATTGGCCGCCTGCTGCATTGCTGATTTCAGTGCCTTGCCGGCAGTAGTTCCAAGGAATGCACCGGCCTTGTCGGTAAAGCTCGGCTCTTCGGCAGTCGCTGCGGTTTCCTCGGTGGGCCCAAGCTCCTTGCGAGCCATCAGCACTTCATAGGCCGACTCCCGGTCAACCGGTTTGTCATAGCGACCCAACAGCGGCGAACCGGCGACCAACGCCGCACGCTCTGCTGCGCTGAGCGGCCCGATCCGCGATTGCGGGGGAGCAACCAGTACACGCTGGACGACTTCCGGCGTGCCCTTTTCCTGCAAGGTTCCCACCAACGCCTCACCAGTCCCCAGCTCTGTGAGCACCGACAAGGTATCGAAGGTCGGGTTGGGACGGAAACCATCGGCCACCGCCCTCAGGGATTTCTGCTCTTTGGCAGTGAACGCACGCAAACCATGCTGGATACGCAGGCCCAGTTGCGCCAGCACCGTATCCGGCAAATCGCCCGGCGATTGGGTGACAAAGTACACGCCGACGCCTTTGGAGCGAATCAAGCGCACCACTTGTTCCAGACGCTCCTGCAAGGCTTTTGGCGTATCGGCGAAGAGCAAATGCGCCTCGTCGAAAAACAGCGCCAACAGCGGTTTGTCGGCATCGCCCCGTTCCGGCAACTGCTCAAACAGCTCTGCCAGCAGCCACAACAGGAAGGTCGCGTAGACCTTCGGCGCTTCATGCACCAGCCGGCTGGCATCGAGCAGGTGAATGCGCCCGCGGCCATCGCTGGCCGGCTGCAGAATATCTTCAAGTTGCAGGGCCGGCTCGCCAAACAGCGCTTCGGCGCCCTGCTGTTCCAGCACCGCCAGGCGCCGCAACAGTGCCTGGCTGGAGCCGGTGGTCATCAACGCCGCGTCGTCACCCAGCAGCTCCGGGTGATAGCGCAAGTGGTTGAGCAGTGCCTTGAGATCCTTGAGGTCCAGCAACAACAGACCTTCGCGATCGGCCACCTTGAAAGTCGCATAGAGCGCCGATTGCTGGCTGTCGGTGAGTTCCAACAGGCTGCCGAGCAACAACGGGCCCATTTCGCTGATGGTGGTGCGCAGCGGATGGCCGGTCTGCCCGTGGATATCCCACAAGGTGACCGGATACGCCTGGGCCTTGTAATCAAGGAACGGCATACCGGCAATGCGCTCGGCCACTTTACCCTGCGGGTTGGCGGCGGCCCCCAGGCCGCAGAGGTCGCCCTTGATGTCGGCGGCGAACACCGCCACGCCCGCGTCACTGAAAGCTTCGGCCAGGCGCTGCAAGGTGACGGTCTTGCCGGTCCCCGTGGCACCGGCGATCAACCCATGACGGTTGGCCAGACGCATGGACTGGGCGATGGGCTGGCCATCAAGGCCGGCACCGATAAGCAGTTGTGTGGAGTCAGGCATTTCGTCACCTATGGTTAATCTTTAGTGCTGCGAGGTCGATATAGACGGATGTAAGCCCGACAAAGACTAAAAAACGGTCAGATAATTCCGATACGGACCAACGGAGCTATCACCAGAAATACCACACCTTTTTTAACGCTGCCATTTTGCGCCTCCCCTATAGGACGCGCCTCGGATATTAAGACCTTAGCGGACCCTACAAGCCATGAATAAAAATCTGCGCTTCAGCCACAAGATCCTGCTTGCAGCCTCCCTTATCGTCATCGCCGCCTTCGCGTTGTTTACCCTCTACAACGACTACCTGCAGCGCAATGCGATTCGTGACGACCTCAATAACTACCTGCACGAAATGGGGGACGTTACCGCCAGCAACATCCAGACCTGGCTCACCGGGCGTATCGCCCTGGTGGAAAACGCTGCGCAAAACATTGCCATCAACCCTGAACCCTCAGTGGTTGCCGGCCTGCTGGAACAGAAAGCGCTGACCTCTTCGTTCATGGCGACCTACGTCGGTGACAGCCAGGGCACCTTCACCATTCGTCCTGACACCAAGATGCCCGACGGCTTCGATCCGCGTGTTCGCCCCTGGTACAAGGGCGCCCAGGCCAGCAACGGTTCAACCCTGACCGAACCCTATATCGACGCGGCCACCGGCCAACTGATCATCTCCGTGGCCACCCCCAGTGCCAAGGGCGGCCAAAGTGTCGGCGTGGTCGGCGGTGACCTGAGCCTGCAAACCCTGGTGGATAACATTGGCGCGCTGGATTTTGGCGGCATGGGCTATGCCTTCCTGGTCAGTGCCGATGGCAAGGTACTGGTGCACCCGGACAAGGCTCTGGTAATGAAGACCCTGGCTGACGTGTATCCAAAGGACACGCCGAAGATCAGCGGCGACTTCAGCGAAGTACAAGCCAACGGCAAAACCAACATCGTGACCTTTACCCCGATCAAGGGCTTGCCATCGGTGAACTGGTACCTGGGCGTGTCGGTGGATAAAGCCAAATCGTTCGCCATGCTCAGTGAGTTCCGCACTTCGGCCGTGATCGCCACCCTCATCGCAGTAGTGATCATCATCGCCTTGCTGGGCATGTTGATCCGCGTGCTGCTGCAGCCACTGCACCTGATGACCCGGGCCATGCAAGACATCGCCGACGGCGAAGGCGACCTGACCCGCCGCCTGGTCATTCAGAACAACGATGAGTTCGGCACCCTGGGCACCGCTTTCAACCGTTTCGTGGAGCGCATCCACACCTCGATTCGCGAAGTGTCGTCAGCCACCGAGCAGGTCAATGAAGTAGCTCTGCGCGTGGTCAGCGCCTCCAACTCGTCGATGGTCAACTCCGACGAACAGGCCAACCGCACCAACAGCGTCGCCGCCGCCATCAACCAACTGGGTGCCGCCGCCCAGGAGATCGCACGCAACGCCGCACAAGCCTCCAATCAGGCCAGCGACGCCCGGCATTTGGCTGAAGACGGCCAGCAAGTCGTTGAGCGCAATATCAAGGCCATGACGCAGCTGTCGAGCATGATCAGCACCTCCAGCAGCAATATCGAAGCACTTAACAACAAGACCGTGAATATCGGCCAGATCCTGGAAGTGATCACCAGCATTTCCCAGCAAACCAACCTGCTGGCACTCAACGCCGCCATCGAAGCCGCGCGCGCCGGGGAAGCCGGGCGTGGCTTTGCGGTGGTAGCCGATGAAGTGCGCAACCTGGCCCATCGCACTCAAGAATCGGCGCAACAGGTGCAGACGATGATTGAGGAACTGCAAGTGGGCGCGCGGGATTCGGTCAGTACCATGAGTGAAAGCCAGCGTCACAGCCTGGACAGCGTGGAAATCGCCAACCTGGCCGGTGAGCGCTTGAACAGCGTGACCCAGCGCATTGGCGAGATCGACGGCATGAACCAGTCGGTCGCCACCGCCACTGAAGAACAGACCTCAGTGGTGGAGTCGATTAACATGGACATCACCGAGATCAACACCCTCAATCAGGAAGGGGTGGAAAACCTGCAATCGACGCTACGCGCCTGCTCGGACCTGGAACAACAGGCCTCGCGCCTGAAACAATTGGTGGGCAGCTTCCGGATCTGAGGTCCGCCACCTTAATCCACCTGTAGGAGCGAGCTTGCTCGCGAAAAACGTCAACGATAACGCGGGCTGCCTGAAGAAACGCGGAGTCTGTGAGTTTTTCGCGAGCAAGCTCGCTCCTACAGCGTGCTGTTTGTCCGCACCGTCATCCTGCGAATCTAAACCGAACATCTATCCTTACCTCAGGTCCATCTAGGGAGAGCAATGGATCGGAGGGATGTTCACCGTGCATATCGCTGACATAACCATGTTCTACGCCCCGGCCAGTGGTGGCGTACGCACTTACCTCGACGCCAAGCACCGGCGTCTGGCGCTCAAACCCGGGATTCGCCATAGCCTGTTGATCCCCGGCGCGCACTTGAGCGAACAGGACGGTGTCTTCAAGGTACCGGCCCCTGCTCTGCCCTTTGGCAAGGGTTATCGCTTCCCCCTTCGCTTGGCGCCATGGCGAAATGTCCTGCACGATTTACAGCCCGATCTGATCGAGGTCGGCGATCCGTACCTGACTGCCTGGGCCGCGCTGGACGCCCGGCGACAGTTGGATGTGCCGGTCATCGGTTTTTACCACTCCGACCTGCCGTTGCTGGTCAGTAACCGTATGGGCCCCTGGTTCACGCCGAACGTTGAAGCCTATGTCAGCAAGCTCTATGGGAATTTTGACCGAGTGCTCGCCCCCAGCCAGGTGATGGCCGACAAACTCAGTGGGCTCGGGGTAAGAAACGTATTCGTCCAACCCCTGGGTGTCGACCTGCACACCTTCACTCCGGAGGTGCGCGACCCCGGCCTGCGTGCCGAGTTGGGTATTGGCCAGGATACGCGGCTGTTGATTTTCGCCGGACGCGGTTCCAAGGAGAAAAACCTGCCGGTATTGCTCAACTGCATGAAGCGCCTGGGCGAGGGCTATCACTTGCTGCTGGTGGGCTCCGGTATGCCAGCCAGCGTGCCGGACAATGTCACTGTGATAGACGGGTTCCGCCCCGCCCACCATGTCGCCCGGCTGATGGCCAGCGCCGACGCCTTGCTGCATGGCGGCGACCAGGAAACCTTTGGCCTGGTGATTCTGGAAGCCATGGCCAGTGGCATCCCGGTCGTCGCCGTCGCGGCCGGGGCTTTCACCGAGATTGTCGATGAGCGCTGTGGCCTGCTGTGTGCGCCCAACAACCCGAAGGCGATGGCCGATTCGGTGCGCGAATTGTTCAGCGCCGACAGCCGGCGTCTGGGCGCCCAGGCTCGGCGCCATGTCGAGCAGCATTACGCGTGGGACACGGTGGTCGACAGCCTGCTGGGGCATTACTACGCAGTGCTGGGCAGTCATAAGCCGATGCTTGCCCATGGCTGAGCCTGCGCTGATGCTGGTGCTGCACGATGTGGCACCGAGTACTTGGACCGACTACCGACCCTTTGTCGAGGCCGTTGATGCCTTGGGTAACGTGCCCATCACCTGGCTGGTGGTGCCGGACTTCCACCACCATGATGCCCTGGCAGCCCACAGCGATTTTCGTCGCCTGCTCGACAGCCGTGTCGCCAAGGGTGACGAACTCACCTTGCACGGCTATTACCACTGCGATGACCAACCTGCGCCGCGTTCACCGAAAGAGTGGTTTATGCGGCGCATCTACACTCATGAAGGCGAGTTTTACCAGCTGTCCGAGGCCGAGGCGTTGCAGCGACTGACCGCCGGTATCGAAATATTCCAGCGCAATGACTGGCCGCTGCACGGCTTTGTCGCCCCGGCCTGGTTGATGAGCGACGGCACCCGCCAGGCCTTGCGCCAATTGCCGCTTTGCTACACCAGCGACCCACAGCATCTTTATCGCCTGCCTGACTTCACCCCCATCAAGGCCCCGGGCCTGGTCTGGAGCGCCCGCAGCGCCTGGCGCCGGGGCTTGTCCAAAGTCCTCAGCGACCAACGCGAGCAGCGCTGGCACAAGGCCCCGTTGATCCGATTGGGATTGCACCCGGTAGACATGCGTCACGAGTTTTCCCGTCGTTATTGGCTGCAAACCTTGCAACGCTTGCTCAACGCGGGTCGACGCCCCCACACCAAGGCTGCCTGGCTGAAGACGCAGTCATGGGCCGACTGATCTGGCTGCTGTTGGCCCTCTTGGTCGCGCTGCTGATACCCGCGTGGCTGGGCGGCGGCGAAACGGTTGCGCGCCTGCGGCAGTTTCCCTTCCCCCAACTAGTGGGGATGTTTGCCATGATTATCGGCTGCTGGCTGATCAACAGCCTGCGTCTGCGTCTGTTGCTGGGCGAGCAAGGCCGCCAACTGGGACGGCTCAAAAGCCTGGGTGCAGTGATATCGACCGAGTTCGCCATGTGCGCCACACCCGGCGGCAGCGGCGGACCGCTGACCCTGATGGCATTGCTGGCGCGCAATGGCATACGCCCTGCCCGTGCGAGCGCGGTATTCGCCATGGACCAGTTGAGCGACTTGTTGTTTTTTCTGTGCGCCCTGGCGGGAATTGTTTTGTATGCGCTGTTCCATAACCTCAACCCGCGCCTTGAATGGTTGCTGGGGCTCAGTGCCGTATCGATGATCGGCGGGGTCCTCACCGGCTTGGCGGTGGTGCGCTTTCATCGTCGGTTGATTCGCCTGGCCGGCGCGATGCTCAAGGCCATTAAGGTAAGGGCGCGCACGCGCCGACGCTGGGCCCGCAGGTTGCTGCGTTTTCTCGCGGCGTTCACTGCCACGCTGAAATTACCCTGGCCCTTATTGCTCGGGGTGTTCGCGCTGACCAGCCTGCATTGGTTACTGCGCTACAGCGTGTTGTACCTGGCGTTGCGCGGTTTGGGGGGTGATGTGCAGTGGGCCTTGAGCTTCCTGATCCAGATGCTGTCTCTGACGGCGGGGCAGTTCAGCCTGTTGCCGGGCGGTGCGGGCGCGGCGGAGTTGACGTCAGCGGCCCTACTGGCCCCCATGGTCGGCAAGTCCACTGCGGCAGCGGCTATCCTGATCTGGCGGGCGGTTACCTATTACTTCTATCTGCTGGCCGGCGCCCCAGTCTTTGTGCTGATGGTCGGCAAACCGTTGCTCAAGCGTCTTTTACAGGGTCGACAGGTGGCTCGTCCTGCACCTGCAGCTGTTCCCACAAACGGGCTGCATCGGGAAACTCAGTACCATCCTCGGCGCTCAGCGCCTGCGGGTCGTAGCGACTCAGACAGCCCTCGCCCACCGTAGCGGGCGCCCTGGAGGTGGCTTTATCGAGCGGATCGGTCATGGGCGCCTCCTTAAGGCAGGAATAAAAAAGGGCCTGAGGAGTTTTACTCCCAGGCCCCTGCTTATTCAACCCAAGCGGGTCGATCAGAAGACTACGGTCTTGTTGCCATGTACCAATACCCGATCCTCCAGGTGGTAACGCAGGCCACGGGCCAATACCATCTTCTCGACGTCACGGCCGAACCGCACCATGTCTTCGATACTGTCACTGTGGCTGACACGCACCACGTCCTGCTCGATGATCGGGCCGGCGTCCAGCTCTTCGGTGACGTAGTGGCACGTCGCACCAATCAACTTTACGCCACGCAGGGAGGCCTGGTGATACGGCTTGGCCCCAACAAAGGATGGCAGGAAACTGTGATGGATATTGATCACCTTACCGGCGTATTCACGGCACAGTTCAGGTGGCAGGATTTGCATGTAGCGCGCCAGCACCACCACATCCGCTTCATGCTGCTTGACCAGGCGCGACACCTCGGCGAACGCCGGCTCCTTGTCCTGCGGGTTGACCGGTACGTGGTAGTACGGGATGCCATGCCACTCGACCATGCTGCGCAGGTCGTCATGGTTGGAGATCACGCAGGCAATCTCGCAGTCCAGCTCGTCGCTGTGCCAACGATGCAGCAGGTCTGCCAGGCAGTGGGATTCGCGGCTGGCCATCAGCACTACGCGTTTCTTCTGTTCCGTGTCGGTGATGTGCCAGGTCATCGAAAACTCTTCGGCGATGGGCGCGAACGCCTCGCGGAAAGCTTCCAGGCCAAAGGGCAGCGTATCGGCACGGATTTCGTGACGCATGAAAAACCAACCGCTGAGATCGTCCGAGTGATGACTCGCCTCGGTGATCCAACCATTGTGGGAAGCCAGAAAGTTACTGACCTTGGCAACGATGCCAACCCGGTCCGGGCAAGCAATCACCAGCCGAAAAGTGCGCATTAGGGGGAACTCCAGAACTTCGCAAAGGCCGCTATTCTAGCGATTGCGCAGAAAAACTGCAGTATTCGTTGCGCCTTATTCTGCAGCCACCTCGTGACAACAGCCCTTAATAGCGTAAGGCCTTACCCTCGCTATATGACCGTACAACGGCAAGCTCAGACAGTTAGCGAAAATTAAGGTATTTATCTTTCGGCGTAACGGCTGCAATTAACACTTTTGCATCGCTTTGCCACAAACATTCAATCTCCTTCACATAAATATCGTCTTAAATGTTTACTTGGTGAAATTGCCTGACTATTATTAGGCCACTCACCCTGTCAATCAGCGTTCTACATAAGGTAGTCCACATGTCTCTGATCAACGAATACCGCGCCACTGAAGAAGCTATCAAAGAGCTGCAAGCCCGTTTGAAGAACCTGTCCCAAGACGACAAGCTGCAAACCGAGCTGGAATTCGAAGGCAAACTGCGCACCCTGATGGGTGAATACTCCAAATCGCTGCGTGACATCATCGCGCTGCTGGATCCAGAGTCGAAAGTTAAAGCGCCACGCGGTGCTGTAAAAACTACCGGCACCAAGCGTGCTCGCAAAGTCAAGCAATACAAAAACCCGCACAACGGCGAAGTGATTGAAACCAAAGGTGGCAACCACAAAACTCTGAAAGAGTGGAAAGCCAAGTGGGGCGGTGACGTAGTTGAAGGTTGGGCTACTCTACTGGGCTAAGCCTGGTCGGACGTTCCCCCGATACGCTACACATTAAAAACGCCAGCCTGCTGGCGTTTTTTATTGTCTGAATATTTTGTAATTACCGGCCTACAGGCTCAAGCGGGCCGCTAAAGAATCGGCATAGTCCTGCCATCCATCCAGCACCTGACGCTGGAATGAGGTGGCACTAAGCGCCAACTCCTCACGCGCCTGCTTAAATGCCATCAGGGTATTCGGTGCTCCCCATTGCGGATCCGACAAACGTTGCTGACAGAAAAGTCTCCAGCGTTGTTGTTCCTCGGCATTCAAGGTTTCAGGGAAGTTACGCGCGCGGTAGCGAAATAATAATTCCGGCAAACGATGGTCATCGAACGGCCACGACTGATGTGCTAATTGCGCGGGCTCCGCCAGGCGAACTTGTTCACATAAACGGCGATCCCGATCGCCAATAAAACCATCGTAGAGCTGCTGCTCCGGGTCCGCATTCGACGCAAAGTCTTCCTCGGCGTAAATGGCTGCCAACTTATCGCGCCAAACTTGCTGTGCGTCAGTTAGCCGCAGCGCCCGCGCCTGACAGGTGTCCATATCCAATTGCAAACGCTCGCGGTCTTGCGGGCGCAGCACCTTCAACGGTGCTACCACTGGGCAGCGGTTGATATGCAATAGTTTGAGAGGCACCGGCAGTTCACCGTCCGCCAACTCATCCCGGCGCGTATAGAGGCGCTCGCGCAAAGTCTGCGCATCCAGGTCCAGCAGCCCCTGTGGGTCGAGCCCAAGGTCGCAGACGATCAACGCATTGCGGTTGCGCGGGTGCCAGGCCAGGGGCAATACCACGCCCAGGTAATGGCGTTCGGCGGAAAAACGCCCGGAGATATGCACCATCGGTTGCAACAACCGCACCTCATCCATCACCCGCTGCTTGCTGCGCAGTTGAAATAACCACTCGTACAGCCTGGGCTGCTTTTCCCGGACCAATCGCGCCAGGGCGATGGTTGCACGCACATCAGACAACGCATCGTGTGCCTGACCATGATCAATGCCATTGGCTTGGGTCAGCCGCTCAAGCTTGAGGGTCACGCGCCCGTCTTGCTCAGGCCAGATAATTCCCTCCGGCCGCAACGCGTAGGCAGTGCGCATCACGTCGATCAAGTCCCAGCGGCTGTTGCCGCCCTGCCATTCGCGCGCGTAGGGGTCGAAAAAATTGCGATACAGGCTGTAGCGCGTCATTTCATCGTCAAATCGCAGGGTGTTGTAACCGGCGCCACAGGTGCCTGGCGCGGCCAGTTCGGCGTGCACCCGGGTCATGAAGTCGGCTTCGGCAAGGCCCTTCTGCGCGAGAACGCCTGGCGTGATACCGGTGATCGCGCACGCAGCCGGATGGGGCAGGATATCGTCGCCGGGCTGACAATAAAGATTGATCGGCGCACCGACCTCGTTGAGTTCAAGATCGGTGCGAATGCCGGCTACCTGGAGCGGGCGATCGTTGCGCGGGTTGATACCGGTGGTTTCATAGTCGTACCAGAAAATCGAGGTCACGGGCTATTCCTGTGCTGAAGACCGACAAAGTCTAGGCGTTGCAAGGCGTCTGGGGCCAGCGATACCTTTACTGTATAAATACCCAGCAAAACCTTGAGTGGTTGCTTCCAGCCTCGACACTGCTAGCATCCGTGTCTCTTACTCGCTTTGCACTGCCAAGGATCGCAATGCCACCAGCTCCTTTGGATACCCATTACCAAATCGAGACCCCGGAGGGGATCGACCTGCCCTTGCGCCCTGCCGGCCTGCCACCCAGGGCATTGGCCTTTGCATTCGATCTGGGCGTGCGTGGCATCATCATGGGTATCCTGCTGGTGCCCCTGGCACTGCTGGGCAATATTGGCCTCGGGCTGGGTTCGCTGCTGCTGTTCCTGGTGAGCTGGTGGTACATGGTGCTGTTCGAAGTGCTCAACCAGGGCTGCTCGCCGGGCAAGCAGGTCATGGGCCTGCGGGTGGTCCAGGATGATGGCACGCCCATTGGCTGGTCGGCTTCGCTGATCCGCAACCTGCTGCGCTTTGTCGACATGCTGCCTTTCGGCTATTTCCTCGGCGCGATCAGTTGCCTGCAACACCCGCACTTCAAGCGCCTGGGCGATCTGGCCGCCGGCACACTGGTGGTCTATCGCGAACTACCGCTGGTGCGCCCGCGTGTCCCTCAAGCGGCCGCGCTGCGCCCGCCCTTTGCACTGGAGCTGAGCGAACAGCGGGCCATACTCGGTTTTGCCGAGCGCCAGGCCGAGCTCTCTGCCGAACGCGTGCATGAGCTGGCCGCAATCCTCGCCACGCCCCTGCAAGTCCCCCCGGCACGCGCCGTGGAACAACTCAACGGTGTGGCACGTGGTTTATTGGGGCCGACATGAAGCAAAGCCTTTTTGAAAGCCGCCACCAGCCGCAATGGCAAACCTTCGCGCAGCAACTTGAGCAGTTGGAGCAAGGCAAAGCCAAGGATGGCGAGGTGGCGGACTTCCCTCACCAATATCGGCGCCTGTGCCAACACCTGGCCCTGGCCCAGCAGCGTGGCTACAGCAGCTACCTGGTAGACCGCCTGCAGCAACTGGCGCTGCGCGGCCATCAACAGTTATATCGCCATCGCCGCCAACTGGCGGCCAATGTACTGGCGTTCCTGCTCGCCGATTTCCCGCGCCTGGTACGTGAACAATGGCGCTTCGTACTGATCGCCGGTTTGCTGTTCTTTGGCAGCCTGGTGGGCATTGCGCTGCTGGTCTACCTGTTCCCCGACCTGATCTACAGCATCGTCAGCGCCCAACAGGTGGCCGAGATGCAGGGCATGTACGATCCCGCTGCCAGCCGCTTGGGACGCGCCGCCGAGCGCGCAGCCAGCGAGGACTGGATGATGTTTGGCTATTATGTGATGCACAATATCGGCATCGCCTTCCAGACGTTTGCCGCTGGCCTGTTGTTCGGCCTGGGCAGCGTGTTCTTTCTGGTTTTCAACGGTTTGATGATCGGCGCGGTCTCGGGGCACCTGACCGACATTGGCTATGGGCAGACCTTCTGGTCATTCGTCATCGGTCATGGCGCATTCGAATTGAGCGCCATTGCGCTGGCCGGTGCTGCGGGTTTGCAATTGGGTTGGTCATTGATCGCTCCCGGGCGGCTGCCACGAGGCGAGGCCTTGCGCCTGGCAGCCCACAAGAGCGTGCGGATGCTCTGCGGGGTCATGGTGTTTCTGCTGATCGCGGCGTTCATCGAAGCCTATTGGTCCTCCACCACCCACTTCGAGCCCTGGCTCAAATACCTGGTAGGCACTGCGCTCTGGCTACTGGTGGCTGTTTACCTGATCTTCGCCGGACGGGCTCGCCATGCGCCTGACTGACGCCAGCGTGGTGATTCGCCCGCGCACTTCCTGGGAAGCCATGGACCTGGGCGTCCTGATGGCCAGGCAACATCGTTTGCTGCTGATGGGCAGTTGGGCAATGGTGAGCCTTCCTGTGTTTATTGCGCTGACCGTGCTGCTGTGGAATTACCCGTCGCTGGCCATGTTTCTGTTCTGGTGGCTCAAGCCGGCTTTCGACCGCCTGCCGCTGTACATTCTTTCCAAGGCCCTGTTTGGCGAGCGCCCCAGTCTCAAACAGGCCGTTCGCCGGTGGCCACACCTGCTCAAGGGGCAACTGTTTGCCAGCCTGACCTGGCGCCGCCTGAGCATGAGCCGCAGCTTCACACTGCCGGTCAGTCAACTTGAAGGGCTCGCGGGGCAGGCGCGGCAACAGCGCCTGGGGATATTACTGCAACGTAACGCCGGTGCCGCCCGCTGGCTGACGATTATTGGGGTACACCTGGAAATCGGCCTGTGGTTCGGCGCCATGGCGCTGTTCTATTTATTCATCCCCCAGCAGCTGGAAATGGATTGGGACTGGCAGCGCCTGGCGCTGGCAACCAGCTCAAACGTGCTGTGGGTGGAGCACCTGGGCAATGCCTTTTACGCACTGGTCCTGGTGTTTTGGGAACCCATCTACGTTGCCTGTGGCTTCAGCCTGTACCTCAACCGTCGTACAGCTCTTGAAGCCTGGGACCTGGAGTTGGTATTCCGCCGGTTGCGTCAGCGCCTGAGTAGCGTTGCAGCGCTGTTGCTGCTGGCCGTCGGCTTGGCGCTGATACCGTTCAGCCCATCCGCCATGGCCGATGAAACAACGGGCCACAAGCCACTCAATACACAGGCTGCCAGTCAGTCCATCAAGGCACTGCTGGACAAGCCGCCCTTCAAGAACCCGGAAACCGTCACCCGCTATCGGTTTGGTGAAGAAAAGCCGCCAGTCAAAAACACAGCCCGTGGCGACGGTAAACTACCCGACTGGCTCCAGGCCTTACTCGACAACCTCAACAGAGACAGCTTCAAGCCCCTCGCCAAAACCCTGGAAATACTGCTGTGGAGCCTGTTGATTGGCGGACTTGCCCTGGTGGGATGGCGTTACCGGGAGTGGCTGCGCACCTTTGTCAGCCGCAACCGGCGTGCCCGCCCTGAACCCCCCACACCTCCCCCTGCTCAGTTGTTCGGGCTGGAACTGGGGGTCGAGACATTGCCGCAAGACATCGCCAGCGCCGCCGAACAGTTATGGCCCACCCAGCCACGGCAAGCCCTTGGTTTGCTGTATCGCGGCCTGCTCAGCCGCCTGCTGCATGAATTCAATTTGCCGCTCAAAAGCGCCGACACCGAAGGCCAGGTGCTGGAGCGCGTTCAACAGTTGCAGCAACCGCAGTTGCTGGCGTTCAGCGACGAACTGACGCGTCACTGGCAAAACCTCGCCTATGGTCATCGCTTGCCGCCCTCCTCAACCCAACAAAAGCTGTGCAGCGATTGGCGCACTCTGTTCACTGACGGAGCCAGCCAATGAAACGGCCATTATTGTGGTTGGCGCTGCTACTGGTAGGCCTGCTGGGTGTGGGTGGCTTGTATGCCTGGCATAAGGCAATCCCCTATGACGAAGTAGTGGATCGCGGCCCGTCGCCGGATGCACTGGCCAATCCTTATTTGGCCGCCGAGCATTTTCTGCACCAGCAAGGCCTGGTGGTGGAACACGCCAACGGCCTTGAGCAGCTTGCGAACCTACCGGCCAAAGGCCATAGCCTGTTGCTGCTGGGGGAGCGCAGCAACATGACCCCGCGCCAGGTCGAGCAACTGCTGGCGTGGGCAAAGTCCGGCGGGCACCTGCTGCTGGTCGCCGAGGCATTGTGGGACGAGGAAACCGGCAAGAGCGGCGACCTGTTGCTTGATCGCCTTGATATCCACCAGGCCTTGAGCGAAACCTTCGATGAACCGGCGCCCGCACGTAAAAAGCCCGCGGCAGACCTGACCAAATTTTATGTCGACAATGAAACTGACCCGGCGTATTTCAGTTTTGACACCGACTTCAACCTTATCGACCCCAAGCACCTGGCGCAGTTTTCCGCCAACAGCGCCGATTCAAGCCACCTGATGCAACTCAACCTGGGGCAAGGCCGCGTCACTGTGATTACCGATAGCGACCTGTGGAAAACCCCAAACATCGGCAAACACGATAACGCCTGGTTGCTGTGGTACCTGACCCAGGAGACTGACGTAACCTTGCTGTTCAACAGTGACACGGACGATCTGCTGACCCTGTTGATCCGATATTTCCCACAGGCCCTCATCGCCCTTGCTGCACTGATCGCCCTGGCGCTGTGGCAGGCCGCCATGCGCCAGGGCCCGATCCAGGCACCGGTCCCCAAGGCACGTCGGCAACTTCAGGAACATTTGAAGGCCAGCGCCGATTTCCTGCTGCGCCGCAGCGGTCAGGGCACCTTGCTGCAAGCCTTGCAGCACGACCTCCTGCGCGCCGCTCGGCGGCGCCATCCAGGCTTTGAGCATCTCACTGCAGCAGAGCAGCGGCGGGTGCTGGAACACCTGACGCGACACCCCCCTCATATCATCAGCCAGGCGCTCGAACCACTGACGCAGAAACGGCTCTCCAGCGCCGATTTCAGCCGACAGGTTGCGTGCCTGCAAACCCTCAGGAATGCCTTATGAGCGACTCTCCAATGGCCACCGCCCTGACCGCCGAAAACCTGCAACGTGCCAGCCAGCAGGCCCAGGCCCTGCGGGTGGAATTGCGCAAGGCCGTGATTGGCCAGGATCAGGTGATTGACGATGTGCTCACCGCCTTGATCGCAGGTGGCCATGTACTGCTTGAAGGTGTACCCGGCCTTGGCAAAACCTTGCTGGTACGGGCACTGGCCCGGTGCTTTGGCGGTGATTTCGCCCGTATCCAGTTCACCCCGGACCTGATGCCCAGCGATGTCACCGGCCACGCCGTGTACGACCTGCAGACTGAACAGTTCAAACTGCGCAAGGGGCCCGTGTTTACCCACCTGTTGCTGGCCGACGAAATCAACCGCGCCCCGGCCAAAACCCAGGCAGCGTTGCTCGAAGCCATGCAGGAACGCCAGGTCACCCTGGAGGGCGAGGCATTGCCCATCGGCCAGCCCTTCATGGTGCTGGCGACTCAGAACCCCATCGAGCAGGAAGGCACCTACCCATTACCCGAGGCCGAGCTGGACCGGTTCATGCTCAAGCTGCGCATGGACTACCCCGACGCCCAACAAGAACTGGACATGGTCCGCGAAGTGACACGCTCGTCCAGGGCAGACATGCTGGATGTGCAACCGTTGCGCACGGTGCTGCAAGCCGAGGATGTGGTGCTGATGCAGCAGATCGCCAGTGACCTGCCCCTGGATGAACAAGTGCTCGATTACGCTGTGCGCCTGGCTCGCGCCACGCGCAGTTGGCCAGGGCTGACCCTCGGTGCCGGGCCCAGAGCATCTATCGCCCTGGTACGCGGCGGCCGGGCCCGGGCGCTGCTGCGTGGTGCAGAATTCGTGACGCCCGATGACATCAAGGGCTGTGCCCTGGCAGTGCTGCGACATCGGGTACGCATTGCGCCGGAACTGGACATCGACGGCCTGGAGGTAGACCAGGTGCTCAAGCAGTTGCTGGACCAAGTTGCGGCACCAAGGCAATGACACGGCCATGAAACCAACCCGTTTGCTGCTGATCTGGCTGGGTGTGCTGCTTGGCCTGAACATCGTGTTGGGCGCTTCGGTTGCGTTGCAGATCAAGGTACCTGAAACCTTGCAGTCAGTGGCCTGGGGCCTGCTTCTGGCGTTGCTGCTGCTGGCGCTGCTGGATGCCGCACGCTTGCATCGATGCCCCTCGGCGCGCGTCCACAGGAAATTGCCCAGCAGCCTGGCGCTGGGGCGCTGGGAGGAAGTGCGCCTGTGCCTGGAGCACGACTATCCTCAGCCACTGACCGTGCAGGTATTCGATCACGTGCCCGATGGCCTGAGTGTGGATAACTTGCCTCAATCCATCCAATTGCGCCCCGGCGAGCACGGCGAGCTAGGCTATCGCGTTCGCCCCTTGCGACGCGGGCATTTCAGTTTCAGTCGCTGCGAACTTTGGCTGCCCAGCCCATTGGGCTTGTGGTCGGCACGGCGATGGGTCCAAACCCCCGACGCCACCCGGGTCTACCCGGATTTCGCCCGTTTGTACGGTGCGCAATTGCTGGGGGTGGATAACTGGCTGAGCCAGCTGGGCGTGCGCCAACATCAACGCAGGGGATTAGGCCTGGAGTTTCATCAATTGCGCGAGTTTCGTGAAGGTGACAGCCTGCGCCAGATCGACTGGAAGGCCACCGCCCGGCAACGCACACCAATTGCCCGGGAATACCAGGACGAACGCGACCAGCAAATCGTATTCATGCTCGATTGCGGCCAGCGCATGCGCAGCCAGGATGCCGAGCTATCCCATTTCGACCACGCCCTCAACGCCTGCCTGCTCTTGAGCTACGTCGCCTTGCGACAGGGCGATGCCGTGGGTTTATGCACCTTTGCCGGCGACCAACCGCGCTACCTGAAGCCGGTCAAGGGCAGTGGCCAGTTGAACACCTTGCTCAATGCTGTCTACGACTTGGAGGCCACCCGAAAAACCGCCGACTATGAGGCGGCCGCCCATCAATTGCTGGCACGGCAAAAACGCCGGGCACTGGTGATCATCGTCACCAACCTGCGAGATGAGGATGATGAAGCGCTGATGAGCGCCGTCAAACGAATCGGCAGGCAACACCGCGTACTGGTGGCCAGCCTCAGAGAGGAAGTTCTCGATCAACTGCGCCTGGCCCCTGTGCAAACACTCCCCGAAGCACTGGCCTACAGCGGCGCAATCGATTACCTCAACGCCCGCAACCAACTCCATGATCGCTTGAGCGCTCATGGGCTTTCAGTACTGGATACGTTGCCGTCAGAACTGGGCGCCACACTGGTGACGCGCTACCTGGGATGGAAAAAAGCCGGGGTTTTCTAACTGGCAGTGTTCAGACAGAGGCCTGTTGAGAATCAAAGCTGAAGTATTGCAACAAGGCGCTGATCAACTGCCCGTACTCTTCGGGCGGCTGCTGCACGCGAAATCCGGAGTCGTAATGCTGGGGATTCACGTCCTCGCGGCTCCACAAGCAGGTCGCCGTGAGATCAATCATATAAAACTCGCCTTGCGCCGCTGGAATTTTCAAGCAGAGCTCGAAATCCACGTCGATCATCATGGGTAACTGGCTGATCAACATCAGCCCATCTTCAGACACATTGCCCAAAAAACCGATCGGCTTGTCGGTTATACGGTTGAACACCTGCAAAAAGTAAGGTAATTGATGCCGTTCGATCCGTCGCTCAGTAAACATAATTATGTCGCCATCCAATAGCCAGAGTATGACCGTGCAGTGATTCGGAACAAGCAGCTGCTCGCTCTCCCTGTATCTCGGTGTGACGACGGATACCACCTGTCGTCAGACTGCTACCGAATCAGGGCCTTGCATCCGTTCGAATGGAAACCTATACAAACGGACATTCAAAGAATAGCCCAAGACTGGCGACGGGCCAGCTATGAAATGACAAATATCATTACAAAGACGCAGGCCGTGGTTTTGCGACGCTCCCGCCCTGGTAATGCCCCAGTTGCTGCAAGGTATCGAGCCGGGCACGGGCGCGGTAGGCATACTCGCTCGACGGGTATTGGCTGATGATGAACTGATAGGTTTGTGCGGCATCGACAAACAGTTTTTGTCGCTCCAGGCACTGCCCGCGCAACATCGAAACCTCCGGCTGCACATAGCGACGGGTCCGGCTTTCGCGGTCGACCTGGGACAATTCCAGGGTGACACGTGCGCAGTCGCCCACCCCATAGGCACGGTAGGCGTTGTTCAAATGGTGGTCCATGGACCAGCGGGTACAGCCGACAACACTGACGGCCAGGGCAGCAACAAGCAAAATTCGCATGGGGGTTCTCCTGTCATGTGCAGTGTATCGACCCCCGAGCGAAAATCTTCAAGGCTGTTTGCCTCTCCAACCGCAGCAAAAACAAAGGCAATCGTCGATAAGTAGTGCAAACGAACAATGACTACAACGAAAGAGCATAGTAGCCTTCCCCAGCGCTTGAACTCAGGAGTCTGTGCATGTCCGTCCGTCGTACCAAAATCGTCGCCACCCTTGGCCCGGCCAGCAACTCGCCGGAAGTCCTCGAACAGCTGATTCTGGCTGGTTTGGACGTTGCCCGTCTGAACTTCTCCCACGGCACCCCGGACGAGCACAAGGCTCGCGCCAAGCTGGTGCGTGACCTGGCCGCCAAACATGGCCGCTTCGTTGCATTGCTGGGTGACCTGCAAGGCCCGAAAATCCGTATCGCCAAATTCGCCAACAAGCGGATCGAGCTGAAGATCGGTGACAAGTTCACCTTCTCCACCAGCCACCCGCTGACCGAAGGCACCCAGGACGTCGTCGGTATCGACTACCCCGACCTGGTCAAGGATTGCGGCGTCGGTGACGAACTGCTGCTGGACGACGGCCGCGTGGTTATGCGCGTCGACACCGCGACCCCAACCGAACTCCACTGCACCGTGATCATCGGCGGCCCGCTGTCCGACCATAAAGGCATCAACCGCCGTGGTGGCGGCCTGACAGCGCCGGCCCTGACTGAAAAAGACAAGGCCGACATCAAGCTCGCCGCCGAAATGGAAGTCGACTACCTCGCCGTGTCCTTCCCGCGCGACGCCGCCGACATGGAATACGCCCGCAAACTGCGCGACGAAGCCGGCGGTACCGCCTGGCTGGTGGCGAAGATCGAACGTGCCGAAGCCGTGGCCGACGATGAAACCCTCGACGGTCTGATCAAGGCTTCCGACGCCGTGATGGTTGCCCGTGGCGACCTGGGCGTGGAAATCGGTGACGCCGAGCTGATCGGTATCCAGAAGAAGATCATCCTGCACGCACGCCGCCACAATAAAGCGGTGATCGTCGCGACCCAGATGATGGAGTCGATGATCCAGAACCCGATGCCGACCCGCGCCGAAGTGTCCGACGTGGCCAACGCCGTGCTCGACTACACCGACGCCGTGATGCTCTCGGCTGAAAGTGCCGCCGGCCCTTACCCGCTGGAAGCCGTCCAGGCCATGGCACGCATCTGCGTCGGCGCTGAAAAGCACCCGACCAGCAAGACCTCCAGCCACCGCATCGGCAAGGTCTTCGAAAGCTGCGACCAGAGCATCGCCCTGGCAGCCATGTACACCGCCAACCACTTCCCGGGCGTTAAAGCGATCATCGCCTTGACCGAAAGTGGCTACACGCCGTTGATCATGTCGCGCATCCGCTCCTCGGTGCCGATCTACGCGTTCACCCCACACCGCGAAGCCCAGGCCCGCGCGGCCATGTTCCGTGGCGTGTACACCATCCCGTTCGACCCGGCGTCGCTGGCACCGAACGAAGTCAGCCAGAAGGCGATCGACGAGCTGGTCAAACGCGGTGTCGTGGAGAAAGGCGACTGGGTCATCCTGACCAAGGGCGACAGCTACCACACCACCGGTGGCACCAATGGCATGAAGATCCTGCATGTGGGCGACCCACAGGTCTGACTGACACGCTGAAAATACAAAGGCCCCGCCATGAAAATGGTGGGGCCTTTTGCATTTCAGTGCAGGCCACTGTGTTGAATTTCAGGGCCTCATCGCAGGCAAGCCAGCTCCCACAATAGTCAGACAACTCGGTCTACTGTGGGAGCTGGCTTGCCTGCGATGGCGTCATCAGCACCGGGCGATAAACTCCGATACAGCCTTGAACAGGCTTTTCATAAAGTGAACGGGCGGGATAGAAACACATCTGCCAGCAATTGATTACGCGGCAGTCCCGCCAGGAACAAGCGCTTGGAAAAGGCCTCGACGCTGGCAGGGTGCCCGCAAAGCAAGGCCAGGGTATGCCGGGAAGCCAGCCGCAGTTGCGCCAGTGCCGGCTGCAACTGCGCCGCAGTCAATAGCTCCACGGTCAGGTGCCCATGTTGCGCGGCAAGCGCTGCCAGGGGTTCAGCCAGATAATGAGCTTCGGCCTCATGAGCCAGGTGAATCACGCGAATCTCGCCTTGATGATCCTGGCGCAGTGCCTCGCGCAACACACCCCACAAGGGCCCCAGGCCAGTACCGGACGCCAGCAGCCACAACGGCCGCGATTGCCAATCAGGGTCGTAGTGCAGCGCTCCACCCCGCAGTTCGCCCAAGCGTAGAGGCTCACCGACCTTCAACTGTCGTGCGGCATCGCTGAAGGCACCGGGTTGACGGCAATCGATATGGAACTCCAGATACGGCTCCTCCTGGGGCAAACTCGCCAGGGAATAAGGGCGTGCCACCTGCCCCGCCCACAGCACCAAATGCTGCCCGGCCCTGTACCGCAGGGCACGTTCCGGTTGCAGGCGCAGGCGCAGTACCGTCGAGCTCAGCCAATCGGCGCCCACCACATGGGCGGGCAGGCCATCGCGCTGAGGGTCAAACGCTTCGACCTTCAGGTCCGCAATGACCCGGCACTGGCACGCCAGGCGCCAACCTTGCTGGCGCTGCGTCGGGCTCAGGGCTTCGGGCTGCTGGTCGTCAACCTCATCCTCGCAACGCACCAGGCACGCATGGCAACTGCCGGCCCGGCAACTGAAGGGCACGGCCACGCCGGCCTGATTCAAGGCATCCAGCAGATTGCTGCCGAGGGATACAGACCAGTGGCGTTCGCCGACGTACAGTTCAGGCATATAAAGACTCAATCATAAGGAGCGCGCACAGGGAATCATGCCTGCGACAGTTTGACCATAGTCGGGTGTATCGGCCACCGTGCCGGGTTATACTGCCGCGCCTTTTTAGCGTCGCGCCTGCACCATTTTGGCGTGCCTTGGAAAGGTGAGCTCAGCGGACCGATGCAACACTGAGCCCACCTTTATTGAATGTTCCCTTATAGAGGAGCGCGACTCATGACCGTGATCAAGCAAGACGACCTGATTCAGAGCGTTGCCGACGCCCTGCAATTCATTTCCTACTACCACCCCGTTGATTTCATCCAGGCCATGCACGAAGCCTACCTGCGCGAAGAGTCGCCGGCGGCCCGTGATTCCATCGCCCAGATCCTGATCAACTCGCGCATGTGCGCCACCGGCCACCGCCCGATCTGCCAGGACACCGGTATCGTCACCGTGTTCGTGCGCGTGGGCATGGATGTACGTTGGGATGGCGCCACCATGGGCCTGGACGACATGATCAACGAAGGCGTGCGTCGCGCCTACAACCTGCCGGAAAACGTTCTGCGCGCCTCGATCCTCGCCGACCCGGCAGGCGCGCGCAAGAACACCAAGGACAACACCCCGGCGGTGATCCACTACTCCATCGTCCCGGGTAACACCGTGGAAGTGGACGTGGCAGCCAAGGGCGGCGGTTCCGAGAACAAGTCGAAAATGGCCATGCTCAACCCGTCCGACTCGATCGTCGACTGGGTGCTCAAGACTGTTCCGACCATGGGCGCCGGCTGGTGCCCACCGGGTATGCTCGGCATCGGTATCGGCGGCACTGCCGAGAAAGCCGCGGTGATGGCCAAGGAAGTGTTGATGGAATCCATCGACATCCACGAGCTGAAAAAGCGCGGCCCGCAGAACCGTATCGAAGAGATGCGCCTGGAGCTGTTCGAGAAGGTCAACCAACTGGGCATCGGCGCCCAGGGCCTGGGTGGCCTGACCACCGTGCTCGACGTGAAGATCATGGACTACCCAACCCACGCCGCGTCCCTGCCGGTGTGCATGATCCCCAACTGCGCCGCCACCCGTCACGCGCACTTCGTGCTCGACGGTTCGGGCCCGGCGTCGCTGGAAGCGCCATCGCTGGACGCCTACCCGGAAATCGTCTGGGAAGCCGGCCCATCGGCCCGCCGCGTCAACCTCGACACCCTGACCCCGGAAGAAGTGCAGAGCTGGAAGCCGGGCGAAACCGTGTTGCTCAACGGCAAGATGCTCACCGGTCGCGACGCGGCGCACAAGCGCATGGTCGAGATGCTGAACAAGGGCGAAACCCTGCCGGTGGACCTCAAGGGTCGCTTTATCTACTACGTCGGCCCGGTTGATCCGGTGCGTGAAGAAGTGGTTGGCCCGGCGGGCCCGACCACCGCGACGCGGATGGACAAGTTCACCCGTCAGATCCTGGAGCAAACCGGCCTGTTGGGCATGATCGGCAAGTCCGAGCGCGGCCCTACCGCTATCGAAGCGATCAAGGATCACAAGGCCGTGTACCTGATGGCCGTGGGCGGTGCCGCTTACCTGGTGGCGCAAGCAATCAAGAAGTCGCGCGTGGTGGCATTCGCCGAACTGGGGATGGAAGCCATCTACGAGTTCGACGTAAAAGACATGCCGGTTACCGTTGCAGTCGATAGCAACGGCGAATCTGTACACATCACCGGTCCTGCCATCTGGCAGAAAAAGATCAGTGAGAGCCTGGCGGTGGAAGTGCAGTAAGCGCTTTCTCCACAAGCATAAAGGCGACTGCGGCCCATGGCCCAGTCGCCTTTTTTATACCTGAAGCGATTGCTATGGCGAACGCTGTGAAATGTGGGAGCTGGCTTGCCTGCGATGACATCAAACCGGTGTGACTGAAGCACCGAGGTGTCTGCATCGCAGGCAAGCCGGCTCCCACACAAGCTCGTTCGCCACAAGATCCAGACAGCTCATGCTATGGTGCTCGCCCCTCACTGTGCCTGCTCATCATCGTATGATCGTGATCCCTCGCCCTCTGCGTCTGACGTTTTACTCGTTGCTGATCATCGCCGGCGCAGTGCTGGCCGCCGCCTTGGCCACCCGCCATGCCGAACGCCAGGCCCTGGTGGATGAGGCCGCCCGCGCCAATCAGCAACTGGCGCTGTACGCCAACTCTCTGCACACCCTGATCGAACGCTACCGCGCCCTGCCCGCCGTGCTGGCACTGGACTCAGAGATGATCCGCGCGCTGAAGGGCCCACTCGATAGCGCCACCCAGGATGCACTCAATCGCAAGCTCGAACGCATCAACGGCGCCGCCCAGTCCTCCACCCTGGAGCTGATGGACCGCACCGGCCTGGCAGTGGCCGCCAGCAACTGGAATTTGCCCAGCAGCTATGTCGGCCACAATTACGCGTTCCGTCCGTATTTCAGCCAGACCTTGAGCCAAGGCACGGGGCGTTTTTACGCGGTGGGGGTGACGACCGGCATTCCGGGGTACTTCCTGTCCAGTGCAGTGGTCGATGAGCAAGAGCAATTCCTTGGCGCCATGGTCGTCAAGCTGGAGTTCCCGGAACTGGAACGCGAATGGGCCCAGGGCAATGACTTGCTGCTGGTCAGCGATGCCCGCGGCATTGTGTTTATCGCCAACCAGCCGGGCTGGCGGTATCGCAACCTGCGGCCGTTGTCGGTGAGTGACCTGGCAGAACTCAAGGCCACCCGCCAATATGACAAGAAGCAGCTGCAACCACTGGAAACCCAGACCCTGCAGCGCTTCGACGATAACAGCCACCTGATGCGCGTCAACGGCCCGGACGGCAGCGCCAACTACATCTGGGAAGCCCTGCCGCTCAAAGCCGAAGGCTGGACCCTGCACCTGCTGCGCAAACCGCAATTTCCGTTTGAAGACCAGCGCAACGCCGGCCTCGCCGCCGCCGGGTCCTGGCTGGCGCTGGTGTTTCTGGTGCTGTTCCTGAGTCAACGCTGGCGCCTGGCTCGCCTTCGCCAACGCAGCCGCGAAGAACTCGAACACCTGGTAGAAGAACGCACCCAGGCCTTGCGCACCGCCCAGGATGGCCTCGTGCAGTCAGCCAAACTGGCGGCGCTGGGGCAGATGTCTGCCGCCCTTGCCCATGAAATCAACCAACCGCTGACTGCCCAACGCATGCAGCTGGCCACCCTGCGACTGTTGCTCGACCATGGCCGTGTGGACGATGCCTACAAGGCGCTCACGCCGCTGGATGACATGCTCACGCGCATGGCCGCGCTTACCGGCCACCTCAAGACCTTTGCGCGCAAAAGCCCCAGCGGCCTGCGCGAACGCCTGGATCTGGCCAGCGTGGTCGACCAGTCCCTGCACCTGCTCGACGCGCGTTTGCGCGATGAAGCCATCGGCGTAGTGCTGGACCTGGCCCGCCCGGCCTGGGTACGCGGCGACGCGATTCGCCTGGAACAGGTGCTGATCAACCTGCTGCGCAACGCCCTGGACGCCATGGCCGACAAGCCGCGCAAACGCCTGGAAATTCGTCTGCACGCCGATCAGCAGCTGTGGCAGTTGAGCGTCAGCGACAGCGGTGGCGGGATTGCCGAAGAACATTTGAACAACGTATTCGACCCGTTTTTCACCACCAAACCGGTGGGTGACGGGCTCGGCTTGGGGCTGGCGGTGTCCTACGCTATCGTGCATGAATTGGGCGGGCGCCTGACCGCCGGCAATCGTGGCGACGGCGCGGTGTTTACCCTGACCCTGCCCGTCGCACTGGAGACACCCGACCTATGTTGAACGCAGTGATTGTGGTGGATGACGAAGCCAGCATTCGTACGGCCGTCGAGCAGTGGCTGAGCCTTTCGGGGTTTGATGTTCAGTTGTACAGCCGTGCCGAGGAATGCCTGGCGCACCTGCCCAGGGACTTTGCCGGGGTGATCTTGAGCGATGTGCGCATGCCCGGGCTCAGTGGCCTTGAACTGCTGGCCGAGGTACAGCGGCGCGATGCCGACTTGCCGGTGATTTTGCTCACCGGCCATGGCGACGTGCCGATGGCCGTCGAAGCCATGCGCGACGGCGCCTACGACTTCCTGGAAAAACCCTTCAGCCCCGATGCACTGCTCAACAGCCTGCGTCGTGCGTTGGACAAGCGCGGCCTGATCCTGGAAAACCGTCGCCTGCACCAACAGGCCGATCATCGTGCACAACTGGAATCCAGCCTGCTGGGGGTGTCCAAGGGCCTGCAAACCCTGCGTCGCCAGGTGTTGGACCTGGCGACGCTACCGGTCAACGTGTTGATTCGGGGTGAAACCGGCAGCGGCAAAGAGCTGGTTGCCCGCTGCCTGCATGATTTCGGCCCACGCGCCAAGAAGCCGTTTGTGGCGCTCAATTGCGCAGCGATCCCCGAGCAGTTGTTTGAAGCCGAGCTGTTCGGCCACGAAAGCGGCGCGTTCACCGGCGCTCAGGGCAAGCGTATCGGCAAGCTGGAGTACGCCCACGGCGGCACCCTGTTCCTCGACGAAATCGAAAGCATGCCTCTGGCGCAACAGGTAAAACTATTGCGCGTGTTGCAAGAGCAGAAACTGGAGCGTTTGGGTTCCAACCAGAGCATCAATGTCGACCTGCGCATCATCGCCGCCACCAAGCCGGACCTGCTCGAAGAAGCACGCGCCGGACGTTTTCGCGAGGACCTGGCTTATCGCCTGAACGTCGCCCAACTGCGCCTGCCACCGCTGCGCGAGCGTCGCGAAGATATTCCGCTGTTGTATGAGCATTTCGCTCAAAGCGCCGCCGAGCGTCTGGGCCGCCATCTTGAGCCACTGAGTGGGCCGCAGCTGAGTCGCCTGCTCAGCCATGACTGGCCGGGCAACGTGCGTGAACTGGCTAACGTCGCCGAGCGCCAGGTGTTGGGCCTTGGAGAACCTGAACCGGAAGGTATTGAGCCTGGGCAATCGCTGGCGGCGCAGCAGGAGGCTTTCGAGGCGCATTGCCTGAAAGCCGCGCTGACCCGGCATAAAGGCGATATCAAAGCGGTGCTGGCCGAGTTGCAACTGCCGCGTCGCACCTTTAATGAAAAGATGCAGCGGCATGGGTTGGCGAGGGAGATGTTTCTGTAGCGACCTTCTGATCGTCATCGGGGGCAGGCCCCCTCCCACAGTTTGATTTGTGAATACATTCAAGTGTGGGAGGGGCGGTGCGACAATTCGACTTGCTCCCGATGACGCCCGCAGCCATAAGCGGATTTCCGCTCACCACCCAAAAATCATCGGCAATTTTCCGCTCAAAAAAATCCTGTAACCCTTCTATTCCGGGCCTTCATCCACCTGGCACAGCTTCTGCTATAGCCCAAGTCAGGCAGTGCTCAAGCACGCTCCATAAAAACAACTAGATGAAGGATCCTTCAATGGATAACTCCAACTCCCTGCCTCTGGGATCGGCGTCTGCGCCGGCAAAAGAACGCTCCACCTCCAGCCGTATCAAGTCGATCTTCAGTGGATCGGTCGGCAACATGGTCGAGTGGTATGACTGGTACGTCTACGCCGCCTTCTCGCTGTACTTCGCCAAGACCTTCTTCCCCGCCGGCTCTTCCACCGCACAGTTGATGAACACTGCCGCCATCTTTGCCGTGGGCTTCATCATGCGCCCCATCGGCGGCTGGTTGATGGGGCTCTACGCCGACTACAAGGGTCGCAAGGCCGCCTTGATGGCCTCGGTATTGCTGATGTGCTTCGGTTCGCTGCTGATCGCCCTGACACCGGGTTATGACACGATTGGTATCGGCGCGCCGATCCTGCTGGTGTTCGCACGCTTGCTGCAGGGCCTGTCGGTAGGCGGCGAGTACGGTACGTCAGCCACCTACCTGAGTGAGATGGCGACCAAGGAACGTCGTGGTTTCTTCTCCAGCTTCCAGTACGTGACGCTGATCTCCGGCCAGCTCATCGCCCTGGCAGTATTGATCGTGCTGCAACAAACACTGACCACCGAGCAGTTGTATGCCTGGGGCTGGCGTATCCCGTTCGCCATCGGCGCCCTGTGCGCAGTCGTTGCGCTGTTCCTGCGTCGCGGCATGGAAGAAACCGAATCGTTCACCAAAAAGGAAAAAGCCAAGGAAAGCGCCATGCGCACCTTGATGCGTCACCCCAAGGAAGTGATGACCGTCGTCGGCCTGACCATGGGTGGCACCCTGGCCTTCTACACCTACACCACCTACATGCAGAAATACCTGGTGAACACCGTCGGCATGAGCATCTCCGACTCCACCACCATTTCGGCGGCGACGCTGTTTCTGTTCATGTGCCTGCAACCCCTGGTTGGGGGGCTGTCGGACAAGGTCGGTCGCCGGCCGATCCTGATTGCCTTCGGCTTGCTCGGTACCCTGTTCACCGTGCCGATCCTCACCACGCTGCATACCATCCAAAGCTGGTGGGGCGCGTTCTTCCTGATCATGGCGGCGCTGATCATCGTCAGCGGCTATACCTCGATCAACGCTGTGGTGAAAGCAGAACTGTTCCCTACGGAAATCCGCGCACTGGGCGTAGGCCTGCCGTATGCATTGACCGTTTCGATCTTCGGCGGTACCGCTGAAGTCATCGCACTGTGGTTCAAAAACATCGGCATGGAGACGGGCTATTACTGGTACGTGACCGCGTGTATCGCGGTGTCGCTGGTGGTCTATGTGACCATGAAGGACACGCGTAAACACTCGCGTATTACCACAGACTAAAAATCGGGGGAGCGGGCTTGCTCCCGATAGCGGCGGTTCAGTTAACAAATCAGTGACTGATACACCGCAATCGGGGGCAAGTTGAATCGTCGCACCGCCCCTCCCACATTGGATATGATGAACGCCTCAGAATTAAGAGCAGAACAGGCCATGTCCGACGATATTCACTTTTACGAACCCGCCAATGGCCACGGCCTGCCACACGATCCGTTTAACGCCATCGTCGGCCCGCGCCCGATTGGCTGGATCTCCTCGCATGACAGCGAAGGCCGCCTGAACTTGGCGCCGTACAGCTTCTTCAATGCGTTCAACTACATTCCGCCGATCATTGGGTTTTCCAGTGTCGGACGCAAAGACAGCCTGAATAACATCGAACAGACCGGCGAGTTTGTATGGAACCTGGCCACCCGCCCGCTGGCCGAGCAGATGAACCAGAGTTGCGCGGCGGTCTCGCCGGATGTGAATGAATTCGAGTTGTCCGGCCTGACGCCGGTGGCCTCGAAGGTCATCGCTGTACCAAGGGTCGGCGAAAGCCCGGTGTCGTTCGAATGCAAAGTGACGCAGATCATCCAACTGCAACGCGCCGACAAGGAACTGGTGCCGAGCTGGCTGGTGCTGGGCGAAGTGGTTGCGGTGCACATTGCCAAGTGGCTGCTCAAGGATGGCATCTACGACACCGCTGCCGCCGAGCCTATTTTGCGCGGGGGTGGCCCGGCGGATTATTTCCAGCTGGGGCCTGAGGCCCTGTTCAAAATGCACAGACCAGGCGCCACCAAACCCTGACTGAAATGCAATCAAAACTGTGGGAGCTGGCTTGCCTGCGATGACGGTGGGTCAGTTAACTCAGGAGTGACTGATACACCGCTATCGCAGGCAAGCCAGCTCCCACATTGGTTAGGTGTGCTGCCTCAGCGTTCAGCAGTCGCCCAGGTCAGTTGGCCTTCTGCATCCACATCGACCAAATGCTCGAGTTGCAACGTCGCCGCATCATCGGCATCGGACGCAGTCTTGAACGTCTGCCCATCAAGGATCTTGTGAAACCTGGGCGCGCCCATGCCGTCCAGTGCCTTGACGGCAACGGCGGCGCTGTAGCCACCTTCTCCCGGTACGACGGCGGAAACGGCTTCGTGGTGAGCAAATTGTTTACGTGCCATGTTGCAGGTCCTGGCCAATGGAAAGTTGGCCATTGTAAACCGGTTCAACCGGCCAGTTGCAGGTACTCGCCGTAGGCGTTGACGGCGGATGCGTCGGTGAAGGTCTGGAAGTCCATGCTGCGCACGACCATGTCGTTGAGCAACTGCGTAAAAATCATCAAGGCCGGCGAGCTGAAGTAGGTACTCATGGCCTCCTCGCTGCTCCAAAAACCGGATACCAGCCATACATCGGGGTCGACCTGGGAATGCTGCAACGAGAATTGCAGGCAACCCGGGGCCTGGCGACCCGGTTCGATCAAACTGCTCAAGCGTGCACCCAGTTCGGTGCTGCACCCGCTACGGGCGCGGATAAAGGCCATATGGCTCGCGGGAATGGGGATGGACATGTTCGACTCTCCCGTTGAGAAGTGATGCTCGGCAAGCACGGTGAGGGTGTGTTGCCACAGCATCAAAGATAGCGGCCCGGCTGTGGCTGCGGTTAGTCGATTCCTGCAGGCTTATTGCACAATCCTGCGAGAAACATAGAAAGGACGTTCGGCCCCCGGGATTTATTCCATGCACAGGTCCAGTGTTTCAGGGAGATGACAGGCGGCCTGCTTGCCTGATTCACTACCTATCGCAGGATCAGGCAAGGATCCTGCAGGATCGGCGTAACACTTTTCGAAAAGCTGGCGCTAAGCTGAGCCCATCAAAGCAGCGTGTAGAGGACGTTCCATGTCGTCGCCCGAACCAAAGTCCATCCCCGTCGATGCCGAGATGGAGAAACAACGCGCCGAGCTGGCCAGTATCGTGCACCGCCACACCTGGGAAGACGGCTCCTACGGCACGGCGATCACCTCGCTGTATCTGAACCGCCATAACACGCCACGCGACTTCATGCCGGTGCTGGTGGAACCTGCCCTGTGCATCCTCGCCAGCGGCAGCAAGGAAGTGCGCCTGGCCGATGAAATCTTTGCCTATGACCCGCTCAATTATCTGGTGTTTTCGGTCGCCATGCCGGTAGCCGGCAGAATCATCGATGCTACCCCGCAAGACCCGAACCTGTCGGTACGCATCAATATCGATCCGGCCCAGCTCACCGCGCTGATTGCCGAAGCCGGGCCTATGGGCGTGCCGTCGCGTCCCACTTCTCGCGGCATGTATGTGGATCGCATCGACACCCCGCTGCTCGATGCGGTGCTGCGCCTGACCCGCTTGCTGGACACGCCCAAAGACATCGCCATGCTCGCGCCGCTGATTAACCGTGAAATTCTCTATCGCTTGCTGCGTGGCCCACAGGGTTATCGGTTGTATGAAATTGCCGTGGCCAACAGCCAGAGCCATCGCGTCAGCCAGGCAATCACATGGTTGAACGGCAACTATGAACAGCCACTGCGCATCGACGACCTGGCCAAGGAAGTGAACCTGAGCGTCTCGACCTTGCACCATCGCTTCAAGGCGATCACGGCTATGAGCCCGCTGCAGTATCAGAAGCAACTGCGCTTGCAGGAAGCGCGGCGCTTGATGATTGCCGAAGGGCTGGAAGCCTCGGCGGCGGGGTATCGGGTGGGGTATGAAAGCCCGTCGCAATTCAGCCGGGAATACAGCCGGTTGTTTGGGGCCCCGCCACTGCGCGACTTGGCCCGGTTGCGCCAAAGCATCTGATGTACGCAGAGCAAAATGTGGGAGCTGGCTTGCCTGCGATGGCGGTGTGTCAGTCACTGATGAGTCAACTGAACCACCGCTATCGCAGGCAAGCCAGCTCCCACAGTAGGTCTGCGTATATTCAATCTAATCCGCGGGGAAGTTGCAGGGTGACGCGCAGGCCGCCTTCGCGCAGGTTCTGCAAACTCACTTCGCCGCCATGGCTATGGGCGATGTTGCGCGCGATTCCCAACCCCAATCCGTACCCCTGCTGCTGGCCGGCCAGGCGAAAGTGCGGTTCGAATACCTGCTCCAGACGCTGCTCCGGTACACCGGGGCCTTCGTCATCCACATGCAGGACGAACTGCACACCATCATCCTCGATGTGCAAATGCGCGTTCTGCCCGTACTTCAAGGCGTTGTCGATCAGGTTGCCGATGCAACGTTTGAGCGCCAGCGGCTTGCCTGGATACGCCGCCAGGGCAGCGCCATCGAGGGTTACTCGACCGTTTCCATTAGGCGCCAGGTACGGTTCCACCAGGCATTCGAGTACGTGATTGAGGTCTACCGGCTGAATGTTTTCGTGGATGTCGGTGTCTTTCACGCATTGCAGCGCACCTTTGACCAGCAGTTCCAGCTCATCCAGGTCGCGGCCGAATTTGGTTTGCAGGTTCTCGTCTTCGAGCAATTCCACCCGCAGGCGCAGGCGGGTAATCGGTGTGCGCAAGTCGTGGGAAATGGCGCTGAACAACTGGCTGCGTTCGGTCAGGTAACGGCTGATGCGTTCGCGCATTGCGTTGAAGGCGCGGCCCACTTCCACCACTTCACTGCCACCGCCCTCGGCCACCGGTTCTACATCGGCCCCCAGCGACATGTCCCGCGCCGCCCGCGCCAGGCGCTTGAGCGGCCGGCTTTGCCAATGCACCAGCAAACCGATAAACAGCAGCAAAAAACCACTGGTCAGCACGATAAACCACACCTGCTGGGACGGCAGGCCCTGTTCTTCAAGGCTGGTGTAAGGCTCTGGCAACAGCGAGGCGATATACAGCCATTCGCCGGGCGCCAGTTGAATCTGTGTGACCAACACTGGCGGGTTGACCGGTTCCAGGGTCAATGCGTAATGGGCCCAGGAGCGCGGCAGTTCGTCGAGCTTGAGACCGGCGTTGAAGATGCGCAGGTCTTCGGCGCTGACGAACTCCACCGAGATATGCACATCGGCACCCAGGGTCTGGCGTAACACCTCATCGACCGCTTCCAGCACCGCTTGCTTGCGCGGCGTCTGCGGCAGGATCGCCATGTCCAGCGGGCGGTCATTGAGGGTCACCACAAAGCGGGTGCCGCCCATGCTGCGCAACTGATCAAGGACCAAGGGCCGGTAGGCCACCGGCAGCGAACGGAAATAACTCACGCTGGCGGTCATCGAGTGCGCCAGGCTGCGGGCGCTGGTGACCAGGCCCTCAAGCTGGGTGGCGCGCAGTTGCGAGACCCAGATCACGCTGGACAGCGCCTGGGCGAACAGCACGACCAGTAAGGTCAGCAGTAACATGCGCCCCAGCAGCGAACGTGGCACCGGAAAGCGGCGGCGGCGCTCGGTCAAAGGTTCAGTGGGCATTGCCGGCAACCACGCTGGCTGCCAGTTGATAACCGCTGCCGCGCACGGTGCGGATCAGCCTCGGGGGTTTTTCGGTATCGCGCAGGCGTTGGCGCAAGCGGCTGACGGCCATATCGACGATACGGTCAAGCGGCATCAGGTCACGCCCACGGGTAGCGTTGCCGATGGTGTCGCGGTCGAGGATCTGTTGCGGGTGGTCGAGAAACAACTTGAGCAAGGCAAAGTCAGCACCGGAAAGGATGACCTCTTCGCCATCAACGTGAAACAAGCGGTGGCTGATCATGTCCAGACGCCATTCATCGAATACCAATACATCGCCGCCAGTGCTGCGCTCCTGGCCAAACTGGCATCGACGCAGCAACGCCTTGATGCGCGCCTGCAACTCGCGGGGGCTGAACGGCTTGCCGATATAGTCGTCGGCGCCCAGTTCCAGGCCGATCACGCGGTCGGCTTCGTCGGAACTGGCGGTGAGCATGATGATCGGCACCTGCGCCTGGCGCGGGTGCTGGCGGATCCAGCGGCACAGACTGAACCCGTCTTCATCCGGCAACATCACATCGAGGATGACCAGGTCGCACGGCGCCTCGTTCATCGCCTGGCGGAACCCCGCGCCATCGGCCACGCCACGGACCTGGAAGCCGGCGCGACTGAGGTAGGTTTGCAGCAATTCGCGGATCTCCTGGTCGTCGTCGACGAGGAGAATGGATTTACTGATTACGCTCACGGGGTCCTCCTTGTGGTTATGGCCTGGCTTAAATCATCGGGTGCGCTTTAGGCCGTCATCGCAGGCAAGCCAGCTCCCACACTTGGAATGCATTCCAGACTGTGGGAGCTGGCTTGCCTGCGATGGCGCCATTATGACCTATGCAAAAGCTTGCTCAAGCGCCACACCCGCCCCGGTCAAACCGGAATACGGCGCTGTCACCAACCACACTGGAATACCCTTGAAGTAGTCGCTCATGCAGCCTTTATCCGCAAAGCTTTTGGCGAAACCGCTGGCGATAAAGAAGTCGGCAAACCTGGGTATCACACCGCCCACGATGTACACGCCACCGCGCCCACCGGTGGTCAATACGTTATTGCCCGCGACCCGGCCCAGCCAGATGCTGAACTGGTCCAGGACCTCCATGGCCACCGCGTCGCCGGCCAGGCCCGCTGCGGTGATGGCTTCGGGCGTGTCCAGCAGCGGCTCGTGCCCGTCCACCGCACAAATAGCGCGATACAGACGCGGCAAGCCGCCGCCGCTCAATACGGTTTCGGCGCTGACATGGCCGATCTCTGTGTAAATATGCTGCCACAGCTGGGTTTCCCGCGGGCTGCTCAGGGGCAGGTCGACGTGCCCGCCCTCCCCCGGCAATGCCGCGAAACGCCCGGCGCCGAGGTCCAGCAAAGTGCCAACGCCCAAGCCAGTGCCAGGCCCGATCACCACCGCAGGGCGCAACGGCTCCGGCGTGCCTTCACAGACCACGCGGAACTCGTCGGGCTTGAGGCGTGTCATGCCCAGGGCCATGGCCGAGAAGTCATTGACCAGCAGCAGTTCATCCACTTGCAGGGCCTGGCAAAACGCAGTCTTGCTCAGGCGCCAGTGATTGTTGGTGAACTTGAACTCATCGCCACTCACCGGCCCGGCCACCGACAGGCACACCGCACCGATGTCCCCGATTTCCAGGCCTTCCTCTTTGAGATAGACCTTGATCGCCTCTTCAGGGCTGCCGTGATCCACCGTGGCATGCACGCGAATCGAATGCAGCTCCTGATCGCGCCACAACGCAAAACGGGCGTTGGTGCCCCCGATATCACCGACCAGCGCAAGCTTCACTTAAGCGTCTCCAAGGCAGAGGTAAAGGCGCTGGCGCCCTGCTCTGCGGAGCTTGCGGCCAAGCGCATGAATGCAAACAGCTCGCGACCGGCTCCCACGTTATTGCCCAACAGGCCCGTGGCAGGCGTGCGCGCTGCAAATACTTCGGCGTCCACCTTAAGCTCCAGGGTGCCGGTAACGCCATCGACGCGAATGATATCGCCATCCTGGACCCGCGCCAGCGGCCCGCCGCTCTGGGCTTCGGGGTTGACGTGGATCGCGGCAGGGATCTTACCCGACGCGCCGGACATTCGCCCGTCTGTTACCAACGCCACTTTGAAACCACGGTCCTGCAACACGCCGAGAAACGGGGTCATCTTGTGCAGTTCCGGCATACCGTTGGAGCGCGGCCCCTGGAAGCGCATCACCGCAACGAAGTCTTTTTCCAGCTCGCCAGCCTTGAAGGCGTCGGCCAGGTCCTGCTGGTCCTGGAACACCATCGCCGGCGCTTCGACCACCTGATGCTCGGGCGCGACAGCCGAGACTTTCATCACGCCACGGCCAAGGTTGCCTTCCATCACGCGCAAGCCGCCTTCCGGCGAAAACGCACGGGCCACGGGGCGCAGGATGGTTTCGTCGAGGCTCTCGATCGGGCCGTCGCGCCACACCAGTTCGCCGTCTACCAGGAACGGTTCCTGGATATAGCGGCTCAAGCCCTTGCCGGCCACGGTGTTGACGTCTTCGTGGAGCAGGCCGGCTTCGAGCAGCTCGCGGATCAGGAACGACATGCCGCCCGCCGCCTGGAAGTGGTTGATGTCGGCCTTGCCGTTCGGGTAAACATGGGACAGGGTCGGCACCACCTCGGAGAGGTCGGCCATGTCTTGCCAGGTGAGGATGATGCCCGCCGACATGGCGATGGCCGGCATGTGCAGCGTGTGGTTGGTGGAACCGCCAGTGGCGTTCAGCGCAACGATGGAGTTGACGATGGATTTCTCGTCGACGATCTCGCCGATCGGCGTGAAGTTGCCATTGGCCTTGGTCAAGCGCGTGACCTGATGCGCGGCTTCGCGGGTGAGCGCATCACGCAGCGGCGTATACGGGTTGACGAATGACGCGCCCGGCAAGTGCAGGCCCATCACTTCCATCAGCAGCTGATTGGTGTTGGCGGTGCCGTAGAAGGTGCAGGTGCCGGGGCTGTGGTAGGACTTCATCTCCGATTCCAGCAGCTCTTCGCGGCTGGCCTTGCCTTCGGCGTAGCGCTGGCGCACATCAGCTTTTTGCTTGTTGGAAATACCCGACGGCATCGGCCCGCCCGGCACGAAGATCATCGGCAGATGGCCGTAGCGCAGCGCGCCCATCATCAGGCCCGGGACGATCTTGTCGCAGATGCCCAGCATCAACGCGGCGTCAAACATATTGTGGGACAGCGCTACCGCCGTGGACATGGCGATGACTTCGCGGCTGAGCAGGCTCAGCTCCATGCCCGGCTCGCCCTGGGTCACGCCGTCGCACATGGCGGGGGTGCCGCCGGCGAACTGGCCGACCGAGCCAACTTCGCGCAGCGCCTTTTTGATTTGTTCAGGGAAATGCTCGTAGGGCTGATGCGCCGAGAGCATGTCGTTATAAGAAGAAACAATTGCCACGTTGGCGGCATTCATCATGCGCAGGCTGTTTTTGTCTTCGGTGCCGCAACCGGCCACGCCATGGGCAAAGTTGGCGCATTGCAGCTTGCCGCGCATCGGACCGTCGCTGGCTGCGCCGCGAATGAGCGCAAGGTAAGCCTCGCGGGTGGCGCGGCTGCGGGCGATAAGCCGTTCGGTGACCTCAAGAACGCGGGGATGCATGTATAGAACTCCAGGCTAACGGATGTGGCGACCTGAGTGTCTATGCTGATCAAACGCCCACGGCTCATGGGATGGCAGGGGGTCGTTTGGATCATCGGACCAGTTGATTCAGGTCACTCGTTGTAGATTGAACAAAATATTGCCACTAAAAAGGCTTGTTTTCTATTTTTATGCGAATAATCTTGTAATTCTTACAACAAATCGACGACAGGCACTTTCCAATGACTCTTCGTATCGCAATCAATGGTTTTGGCCGTATCGGCCGTAATGTCCTGCGCGCACTGTATACCCAAGGCTATCGCCAGGATTTGCAGATCGTCGCCATCAATGATTTGGGCGACAGCTCGATCAACGCCCACCTGCTCAAATACGACACGGTACACGGCACTTTCGATGCAGAGGTCGCCCACGATCAGGAAAGCCTGACCGTCAATGGTGACCGGATTGCCGTCAGTGCCATTCGCAACCCCGCCGACCTGCCATGGGCTGCGCACAAGATCGACGTGGTGTTCGAGTGCACCGGCCTGTTCACCGATCGTGACAAGGCTGCCGCCCATATTAGCGCCGGCGCACGCAAGGTGATCATTTCGGCCCCGGCCAAGGGCGCGGATGCCACTGTGGTGTATGGCGTAAACCATGACATTTTGCGCCAGTCCCACCAGATCATCTCCAACGCATCGTGCACCACCAACTGCCTGGCGCCGGTCGCCCAGGTGCTGCACCGCGAGCTGGGTATCGAAAGCGGCCTGATGACCACCATTCACGCCTACACCAACGACCAGAACCTGACCGACGTCTACCACACCGACCCTTACCGCGCACGCTCGGCCACCCAGAACATGATCCCGAGCAAGACCGGCGCGGCTGAAGCAGTCGGCCTGGTGCTGCCGGAACTGGCGGGCAAGCTGACCGGCATGGCGGTGCGTGTACCGGTGATCAACGTGTCCCTGGTGGATCTGACTGTACAGCTGAAGAAAGAAGCCACGGCCGATGAAGTCAATGCCCTGCTCAAACAGGCCAGCCAACACTCGAAAATCCTGGGCTACAACACCCTGCCGCTGGTTTCCAGTGACTTCAACCACAACCCGCTGTCGTCGATCTTCGACGCCAACCACACCAAGGTAAGCGGCAAGTTGCTCAAAGTGCTGGCCTGGTACGACAACGAGTGGGGTTTCTCCAACCGTATGCTGGATAACTGCCTGGCGCTGTGCAACGCCGAGTAATCCCTGGGCTGGATTGTGTGAACTGGCTTGTGTGGGAGCCGGGCTTGCCCGCGATGCAGACGACTCGGTCGTTCAGTCAAACCGAGGTGATGCTATCGCAGGCAAGCCAGCTCCCACATAAGCCTGGTTCCCACACGATCTCCAAGGCATCTCAAAGTGCCACTTGCCATTTGCGTTGATGATAAGCATTATCATTCACTGCAAATCGGTCTGGTATCACTGTGAGCCAATCTCGCTTCAACCAAGTCTTTCTCACCCAACGGGTGATTCTGCTACGCACCTTGCAGCGGATGGTGAATAACCACAGCACCGCCGAGGACCTGTTGCAGGAAACCTACCTGCGCGTCACTCGGGCCCTGAGCGAGCGGCCGATCGATCACCTTGAACCCTTTGTCTACCAGACCGCGCGCAATCTGGCGCTGGATCACCTGCGCTCGCGCCGGATCCAGGCCCGTACGTTGCAGGAAGACGTCCCGCTGGATGTACTGCAAAGCGTCGCCGCCCCTGCCAGCACCCCTGAAGAAGCCATTCAGGCCGAGCAACTACTGGAGCACCTGAGCGTCAGCCTCGGCCAGTTGAGCGCTCGTCAGCAGCGGATTTTCATCCTCAGCCGCTTGCACGGTTGCAGCTACCAGGAGATTGCCGATCAGTTGAACGTGTCCTTGAGCACCGTGCAAAAGGAACTGAAATTGATCATGGCCATCTGTGTAGGTGTGGCCGAACGGCTGGATCAGCCTTAAGCTCCATCCGACAGAGCTATTGATCCAGGCTGTACGAAAAAATGAATAGAACGTGGCGAAGACCCGAGGAACACCGTGACGGACCCGAATAAACTGCGCCCCCATGCGTTGGCTCATGAGGTGCTGCAAGACACGGCCATGGACCAAGCCCTCGATTGGCTGATCGCCTTGCAATGCCCGCAACCCGGGCAGCAGGCCGAGTTCGACGCTTGGCTGGCCAAGGACCCGGCGCATGTTCACGCGTTCAGCAAAGCCCAGGCGACCTGGGGAGGAGCACCGGTACACAGCGCTGCCGTGGCCCTCGCAGTGCCACGCAAGCCAAGCGGCTGGCGCCGGATCAAACCACACTGGAAGCCCCTGGCCACCGCCGCCGTGCTGTTGATCGGGCTGTTCAGCTTCAGCAACTTGCCGGTGCGCCTGCAGGCCGATCACCTCACCGTGGTCGGCGAGCGCCAGCGCCTGCAACTGGACGATGGGTCCAGAGTGCTGCTCAACACCAACTCGGCGTTTTCCAGCCACATCACCGACCGCCAGCGCATGGCGCGCCTGTACCAGGGCGAAGCGTTCTTCGACATAGCCCCAAGCCGTGACCTGCCCCTGGAAATCGACGCCGGCCCCGTACGTGCCAGCGTGCGCGACACCGCCTTCGCCGTGCGCTACCTCGATGGTGAGGCTCAGGTACAAGTGCAGCGCGGCGATGTCGACCTGAGCAACAGCTTCGACGATGCCCGCGTACGCCTGAGTGCCGGGCAAAGCATCCGCATCGGCCCCAAGGGTTTCGGCCAACCGGCCAAGCTCGATGCCGGCAAGGATCTGGCCTGGGTGCAAGGCCGGCTGGTGTTTGAAAATTGCCCGCTGAGCGAAGTCCTGGCGGAACTGCGCCGTTATTACCCTGGCTGGATCGTCAACAACAATGAGCAACTGGCCAGCGTCGCCGTCACCGGCAACTATCGCCTCGACCAGCCCCTGGACGTGGTGCGCTCCCTGGCCCACATCACCTCAGCCAAGCTGTCGGAATACCCGGCACTGGTGATCCTGAACTAAATGAGAATTATTTTTACTCGATGTTAACCGGCGATACGTCTCGTTATAGCCAATGCAACTGATTCCTATTTGGTTCAGTCCGCAACTATAAGATTCGTATCCCGGAGCGCTCTCGATGTCCTCTCGTTTCAACCGCCGGTGTTCTTCGCCCGTTCTGTCCTTGCTGACCGCTGCGATCCTGCTGGCTGGCGCGCCTGTCATGAGCGCCACCGCCGCCGAACCCGCCCCTCGCAGCCACGGTAATTACAACTTCAGCATCGAGCAGCAACCATTGGTGTCGGCGCTCAACGCCTTTACCGCGGTGACCGGCTGGCAAATCGGCCTGCCGGCAGAGCTGGGCCAGGGTGTGTCGTCCCCTGGCGTGCGTGGCCCGCTGTCGCCGGAAAAAGCGCTGGACCGGTTGTTGGTGGGGACCAACCTGAGCTACCGCAAACTGGGCAATAACAACATCGTGCTGGAGAAACGCACCGCGGGCAGCGCCCTCGCCCTGCAACAGGTGACCATCAGCGCCACCCGTAACGAACAGGCGGTGAGCAGCGTACCCAGTACCGTCAGCGTGCACGACCGCGAAGAACTGGACCGCCAGAACACCAACAACATCCGCGAACTGGTGCGCTACGAACCCGGCGTTTCCGTCGGCGGTGCCGGTAGCCGCTCGGGTAACTCGGGCTACAACATCCGTGGTATCGACGGCGATCGCATTCTCACCCAGGTGGACGGCGTCGAAGTGCCCAACAACTTCTTCAACGGCCCCTACGCCAAGACCCGTCGCAACTATGTCGACCCGGAAATCGTCAAGCGTGTGGAGATCCTGCGCGGCCCGGCCTCGGCCCTGTACGGCAGCAGCGCCATCGGCGGCGCCGTGAGCTATTTCACCCTCGACCCGGATGACATCATCAAGCCAGGCCAGGACGTCGGCGCCCGTCTGAAGACCGGCTACAGTTCCGCCGACGAGAGCTGGCTGACCTCCGGCACCTTCGCCGGGCGCGTACAAGACGTTGATGGCTTGCTGCACCTGAGCCAGCGCAATGGCCATGAAACCGAATCTTACGACGGCAACAACGCCACCGGGTTGGCCCGCACCGGCGCCAACCCGGAAGAGGCGCGCACCACCAATGTGCTGGCCAAGCTGGGCTGGAACTATGGCGATGACAATCGCCTGGGCCTGACCTACGAGAAGTTCAAGGACGATCGCGACGTCAATCTGAAGAATGCCGTAGGCGGCCCGTTCATTGGCGGTCGGGGCATGAACCTCTACCGTGCCCGCTCGGGCAACGACACCATCACCCGCGAGCGCTTCGGCCTGGAAAACAGCTTTGCCCTGGAGTCGCCGATCGCTGATCGCATCAAGACCAGCCTCAACTACCAGATCGCCAAGACCGATCAAACCACCGCCGAGATCTACCAGTCTGGCCGCCGCGTGCTGCGCACCCGCGACACCCTTTACGAAGAAAAACAGTGGGTCTTCGACGCTCAACTGGACAAGGCTTTCAGCCTGGGTGAGACCGACCACCAGGTAACCTACGGCACCACCCTCAAGCAGCAGAAAGTCACCGGCTCACGCGAAGGCTCGGCCTCGTGCCTGGCCATTGGTAGCGGCTGCACCGCCATCGGCGCGCCCAGCCCACAGGCGAGCGACAGCGTGAAAAAGTCCAGCGACTTTCCCGACCCGACCATCAACACCTACTCGCTGTTCGCCCAGGACCAGATCAGCTGGGACAAATGGACCTTCCTGCCCGCCGTGCGTTATGACTACACCCGGCTCAAGCCCAAGCTGACCCAGGAGTTCCTCAACACCGTCAACCCAACTGGCGAATATGCCGTCGATGGCAAGGACAAAACCTGGCACCGCGTCACGCCCAAGTTCGGCCTGACCTACGCCCTGACCGATCACTACACCTGGTTCGGCCAGTACGCTGAAGGCTTCCGCACCCCCTCGGCGAAGGCCCTGTATGGCCGCTTCGAAAACCTCAACCTGAACTATACCGTCGAACCCAACCCCGACCTCAAGCCCGAAACCAGTAAAGGCATTGAAACGGGAATTCGCGGCAAGTTTGACGAAGGCTCCTTCGACATCGCGGTGTACTACAACAAGTACCGCGACTTTATCGACGAAGACAACGCCGTGGTCGGCGGCACCGTAGAGCAGTTCCAGGCCGTCAATATCAAGCGCGCCACCATCAAGGGCATGGAAGCCAAGGGCCGCCTGAACCTGGATGCCTTCGGCGCGCCGAAGGGCCTGTACACCCAGGGTTCGATTGCCTACGCCCATGGCCGCAACGACGACAATGGCGAGCCGTTGAACAGCGTCAACCCGCTCAAGGGCGTGTTTGGCCTGGGTTACGACCAGGACAACTACGGCGGCCTGCTGAGCTGGACCCTGGTGAAGAAACAGAACCGCGTCGACAGCACCACCTTCCACGCTCCCGACGGCAGCACCGACGGCCCGCTCAAGACCCCGGGCTTCGGCATCCTCGACCTGACCGCCTACTACAAGGTCACCAACGACGTGACCATCAACGGTGGCCTCTACAACCTGACCGACAAGAAGTACTGGAACTGGGACGACGTGCGCAGCTACGACAGCGTCGGCGAAGCCGGTGTGACCGGCCCGGCCAACCTGGACCGCCTGACCCAGCCCGGTCGCAACTTTGCGATCAACCTGATCTGGGACATCTGAGCCCTCAGCCTCACCTCGCCAGGATCAATCCCGGCGAGGTGAGGATTTTTTACTGTGCCGCGTCTTCTTGTTCGTCTAGTTGATAACAGCTCTCTTTAAGGGCACCCAGGCGCTCCCTCTTTCAAGGACTTTTTACATGACCGCTTCTCCTACCGCAGAACGCCCAAGCCTGCGCTCCCAGCGCCTGAACCAGATCACCAATGAACCGCACACCAAGCTGGATGCGTTGGTCAAGGCCCATGCGCCGTTCGAAACCCAGGCCAACTTCGCCCGCTTCGTGGTGGCCCAGTACCTGTTCCAATCGGAACTGGTGGCGCTGTACAACGATGCCAAGCTGAACACGATCATCCCCGACCTGGCCGCCCGCTGCCGCGCCGAAGCCGCCAAGCTCGACCTGGCAGACCTCGACACCGACGTTCCGGCCCCGGTCGCCGGCGCGGTGAAAAACCCAAGCCAGGCCGAAGCCCTGGGTTGGCTGTTCGTGTCCGAAGGCTCCAAGCTGGGCGCCGCGTTCCTGATCAAGCGCGCCGTGGGCCTGGGCCTGAGCGAAACCTTCGGTGCGCGCCACCTGGGCGAGCCCGCCGGTGGCCGCGCCGAAGGCTGGAAAAGCTTCACCCGCACCCTCGACGGCCTGCAGTTCAGTGCCGAAGAAGAAGCTGCGGTAGAAAAAGGCGCGATCGATGCGTTTGTGCGCTTCACCGTGCTGCTGGAACAGGCGTACGCTAGCGCCCCAGAACTAGCATAAGTATTCCGGTAGACAGCGGTTCAATGTGGGAGCTGGCTTGCCTGCGATGGCGGTGAGTCAGCTCCAGATGTTTAACCTGATACACCGCTATCGCAGGCAAGCCAGCTCCCACAGTTGAGTGCATTTCATGGCTAACAATGTGTAAACCTTCCCACCAGAAAACTGCAGCATGACCGGCAAAACCCAATCCTCCTCAAAGATCGCCCAACTTCTCTATGGCCTGCTGGCCTACGTCAGCCTGGGGATTGGCTTGGTGGCGATTGTCATACCGGGTTTGCCGACCACCGAATTCATCCTGCTGGCCGCCTGGGCCGCCACCAAAAGCTCACCGCGCTTGAGCGCCTGGCTGGAAAACCACCGCCTGTTCGGGCCGATCCTGTTCAACTGGCGCAACGGCAAGATCATTGCTCGCCGGGCCAAAGTCAGCGCCACAGTGAGCATGTTGCTGTGCGCCGTGCTGATGCTGGTGATGCTCGATCACGGCTGGCCGGTGTACCTGGCAATTGCCGGAATGGGCCTGGGCAACCTGTGGATCTGGTCCCGCCCCGAGCAGCTCGCACGCCCCGCATAACGGCCGGTGTAGGCATTTTCCTACCGCTCATCGCCTATTTCTCATGAATTGATTTGTGACGCCGATGTTTCAGGCATGACGCCGAAGGGACTTGGCGCGTTTGCGTGCATACCAACAAGTCCATTCGTGAGTGAACCTATGTTCGACACCCTCTCCATCCGCTTGAAAATCGTGCTGCTGTCCGGCCTCTGCCTGCTGGGGGTGATCGCACTGGTGGTCGGCATCAATATCTACAACACCAACCAGAACGATCGGTTGGTCAGTGATTCAAGCTCACGAATGCTCACCGCCAGCGTCGAACAACTGCTGCAAGCCAAGGCCGCTGAACAGGCCGGGCACTTGCAAAAGACCTTCGGTGAAAACCTGCTGGCGGTCACCGCCCTCGCCGACCAAATCAAGGATCTGCGTCAATTGGGCACCAAGCGCTCCGTTGAAGCCGGCGCCCTGCGCGAAGAAATCAACCAGAGCGTCAAAACCGTGTTCGAGCGCAACACCAAGGTGCTGGGCATCTGGCTGTCGTTCGAGCCCAACGGGCTGGATGGCAAGGACAGTGAGTTCATTGACGACAAGGCACGCGTCTCCAACGAAAAAGGGCGTTTTTCCAGCTACTGGAGCCGGGCCGGCGGCGAGAGCCTGAACACCATCATGGTCGAGGATGACCTGACCAAGACCACCCTCAACCTCAGCGGTACGCCCTACAACATTTGGTATACCTGCCCACGCGACACGCGTAACACATGCCTGCTGGACCCGTACGAAGACACCGTAGCCGGCAAACCGGTGCTGATGACCACCATTTCCCTGCCCCTGATCGTCGACGGTAAAGTCATCGGCGTCGTGGGTGTCGACATCGCCCTCACCGCCCTGCAAGCCACCACCGACGCGGCACAAAAGGATCTATTCAACGGTGCAGCTCACCTGGAAATCCTGTCCAGCACCGGCCTGATTGCAGCCTACAGCGGTGAACCGGCCAAGGTCGGCAAGAACCTGATCGACAGCCTCGGCGCCGAAGGCAAGGAGATCGTGCAACTGCTGGGCAATGATCGGCCCATGATCCGCGAACAGGACGACACCATTCGCGCCGTGTACCCGGTCAAGCCGATTGCCGACGCCAAATCCTGGGGGGTGGTGATCAAACTGCCTAAAAGCGTAATGCTGGCTGATAACGAAAAGCTGCAAGCTGTGCTGGATGACGCCCAGGCTACCGGCACCATCAAAGCCTTACTGGTGGCCGCCGCCGCCGGCTTGCTGGGCTTGTTGCTGATCTGGCTGACCGCCACCGGCGTGACCAGGCCGATCAACAGTGTGGCGGCCATGCTCAAAGACATTGCCAGCGGCGACGGCGACCTCACCCAACGCCTGGCCTACGCCAAGAAAGACGAACTGGGCGAGTTGGTGAACTGGTTCAACCGCTTCCTCGACAAGCTGCAACCGACCATCGCGCAGATCAAGCAAAGCATCACCGAAGCCCGGGGTACCGCGGATCAATCCTCGGCCATTGCGCGCCAGACCAGCGAAGGCATGCAGGTGCAGTTCCGCGAAATCGACCAGGTTGCCACCGCCTCAAATGAAATGAGCGCCACCGCCCACGATGTCGCCAACAGCGCCTCCAATGCCGCCAGCGCGGCACGCGGCGCCGATCAGTCGGCCCGTGAAGGCATGTCGATCATCGAGCAGAGCACCCGCGACATCACCACCCTCGCCGAGGAAGTCAGCAAAGCCGTAACCGAAGTCGAAGCCCTGGCGGTCAACAGCGAGCAAATCGGTTCTGTATTGGAAGTGATCCGCAGCATTGCCGAACAGACCAACCTGCTGGCATTGAACGCAGCGATTGAAGCGGCACGCGCCGGGGAAAGCGGGCGCGGTTTTGCGGTAGTGGCCGACGAAGTACGCAACCTGGCCAAGCGCACCCAGGATTCGGTCGAGGAAATCCGCGTGGTGATCGAACGTATCCAGAGCGGCACCCGTGGGGTGGTGGCGACCATGCACTCCAGCCAGCACCAGGCCCAGAGCAATGCTGGCCAGATCCATCAAGCGGTGCAGGCCCTGGGCAAGATCAGCGACGCAGTCACGGTGATCAGCGACATGAACCTGCAAATCGCCAGTGCTGCCGAAGAGCAGAGCGCGGTGGCCGAAGAGGTCAACCGCAACGTCTCGGCAATTCGTACCGTGACCGAAACCCTCACCGGCCAGGCCACCGAGTCGGCGGCGATCAGCAGCCAGCTCAATGCCCTGGCCAGCCAGCAGATGAAGTTGATGGATCAGTTCAGGGTCTGATTCGGTCCTGAAACATTGCCCCCTGTAGGAGCGAGCTTGCTCGCGAAAAACGTCAACGATAACGCGTGCTTTCTGAATAAACGCGGCGCCTTTGAGTTCTTCGCGAGCAAGCTCGCTCCTACATATAGAGCAGGAGGGGGGTGAATTACCGGCCTGGCCAGGCCTGGACGAACGGCGTCAGGTCTTCCTTCGGCGCGGTGCGTGGCGGGTTCTGCGGTGTGCCCAAGTAGAGAAAACCAATCACTTCTTCATTCGCCGCCAGCCCCAGGCCTTTGGCGACATGGGCAGAGTAGGACAATTCGCCGGTACGCCACACTGCACCAATCCCCTGGGCATACGCCGCCAGCAGGATGCCGTGGGCCGCACAGGCTGCCGCCAGCAATTGCTCGGACTTGGGCACCTTGAAGTGCTCTTGCAGGCGCGCAATCACCACCACTACCAACGGCGCACGCAGCGGGCCGTTCTGGGCCTTGTCGATGACAGCTTGCGGTGCGTCGGTATCCTGCAGCCGGGCGGCTTCGGCCAACAGCGTGCCCATTTGCTCACGGGCCGCACCTTCTACGGTAAGGAAACGCCAAGGGCGCAACTGACCATGATCGGGCGCACGCATGGCGGCAGCGAACAACAGGTCGCGCTGCTCCTGGGTCGGTGCCGGGTCAAGTAAACGCGGCACGGAAACACGGTTGAGCAAAGCGTCGAGAGCCTGCATTGGCCACCTCCAGAAAAAAATGTGCGGTCATTCTAGCGGGAAAGAATCGCGATGCCACCAAACGATAATTGCTCTTATTCAAACCGCCCGGCCCTGTTAGACTTTGCGACCAGATTTTGCGCCCTCGTCCAGGAATCTCGATGTTCCGTTCGCTTTCTTACCTGTCTGCAGCGTTGATGGCTCTATGCCTGACGGCTTGCGACGACGCCCCTCGCTTCACCAAGGCCGAGCCGGGTGAATCGCGATCCGGTGGCGCGACGACGGTAAACAAGCGCGACCAGAACGCCTTTTCCCTGCCCTCGGCCAATCTGGCGCCCACCCGTCGTTTGGACTTCAGCGTCGGCAACAGCTTTTTTCGCAACCCCTGGGTGATTGCGCCAGCCACCACCACGGCTCGGGATGGCCTGGGCCCGCTGTTCAATACCAACGCCTGCCAGAACTGCCATATCAAGGATGGCCGTGGCCACCCGCCACTGCCCGACGCACCCAATGCCGTGTCGATGCTGGTGCGCCTATCTGTTCCCGATGCCCCGCATTACGACAAGCTCATCGAACAGATCGGTGTCGTACCCGAGCCGGTCTACGGCGGACAGCTTCAGGATATGGCGGTGCCCGGCGTTGCGCCGGAAGGCAAGGTGCGGGTCGACTACACACCGGTCACCGTCAGGTTCAAGGACGGTACGGTGGTTGAATTGCGCAAGCCCGACCTGCAGATTACCCAACTCGGCTACGGCCCGATGCACCCCGACACACGCTTCTCGGCGCGTATCGCCCCGCCGATGATCGGCCTGGGCCTGCTCGAAGCAATCAGTGACGCCGATATCCTGCGCAACACCGACCCCAAGACCGCCGACAAAGACGCCATCGTCGGCCGCGCCAATTGGGTCTGGGATGACGCCCAGCATAAAACCGTCCTCGGGCGCTTTGGCTGGAAAGCCGGGCAACCCAACCTCAATCAACAAAATGTTCACGCATTTTCGGGTGATATGGGCCTCACCACTTCCCTGAGACCCTTCGATGACTGCACCGACGCCCAAGTGGCCTGCAAACAGGCGCCCAATGGCAATGGCCCTGACGGCGAGCCGGAAGTCAGCGATAACATCCTGCGCCTGGTACTGTTCTACACCCGCAACCTCGCAGTGCCTGCACGCCGGGACGTCAACACGCCTCAAGTGCTGGCCGGCAAGAACCTGTTCTACCAGGCCGGTTGCCAGGGCTGCCACACGCCGACATTCACCACGGCCGCCAACGCCGCCGAACCTGAACTGGCCAACCAGGTGATCCGCCCGTACAGCGACCTGTTGTTGCACGATATGGGCGAAGGCCTGGCCGACAACCGCACTGAATTCAAAGCCACTGGCCGTGAGTGGCGCACCCCGCCGCTGTGGGGCATTGGCCTGACGCAAACCGTCAGTGGCCACACCCAGTTTTTGCATGATGGCCGCGCCCGCAACCTGCTTGAGGCCGTGCTGTGGCACGGCGGGCAAGCACAAGCGGCGCAGCAACATGTGTTGTCGTTTAACGCCGAGCAGCGTGCCGCGTTGCTGGCGTTCCTGAATTCTTTATAAGCTTTGCCCCACTCACAGAAGGGAGCTCGACATGTTTCGTCCCAAGTTGTTGTTCACCAGCCTCGCCGCCCTTGCCCTGGGCGCGTGCTCGCCCCAGGATCCGCAAGCGGTGACCTCGGCGGCCATCGCCAAGCAGGTGATCCTGCCGACCTACAGCCGTTGGGTTGAAGCCGACCGTCAACTGGCCGTCAGCGCCCTGGCCTACTGCCAGGGCAAGGAAAGCCTGGACACCGCCCGCGCCGACTTCCTGCACGCGCAAAAAGCCTGGGCCGAATTGCAACCGCTGCTGATCGGCCCGCTGGCCGAGGGCAACCGCGCCTGGCAGGTGCAGTTCTGGCCGGACAAGAAGAACCTGGTCGGTCGCCAGGTCGAGCAACTGGTCAGCGCCCAGCCGCAGATCGATGCGGCCGCCCTGGCCAAATCCAGTGTGGTGGTGCAGGGCCTGTCGGCCTACGAATACATCCTCTACGACGCCAAGCCCGACGTCGCCGACGAGGCCCAGAAAGCCCGCTATTGCCCGTTGCTGATGGCCATCGGCGAGCGCCAGAAAGTCCTGGCCGAGGAGATCCTCGCCAGCTGGAACAGCACCGACGGTATGCTCGCGCAGATGACCAAGTTTCCGAACCAGCGCTACGCTGATTCCCACGAAGCCATCGCCGATCTGCTGCGCGTGCAAGTGACGGCGCTGGACACCCTTAAGAAAAAACTCGGCACCCCGATGGGCCGCCAGACCAAGGGCATTCCACAACCCTTCCAGGCCGATGCATGGCGCAGCCAGTCCTCCCTGCAAAGCCTGGAGGCCAGCCTCGCCGCCGCACAGACCGTGTGGGTGGGTGTCGACAACAAAGGCCTGCGCGGCCTGTTGCCCAGCGATCAGAAGCCGTTGGCCGAGAAGATCGACGCCGCCTATGCCGCGTCGCTGAAACTGTTCGCCAGCAACCAGCGCTCCCTCAACGAACTGTTGAACGATGACGCCGGGCGCCAGCAACTCAACGATATCTACGACAGCCTCAATGTGGTCCATCGCCTTCACGAGGGCGAGCTGGCCAAAGCATTGGGCGTCCAACTGGGCTTTAACGCCAACGACGGTGACTGATGATGCTCAGGCGACAGGCTTTGGCGCTCGGTAGCGTGTTGCTCAGCGCCCTCACGTTGGGCGGCTGGACGCTGTTCAAAGGCAAAGACAAGGGGCCGCTGCTGCTCTCGGCACGCGATGATGCCGATGGCAAGCACTACGCTGTCGGCTACCGCCTGGACGGCAAGCCGGTCTTTGCCACCCAGGTCGGCCAGCGTTGCCACGACATCATCAACCACCCGACGCTGCCGATTGCGCTGTTCGTCGCCCGTCGTCCGGGCACCGAGAGCTACCTGATCGACGTGCGCGACGGCACGCTGCTGCAAACCATCACCTCAAACGCCAACCGCCACTTTTACGGCCATGCGGTGATCCACAAGAGCGGCGACTGGCTGTACGCCACCGAGAACGACACCTCCGATCCCGGTCGCGGGTTGTTGGGTGTGTACACGTTTGAAGGCGAGCGGCTGGTGCACAGCGGTGAGATTTCCACCCACGGTATCGGCCCGCATCAGGTGTCATGGATGCCCGACGGTGAAACCCTGGTGGTGGCCAACGGCGGCATTCGCACCGAAGCCGAAAGCCGCGTGGAGATGAACCTCAACGCCATGGAACCGAGCCTGGTGTTGATGCAGCGCGATGGCACCCTGATCAGCAAGGAAACGTTGGGCCAGCAGATGAACAGCGTGCGCCACATGGGGATCGCCAGCGATGGCACCATCCTCACCGGGCAGCAGTTCATGGGGCCGTCCCAGGAGCGTTCAGAGTTACTGGCGATCAAGCGCCCGGGCCAGCCTTTTGTGGCTTTCCCGGTGGCCGATGAGCAACTGCAAGCGATGGGGCATTACACCGCCAGCGTGGCGGTGCACAACGAACTGCGCCTGGTGGCGCTGACAGCACCGCGTGGCAACCGTTTCTTCATCTGGGATATGGACAGCGCTGAGCTGCGCCTGGATGGCCCCTTGCCCGACTGTGCGGGGGTGGGTGCTGTGGCGGATGGCTTTGTGGTGACATCCGGTCAGGGGCGTTGCCGCTTCTATGACTGCCGCCAGGAAAAGTTACTGGCAACACCACTGGAGTTACCGGCGGGGTTCTGGGACAACCACCTGCACATGGCCTGAAATGACCCTTCTGTAGGAGCGAGCTTGCTCGCGAAGATCGCCAACGATAACGCGCCCATCCTGGATGAACGCGCCGTCCTCAGGTTTTTCGCGAGCAAGCTCGCTCCTACAGTTAAAGCGTCAGGCATAAAAAAAGGGCCTCGCATCGCAAGGCCCTTTCCGGGGGTTTGACTCGTTTCAACTGTGCGGCCTCATCGCTTGAGACATCCCGAACATGAATAACAGCAAATCATGATCCGGCTTGACCGCCACACTCGCCTTGGCAATACGCGGCAGCAGGCATTGCCCGCCACCGTCTACAGCACTGAGCACCTGTGTGCGAGGTTGTTCCCACACGGCCAGGGCCAGGGCTGATATGCCCAATGCCCCGACCAAAAACAAACCTCGTGCTATTTCTAGCTTCATCTGGTTAAACCCTTGATAGCGCTGCCAAACGCCGTCTCGTAAAAGTAGCTGAGTTTTTTCCAGTCGGTATCATTCCACGACGAATGGCGGCGCAATTGCAGCATGTCGTGGGACGCGGCCCGATAAGCGGTCAAACGCTGGCGACATTTTTCAAAGTCCAGCAGCGCCACTTCCACAATTGCCGCATCAGGCTCACCGGTTACCCGAACGAAAATGTGCTTGATATACAGGCAACCGTGTTGCCAGCGGCCTTTGTGCATACGGGCCAGGGTAGCGGCCAATTCCTGGAGCAAACGCTCGTGGACCGCCTCGCCGTACTGCTCACGGCCACCGGCGGCATACCAGTTTTCGATTTCGTCGAAACCGTCCAGGGACGCGGTCACCAACAGGGCTTTCCATTGATGTTGCGGGTCGCGTCGCGCCTCGCAAAACACCAACTCCGGTACGCGCACATCCAGCAAACGCAGGCCCTTCAAGGCATCACGCTCACGCAGCACGGTCGGACGCCCAAAGGGATGCAACCAGCTGCGGTAGATGTGGCCGGTCTGACGCTTGCAATACAGCAAACGCCCATTAGGGCTGACCACCCGCTGCACACCACTTTCACCGCCACGCCGGCGATTGGGTTCTTCGACCCACTCACCCTTCTGACGCCAGAAATAATCAAACCGCTCCTCGGGAGCTACATGACTGCCTGCTACGCACTCAACTGCCATCTGTTACCTCTTGCGCAATACATACACTCGCCACATGGCGTAGAGCGGTATGAAGTCCAGGGACTCCTGAACACGGAAACCGGCCTGCTCGAATTCTGCCTCGACAGTAGCAGCCGGTAACACAAACCGGTTTTGGTAACCTTCCTGCTCACCTCTATTGCGACGACGTACTTCGCTGCGCTTGCGCTTCCAGGCCTTGAAATTGCCGTCCACCCACAGCGAAATAATCACGCTGTCGCGGGTAACCCGCTGAAACTCGCGCAGTATTGTCAGCCTGTGCTCCGGTTCACCGATGTGGTGCATCAAGCGCATGCAGAAAATACTGTCGACGGAGTTATCTGGCAAATCGATATCAAAGGCAGATGTCTGCAAAGGGCGTACCCGTTTCACCACCTCCGCCGGTTGAGCGGTAGTGGCGATCTTCAACATCGACGCCGAATTATCAGCCCCGATAATCACACGGTTGGGTTTTTCGGCCAGCAACGGCCAGAAACGTCCGGCACCACAAGGCAAGTCCAGCACCAGGCCTGGCTCACCAGCCATGGCCAGTGCACCGCGCGCCAGTTGCTCGTCGCGTTTGTGGGACAACCGGCGAGCCAGATTGTCCTGATGTTTGAGTAAATATTGCTGCGCGTGTTGATCGTCGTACTTTTCGGAAAATTCCAACTTGATTGGGGAAGGCATCGTACGTCTCCGGTAACTAATGCCTACAACCTTAAGCAGCTAAACGTAATCAACAGGTCAACTCATTGTGAAAATCTTGTCCTGTCCAAATGCATACATTTCAAGACTTTACAGAAACATTCAGTAGCATCGGGCCATCTTCGCTGAAAAGCAGGCAGTCTGCATCCGCAAAGCGACAGACTGAACGGTCAGGTTTTGACCTGACTCAATTCCACATGAAAACGGCAGCCATTGGGCTCCATGGTCGTCAAGCTCACGCTCCAGCCCTGGCTTTCGCAGATCCGTTGCACCAGCGAAAGGCCCAGCCCCAGCCCCTCGCCACGGTTCTCGCTGCCGCGCACAAAAGGCTCGAACATTGCTTCGCGCTTGTCTTCAGGAATGCCCACGCCAGAGTCCTCCACCACAAAACCACTCGGCTCCAGCGTGAGGCGGATAAACCCTTGCTCGGTGTAATGCAGTGCATTGCGCAACAGGTTACCCATCACCGCGTGCAGGAACGTGGTGTTGTAGCGGGTATCCAGTGGGTTGCCAGGGCAGTAGATCAACTCAAGGCCTTTTTGCTCGATAGGCCCACGCCAGATTCCGAGCAAGTCCTCGGCGACCTGCGTCAGGTTGACCTGAGCCGACATGGCGGTGTCGTCGTGTTTGGCGCGGGCCAGCATCAGGAAGGTCTGCACCAGTTCACGCATTTCTTCACAGGCCCGCGCGATTCGCTGGACCTGGTTACGACCGCGTTGATCGATGGCCGGGTTTTCCAGCAGCAGTTCACAGGAGCTCGCCAGCACCATCAAGGGCGTGCGCAACTCATGGCTTACATCGCTGGTAAACAACTGCTCACGGGACAACGCCTGTCGCAGACGACCCAGCGTGGCATCGAACGCCACCGCCAACTCGCCCACTTCATCGGCCGCATAGTCCGGCGCCAGAGGTGGCGCCAATCCCAGCAACTGGTCGCGATGGCGGACCTGGCGGGCCAGGCGCACCACCGGCGCCATCACCTTGCGGGCCAGCACCCAGCCGAGGAACACCGCCAGCGCCAGGCTGAGCACGAACCCCACCAGCACCACGGCAAACAGCACGCGCTCACGCTCTTCGAAATCGCTTTGATCCTGCAACAGCACATAGCGCCGACCGTCGATCACCTCGACCATGGCGTGGTACGACAGGGATTCGCGAAAGACTTCGTGAAAGCCCGGGTCCAGATGCCGAAGATCCTTGGGCAACTCGAAATCGCCTTGCCCGCCGCTGAAGTAGAACAGCTGGTCCGGCTCCGGCCGATGTCGCCAGTCTTCCAGGCTGTCCATCAACAGCAAGCGTTGCAGGTCACCGCCCAGGCCCGCCGAGATCAACTTCTCTTCGACCAGGTGCACCGTCGCAACGATCCCCATGGCGAAGGCCCCCGCCACCAACGCACTCATCAAGGCAAAGGCGATGATGATCCGTTGGGCAAGGCTTTGCTTAAACTCCATCACGGCCCTCGGCCAAGCGATAACCCACACCGTGCACCGTTTGCAACAACGGCTTGGCGAAGGGCTTATCGATCACCTGGCGCAATTGATGAACATGGCTGCGCAGGCTGTCGCTGTCCGGGCAGTCATCGCCCCACAGGGCCTCTTCAAGAATCTCCCGGCGCAATACGTGCGGGCTCTTCTGCATCAACACCGCCAGCAGTTTCAGGCCTACGGGGTTGAGCTTGAGCAGGCGCCCTTCGCGGGTGACTTCCAACGTATCGAGGTCGTAGTTCAGGTCACCCACCTGCAGGGCACGGCGACCGCCACCCTGGGCCCGCCGCAACACCGCCTCGATCCGCGCGGCCAGTTCCGACAAGGCAAATGGCTTGAGCAGGTAATCATCAGCCCCGGATTTGAAGCCTTGCAGGCGATCATCCAGTTGATCGCGCGCAGTGAGCATGATCACCGGCGTATCGCGGCGTGCGTCTTCGCGCAGGCGTTTGCACAGGGTGTAGCCATCGATGCCAGGCAGCATGATATCGAGCACGATCAGGTCGTAATGCTCGGTGGCCGCCAGGTGCAGGCCCGATAAGCCGTCCTGCGCACAGTCCACTGTGTAGCCTTTGAGCCCCAGGTAATCGGCCAGGTTGGCGAGGATATCGCGGTTGTCTTCAACCAAAAGAATTCGCATGGGCAGTGTCTCCGTACGCGGTAACGGCCGTGTTGGCTCGCGCAGCTTAAGGCCAAGCGAGGCTCAGGGATAGAGCTCAAAGGCCCACCGGCGAGGCTTTTCAACTGATTGCACGTCAAACGAGTTTTTCACTATAGCTTCACAAACCGACCACAGCGTCAGGGTGAAGATCGCGCCCATTGATCTAAGGAACCTGGACATGGGCTTTCTCAAAACGGCGCCAATGCGCTATCTGCTGTTGATAATCGGTGCATGGTTAGTGGTTTTCCTGCTCACTCGCAGCGTGTTGCTGGTGACTCACCTGAATGAAGTGGGCGGCAACTTGCTGCCAGTGTTTGGCGTGGGTCTGCTCTACGACTTGGGCTTTCTTGCCTATGCGGCCTTGCCGCTGGGCTTGTATTTGCTGCTCTGCCCGCCAGCACTGTGGCGCCGCCGCGGCCACCGCTGGTTCTTGCAGGCACTGCTGACGATCAGCCTGTTCGCCATGCTGTTCACCTCGGTGGCCGAATGGCTGTTCTGGGATGAGTTTGGCGTGCGCTTCAACTTTATCGCCGTCGATTACCTGGTGTATTCCGATGAGGTGCTCAACAACCTGCTGGAGTCTTACCCAATCGGCAAGTTGCTGAGTCTGCTGGCGATGCTGGCCGTCATCTTGAGCCTGGCCCTGCGTAAACCGTTCAATGCCGCCATGGCGGCACCGTTGCCGGCACTGCGTGGCCGCTTGGTCAACGCTCTGGGCCTGTTGGTGGTCGCCGGCCTCAGCCTGCAACTGATCAGCCAGGACAGCCCGCGTGCCCAGGGCGGTAACGCCTACAAAAACGAATTGGCCAGCAACGGCCCTTATCAATTCTTCGCCGCGTTCCGCAATAACGAACTGGACTACACCCAGTTCTATCAGAGCCTGCCCACCGATCTGGTCGCCCGGCAACTGCGCGCCGAACTCAGCGAACCCAATGCACGTTTTATCGACCCGGACCCGCTGGATATTCGCCGCGCCATCACCAACCCTGGAACACTGCGTAAACCCAACATCGTACTGGTGACCATCGAGAGCTTCAGCGCCAAGTACATGGGCAGTAACGGCGATCAACGCAACCTCACGCCGAACCTGGATGCGTTGCGCAAACAAAGCCTGTACTTCAATAACTTCTATGCCACCGGTACACGAACCGACCGGGGCCTGGAAGCCATTACGCTGGCGGTGCCACCCACGCCAGGTCGTTCGATCGTCAAGCGCATCGGCCGTGAAAGCGGGTTCGCCAGCCTCGGCCAACAACTTGCGGCCATCGGTTATGACAGCGTGTTTGTCTATGGCGGACGCGGTTACTTCGACAACATGAACGCGTTTTTCAGCGGCAATGGTTATCGGGTCGTGGACCAAAGCAGCGTGCCCGAGTCAGAAATCTCGTTTAAAAATGCCTGGGGCATGGCCGACGAAGACCTGTTCAAGCAGACCTTGAAACTGGCCGACGCCGACTACGCCAAGCAACAGCCGTTCTTGCTGCAACTGATGACCACCTCCAACCATCGTCCCTATACCTACCCGGATGGGCGCATCGATATCAAATCCGGCAAGGGCCGCGATGGTGCGGTGAAATACACCGACTACGCCATCAACCAGTTCCTTGAGGCTGCCCGCCAAAAGCCATGGTTCGATAACACCATTTTCGTGTTCGTCGCCGACCACACAGCCGGCAGCGCAGGCAAGGAAGACCTGCCGATCACCAACTACCAGATTCCTCTGTTTATCTATGCTCCCAAGCTGATCGACGCACGAGAGTCCGCACAGCTGGCCAGCCAGATCGACCTGGCGCCGACCTTGCTGGGCCTGATCAACCTGAGCTACGAGTCGACGTTCTTCGGCCGTAACCTGTTGCAAGACAACCCGCTGCCACCGCGAGTCGTGGTGGGCAACTACCAGCATTTGGGCTTGTTTGACGGCAAGGACCTGGCAATCCTCAGCCCGCGCCAAGGCTTGCGTCGCCATGACCAGGCCCTTGGAGCAAGCCAGGAGTTGCGCGTCGGTAGCGATGACCCATTGATCCAGCGGGCAATTACCTACTATCAGGCCGCCAGCTATGACTACAAACAGCAACTGCTGAGCTGGAAAGCGCCCAAGGAAGAGGCTCCAGCCTTAAGCAAACGCTAATCAAAAGTCCCGTGCAGGTGAGCAGGGGACTTTTTCACCAGGGTTCGTGATGAAATCCCCCTCCTCTTTACCGGTTTCCAAACCGCTTAATTTTTGGCTGTGCCTGGGCCTGCCTGCCGGCGCCGCAGTGGCCTTGCTGTTGCTGGAGCTGACCTCGCTGGATATGGACCTGGCCAGGCATTTCTATAGCGCAGAGGCTGGCGGCTTTATTGGCCGCTATAGCTTCTTCCTTGAAGACATCCTGCATGACCGTGCCAAGCAACTGGTGATCCTGTTTTCGGTGCTGGCGATTCTGGGGCTGGTCGGCAGCTTCATCCTGCAGCGACTCAAGCCGTACCGCCGTGAACTGGTGTGCCTGGTGCTGTCGCTGGGAATGGCGACGGCGTTCGTGTCGCCATTGAAAACCATCACCGCCGTGCAATGCCCCTGGAGCCTCAAGGAATTCGGCGGTCAGGAAACCTACAGCGAACTGCTCAGCCCGCGCCCGCCTACCGATAAACCTGGCCGCTGCTGGCCCGGCGGACATGCAGCCACCGGGTTTGCCTTGTTCGCCTGGTTCTTCGCCCTGAGAGATCGGCGGCCACGGCTGGCGCGCAACGCGTTCATATTCGCCGTCAGCCTGGGCAGCGTGTTTTCAATCAGCCGTATGCTGCAAGGGGCACACTTTTTCTCCCACAACGTGTGGACAGCGATTTTTTGCTGGCTGATTTGCCTGGGGCTGTATTGCTTGTTGCTGTACCGGCCTGCGCGGCAAGCCGTAGGGCCAGACAGTTAAACGGTCATAGCCTTCTGTAGGAGCGAGCTTTCTCGCGAAAAGCTTCAACGATAACGCGTGCTTGCTGAATGAACGCGGCGCCTTTGAGTTTTTCGCGAGCAAGCTCGCTCCTACAAAAAAGCCATTAGGGCTGCCTGCGAAAGCCAACGGTAACCACGATGCGAAGCGAGTCGCTCTTGAACTTGATCTGCTTGTGATCTTGATCTGGCTTTTGATCTTAGGCGCCCCGTTAAACCACGCTGGCCGAACGCAGGCTTGAATTCGTGGGTAACCCGGCAGGACGCCGGGTTAGCCGCCCCGCGCCATGGATGGCGCGTGGCGGCGGCCCACGGATTCAAGCCTGCGTTCGGGCACACCGAGCCCAAGCGAGGTGCCGAGTGGTGGGGCAAGAGCGTTTTGCTTACTTTTGTCTGGGCCGGCATTCCGGCTTTTCAAAAGTGAGCCGCTGTCAGAGCGGAACCCTAGGTGGCCGTTACCTAAATAACGGATATGTACCCGGTCCAACTGTGTTGACTGTCAGGCCGCCTTCGCGAGCAAGCCCACACATTGGGATCGCGGGGTGTCAGGGAGATTGCCGTCGGCTGGCAGGGCGTCATCGCAGGCAAGCCAGCTCCCACAGTTGGATCGCGGGGGTGTCTGGGAGAACTGCGCCAGTCACGGGAGCAAGCTCCCTCGCCACAGGTCCAGCATGCAACCGTGCATAAAAAAGCCCCGCCTGCATCACTGCAGGCGGGGCTTTTTATAGCGCCGGGTAAGGCTGGCTTACATCATGCCGCCCATGCCACCCATGCCGCCCATATCTGGCATACCGCCGCCAGCTGCGCCTTCGGCCTTCGGCTCGTCGGCGATTGCAGCTTCAGTGGTCAGGATCAGGCCACCGATGGAGGCTGCTGCCTGCAGCGCGGAACGAGTCACCTTGGTAGGGTCCAGGATGCCCATTTCGATCATGTCGCCGTAGATGCCAGTCGCAGCGTTGTAACCGTAGTTACCTTTGCCGTTCTTGACTTCGTTGACCACAACGCTTGGCTCGTCGCCGGAGTTGGCAGCGATCTGACGCAGCGGTGCTTCAACAGCACGACGCAGCACAGCGATACCGACGTTCTGGTCGGCGTTTTCGCCGGTCAGGTTAGTCAGCGCTTCCAGAGCACGGATCAGCGCAACGCCACCGCCAGGTACCACGCCTTCTTCAACGGCTGCACGGGTTGCGTGCAGGGCGTCTTCAACGCGGGCCTTCTTCTCTTTCATTTCAACTTCGGAACCAGCGCCAACCTTGATCACTGCAACGCCGCCGGACAGCTTGGCCAGGCGCTCTTGCAGTTTTTCACGGTCGTAATCCGAGGAAGTTTCGGCAACCTGTGCACGGATCTGCGCGATACGCGACTCGATGTCGCCTTCAACGCCAGCACCGTCAACGATGATGGTGTTTTCCTTGGAGATGGTCACGCGCTTGGCGCTACCCAGGTTTTCCAGGGTGGCGCTTTCCAGGCTCAGGCCGATCTCTTCGGAGATAACGGTACCGCCGGTCAATACGGCGATGTCCTGCAGCATGGCCTTGCGACGGTCGCCGAAGCCTGGAGCCTTGACGGCTGCAACCTTGACGATGCCACGCATGTTGTTCACAACCAGCGTCGCCAGGGCTTCGCCTTCAACGTCTTCGGAAACGATCAGCAATGGGCGGCCGGCTTTGGCAACGGCTTCCAGTACTGGCAGCATTTCGCGGATGTTGGAGATCTTCTTGTCGACCAGCAGGATCAGCGGGTTGTCCAGCTCGGCAACCATGGTCTCTGGCTTGTTGACGAAGTAAGGAGACAGGTAGCCACGGTCGAACTGCATGCCTTCTACAACCGACAGTTCGTTTTCCAGGCCCGAGCCTTCTTCAACGGTGATCACGCCTTCTTTACCGACTTTTTCCATGGCTTCGGCAATGATGTCACCGATGGAGCTGTCGGAGTTGGCGGAGATGGTGCCTACCTGAGCGATGGCCTTGGTGTCGGCGCATGGCTTGGACAGGTTTTTCAGCTCGGCAACGATGGCGACGGTCGCCTTGTCGATGCCACGCTTGAGGTCCATAGGGTTCATGCCGGCAGCAACGGCCTTGTAGCCCTCGTTGACGATCGCCTGAGCCAGTACGGTAGCAGTGGTGGTGCCGTCGCCTGCGTCATCGTTGGCACGGGAGGCAACGTCTTTGACCAGCTGCGCGCCCATGTTCTCGAAACGGTCTTTCAGTTCGATTTCTTTGGCGACGGAAACGCCGTCCTTGGTGATGGTCGGAGCGCCGAAGCTCTTCTCGATGATCACGTTACGGCCTTTCGGGCCCAGGGTCGCTTTTACCGCGTCAGCCAGGACGTTAACGCCTTTGAGCATTTTTTTACGGGCGGAATCGCCAAACAGAACTTCTTTAGCAGCCATGATCGATATTCCTTAAATACTTTGTAGTAACGGGAAAATTAGCGAGGAAATCAGTCTTCCAGAATGGCGAGAATTTCGTTCTCAGCCATGACCAGCAGGTCTTCGCCGTCTACTTTCACAGTGTTGCTGCCGGAGTAAGGGCCGAAAACAACCTTGTCACCCACTTTCACGGCCAGTGCGCGTACATCACCGTTCTCCAGGGTTTTGCCTGGGCCAGCAGCGACGATTACACCGTGGTTGGCTTTTTCAGCAGCCGAACCTGGCAGAACGATCCCGCCAGCGGTTTTCTTTTCTTCTTCGCTGCGACGGATTACGACGCGGTCGTGCAGAGGACGAAGCTTCATTGTCGATCTCTCCTAATTGTGTTTTTCATCGGCCGGTATCAATTCCGGCGGGTTAAATTCCGGCGGTGCCGGTCGCGGCTCGCAGGGCGAGACGCGGAAGTCTGTCTGATGTCACCACCAGAAACCTTGCGGTGACCGTTACATAAGGGCGCATGAGCTTATTACAAGGGGCCCGGGCGGAAATTTTTTCAGGTTACTCCCCGGGTAAATGCAACACGGCACCCGAAGGTGCCGTGCCAGTGAAGCGGTTATTTGTTGTCGCGGTGTTCGAACTCGCCTTCGATCACGTCACCTTCACGCCCCAGCGGTTGGCGCGGAGCCGGGCCGCCACGGGGTTGCAGGTCGTCGGCAAACGCGCGTTGGCGTATGGCCGCCTCTTCGGCGCGCTGACGCATCTTGCCGGCCAGCAGTTTGCGGGTAAAAGGCAGCAGCAGGACCAGGCCGAGCACGTCGCTGATAAAGCCCGGCAGGATCAGCAGGCCACCGGCCAGCGCCATCATCAGGCCCTCAAGCATGGTTTGGGCCGGCAGTTCGCCGCGGTTCAGGCTTTCACGGGCACGCAGCGCCGTGGCCAGGCCAGCCACGCGCAACACCAGAACGCCGAGCATGGAGCCTGCAATGATCAGCAACAGCGCCGGGAAGAACCCGATCGCACCGCTGACTTTAACGAATACGAACAGCTCCAGCACCGGGAACAGCAGAAAGAGCAATAAAAAAGGGCGCATCAAATGGTTCCTCAACGCAAGAATGCCTTGCCAGTTCACCTTAGATGACGTCGCCGTTGTGTGAATTCAAGCGCCTGCCGTGGTTTTTTTCGGCCACGCCTGGGCGTGAGCCAATGAAACCAGGGCCTCGCGTACTTGTGTCGGCGTATTGCAAGGCATCTCGAAAGGCAACCAATGCAAGCTTTGGCCAATACGCAGGTGCATGCCTTCGCTGTCGATGCCGGCCAACTGCGCAGGCTCGCTGGCAGGCAAGCCGCCGAGGTCGACGTAATGGGCAATGGCCTTGGCGTGATCGCTGTTCATGTGCTCGATCATGCTGCGCTCGGCCTTGCCCGCAAACGGATTGGCCAGGGTCAACTCGTCGACCCAGTGAATCGCGCCAAACCCACCGATATAACGGTGGCGCACCGGCTTGAGCACCCAGAAATCGAAATCATGGGCCTTGTGGTAGTTGGCCGAATCGGGAAAGTAGCGGTAGTAACGCTCGGCAGCCGCTTCAATGGCTGCGGCGTCTTCCAGCTTCTGGGCCTCGGCCAGGTAGGTCAGGCGCCCCACCGCCTGCACATCATCGGCCTCGCGTTCACCCACCAGCAGCGAGCACTTGGGATCTTTTTGCAGGTTATGGGTGTGCTGGGCGATGCGGCTGATCAGGATCAGCGGGCGGCCCTGCTCGTCGAGGCAGTAGGGCACGACCGAGCCGAAGGGAAAACCGGGCATGGCTTTGGATTGTGTGGACAAAGCCCCACGGTATTCCTTGAGCAACAGCTCTCGGGCGTTCTTGGCAACGTGCGCGCTCAACGTATGACTCCTCGGGTGTTCCGCCGCCCATGGCATATGGGAATGGATCTCAACACAAGGTAATCAATATCCGCGCAGGTTGCCAGAGTGGCCGCAGCTGCTTTTACCAGGCCACACCAAAGCCCGCGGTGTAGCGGGTCTTGCTCAGGCTGCTCTCGGAACTGCCGCTGACCTCGTTGCGTTCAGCCTTCAAGTTGAGCGAGGCCCATTCGGTGACCTTGTAGCGCAGGCCCATTTCCGCATCCAGGGAATATTCCGACGGCCCGGCAAGGGGCTTGCCCAATTCGCCGTTGGTGAAGAACTCAACAGTCTTGCCCACCAGGTAGCGGTTGTAGTTCCACTTCATGGCCAGGGAATAGAAGTTGTCCTTGCCGCCATCGGCATATTCATAATCGGTGCGGTTGACCAGCGAACCGAGGGAGAACGCGCCCAGTTCATCGTCCCAGAACTGATAGCCCGGGCCGGTACCGACAACGCGCTGACGCGCCAGGTCTTCGATCTTGTCGCGCTTGTAGGTCAGGCGGCCCTGCCAGAACCATTTCTCGGTGATGAAGCGGTCCAGGTTGTATTCCAGCGCCCAGTTATCGGTGGTGGTGATGTCGTCCTGGAACTCGCGGTTGTATTCACCCTTGCCCGTATGCCGCCACTGGCCGTGACGGGCCGAGGTTTTGAAGTCGATGTCGTAGTCGTTGGTGTCTTTGTCGGCGCGCTTGTAGTCCAGCGCCAGGTCGACGTTGCCCTTCCACACCAGATCTTCGATCACCGGTTTGGGCTTCATGATCTGTTGGATGCTTGCCAGCTCCACCGTCTTGGGCGCCTCGCCATTGGCCAGCACCACCTTGCCCTCGTCAGATGCCTGCAACGACTTGGCTTTTTCGCCGCTGTAGGCGTCCTGCTTGACCAGCAACTCCTGGTCGCTTTCCAGGGTCTTGACCTGCTTCCAGTCCACCGGGATCGATCCTGCATAGGTGGTTTGGATAAGCAATTTGCCACCGTCGAAGACTTTGATCTTGCCGGTCAGCCGGTCGCCGTTTTTCAACCAGACGGTATCGGCGAGTAAAGGCGTGGAAGCACTGAAAACAGCAAGGCATAACAGAGTTCTGGACAACATAAGCAGATACGGGGCTCAGGAGTGGCAAAAAAATGGGGGTTATAGTGTTACATGGCTAGAACTGACTCAAGGATTTATATTGAGTTCAATGCTCATCGTCATGTTTACAGACGTTTCTGACAAAACCGCGACGATCTCAACGGATATCCCCATAATGAAGCCACCCGCCGATGCGCCGCAAAGCCCCGCCGAAATGCGGCGTACCGCGCTGTACCTGACTTTGTCGCAAGTGCCCGAAGGCTGCGTGGTGAGCTATGGCGAGCTGGCTCACCTGGCGGGCCTGGGTCGTGCCGCCCGATGGGTCGGACGCACCCTGAGCCAGTTGCCCGAGGACACGCGATTACCCTGGCATCGGGTGCTGGGCGCCGGTGGCCGGATAAGTCTACCGGTGGGCAGCGCCTCGGGCGATGAACAACGTGCGCGTTTGCGTAGCGAAGGCGTCACTATCTTGAACAATCGTGTTGATATTCAGCGCCATGGCTGGCGTCCGGTAGAGCACAGCGGTTAGAGTGCGCGCTTTGTTTCCGCAAATCTGAGGCAGACTCCAGCCCATGCCCCGTAAAACCTGGCGCGCCGCGCTCGCCGCCTATGCCAGCCCCTCGACGTTAGTGCTGTTGTTGCTCGGCTTTGCCGCCGGCATGCCTTACATGTTGGTGTTCTCGACGCTTTCCGTGTGGCTGCGCGAGGCCGGCGTGGCCCGCGAGACCATCGGCTATGCAAGTTTGATCGGCCTGGCCTACGCGTTCAAATGGGTCTGGTCGCCGCTGCTCGATCAGTGGCGCCTGCCGCTGCTCGGCAAACTGGGGCGTCGTCGTTCCTGGTTGGTGCTGGCTCAGTCGCTGGTGATCCTCGGATTGATCGGCATGGGCTTTTGCGATCCGCAAAAACACTTGTCGTGGTTGATCGCCATTGCGGTGGTAGTCGCCTTTGCCTCGGCCACACAAGACATCGCCGTCGACGCCTACCGCCTGGAAATCGCCGATGACAGCCGCCAGGCCGCCCTGGCCGCGAGCTACATGTCCGGCTATCGCATCGCAGCTCTGCTGGCCACAGCGGGCGCGCTGTTCTTTGCCGAAGGCTTCGGCTCCACCGGTTTCAACTATAAACACTCGGCCTGGACCGGCACCTATGTGCTGTTCGGCGTGTTGATGGTGCCGGCGCTGCTGACCACCTTGCTCATGCGTGAACCCGATGTGCCCCTGCGCACCCAACTGCAGGCCGGGCGCTACAGCTTCGTGCACCAACTGGTGTCGGTGTTCGTACTGATCGTACTGTTGGTGTCGGTACCGGCGATGTTCACCCAGCTATACAACACCGACTTCGCCAGCGTGCTGTTCCAGGGCGTAAGCCTGTGGGAACTGCTGATGGAAGACCGCGCGTTCCTGCGCGCCATCCTCTATATCACCCTCACCGGCCTGTGCCTTTCGGCCATGGGCCGCCGGGGCCTGGCGCCGGTGCTGACGCCCGTCAACGACTTTATCCTGCGTTACCGCTGGCAGGCGCTGCTGCTGCTCGGGTTGATTGCCACCTATCGCATGTCCGACACGGTGATGGGCGTGATGGCCAACGTGTTCTACATCGACCAGGGCTTCACCAAGGACCAGATCGCCGGGGTGAGCAAGATCTTCGGCCTGATCATGACCCTGCTCGGCGCCGGCATGGGCGGCCTGTTGATCGTGCGGTTCGGGATCCTGCCGATCCTGTTCATCGGCGGCGTGGCCTCGGCCGGCACCAACCTTTTGTTCGTGATGCTCGCCGACATGGGCCCCGACCTGCAGATGCTGATTGTCACCATCTCCCTGGACAACTTCAGCTCGGGCATGGCCACCTCAGCCTTCGTGGCGTACCTGTCGAGCCTGACCAACCTCAAGTTCTCCGCGACCCAATATGCGTTGCTCAGCTCGATCATGCTGTTGCTGCCACGCCTGATCGGCGGGTATTCGGGGGTCATGGTGGAGAAGTTCGGTTATCACAACTTCTTTATGATCACTTGCCTGATGGGCGTGCCGACGCTGTTCCTGATTGCGCTGCACTGGTTCCAGGAGAACCGCCGCGCCCGGCTGAATCCGCCGCAGGAAGACTGATACGACTCGGTCAATGTGGGAGCTGGCTTGCCTGCGATAGCGAGGGTGAACCCAACGCCGCTATCGCTGGCAAGCCAGCTCCCACATAAGCGACGGTTACGACAGATACGCCCCGCCACCTCACGCCTGTACTCCAGCAGCAACCGCCCGTACAATCCCAAGTCATTTCAAGTCCAAGCAACCGACAACGGCCTACCATGCGTACCAGTCAATATTTGCTCGCCACACAGAAAGAAACGCCTTCCGACGCGGTTGTGATCAGCCATCAGCTGATGCTGCGCGCCGGTATGATCCGCAAACTGGCCTCGGGCCTGTACACCTGGTTGCCCATGGGCTTGAAGGTGATGCGCAAGGTCGAAGCCATCGTTCGCGAAGAAATGAACGCTGCCGGCTCTCTGGAAGTGTTGATGCCGAGCACGCAACCGGCTGAGTTGTGGCAGGAATCCGGGCGCTGGGAAGAGTACGGCCCCGAGTTGCTGCGCTTCAAGGACCGTCATGGCCGCGATTTCTGCGCCGGCCCGACCCATGAAGAAGTCATCACCGACCTGATGCGCAACGAGTTGAGCAGCTATAAACAGTTGCCGCTGAACCTGTATCAGATCCAGACCAAATTCCGTGACGAGATCCGCCCGCGCTTCGGTTTGATGCGTGGCCGTGAATTCATCATGAAGGACGCCTATTCGTTCCACGCCGACCAGGCTTCCCTGCAAGCGACCTACGATCGCATGCACCAGGCCTACTGCAACGTGTTCACGCGCCTGGGCTTGAAGTTCCGCCCGGTTGAAGCGGACAACGGCTCCATCGGCGGTGCCGGCTCCCACGAGTTCCACGTACTGGCCGAGTCCGGCGAAGACGATATCGTGTTCAGCAACGGCTCCGACTACGCGGCGAACATCGAAAAAGCCGAAGCCGTACCGCGTGAAACCTCGCGCCCAGCACCGACCGAAGAGCTGCGCCTGGTCGACACGCCAGACACCAAGACCATCGCGGCGCTGGTGGAGAAATTCAATCTGCCGATTGAAAAGACCATCAAGACCCTGATCGTGCGCGCTGAAGAAGAAGGCAAGCTGATCGCCCTGGTGATCCGTGGCGACCACGAGCTCAACGAAATCAAGGCCGCCAACCAGCCTGGCGTAGCCAGCCCGCTGGTCATGGCCACCGATACCGAACTGCGCGACGCCATTGGCGCCGGTGCAGGCTCCCTCGGCCCGCTGAACCTGCCGCTGCCGATCATCATCGACCGTTCCGTCGAGCTGATGAGCGACTTCGGTATCGGCGCGAACATCGACGACAAGCACTACTTCGGCGTGAACTGGGAGCGTGACCTGCCGGTTCCGACCGTGGCCGACCTGCGCAACGTCGTAGCGGGTGACCCAAGTCCGGATGGCAAAGGCACCCTGGAAATCAAGCGCGGCATCGAAGTCGGGCACATTTTCCAGCTGGGCAACAAGTACAGCAAGGCGATGAAGTGCGAAGTGCTGGGCGAGAACGGCAAGCCGATCACCCTGGACATGGGCTGCTACGGCATTGGCGTGTCCCGCGTGGTTGCCGCTGCCATCGAGCAGAACAACGACGAGAAAGGCATTATCTGGAGTGACGCTTTGGCGCCGTTCCAGGTGGCCCTGGTGCCGTTGCGCTATGAAACCGAGCAAGTACGCGAAGCCACCGACAAGCTGTACGCTGAACTGACCGCTGCCGGTTTTGAAGTGCTGCTTGATGACCGGGACAAGAAAACCAGCCCGGGCATCAAGTTCGCCGACATGGAACTGATTGGCATCCCGCACCGGATCGTGGTCAGTGACCGCGGCCTGGCTGATGGCAATCTGGAATACAAGAGCCGGACCGAAGCCGAAGCCCAACCGTTGCCGGTGGCTGACGTGCTGTCTTTCCTTCAGGCGCGTATTCGTCGCTGAAAACCAGATCAAGAGAAGTCATGTTCAAGCGAAACACCAGAGCCCTGGGGGGCGCCGTCTTGTGCGGCGCCCTGCTGGTCAGCGGCTGCGCCAATCAGATGTCGCAACGCAGTGAGCACGAGGAGCGGGTCGAGCGTAAGTTGCTCGACCACAGCCTGCAGATCGATGTAGGCGAACCCAAAGTGCTGGAGCTGCCGCAACGCCGAGTTCGCATTCATGAGCAAAAGACCTTCGAGGTCACCGAATTCGAAGTCACCCGTCGTTACGATCGCTACACGCCCTACCAACCCTGGCGCAAACTCTATGAGATGCCGCTGGGTGCCGTGGCGTTAGTGGCAGGCGTGGGTGCCAACGTGGCGAATATCTTCGCCCTCGGCAACCTGCCCACGAGCGTGACGCGAGACTGGCTGAGCTACGGCGTGGACGGCATCAACCCGTTCATGAACGTGCAATCCCACGGCCGTGCGCAACAGAACCTGGCGGCTATCGATGAAGTCCAGCGTGACAAGCGCCTGGAGTATTCGAGCCTGCCATGGAGCGAGCGCCCGGTACAAGTCACTGCCGGCAAGCAGACCCATGAGCTGACCACCGACCGCAACGGCGTCCTGCGCCTGAACCTGTTGGACAGCCCCTTTGCCGAGCAGGACCTGAACCGCGTCACCACCTTGAAGATCAGCGTGGAAGATGGCCAGGACGACGTGCATACGGACTCGACCCTGGCGGTCAGCAACTCCCTGCGCGGCAAATTGCTGGAAGCCCATGCCCTGATCTACGACGACCTGGAAGATGACGAAGTGAACCAGTGGGTGCACCGCGTCAAGCGCCTGTCGGAGTTGGGCCTGGAAGAAGAAGCCAGCGAACTGGAACAAAGCCTGATCGAACTGACGCGCAATGATCCGGAATTGCAGCAGGAGTTTGTGCAAGCGCTGACCAAGGATGCGGGGCGACTCGTCGCAGACCCTGGCGTACGCTGAGCTCTCAAAGTTTGCACAGGACAATGTGGGAGGGGGCTTGCCCCCTCCCACATTTAGATCCCCTACATTCTTTAATCCCGGTTTCTACCAGGAAAATTCGAGCTGTTCGTTGCCGCCGCTCAGGTCCAGCAACCGCACCCCAATCCCCAGCAACCGCACCGGCTTGCCCCCACGGTTAAACGCCTGGGTCATCAACTGCTGATAACTCTCCAGATCCCGCCCTGCCCCCGCCTGCTCCAGCGTCGTCTGGGTAAAGTCATGAAACTTCACTTTCACGAACGGTTTGCCGGCCCGGTAGCTGCTGTCGATACGTGCCATGCGCCCGGCCAGGGTGTCCATCAGCTCCGGCAGTTTGGCCAGGCAGCTTGAAAGATCCGGCAAGTCCACATCGTAGGTATTTTCCACGCTGATCGATTGCCGACGGCTGTCGTTTTGCACCACGCGGTCATCAATCCCACGGGCCAGGCTCCAGAGTCGTTCGCCAAAACTGCCGAATTCGCGCACCAACGCCAGCTTGTTCCACTCGCGCAACTGCAAGCAGTCTTCGATGCCCAGGCGCGCAAGCTTGTCGGCGGTGACCTTGCCAACCCCGTGCAGCTTGCTGACCCGCAACTGCGAGACAAAGTCTTCGACCTGGCCCGGGGTAATCACAAACAGGCCGTTGGGCTTTTTCCAGTCGCTGGCAATCTTGGCCAAGAACTTGTTCGGCGCCACGCCGGCCGACACGGTGATATGCAGTTGGTTGGAGACCCGGCGACGGATGTCCTGGGCGATACGCGTGGCACTGCCGTTAAAATGCGGACTGTCGGAGACGTCGAGGTAGGCTTCATCCAGCGACAACGGCTCGATCAGGTCGGTGTAGTCGCGAAAGATCGTCTGAATTTCCTTCGACGCTTCCTTATAGGCATCCATGCGCGGTTTGACGATGGTCAGGTCGGGACACAGCTTCAGGGCATGGCGCGACGACATCGCAGAACGAACCCCATACGCACGCGCTTCGTAGTTGCAGGTAGCGATCACCCCCCGCCGGTCCGCCGAGCCGCCCACAGCCAAGGGTTTTTGCGCCAGGCTCGGGTCGTCACGCATCTCGATGGCGGCGTAGAAGCAATCACAGTCGACGTGGATGATTTTGCGCTGCGTCATATAAACGGGGTGTGGACCAACGGGTGGTCAGTATCGCATTCACCCCTGTATATAGCACCAGTAGTTTGATTCTTCCTTCCAAGTGGTAGGAAGTTTCCATGATGAATTTATTTTCTCAATCGAATCCAAGCTTCCGATAGAGCTGAAAGCCTCGGCCCGACTGGCCCCGAGCGCTTCAAGATCATGCCTTGGAGAGCTAACCGATTGAACCACAAGCGCTTTTGTTTGATTTACAGGTTGACACACTCGCGTTCCTCTGTAGAATGCCGACACACAGACGCGGGATGGAGCAGTCTGGTAGCTCGTCGGGCTCATAACCCGAAGGTCGTCGGTTCAAATCCGGCTCCCGCAACCAAACATCAAAAAAGGCTACTCGAAAGAGTGGCCTTTTTTGTGCGCGCCCGTTTTCTCCCATTGCGCCTGAAAACACCGCCAACACCTTGATTTCAGAATAATTCGCACTTATTTGTGCCATCGGCTCATTAACGGTTGACACCTCGCCATTGCGCTGTAGAATGCCGCCCACAGACGCGGGATGGAGCAGTCTGGTAGCTCGTCGGGCTCATAACCCGAAGGTCGTCGGTTCAAATCCGGCTCCCGCAACCAAACATCAAAAAAGGCTACTCGAAAGAGTGGCCTTTTTTGTATCCGGCGAAAAAGTTCTTCTGAAACAATGGCATGGCATCTTTCATGAAACCGTAGTCGGTTTGTAGAGTCCATCTCATTGCACGCTATGCTCAATGCTCAAGCACTGCCCTCTACGACCAATGGCCGCAGTCGCCGCCCCCGGTGATCCGCGTTAATATTTGTAATTATTTTGTCCATAGGGATTGGTAACTTGGCTGGATACCCCCATCCTGTCGCGCACAATCCACGAGGTGATTGATGCGCGCCAACTCGTCTGAACCACAAGACACCGTCACAGCAGAACAACCGATCACGCCGACCCGTTTACGTTGGCTGGATTTGTTGAGCAAGTATCGCCAGCCCATTGGCCTGGCCGTCACGCTGCTGCTGTTTGCAATCGCCCTGATCGCCTGCCGCCATCTGCTGCTGGAGCTGGACCTCTACGCACTCCACGATTCGATTCTGGAAGTGCCCAAGCCAGCCTTGCTCGGTGCGTTTGCAGCGGCGGTTGCAGGCTTCATTATCCTGCTCGGTTATGAATTTTCCGGCGCACGCTATGCCGGGGTGAAGTTACCCGCCAGAACCCTGGCCCTGGGTGGTTTCACCGCCTTTGCCATCGGTAACGCCATTGGCTTGTCGATGCTCTCGGGCGGTTCGGTGCGCTACCGTTTATATGCCCGCCACGGCATCGGCGCATCGGAAGTGGCGCACATGACCGTGTTCGCCAGCCTCGCTCTGGGCTGCGCCCTGCCGCCACTGGCCGCATTGGCGACGCTGAGCAATTTGCCGGCGGCTTCGACTTACCTGCATTTACCGCAAAGCCTGCTCGGGGGTGTTTCCGGCGCAGTATTAGTGCTGTCGGCCATGCTGTGCGTCGGTATCTATCGCCGCCGCCTGCCGGAACAACCCTACCCCGACAACCTGCTGGTCAAGGCCGGTCGCCGTACCCTGCGCCTGCCGGGCCGACGCCTGACCTTTCTGCAACTGATCATCACCGCCCTCGACGTGGCCGCCGCCGCTGGCGTCCTTTATATGCTGTTGCCGGAGGCACCGCCCTTCGGCCCGTTCCTGCTGGTATACCTGCTGGCCCTGGCCGCCGGCGTGCTTAGCCATGTGCCGGGGGGCGTGGGTGTATTCGAAGCGATCCTGCTGGCGGCCTTCGCCGACAAACTCGGTGCCGCGCCCCTGGCCGCCGCCTTGCTGCTGTACCGGATGATCTACGTGGTGCTGCCGCTGTTGATCGCCTGTGTGTTCCTGCTGGTCAACGAGGCCCAGCGCCTGTTCCAGACCCAACAGAGCCTGCGGGTAGCGTCGGGGCTGGCAGCGCCGGTATTGGCCGTCCTGGTTTTTTTGTCCGGCGTGGTCCTGCTGTTTTCCGGCGCCACGCCAGAGATCGACTCACGCCTGGAAAACATCGGCTTCCTGATTCCCCACCGCCTGATTGACGCTTCGCACTTTGGTGCCAGCCTGATCGGCGTGTTGTGCCTGCTGCTCGCCCAGGGCCTGCGTCGACGTTTGTCGGCGGCCTGGATGCTGACCATGGTGTTGCTGCTGGTGGGCGCCCTGCTCTCGCTGCTCAAGGGTTTCGACTGGGAAGAAGCCAGCCTGATGACCATGACCGCGGTGCTGCTGGCGATCTTTCGCCGCTCGTTCTACCGCGCCAGCCGCTTGACCGAACTGCCGTTTTCGCCGCTGTACCTGGTGGCCAGTGTCTGCGTGCTCGGCGCTTCGATCTGGCTGCTGCTGTTCGCCTATCAGGATGTGCCTTACAGCCATCAACTGTGGTGGCAGTTCACCCTCGACGCCAACGCCCCGCGCGGCTTGCGCTCGTTGCTGGGCGCCGCGGTACTGCTGGTGATCGTGTCGCTGACCTGGCTGCTGCGCACGGCGCGCCCGGTCATCCACTTGCCGACCCCGCAAGAACTGGAGCGCGCCAGCAAGATCCTGATGGCCTCGTCCCAACCCGACGGCGGCCTGGCGCTCACCGGCGACAAGGCCCTGCTGTTTCACCCCAACGATGAAGCCTTCCTGATGTACGCCCGTCGCGGGCGCAGCCTGGTGGCCTTGTACGACCCGATCGGCCCGACCCAGCCGCGCGCCGAGATGATCTGGCAGTTCCGTGATCTGTGTGACATCCACCACGCCCGCCCAGTGTTCTACCAGGTACGCGCCGAGAACCTGCCGTACTACATGGACATCGGCCTCACCGCGATCAAACTGGGTGAGGAAGCCCGGGTCGATCTGAAACGCTTTGACCTTGAAGCCAAGGGCAAAGAGATGAAGGATTTGCGCTACACCTGGAACCGTGGCACCCGCGACGGCCTGTCCCTGGAAATCTTCGAACCCGGCCAGGCGCCGATGGATGAATTAAAAGTCATCTCCGATGCCTGGCTTACAGGTAAGAATGTGCGCGAAAAGGGCTTCTCTCTGGGCCGTTTCAGCGACGACTACCTCAAGCACTTTCGTATCGCGATCATTCGCTTTGAAGGGCGCCCGGTAGCCTTCGCCAACCTGCTTGAGACTTACAATCACGACCTGGCCAGCCTTGACCTGATGCGCGCCCACCCCGACGCGCCCAAGCTGACCATGGAATTCATGATGGTAGGCCTGATTCAACATTATAAGAGCCACGGCTACGCCCGCTTCAGCCTCGGCATGGTGCCGTTGTCGGGCTTGCAACCGCGCCGTGGCGCACCGCTGACCCAGCGCCTGGGTTCGATGGTGTTCCGCCGTGGCGAGCAACTGTATAACTTCCAAGGTTTGCGCCGCTTCAAAGACAAGTTCCAGCCCGACTGGGAACCCCGTTACATGGCCGTGCCCGCAGGACTTGATCCGCTGGTGGCACTGGCCGATACCGCCGCCCTGATCGCGGGCGGCTTGACTGGATTGGTGAAACGCTGATGATTCGACGCTCCTGGCGGTATGTATTGGCCTTTGTAGTGCTGCTTGCGCTGATCGCGGCGGGTGGCTTTTGGTACTGGAACCGCCCTGCCCCGCAACCGACCCTGGAGCAATTGCCCCAGGCCGACGGCTCGGTAATGACCCGCGTCACCCCCGCAAGCGCCGCCAAAGCCCGTGTGGCCGTGGCCGTGCTGGCCGACGAAGCCCTGACCGACAGTCAGCTGGTTGCCCTGAGCCAGGGCGGCGCAGCGCAAATCGTTCAAGTGATCCTGCCCAAGGATGACTGCAAGCTGCAGGAACAAGCCCTGCAAGGCGCCCTGGCGCAGCTCAAAGGCCCGGCAACCCTGGTCAGCGGCATCGGCCCTGGCGCTGCGCTCGCCTGGCGCTGGCTGGCCACTCAGAATGATGACAAGGCTAACGCGATCTCCGTGGGCTTTGCCCTGAAACAGGAAGGCTGCAACGACCCGCTGCCCAAAGCCTCTGCCCATGGCAACTGGCTGGTGGCGTGGAACGACAACCCGGACGATGAAAGCGCCAGCTTCGTACGTGACACACCGCGTGCCACCACCAGCATCAGCGACTACGACATTCATTACCCGCAAGTGCTGAACAATGAACTGCGCAAGCAACTGGTCGGTTCGGACAACGGCGGCCTGGCGATTCCGGTGGTGGAAGTGCCTGCCGGCCAAGCCAAGGACACCGTGACCCTGTTCCTCTCCGGTGACGGCGGCTGGCGTGACCTGGACCGCGACGTGGCGGGCGAGATGGCGAAGATCGGCTACCCGGTGGTCGGCATCGACACCCTGCGCTACTACTGGCAGCACAAGACGCCGGAGCAAAGCGCCAAGGACCTCACCGAACTGATGCAACACTACCGGCAAAAGTGGGGCACCAAGCGCTTCGTACTGACCGGTTATTCGTTCGGCGCCGATGTACTGCCGGCGATCTACAACCGGATGCCGGAAAACGAACAACAGCGCGTCGACGCAATCATCCTGCTGGCATTTGCGCGCACTGGCAGCTTTGAAATCGAAGTGGAAGGCTGGCTGGGCAACGCCGGCAAAGAAGCCGCCACCGGCCCGGAAATGGCCAAGCTGCCGCCTGAGAAAGTCGTGTGCATCTATGGTGCAGAAGAGGTCGACGAGAGTGGCTGCACCGACAAGACCGCCGTTGGCGAAGCCATGAAGCTGCCGGGCGGGCATCACTTCGATGAAAACTACCCGGCGCTGGCCAAGCGGTTGGTGGATATTATCGTCAAGCATCAGGCCAAAGCCGAATAGCTCCAGCTTAACCCAAGACCCAATGTGGGAGCGGGCTTGCCCGCGATAGCGCTGGCTCAGTCACAGTAGCGTTGACTGACACTCCGTCATCGCGGGCAAGCCCGCTCCCACAGTGGTACGTGGTGTTGATGAAAACTAGCGCGGTTCAATGTGCGCAATCATCAACTGCACCGTCTCATTGCCACGAAACTCATTCACATCCAGCTTGTAGGCCAACTCCACCCAGCGCACGGTCGGGTTCGGCCAGACTTCACGGTCCACACCAAAGGCGATGCCATCAAGCTTCACCGACCCGCATTCGCTCTTGAGCACCACTTTCAAATGCCGCTCACCCACCACCCGCTGCTCCACCAACTGGAACACGCCGTGAAACAACGGCTCCGGAAAGTGCTGCCCCCAAGGGCCGGCATGGCGCAGAGCGCGGGCCAGTTCCAGGTGAAACTCTTCCACGGCCAATGTGCCGTCCGAGAGCAAGCGGCCGGTGAGGTCTTCTTCGCGCAGTTGCCGACGCACTTCGGCATCAAAGGCTTGCGCAAACAACGGGAAGTTCGCCTCGGGCAAGGTCAGCCCGGCGGCCATGGCGTGGCCGCCGTATTTGCTGATCAGGTTGGGATGCTGGCTGGCGACAACCGCCAGCGCATCGCGGATATGAAAGCCTTGCACCGACCGTCCAGAGCCCTTGAGCAGGCCGTCGCCCGCGTCAGCAAAGGCAATGGTGGGGCGGAAGTAGCGTTCTTTCATGCGCGAGGCGAGGATACCGATCACCCCCTGGTGCCACTCCGGGTCGAACAGGCACAAACCATAGGGCATCGACTCCACCGGCAAGTCCTTGAGCTGGGCCAGAGCCTCGCGCTGCATGCCTTGTTCGATGGATTTACGGTCCTGGTTCATGCCGTCCAGTTGCGCGGCCATTTCCCGTGCGGCGCCAGCGTCGGTGGTGAGCAGGCATTCGATGCCCAGGCTCATGTCATCCAGGCGCCCGGCGGCATTCAGGCGCGGGCCGAGGATAAAACCCAGGTCGGTGGAGGTGATACGCGCATGATCACGCTTGGCCACTTCCAGGATTGCCTTGATGCCCGGCCGCGCACGACCGGCACGAATACGCTCCAGGCCCTGGTGGACGAGAATGCGATTGTTGGCGTCCAGCGGCACCACGTCGGCAACGCTGCCCAGGGCCACCAGATCTAGCAGTTCACCGATGTTCGGCTGCGGTTTGTTGTCATACCAACCCAGGCTGCGCAAGCGCGCGCGCAGGGCCATCAACACGTAGAAGATCACGCCGACACCGGCCAGGGCCTTGCTGGGAAACGTACAGCCCGGCTGGTTCGGATTGACGATGGCGTCGGCGGCCGGCAGTTCATCGCCGGGCAAGTGGTGGTCGGTGACCAGCACCTGCAACCCCGCCGCTTTCGCCGCCGCCACGCCTTCGACACTGGAGATACCGTTGTCCACGGTAATCAGCAATTGCGGCTCGCGCTGCAGCGCCACCGCGACAATTTCCGGAGTCAGGCCGTAGCCGTATTCGAAGCGGTTGGGCACCAGGTAGTCGACATGGGCCGCACCGAGCAATCTCAGGCCCAGGGTGCCCACGGTGCTCGCCGTGGCGCCGTCGGCATCGAAGTCACCGACGATCAGGATGCGCTGGCGCTGCTCCAGGGCGGTCACCAGCAAGTCCACCGCGGCGTCGATCCCCTTGAGCTGCTGGTAGGGAATCAACCGCGCCAGGCTCTTGTCCAGCTCGGCTTCCGACTGCACCCCGCGTGCGGCGTAAAGGCGGGTCAACAGCGGCGGCAGTTCACCGAGAAAAGGCAGGACGGCGGGCAAAGGGCGGGGATCGATACGCATACGGTGGTGATAACTTCTCTTTAATCATTGTAGGAGCGAGCTTGCTCGCGAAGGTGGTTAACGATGACGCGTGTGCCTGGGTGATCGTGGTGCCCTGGAGTTTTTCGCGAGCAAGCTCGCTCCTACAGGGAGCCGGGTTCAGCCAAGGTTTAACCGCGCTCGCCGACCAGCCATTGCAGTTGCACTTCATGCTGGCCACGGTCATCGGTCACAAAGATCGTGCCTTCGCTGATCATCACGTCCCACTTGATGACGCGGGGCATGTCCTTGGCCAGGGTCTCCAACACTTCCTGGGGCACGGCAGCGATATGTACGTTTTTCAGGTTGTTGGCCACCGGCACCACCTTGCCTTCCCACACGCGCAGGCTGCCATAGGCCAGCAGGCTGGTGCGTTCGGTGCGGCGCGAGCACCAGGTCAGGCGATCGGCATCCGGCTGGCCGACTTCGATCCAGTGCAAAACCCGATCATCCAGGCTTTTTTCCCACAGGGCCGGTTCGTCTACATCCGACAGGCCGCGCCCGAACGCCAACTGCTCGTTGTACCAGAGGGCGTAGGCCAGCAGGCGCACGGTCATGCGCTCTTCGGTTTCCGAAGGGTGGCGGGCGATGGTCTGTTTGACGCTCTCGTACACCGAACGGTCGAGGTCGGTGAGGTTGAGTTCGAATTTGTAGGTCGTGGACGGCTGGGCCATGAACGGGCTTCTAAAGACAAGGAAAGGCGGCCAGTCTAACCGATGGCGAGGTCATTGAACGAATACTGCGCTGCATCCGGGCGGCTCGCCTATGTTAAAAAGCAGGACATCATCGTCCAGCGCTTGTAAGGATCCCCATGTCGCTCACTGCCAAACCACTTGCCGGCCTGAAAGTCATCGAACTGGGCACCCTGATCGCCGGCCCGTTTGCCTCACGCATTTGCGCTGAATTCGGTGCCGAGGTGATCAAGGTCGAATCCCCGGACGGCGGCGACCCGCTGCGCAAATGGCGCAAGCTGTATGAGGGCACCTCGCTGTGGTGGTTCGTGCAGGCGCGCAACAAGCAGTCGCTGACTCTCAACCTCAAGCACCCCGACGGCTTGGCGATCCTCAAGCAACTGCTGGCCGACGCCGACATCCTGATCGAAAACTTCCGCCCCGGGGTGCTGGAAAAACTCGGCCTGAACTGGGAAACCCTGCATGAGCTGAACCCCAAGCTGGTGATGGTGCGCCTCTCGGGCTTCGGCCAGACTGGGCCGATGAAAGACCAGCCGGGGTTTGGCGCAGTGGGTGAGTCCATGGGCGGCTTGCGCTATATCACCGGCTTCGAGGACCGCCCGCCGGTGCGCACCGGGATTTCCATCGGCGATTCGATTGCCGCGTTGTGGGCAGTGATCGGCGCGCTGATGGCGCTGCGTCACCGCGAAGTCAACGGCGGCTTGGGCCAGGTGGTGGATGTGGCGCTGTATGAAGCCATCTTCGCCATGATGGAAAGCATGATCCCTGAGTTCGATGTGTTCGGTTTTATCCGTGAGCGCACCGGCAACATCATGCCCGGCATCACCCCGTCCTCGATCCACACCACCGCAGACGGCAAGCATGTGCAGATCGGCGCCAATGGCGATGCGATCTTCAAGCGCTTCATGGCAACCATCGGCCGCGACGACTTGGCGAACGACCCGCAGTTGGCCAGTAATGACGGGCGCGACAGCCGCCGCGACGAGCTCTACGGCGTGATCGACCGCTGGGTTAACTCGCTGCCCTTGGAGCAGGTGATAGAGCAACTGAAGAAAGCCGAAGTGCCCGCCAGCCGTATCTACAGCGCCGAAGACATGCTGGGCGACCCGCAATTTCTGGCCCGGGAAATGTTCCTCAAGGCCAAGCTCCCGGACGGCAAGGACTTCAAGATGCCGGGCATTGTGCCCAAGCTCTCGGACACACCGGGCAGCTGTGAATGGGTGGGCCCGCAATTGGGTGAGCACAACACTGTGCTGCTCAATGCCCTGGGTTACGACGCCGCAGCTATTGCTCGCCTGCGCGAGAATGGCGCGATCTGAGAATCGCGGGCAAAAAGAAACCCCGAGCAGTGGGGAGACAACTCGGGGTTAAACGTGGCCTTAAAAAGGCACGCACAGCAAGCGACAAACACCGGAGCACAATGATTGCTCTTGCTGTTACGTACTCTGACTGACCGCCGCGTAGGAAGGTTCCGAAGAAAAATAATGTTTCATGCCAGTGCGCCGCCACGGGTTTGGGCAGCGTTACGCAAGGCGGCAATGACCGAGGGTTCCAGGCGCCCTTCGGCGATTTTCACGTCGCGCAGCAGGCAATCCACGACATCCACCAGCGCGCGTTTGTCGGCCAATTGCGCGCGATCGACTTCGCGTTCTACCACAATGGCGCCGCCGGGGTTCTTTACGGTTACCAGGCAGTCTTCCCGCATACCAGAAGTGGTCAGCGTAACCTGATAAGGGCTCAGTGCTTCACTGAGCAATAGGTGGATACTTTCCATCTCGATCACCACTCAATCATTCGAAAAAGGTTCGAAAAACAAAAATGTCACGAAGAGGCTGACATTCAAGTGACCCGTGCTCAAAGCAGAAAGTTCTACCTTTTATGTAATCCACTGCTTGAGGAAAACGAGCATGCACGGAAAAGATGACAGAGAAAAAACACACCTTCACGCGCTAGAATCCCTGGACTACCTGGGAGCCTGCCTTGAGAGCTGCGTCTGAACCGCCTTTGCGTATCGTCATTGCCGACGATCATCCGATTTTCCTGATTGGCCTGCGCGCAGTGCTTGAGCGTGACCCGCACATCAGCATCGTCGGGGAGGCCAACTCGCCACAGGCCCTCAATGCGTTACTGCAAGACGGTGCCTGCGATGTGCTGGTGACCGACTTTATGATGCCCGCCGAGCCCCACGCCGACGGGTTGCGCCTGATCGAGCAACTGCGCCGACGCTTTCCGCAGCTGCCGATTGTGGTGGTCACCATGCTCAACAATGCCGGTTTGTTTCATTCGATTCTGGCATTGGGCGTAATGGGCTTGCTGAGCAAGGCCAGCCTGGCCGATGAACTGCCCCAGGCGATTGGCCAGGTGCGCCAGCAACGCACCTACGTGGCCCAGACCATTCGCCAGGCGCTGAGCCTGGCCGGGGAAGTCGGCGCCGATCGCCTGCACTCCCAGGAGCATCTGTCACCCCGGGAGCTGGAGGTGATTCGCCTGTTGGCCACGGGCATGACGGTGGGCCAGATCGCCGCGCACCTGCATCGCAGCAAGCAGACCGTCAGTGCGCAAAAAGTCAGCGCCATGCGCAAACTGGGACTGGCCAATGATGCCGCGCTGTTTATTTATGTGCAGGAACACGGGCTGGCCTAGCCTGGAACGCGATCCATTGCTTGAGCGCCTCGGCCTCCATCGGCCGGGCAATGAAACAGCCTTGCAGCCACGCCGCCCCCAGTTCACCCACGGCGTGATAATCGGCAGCGCTTTCCACCCCGGTGACCACCACGGCGATATCCAGACGCGCGGCCATGCTCATGGCCCCCGCCACCACTGCTGCCTTGCGATCGTCACCGGCCATCCCGCAGGCAAACGCCGGGGGGATTTTCAGTTCGGTAAAGGGCAATTCCAGCAAATGCTGCAAGCTGGTGCCGCCCATGCCGAAATCCCCGATGGACAACTGGCAGCCCAGCATCCGCAGGCGCAGCAAGCCGGTGAGGTGGGCACTGTCGGTTTTCAGCGTTGAGGTTTCCACCAGCTCCAGCGTCAGGCTATGGGCAGGTATGCCGTGAAGTTGCAGCAGACCCTGCAATATCTGGGGAAAGTGCGTGCGCTCAAGCATACGCCCGGGAATGTTCACCGCCACCGGCAGCACCTGGCCGGTCTCGCCCATGACCTGATTGGCCAGGCCCAATGCCTGTTCCAGCACATGCCAGGTAAAGGCCTCTTCCATGCCGGCGAACTCCAGCACCGGCAGGAACTCATCGGGCAGCAGCAATTGAGCTTCCGGCAACTGCCAGCGCGCCAACGCCTCCACCCCTTGCAACACTCCGGCCTGGCTGACGATGGGTTGATACCAGACCCTGCCGCAGGCCGCGATGGTCGCCTGGCTGACATCCGCCGACGGCGGCAGTTGCTCCCTGGTGTTCAACCCCAGCAACTGGCGCACACGCTCCCAGGACAGCGCCGCTGGCCCCGGCCGCAAATGCCTCTGGCAGTCAGCCAACACTTGCCCGATCAGCGTTGCCGAGGCTGGCTTGGGCAAGCACGCCAGCACGTTGAGGCCCAATTGCCGCGCCATATTCGCCACGCCTTCGAGCACATCGGGTTCGGCATTGCTGAGCAGGACCAACACCTGGGCCAAACGATGCTCGGCCAGCTCACGGATCAACTCCAGGCCATCGCCGCGCTCCAGGTACAGATCGCAGATGGCGATATCCACCGGCCCTTTACTGTCCAGGGACTGACGGGCCGTTTCGACATCTTCTGCGGTCAGCACATTGAACACACCGTTGGCATTGAGCATCTGGTGCAGTGCCATCAGCTGAAACGGGTTGTCTTCGAGGATCAGTACATTGAGAGAGCGCATGGGTCATGGAGTCGATACTGGGAAAAGTCCCCCACAGTAGCCATAAGCCGCGAAGCACCCCATAGGACGCGTCCGAAATGAGTCGCCTGTAAGAGCGAGCTTGCTCGCGAAAAACGTCAACGATAACGTGTGTTCCCTGAATAGACGCGGCGCCTGTGAGGTTTTCGCGAGCAAGCTCGCCCCTACAGGTCCAGATAAGGCTGCAGGTCGCGACGAAACGCCTTGAGCACCTCGGACAACCTCAACCAAGGCTGCTCCAGCTCAGCCCCACGCTGTTCTCGCGCGCATTGCTCAAGCGCCACACAAGCCTTGGCCAACGGCAACGCATCCACCAGCGAACAAATGCCCTTGAGGCGATGCAACGCCGCATTCAAGCGCGCCACATCACGCTCGGCCAGGGCGCTGGCCAACACCTCATGTTCGTGGTCCAGGCTTTTGGCCAGTTCCTGCAACATGCTGTGCAGCACCGGCCCATCGGCCTGGGTCATGGTACGCAGGGCCTGGATATCGAATGAACGCTGCGGCGCCACCTGCGCCAGCACGCGGGTCCAGTGCTCCAGGGTCACCGGCTTGACCAGCAGTTCATCCATCCCCGCATCCTCGCAGCGTCGTTGTTCATCTTTCATTGCGTTCGCCGTGCAACCGATCAACGCACAACGGGGCCGATGCTCTTGGGCTTCGATACGCCGGACCGCCTCGCTCAGGGCATAGCCGGACATACCCGGCATCTGGCAATCGGTCACCAGCACGTCAAAACGCTGCTCACGCCAGCGCTGCAAGGCGGCCTCGGCCGAATCCAGGGCGATCACCTGATGCCCCAGAAACTGCAACTGCTGCGCCAGCACCAGACGGTTGGCGGCCAAATCATCCACCACCAGCACCGACAGGCTGCGACCTGCAGCAGGCAAGGCTGGTGCAGGCGTGGCCGGCACATCGTCGGTGCTGACCCGATCAAGACGCAGATCGATGCATACCTCGGTGCCCTCACCCACCACGCTTGCCAGGTGAATGCGACCGCCCATCAATTCCACCAATTGCTTGCAGATACTCAGGCCCAGCCCGGTGCCGCCATGCTCCGCTGCGGTCAATGCGCTCACTTGAGTAAATGGCTTGAACAACCGCGGCTGCTGCTCGGCGCTGATGCCTGGGCCGCTGTCCTCGACGCACAGGTGCAGGTATTCGTTATTGGACTCATCCCGCTGGCAGGTGACGCTGAGCCTCACCCCGCCCTGCTCGGTAAACTTCAGCGCATTGCCCAGCAGGTTGTGCATCACCTGGCGTAAACGCAGCGGATCGAACCAGTAATAGCCCTTGGCCGCCGGATCAAACGCCAGGGTCAAATGCAGGCCCTTTTTTTGCGCCGTGGCTTCGAACAGGCGCTGGATGCCTTCGAAAAAGCTCTTTAATTCGGTGGTTTGCGGTACCAGTTGCAGGTGACCGGCCTCGATCTTGGCCAGGTCCAGGCTGTCGCCCATCAGCGCGATCAGCTCGCGCGCTGAGCGATGGGCCACCTGCAAGGCTTCAGAGACAGGCTGGCCGCTGGCCAGGCAGCGTTCCTGCTCCAGTTCGAGCAACCCGATGATGGCGGTCATGGGTGTACGAATCTCATGACTCAATGCAGAAAGAAATGCACTTTTGGCGTAGTTGGCTTCGTCGGCAGCCTGGCGGGCATCCATCAATTGGTGCTCCAGGTCTTTGCGTTCGTTGATATCGATCCAGCCACCCAGCAGCCCCTGCAAGCGGCCCTGAGCATCGAAGAACGGCACCGTCCACTGGTAAACGTGAAAGCTGCCGCCGTTGAACTCCAGCTCGCGATCGACAAACAACGACTCTTGCGTGGCCAATTGTTCCATATGGCCGGCGTGCAGGCGCGCCGCTGTGGCCTCAGGCATTACCCCACTCTCCATCAGCGTCAGCCCCTGAATCAGCTCAAGCCGGGTCGCCAGTTGCTGTTCATAGCTTTTGTTGCAGGTCACCAGCCGCCCGGCCAGGTCACGCACGAACAGCGAGTTGGGCATACCGTCGAGCAACGCGCGTTTAAACGCCAATTGGTCATTGAGCCGCTGCTCGGCTTCCAGCCGCTGACGAATCTGACGCTTGAGCCGGCTGTTCCACACCAGCGACACCAGCACAAACAGCAGCGCCGTGGCCACCGTCCAATACGCCCAGGGGGGCACCCGTTGCCAGGCTGGCACCGGAATCGCCACAGCACCGATCCAGCGCAGGCGCAGTGCGCTCAGCTCGGCCACCGGCAAGGCTTCCAGGGCCTTGTTGAGGATACTCAGCAGTTCAGGCTGGTCCTTGCGTACCGACAGGCAATTGGATGACCACTTGCCGTCGACGCTGCGGCCGATACGCAAACCCTCCTGGGAGTAACTCTGTACCTCCACTTCGGTTTGCAGCGTGGCAGCGGCCTCGCCCCGTTGCACCAGTTCACGGGCCTGGGCGTAATTGTCTACCAGGCGCAGCTTGATCTGCGGGTGCATCTGGCGGACGTAACTCTCCAGCACATGGCGCGCCGGCAGCGCCAGAACCTTACCGTCCAGCTGCTTCAAGCCCGTCAGCGGCGTGGCGTCGGCGCGCTCCACGAACACCCAGCCGGAGCCGCCAAAGCCATGGCTGAAGTCGAGCAGCGCCCTGCGCTCCTGATTCGACGCCAGGGTGGTGTTCATCTGCGCCCTGCCGGTTTCCAGCCATTCCAGGGTTTGCGCGGTGGAGTGCACCTCTTCGAAGACAAACTGCAAACCGGTCATGCGCGAAATGCGGTGCAGCAGGTCGACATTCAAACCCACCCAGTGGCCGTCCTTATCCCTGAAGATATAGGGCGACATTTGCTGGGCCACCACTACCACATGGGGATGCTGCAACAGCCAGGTGCGCTCCGCGGCGGACAACTCTACGCGCTCACCGCGAAAGCCGACGCCAAGCCCTGTCGTCCAGCGGCCCAGGATCTCCCGCTGTACCGACTCGTCAATGCTCGCCAAGGCGCGGTTCATCATCGCCCCCAGCAATGGATCGGCCTGGCGGGTGGCAAAGGCAAAGCCGATGGGCGCCAGCCGGCTTTGTTCCTTGATCTGCAACCCCAGGTAAGGCCGCAGCGATTTGTAGGCCCGCACAATCACTTCATTGCCGATAAACGCATCGGCATCCCCTTGCTTGAGCGCTTCCAGGCCGCTGTAGAGGTTGGGTGCGAGCATGATGTGACTATCGGGGTAAGCCGCCTGCACGTTGTGCACATTGGCGTAGCCATCAAGCAATACGACTTTCTTGCCCGCCAGGTCATCCTCTTGAAACTCATCACGACGCAGCACCACCACCGACCGGTCGGGCATGTAGTCCTGGGTGAACTGCAAGCCGGGCACATCGCGCTCGTAGCCGTTGGCGCTGGTCAGAATATCGATGGCCCCGCTGCGCAACGCCTCGACCGCCTGGGCCCGCTCGGCAAAGCCCAGCACCTGCATCGGCACCTGCAAGCGTGCGCCGACCAGGCTCAGGTAATCGGCACTGATGCCCTGATAGCGGTTGCGGTCGCGGGTGATATCGATCGGCTGATAGTCATCAATGGAGATACCCACCTTCAACGTCCGATGGGTCGCCAGCCACTGCTGCTCTGCGGGCGCCAGGGGCAAAGGCTCAAGCGGGATAAACGCCGGCACCAGCTTGAAGGGCAGGCTGACGGCCGCCAGGCTTACCGGTAGTTGGGTGAGCCACAGCACGCACATCAGCCGCACTGTCCATTGAATCAAAACCTGCACCGATTTAGCTTCCTTGATTGGGCGAAGGGACAAGTATGGCTCGCCAAAATAAAAAAGCCCGTCACGAGGACGGGCTTGGCCGACTGCAAAAAAGCTAACTGCCGGATGTAATCTGACCAACTGTGGAAATCAGAGCGGCTTGCCGCGGTTACCGTGCTGGCTGACAAACGCCTGCACCGCCTTCAGGTCATTGGCCAACACGGTGCAGCGCTCTTCACGCTCGAACAGGTCGGCCAGGTGCTCCGGCAATTGCAGTGCCTTGCCAACACCGGCCTTCTCCACCGCTTCGGGGAATTTGACCGGGTGTGCCGTGCCGAGGATCACCATCGGAATATCCAGGCTGCGGCGGCATTCGCGCGCAGCTTTCACGCCGATGGCCGTGTGGGGGTCGAGCACTTCGCCGGTCTGGGCGTAGACCTGCGCGATGGTTTCGCAGGTCTGCGCATCATCCACAGCCAGGGAGTCAAACAGCTTGCGGGTTTCGGTCCAGCGCTCTTGCTCGACGCTGAAACCGCCACCTTGCTTGAAGCTGTTCATCAACTCGGCCAGGGCTGCGCCGTTGCGACCGTGCATGTCGAACAGCAGGCGTTCGAAGTTCGACGAGACCATGATGTCCATGGATGGCGACAGCGTGGCGTGCAAGGTTTCCTTCACATACTGGTTGCCGCTCATGAAGCGGTGCAGGATGTCGTTGCGGTTGGTGGCAACGATCAACTGGTTGATCGGCAAGCCCATATTGCGTGCCAGGTAACCGGCGAAGATGTCGCCGAAGTTGCCGGTCGGCACCGAGAACGACACTGAACGCGCCGGGCCGCCCAACTGCAGCGATGCATGGAAGTAGTAGACGATCTGGGCCATGATCCGCGCCCAGTTGATCGAGTTCACCGCCACCAGGCGTGTGCCCTTGAGGAAGCTTTGGTCAGCGAAGCTGTTCTTGACCATTTCCTGGCAGTCATCGAAGTTGCCTTCGATGGCGATGTTGTGGATGTTCTCGCCGAAGAGAGTGGTCATCTGGCGACGCTGAACTTCCGACACGCGCTTGTGCGGGTGCAGGATGAAGATGTCGACGTTTTCGCAGTGCTTGCACCCTTCGATAGCCGCCGAGCCGGTATCACCGGAGGTGGCGCCGATGATCACCACGCGCTCGCCGCGCTTTTCCAGCACGTAGTCGAGCAGGCGACCGAGCAGTTGCAGGGCGAAGTCCTTGAACGCCAGGGTCGGGCCGTGGAACAGCTCCAGTACCCACTCATTGCCGTTCAGTTGGCGCAGGGGCGCGATGGCGTTGTGGGAAAACACGCCATAGGTTTCTTCCAGAATCTTCTTGAAGTCCGCATCCGGAATGCTGCCGGTGACGAACGGGCGCATCACTCGGAAAGCCAGCTCGTGATACGGCAGGCCGGCCCAGGAGGCGATTTCTTCCTGGGTGAAGCGTGGCAGGTTTTCCGGCACATACAGGCCGCCGTCGGTGGCAAGGCCTGCCAGCAGGACGTCTTCGAAATTCAGGGCCGGTGCCTGGCCGCGGGTGCTGATGTAACGCATGACTGGCTCCTCTAAAACATTCTCGAACAGGGGCCGCCGAATGGACGGGGCCCCTGGAACAAATCGGTTAGTTCAAGTGTTCGACGCGAATCCGCACCACCGGGCCGACCACGCCTTGCAGGGCTTCGAGGGCGTGGATGGCATCGTTGATGTGCTGTTCGAGCACACGATGGGTCAGCAGGATCATCGGCACCTGGCCGTTTTGCTCCTCGACTTCCTTCTGCATGATCGACTCGATGTTGATACCGCGCTCCGACAGGATGCTGGCGACCTGGGCCAGCACGCCTGGATGGTCCTGGGCCTGGATGCGCAGGTAGTAAGCACTTTCGCAGGCTTCGATCGGCAGGATCGGATGGGCCGACAGCGAGTCCGGCTGGAAGGCCAGGTGCGGCACGCGGTTTTCCGGGTCGCTGGTCATGGCGCGAACCACGTCCACCAGGTCGGCGATTACCGACGAAGCCGTCGGCTCCATGCCGGCACCGGCGCCGTAGAACAGGGTGGAACCGGCGGCATCACCGTTGACCATCACCGCGTTCATCACGCCATTGACGTTGGCGATCAGGCGGTCGGCCGGGATCAGCGTCGGGTGCACACGCAACTCGATACCGGCCGGGGTGCTGCGCGCCACGCCCAGGTGCTTGATGCGGTAGCCCAGGGCTTCGGCGTAGTTCACGTCGGCGGTGGTCAGCTTGGTGATGCCTTCGGTGTAGGCCTTGTCGAACTGCAGCGGAATACCAAAGGCGATGGACGCCAGGATGGTCAGCTTGTGGGCCGCGTCGATGCCTTCCACGTCGAAGGTCGGGTCGGCTTCGGCATAACCCAGGGCCTGGGCTTCGGCCAGCACGTCTTCGAAGGTACGGCCCTTCTCGCGCATTTCGGTGAGGATGAAGTTACCGGTGCCGTTGATGATGCCGGCGACCCAGTTGATGCGGTTGGCGGACAGGCCTTCGCGGATTGCCTTGATCACCGGGATACCACCGGCCACCGCGGCTTCGAACGCCACGATGACGCCTTTCTCGCGGGCCTTGGCGAAGATTTCGTTGCCGTGCACGGCGATCAGCGCCTTGTTGGCGGTGACCACGTGCTTGCCGTGCTCAATAGCCTTGAGCACCAGCTCGCGGGCCACGGTGTAGCCGCCAACCAGTTCGATGACGATATCGATCTCAGGGTTGGTGGCCACGGCGAACACATCGTTGGTAATCGCAATACCGGTCGTTTCGAACTGAGGCTTTGGCGAACGCATGGCAATTTGCGCCACTTCAATCCCGCGACCTGCGCGGCGGGAAATTTCTTCAGCGTTACGCTGAAGTACGTTGAAGGTACCGCCACCGACGGTCCCTAACCCACAGATGCCTACTTTGACCGGTTTCACTGAAGAACTCCCCATGAAACGGCCGACGCTAGGTCGGCCGTGAAAACAGCCGCACAACTGCGGCTCTCAATTAATGACCCGCCGACAGTTCGGCGAGTCATGATCGTCAAAGGCTCAACGATAAATGCTTACTTGGCACCCAGTGCCAGTTTGGCAACTTGCGGCGCCGGCTGGTAGCCCGGAATCACCTGGCCGTCGGCCAAAACGATGGCCGGTGTACCGTTCACACCAATGGACTGGCCCAGGGCGAACTGCTTGGAAACCGGGTTGGCGCATTTGGCCGACTTGATTTCCTTGCCATCGACCATCTTGTCCATGGCCGCTTTTTTGTCGGCCGAGCACCACACCGCCTGCAACTGCTCGTCACCCGGCGAACCCAGGCCCTGGCGCGGGAAGGCGACGTAGCGCACTTCCACGCCCAGCTTGTTCAACGCCGGAATTTCGGCGTGCAGCTTGTGGCAGTAGGGGCAGGTGGTGTCGGTGAATACGGTGATGTGGGTCTTGGTCTCGCCGATGGCCGGGTACACCACGGTTTCAGCCACCGGGATACCGTTGATCAGCTTGGACACGCCCAAGCGCTCGGCCTTCTCGGTCAGGTTGACCGGCTTGCCGTCCTTGAGCTGGAACAGGTAGCCCTGGACGATGTACTGGCCATCGGCACTGGCGTACAGCACACGGCTGCCCTTGAGCTTGACTTCATACAGGCCGGCCATGGGGCTGGCGCTGATGCTTTCGATCGGGGTATCGAGCGCCAGGTTGGCCAGGCTCTTGCGAATGGTCTGCTCGGCCGCATCATCGGCGACAGCAAAGGTGGAAACCAACGCAATGGCTGCGGCGGCAATAATCTGGGTCAAGCGCATGGGAACTCCTGAAGGCAGAGGCGGGGACGGGAGCGGAATACTGATCTGGAACACAACGGGTGCCGTCCCCTTTGCGAACCGGCAAAGCCTACCACAGTTGGGCGGGAGGGCAGACCGCGACAGGTAAAATGGGCCATTTCTGACGGTTTTATCCGCGCGGGTGATGCTTGGCGTGCATATCCTGCAAACGTGCGCGTGCCACATGGGTGTAGATCTGGGTTGTGGATAAGTCGCTGTGGCCGAGCAGCATCTGTACCACGCGCAAATCCGCGCCATGGTTGAGCAAATGGGTAGCGAACGCATGACGCAGGGTGTGAGGCGACAGCGCCTTGCCGATCCCGGCCACTTTGGCCTGGTGCTTGATGCGGTGCCAGAAGGTCTGGCGGGTCATCTGCTCGCCGCGCAGGCTGGGGAACAGCACGTCGCTGGGGCGCCCGCCGAGCAATTCGTGGCGCGCATCGCGCATGTAGCGCTCAACCCACACAATCGCCTCCTCGCCCATGGGCACCAGCCGCTCCTTGCTGCCCTTGCCCATCACGCGCAATACGCCCTGGCGCAGGTTAACCTGCTCCAGCGTCAGGCTGATCAGTTCGGTCACGCGCAGGCCGCAGGCGTAAAGCACTTCCAGCATGGCGCGATCGCGCTGGCCGATGGCTTCACTGAGATCCGGCGCAGCCAACAGAGCATCCACGTCAGCTTCCGACAAAGATTTAGGAAGAGGCCTACCTAATTGCGGCATATCGATTTGTAGAGTGGGATCGGTCGCAATGAGCTTTTCCCGCAGCAGGTAGCGATAAAAGCCGCGCACGCCGGACAGGAATCGTGCGGTGGAGCGTGGTTTGTAGTTCTGCTCAAGGCGCCACGCCAGATGATCGAGGATCAGCTCGCGCCCGGCGTTGATCAATTCAAGATTTTTATCCTGCAACCAGCCATTGAACAGGGCCAGGTCGCTGCGATACGCCTGGCGCGTGTTGTCCGACAGGCCTTTTTCCAGCCAGAGGGCGTCAAGGAAACGGTCGATCAAAGGGTGGTCGATGGCGGGCATGGGTACTCAAAGCAGCGCAGGATGGGGACTGCGCGAATTATTTAGTGAACTGTGGCAAGGGCCGCTAGTCTTTCATAGCCCGCTACTTCAAGGAACAGGAAGCTTCAATGAATGAACAACAGATTTTGCTGGCCTTTGGCGGCATTGGAGTGGCGGCATTGGGTTGCCAATGGCTGGCGTGGCGGCTCAAGTTGCCGGCGATCCTGTTTCTGTTATTGACGGGTATTTTGGCGGGGCCGGTACTGGGCTGGCTCGACCCGCAGGAGATGTTCGGCCCTCTGTTAATGCCGTTGGTGTCCCTGGCCGTGGCGTTGATCCTGTTCGAAGGCAGCCTGACCCTGCACCTGTCGGAATGGAAGGAAATCGGCAGCGTGGTGCATCGCCTGGTCACGGTCGGTGCCCTGTCGACTTGGGCGGTGATCACCCTGGCCACGCACTGGCTGCTGGGTTTTGACTGGATGCTCGCGCTGCTGTTCGGCACGCTGACCCTGGTCACCGGGCCAACCGTGATCGTGCCGATGCTGCGCGTGGTACGCCCCAAAGCCTCCATCGCCAATATCCTGCGCTGGGAAGGCATCGTCATCGACCCGATTGGCGCGCTGCTGGCGGTGGTGGTTTACAGCTTCATCATTGCCCGGGCTTCGGGCGATGGCTTGAGCCATAGCCTGCTGACCTTTGGCGGCGTCATCCTCTGCGGCAGCCTGTTCGGGATCGCCGGCGGCTGGGTACTGGGGCAGATCATGCGCCGCCAGTGGTTGCCGGAATACCTGCATAACCTGGCGACGCTGGCGGGTGTGCTGGGCATCTTCATTGCCGCCAACCAGGTGATGCATGAGTCCGGCCTGCTGGCGGTCACGCTGATGGGCATGTGGATGGCGAACATGAAGGGCGTGGATGTAAGACACATCCTGCACTTCAAGGAAAACCTCAGCGTGTTGCTGATTTCCGGGCTGTTCATCCTGTTGGCGGCGCGCCTGGACCTGAATGCCTTGATCGCCCTGGGCCCATTCGTGCTGATTCTGCTGGTAATCATCCAGTTTATTGCTCGCCCGCTGAACGTGGCGCTCTCGACCTTCGGCTCCGGACTGAACTGGCGCGAGCGTGCACTGCTGGCCTGGATCGCGCCACGGGGCATTGTGGCGGCGGCGGTCTCGGCGATCTTTGCGATCCGCCTGGATGAGGCGGGTCATGAAGGCGCGCTATTGCTGGTGCCGCTGACCTTTGCGGTGATCATCGGCACCGTGGTGCTGCAAAGTGCCACGGCGCGCCCCTTGGCGCGCTTGCTCAAAGTCGCCGAGCCTGCGCCCAGCGGTTTCCTGATCGTCGGCGCAAACGGCCCGGCGCGGGCACTCGGCAAGGCATTGCAGCAATTGGGCAGCCGGGTGTTGCTGACGGATTCAAGCTGGGAAAACATCCGCGCCAGTCGCATGGAGGGCCTGCCGACCTACTTCGGTAACCCCGCCTCCCAACATGCCGAGTCGCATCTGGACCTGGTCGGCCTGGGGCATTTGCTTGCGCTCTCCCCGTCCGGCGAGTTGAACGCCTTGGCGACCATGCGTTTTCGCCATGATTTCGGCCAGCGACTGTTCGCCCTGGCCAGCAGCCAGGAAAACCGTCGCACCGACAAACACAAGGCCAGCCACGAACACCGCGGCCACCTGTTGGGCAGCCAACCCCTGAGCTATACCAAACTGGCAAGCCTGCTGGGCCAGGGTGCCGAGCTATATAGCACCAACCTCACCGATGGCTTTGGCTGGGAGCAGTACCAGGCGTTGCACGGCGAGCGCGCCACCTTGCTGTTTGCCCGGGACACCAGCGGCTGGGTGCATGTGGTCACGCCCGAGAGCAGCCTGAAGCCCGTGGCCGGTTGGACCCTGCTGGCGGTGATTCAACCGCAAAACAGCACCACCGAGTAATCAGTTGGCAAACCCAGGCAATACCGGTACAGGGCGTTTGTCCGCGTCAATCGCGACAAAGCTGAACACGCCCTGGATCGCCTTCTCACGACCATCAGCGCTCATGCTCTCGACAAACACTTCCACTTCAACCTTGAGGCTGGTGTTGCCGACCTTGATCACGCGACCGATCAGCTCAACGATGGAACCGGCCGGGATCGCGTGATTGAAGTCGATACGGTCGGTGGAGACCGTCACCAACGGCAAGCGACAAAAGCGCGTGGCGGTGATGAACGACACTTCGTCCATCCATGCCAGGGCGGTGCCGCCGAACAGGGTGTTGTGATGGTTGGTGGTGGGCGGGAACACGGCCTTGGTCACGTGGGTAACGGACAGGTCGGTGCGGCGCTGGATTTCTTCGAGACGGTTGGTCATGGTCAATACCGGCAAATGGACAAATTTCAGGCACAAAAAAGCAGCCCGTAGGCTGCTTTTTTCTGCATCGGGAAGCTGGACTTAAGCCAGTTTTTCCTTGATGCGAGCTGCTTTACCGGACAGGTCACGCAGGTAGTACAGCTTGGCTTTACGTACGTCACCGCGACGCTTAACGGCCATGCTGTCGATCTGCGGGCTGTAGGTCTGGAAAGTACGCTCTACGCCAACACCGTTGGAGATTTTACGAACAGTGAAAGCACTGTTCACACCACGGTTACGCTTGGCGATTACCACGCCTTCGAACGCTTGCAGACGCGAACGGTCGCCTTCCTTCACTTTCACCTGAACGACAATGGTGTCGCCCGGGGCAAAGGTAGGGATCTCTTTGGTCATCTGCTCTGCTTCGAGTGCAAGGATGATTTTGTTAGTCATGCTGTGCTCCTAAGGTAAGTCAATGGACCTACCATCGATACGTTGTTAACTATCGTCCCGCGCGAGGATGTATTCCTCGAGCAGCTTCTTCTCTTCTCCAGAAAGCGAGCGGCTTTCCAGAAGATCGGCGCGTCGTTCATAGGTCCGACCAAGGGACTGCTGTAAACGCCAACGCCGGATGTGTGCGTGATTGCCACTTAGCAATACGTCGGGAACACGCTGATCCACATACACCTCCGGACGGGTGTAGTGCGGGCAATCCAGCAAACCATCCGTGAAGGAATCTTCCTCCGCGGAGTCCGCATGCCCTAAAGCTCCGGGCAGCAGTCGTGTAACCGCATCTATCAGGACCATCGCCGGCAGCTCGCCGCCAGACAGGACATAGTCCCCAATCGACCACTCTTCATCGACATGAGCTTCAATAAAACGCTCGTCAATGCCTTCATAGCGACCGGCAATCAGGATCAAACTTTCCTCATTCGCCAGTTCGCGTACCGCCGCCTGTTTCAGCTGACGGCCTTGAGGGGACAGGTAAATTACCTTCGCCTTCTCCCCGGCGGCTGCCTTGGCCTGAACCAACGCATCTTCCAGGGGCTTGATCTTCATCACCATGCCCGGGCCACCGCCAAATGGGCGATCGTCCACAGTGTGATGTCGATCCGTCGTGTAGTCTCGCGGGTTCCAACAGGTGAGCTGCAACAGCCCCTGTTTCACCGCCCGACTGGTGATGCCGTACTCGCTGATGGCGGAAAACATCTCGGGAAACAAACTGATCACTTCAATGCGCAAATTAGCCACGCTTAGAAGTCCGCGTCCCATTCCACCTTCATCTCGCCCGCTGCCAGGTCGACTGCCAACACGCATTGCTCGGTATAGGGCAACAGGCGTTCGCGATCATCCAGGCTGCCAGCGCAAGGCTTGACCACCATTACATCATTGGCGCCGGTTTCCAGAAGATGATCGATTTTCCCCAGCAATTGCCCGAGTTGATCAATAACCTTCAGACCTTCCAGCTGGTACCAGTAGTACTCGCCGTCGGTCAATTCAGGGAACAGGTTGCGCGGCACGCAGATCTCGTAACCGGCCAGAAGACGAGCTTCTTCACGATCATCAAGACCCTTGAGCTTTGCGACCAGGAACTTGTCGCTCCCGCGTCCACTGACCAGCTCGACCTGTTTCACGCTGCCTTCGCGCTTGAGCGTCCAGGTTTTGTACTGCAACAGGTTTTCAGTCGGATCAGTAAAGGAATACACCTTCACTTCGCCGCGAACGCCATGAACAGAGTAAATCTTGCCGATAACGATCAAATCATCAGCAACAGCTGGCGTCGCGTTCATATTGCTCAGGCTGCGGCCTTAGCCGAGTCCTTCAACAGTTTTGCAACGCGCTCGGATGGCTGTGCGCCAACGCTCAGCCAGTAGGCTACGCGCTCTTGGTTCACGGACAGACGAACTTCTTGACCACGAGCAACAGGGTTGAAGAAACCAACCTGTTCCTTGTGCGAACCGTCACGCGGGTTGCGGCTGTCGGTTACGGTCAAGTGGTAAAACGGGCGCTTTTTGGAGCCGCCAAGGGCAAGACGGATTGTTAGCATGTGAACATCGTTCCTGTAGTCGGTGCTGCAAATCTAAATGCACAGCGGGCATAGGTGCCCGAAAGGCCGCATATTCTAAGGAATATCCGGACTTTTGCAAATGTCTTTTTCTGGCGCCTATCAGCGTGCCATTCAGATCTGCCATAGAGCCGTCGGTTAAAACGGCGAGTCAGCGCCCGCCAACGGCGGGTTTGCTGGAGATCCCACATCCCTGTGGGTCGGAGCGCAAGCAAGGCTTACGCTCGAATACTTTACATTTTAGGCATGCCGCCGCCGGGCAACATACCGCCCATGCCGCGCATCATCTTGGCCATACCGCCCTTGGCGGAGAATTTCTTCATCATCTTCTGCATCTGCTTGTGTTGCTTGATCAAGCGACCGATGTCCTGCACCTGGGTGCCGGAACCCATGGCAATCCGGCGCTTGCGCGAACCGCTGATCAGCTCAGGGTCGCGGCGCTCGGCCGGGGTCATGGAGTTGATGATGGCTTCCATCTGCTTGAACTGTTTCTCTGCCGCGCCCTGGGCGTTGCCCATCTGCGCCAGGTTCACACCGCCGATGTTGGGCAGCTTGTCCATCAGGCCGCCGAGGCCGCCCATGTTCTTCATCTGTTGCAGCTGGTCGCGGAAGTCTTCAAGGTCGAAGCCCTTGCCCTTCTTCAGCTTCTTGGCCAGCTTGTCGGCCTTGTCCTTGTCGAGTGTGGCTTCGGCCTGTTCGATCAGGCTGAGCACGTCACCCATGCCAAGGATACGCGAGGCGATACGCTCGGGATGGAACGGTTCGAGCGCTTCGCTTTTCTCGCCCATACCGATGAACTTGATCGGTTTACCGGTAATGGCACGCACCGACAACGCGGCACCGCCACGGGCGTCACCGTCGACCTTGGTGAGGATTACGCCGGTCAGCGGCAGTGCGTCACCAAAGGCCTTGGCGGTGTTGGCCGCATCCTGGCCGGTCATGGCGTCGACCACGAACAGGGTCTCGACCGGGTTGATCGCGGCATGCAGCGCCTTGATCTCGCCCATCATCTCTTCATCGATGTGCAGGCGACCGGCGGTATCGACGATCACCACGTCGATGAACTTGAGTTTGGCTTCTTTAATAGCCGCGTTGGCGATGTCGACCGGCTTCTGGCTCAGGTCGGACGGGAAGAAGGTCACACCCACTTCGCCCGCGAGCATTTCCAACTGCTTGATGGCCGCCGGACGGTACACGTCGGCCGACACCACCATCACGGATTTCTTCTTGCGCTCTTTAAGGAAGCGCGCCAGTTTGCCGGCGGTAGTGGTTTTACCCGCACCTTGCAGACCGGCCATCAATACGACGGCCGGTGGCACGGCGCTGAGGTTCAGGTCTTCGTTGGCCGCGCCCATCAGGCTTTCGAGTTCGGCCTGGACGATCTTCACAAAGGCCTGGCCCGGGGTCAGGCTGCGGGACACTTCGGTGCCGACCGCGCGCTCCTTGACCGAGTTGACGAAGTCCTTCACCACCGGCAAGGCCACGTCGGCCTCCAGCAACGCCATGCGCACTTCACGCAGGGTGTCTTTAATATTGTCCTCGGTCAGCTTGGCCTTGCCGGTAACGTGGCGCAGCGTCTGCGAGAGACGGTCAGTCAAGTTTTCAAACATGCGCGATCCTTTCAGGCCCTACTCATCGAAATGCAGGTAGACCGAGGTAATGGCGGCCCAGGCTCTGGCAAATCGCTATTAACAACAGCGCTCGGCGAGCCTGCGGCGTGGGCAGGTCGCGGATTATAGCGAAGACTGCGCCCATGCACACCCGCTGTCTGGCCCGGGAGTCTTTCTTGCAGCGCAGGTGTGTGCCAAACTCAACGCCTTTCGGGCTTGCCTACCAGGATTTATGCTCCCCTTGTCACCCAGTTTGCTACCCAGCCTCGCCGCCGCCATTTTGTATGCCGCTGCGACTCTCTATCAGGGCACTCGTCTGGCCCAAGGCGCCAAAGCGGACAAACGTCTGCTCGTCGGCCTTGGCGTGCTGGCCCTGCTGGCCCATGCCGCCAGCCTGTTCACTCACCTGATGACGCCGGTGGGCCTGGGCCTGGACTTTTTCAGCGCCGCCAGCCTGATCGCCGCGGCCGTCATCGCGCTGACGCTGCTGGCCTGCTACCGCATTCCCGTCGAGAACCTGCTGGTGCTGCTATTCCCCCTGGGCATGTTGACGGTACTGCTGGCGCAATTCACCCCTACCGGTACCGTACAGGTGATCGATGAGGAACCGGGCATCCTTGCCCACATCCTGTTGTCGATCCTTGCCTATGGCATGTTCACCATCGCGGTGTTCCAGGCCCTGCTCCTGCTGCTGCAGGATCACCAGCTCAAGCACAAGCACCCGTCGGGGCTGATCAAGAACTTCCCACCGTTGCAAACCATGGAAAGCCTGCTGTTCGGGTTCCTGTGGGCCGGCTGGACCCTGCTGTCGCTGTCGCTGATCTCCGGCTGGCTGTTCGTCGAGAACCTGTTCGCCCAGCACCTTGTGCACAAAACCCTGCTGGCGTGCCTGGCCTGGGTGGTATTCAGTGTGCTGCTGTGGGGCCGCAACCGCCTCGGCTGGCGTGGGCACAAGGCAATCCGCTGGACCCTGGCCGGGTTCTGCCTGCTGATGCTGGCCTATTTCGGCAGCAAGCTGGTTCGCGAATACATCCTGCATATCTGACGGGCAGCGATCATGGATAACTTGCCCCTGGAGCCAATGCTCGCCGTCATTGCCTTGCTGATTTTATGGGCGGCGCTGTTTACCGCCATCGAAGCGGCACAACAACATCTGTTGGCCCTGCGCCCCGGCACCCGCCAGGGCGACAAGGCTGCCGCACGCCTGAGCTTCCCGCGCCATAGCCTGATCCTGTGCAACAGCCTGTGCCGCGCCGCCGTGGTGATCCTGTGCACGCTGCTGGCAATCTATGCCTGGGCGCAGAACGGCCCATGGCTGGGTTGGCTGATCTCCTGTGCACTGCTGCTGATTCTCGCCGATTACCTGCCTCGCATCCTGGCCACCCGTCATCCGCAAGCGGTGCTGGGTTTTGGTAACGCCCTGCTGGGCGTACCGCTGAAAATCCTCTATCCACTGGCCTGGTTGCTCAATGGCATCAGCCTGTTGCTGCTGCGTCCATTCACACGCAAATCCGGTGTGGTGAAAAACAGCGACGAACCGCTGCCGGACCATGACGACCAAGCGCCGCTGGAGATGGACGAAGATCGTGCGCCCGGTATGCCCGGCATCCATGCGCTGGATAACATCACCGTCAACGACATCCTGGTGCCCCGCAGTGAAGTGGACGGCATCAACCTGGACGACTCGATCGATGAAATCATCGAACAACTGCGCAACTCCCAGCGCACACGCCTGCCGGTGTTCCACAGTGATATCAACCAGGTCGAGGCAGTGCTCAATACACGCCAGGTCCAGCACCTGCTGCCCGACGCCAGCCTGACCAAAGAGGCATTGCTCGCCGCCTGTCACGAACCCTACTTCGTACCGGAAAGCACACCGCTGCAGCTGCAATTGCTGAACTTTCACAAGCAGCAACGGCGCCTGGGCATGGTGGTGGACGAATACGGCGAAGTGCTGGGCATCGTTACCCTGGAAGATATCCTGGAAGAAATCGTCGGCGAATTCGAAAGCGATCAGGCTGTGGATAACCCGCACATCGAAGCCCAGCCCGATGGCCGCTACATCATCGATGGCGCCGCTTCGATCCGCGAACTAAACAAAAGCCTGGGCTGGCACCTGCCCAGCGACGGCCCCAAAACCCTCAACGGCCTGGTGACCGAAGCGCTGGAAACCATCCCCGATTGCGCGGTATGCCTGAAAATCGGCCGCTATCGCCTGGAAATCCTCGAGACCGAGGATAACCGGGTGAGCAAGGTGTTGATCTGGCATACCAGCCATGTGCCGGTGGCCGCCTGACCTCAGCAGGCTCCCACATTGATCCAGTTCCAGGCCATAGATCCTCACCAGCCCCTTGTTGGATCCTTAGCCCCCTTCCTATAATCCCTGCGGCTTACCCAAGCCCCGCCCGACCGCGTGCTATCCGCACTCAGCGTGTCCAGGCACCGCCTTACCATGTCCGACCGGTGTTTGCTCCCATCCCGAGCCGCTCCGCGCATTGCCCTGATCCATGGGTGTTCGACCAATAATAATCCGCGTCCAAACGCGCAATGACCGTCAGGGATACCTCCATGAGCACCACCTACCAAGAGGGCGCAGCCGCCGCCCCGACCAACTCGACCGCCCGCGTCGCCACGGCGAGCATCGTCGGCACCGCCATCGAGTTCTACGATTTCTATATCTACGCCACGGCCGCCGCACTGGTGATCGGGCCGGTGTTCTTCCCGCAGACGTCCGGCACCGCACAGATGCTGGCCTCGTTCCTGACGTTCGGCATCGCCTTTATCGCCCGACCGCTGGGCTCGGCGTTGTTCGGCCACTTTGGCGACCGTATCGGGCGCAAATCCACCCTGGTGGCCTCGTTGCTGCTGATGGGCGTGTGCACCACCTTGATCGGTTTGCTGCCCGGCTATGACAGCATCGGCGCCTGGGCACCGATCCTCTTGTGCGTATTGCGCTTCGGCCAGGGCCTGGGCCTTGGCGGAGAATGGGGCGGCGCGGCCTTGCTGGCGACCGAGAACGCGCCCAAGGGCAAACGCGCGTGGTTTGGCATGTTCCCGCAGTTGGGCCCGTCGATCGGGTTTCTGGCGGCCAACGGTTTGTTCCTGATCCTGGCCATGAGCCTCAATGACGAGCAGTTCCGCAGCTGGGGCTGGCGCATCCCGTTCATCCTCAGCGCCGCGCTGGTGATGGTGGGCCTGTATGCACGCCTCAAGCTGCACGAGACACCGGTGTTCGCCAATGCCGTGGCCCAGGAAAAGCCGGTCAAAGTGCCGCTGGTGGAATTGTTCAGCCAACATTGGATGCCGGTGCTGCTGGGCGCCGCGTCGATGGTGGTGTGCTATGCGCTGTTCTATATCACCACTGCATTTTCGTTGAGCTACGGTGTTTCCACCTTGGGCTACAGCCGTGAAACCTTCCTCGGCCTGCTGTGTTTCGCGGTGCTGTTCATGGGGCTGGCGACACCGCTGGCGGCATTGGCCAGCGACCGTTACGGGCGCAAGCCGGTGCTGATTGTCGGCGCGGTCCTGGCGATTCTGTCGGGGTTTACCATGGAGCCGCTGCTGACCCATGGCTCGACCTGGGCGGTGGCCCTGTTCCTGGCGCTGGAGCTGTTTTTGATGGGCGTGACCTTCGCACCAATGGGCGCGCTGCTGCCGGAACTGTTCCCGACCCGCGTGCGCTATACCGGCGCATCGGCGGCGTATAACCTGGGTGGGATCGTGGGAGCCTCGGCGGCGCCGTTCTTCGCGACCAAGCTGGTGGCGATGGGCGGGCTGAGTTATGTCGGTGGGTATGTGTCGGCGGCAGCGCTGCTGAGTTTGATTGCAGTGCTGTGCCTGAAAGAGACGCGGGATAACGACTTGAACAAGGTCGCCTGATAGACCGCTATTGCAGGCAAGCCAGCTCCCACATTAGAAAGCACTCACATCAAAATATGTGAACCCAATCAAATGTGGGAGCTGGCTTGCCTGCGATAGACGCGACGGGGTTTTAGAGCTCTACAACAACTGCTTGGGAAGCACGGGTCGCCTTGGCCCGAGCCGCTTCAATCGACTCGTCCCGCGCCAGCGCCACGCCCATACGGCGCTGGCCATTCACTTCAGGCTTGCCAAACAGACGCAACGCCGTATCCGGCTCGCTCAACGCAGCGCCGAGGTTGGCAAACGCCGTCTGGGTCGACTGCCCTTCCACCAGAATCACCGCCGAAGCCGAAGGCCCGAACTGACGGATCAAAGGGATCGGCAGACCCAGGATGGCCCGGGCGTGCAGGGCAAACTGCGACAGGTCCTGGGAGATCAAGGTCACCAGGCCAGTGTCATGGGGGCGCGGCGACACTTCGCTGAACCACACCTGGTCGCCCTTGATGAACAACTCCACACCAAACAGACCACGACCACCCAAGGCTTCGGTCACCGCCTTGGCAACGCGCTCGGATTCCGCCAAAGCAATCGGGCTCATGGCCTGCGGCTGCCAGGACTCCTGATAGTCGCCCTTCTCCTGACGATGACCCACCGGAGCGCAGAAAGTGGTACCGCCGATATGGCGTACGGTCAGCAGTGTGATTTCGTAGTCGAAATCGATAAAGCCTTCGATGATCACCCGGCCCTTGCCGGCACGACCGCCCTCTTGGGCGTAGTCCCAGGCTTTCTGCACGTCATCAGTGCTGCGCAACAGGCTCTGGCCCTTGCCCGACGAACTCATCACCGGCTTGACCACGCACGGGAAACCCAGGTCCTGGACGGCCTTGCTGTAGTCTTCGAAGGTGTCGGCGAAGTGGTACGGCGAGGTCGGCAGGTCCAGTTCTTCGGCGGCCAGGCGACGGATGCCTTCACGGTTCATGGACAACGACGTGGCGCGGGCGGTCGGGATTACGGTAAAGCCTTCGGCCTCCAGTTCCACCAGGGTGGCGGTGGCGATGGCTTCGATTTCCGGCACGATAAAGTGCGGCTTCTCCGCCTCGATGACCGCACGCAGCGCTGCGCCGTCGAGCATGTTGATCACATGGCTACGGTGCGCCACCTGCATGGCCGGCGCGTTGGCGTAGCGATCCACGGCAATCACTTCAACGCCCAGGCGCTGCAGTTCGATCACTACTTCCTTGCCCAGCTCACCGCAGCCACACAGCAAAACGCGGGTCGCGGTTGGCGACAATGGAGTTCCGATTCGGGTCATCTCAGGTCCTCAGGGGAGCGGATCATGGGGGAGAAAGGCCGGCATTTTACATGAACTGTAAAAATTGGCCTCAGTTGGCGACAGCCCGCCGGCGAATGCGCCAGGCCATGATCAACCACACCACGGTGACACCGGCGAATTTGGACACCAACGCCGTGCCCGCCACCGCCGGGGTCAGCGCGCCGATCAGGCCGAAAAAGATAAAGGTATCGAGGGGAATGCTCAGCGCCGAACTTATCCACAGGCGATCATGCAGCGGGCGCTTGGTGATGCTGAACACCAGCCAGTCGATACACTCGGACACCGCAAACGCCGTGGCACTGGCCAGGGCGATGGACGGGTCGGAGGTGATATAGGACAGCACCAGCGCCGCGAGCATGGCGATGATTGCGCCATGGCCGAAGCGGGTTTGCACCATGTCGCGCAGGATAAATACCAGGCCGCCCCAGGCGGACCAGATGACGTCCAGGTGTGGGGCGGTGGAGAAGGCGAAGTTGATCAGCACGACGCTGCTGATATAGGCGATCAGGAAAAACATGGGGATGGACCTGTGGGTAATGCCGCACAGGGTACACAATTACAAGGATGTCGTCTGGCAGGGCCTCATCGCAGGCAAGCCAGCTCCCACATTTGAACGCATTCACACATCAAGGGTGGGAGCTGGCTTGCCTGCGATGAGGCCTGTCAGACGCCAGATTTCCCAGGGGTCATCCACATCATCCCACTGGCCACCGCCCGCTCATGGCACAACCCCAGCACCAACCGGCGTTCGGCATTATCCATGCGGCCCCAACGCGTAATCTCGTCCACATTGCGCTGGCAGCCGGTGCAGATATCGTCATCGTCCAGCGCGCAAATACTCACGCACGGCGAGGCAACAGGCCGTTCAACCGTACTCATTCTTCCTGCTCAACCAGATCCCGCGCGTAACGCTGCGAGTTATGCACATAGTGCGCAGCGCTGGCTTCGAGCATCCGCTTCTGCGCCTCGGTCAGCTCACGCACCACTTTGCCTGGCGAGCCCATGACCAGCGAGCCATCGGGGATTTCCTTGCCTTCACCGATCAGCGAGTTGGCGCCGATGATGCAATGCTTGCCAATCTTGGCGCCATTGAGCACCACCGCGTTAATACCGATCAGGCTGTAGTCGTCGACGGTGCAGCCGTGCAGCATGGCGTTATGGCCAATGGTCACGCCAGTGCCCAGGGTCAGCGGGTAGCCCATGTCGGTGTGCATCACGCTGCCGTCCTGCACGTTGCTGTTCTTGCCGATCAGGATCAGCTCGTTATCGCCACGCAATACCGCGTTGAACCAGACGTTGGCGCCCTCCTCCAGCTTGACCTTGCCCACCAGGGTGGCATTGGGTGCCACCCAACTGTTGGGATGCGTCTCGACGCGGGCATCGCCCAGGCGGTATTTCATGGTTTTCCCTCACGGCTTGCCATTCATGCGATGGCTTAGATATTGATAAAACTTTTGGGCGGCTGGTGCAGGCTGATCTTGGCATCGTCATAGAGCAGGTTAATCAGCTCGACAATCATGATTGCCGTCAGCCCCCAGATTTTGTATTCGCCGAACCGGTAGCTGGGCACATACCAACTGCGGCCCTGGTAATCAATGCGGTGGGTATGTTCGCGTGGGTCCTGTCGGAAAAAGTCCAAAGGCACGCTGAAAACGGCGGCAATCTCGGCGTCGTTGGCCAGGTATTCGACGTAATCGGGGATCACGCCCACATACGGCGTTACGCGGATGCCGTGCAGGGAAATCAGCGGGCTCAACGGGCCGATGACTTCAACCAGCCCCGGCGGCAGGCCGATTTCTTCTTCGGCTTCGCGCAAAGCGGTAAAGATCAGGTCCGGGTCTTCGGGGTCGCGGCGCCCGCCGGGAAAGGCCACTTCGCCACCGTGGGTCGACAGCCCGCTGGCGCGCAGGGTCAGGATCAGCTCGGGTTCGTCACTGCGGGTAATCGGCACCAGCACCGCCGCCTCGGGGAAACGCCCGTCGGTTTCCAGGGTATGGGGGGTGTGATTGCTTACCCGGCGAAGTAGCTCGTCCAGCATGAGTCATCTCGGTCTGTTGGCTACCTTGCATCATGCACCAAAGCGTGCGAGCGCCCAACCCCAAAACCGCAGAGCTGTCGCTAAACGACAACTTGCAGGAACGCCCGGCACCAAGCCAAGATGTGCCCATTCTCCAGGAACCCCAGCATGAATTTCTGCAGCCAGTGCGGCAAACCGGTGACCCAACGTATTCCCGAAGGCGACGCGCGCCTGCGTTATGTATGCGATCACTGCTCGACCATTCATTACCAGAACCCCAATATCGTCGCCGGTACCGTGCCGGTGTGGGGCGACCAAGTGCTGCTGTGCCGCCGCGCCATCGAGCCACGCCTGGGTTACTGGACCCTGCCCGCCGGCTTTATGGAAAATGGCGAGACCGTCGAACAGGCCGCCATGCGTGAAACCCTGGAAGAAGCCTGCGCCCGGGTGCGCAACTTAAGCATCTATACCCTGATCAATGTGCCGCACATCAGTCAGGTGCATATCTTCTACCGCGCCGAATTGATCGATCTGGACTTCGCCGCTGGCCAGGAGAGCCTGGAAGTGAGGCTGTTCGACGAAGCCGATATCCCTTGGTCCGAGCTGGCTTTCCGCACGGTCGGGCGTACCTTAGAATGCTTCTTCGCTGACCGTCGCCAACAGGCGTACCCGGTACGTAGCGAATCTGTGCCACCGCTGTCCAAGCCCGCCCAATAACAAGCCGGCCGATCGTCGCCAAAGGGATACCGTTTCAATGCGTTGGTTGCTTGCTCTGATCTGCCTGTCGTTCGCCACGCTGTCCCCGGCCGCCACGGTGCAAACCCTTGGCGGTAAAACGGTCGAGAAAGTCCTGGTGCTCAAGTCCGCCCACCAATTGCAACTGATCAACGACGGCAAACCGTTCAAGACCTACCGCATTTCCCTGGGCAAGAACCCCAAGGGCCACAAGCTGATCGAAGGCGACCGCCGCACACCCGAAGGCCTCTACTGGATCGACTGGCGCAAGACCAGCGACCGCTTCAACCTGGCCATGCACATTTCCTACCCCAACATCAGCGACGCCGCCCGCGCCCGCCGCGAAGGCGTAAAGCCGGGCAGCATGATCATGATCCACGGCACCCCCGACACCGAAGACTACCCGGAACAGTGGTTTCACACCCTGGACTGGACCGACGGCTGCATCGGCATGCGTAACGTGGACATGCGCGAAGTGTGGAGTCTGGTCAAAGACGGCACCCTGATCGAGATTCGGCCGTAATCACGCGCCGTTCGTAAAATAATTCGAAAATAATTCCTGCCCCAGGCAGCGCCTGCCCGTGAATACCAGTTCACCGCGCGGGACCCTGCACTTGCGCGCGCAATAAAGACCTCTCTAATACCACTTGATACCAAGCCCCATTAAAGCGCCCTGAAACCGGGATTCGCGCCGTTTTGGTAGCATTGACATGGTATTTAAGTGGTATTAATTTCCGGCCATTACCGGGCGACAACATTCCAATAACGCATCGGAAACCTGACAGATGAATCCCATCCTGGCCCTGCGCCCCGACGATAAGCAGTCCACGCCGCTGTACCTGCAACTGGCTCGCAGCCTTGAAGCCGCGATCCATGCCGGCCAGTGGAAGTCCGAACAAGCCTTGCCTTCGGAACGCGCCCTCAGCGAGCAGTTGAGCATCTCGCGGGTCACCGCCCGTAAAGCGCTGGAAGTGTTGCTGGCCCAAGGCCTGATCCGTCGCAGCCAAGGCTCCGGCACCTTTATCACGCCGCGTCTGGAACAACCTTTGTCGCGCCTGTCGGGGTTCAGCGAAATGCTGCGGCTCAAGGGGTTTGTGCCCACGTCCCAGTGGCTGGAGCGCGATATCACCCCGCCGACCCACGAAGAACTGATCCGCCTGGGCCTGTCGCCCACCGACAAAGTGGCGCGCCTCAAGCGCCTGCGCAAAGCCGATGACACGGTGATGGCGATTGAAATGACCGCCATGCCGGCCTCGGTGTTGCCCCACCCCCAGGCCATCGGCAATTCGTTGTACGAATACCTGGAGAGCATCGGCAAGCCCATCGTGCGCGCCTTGCAGCATATCCAGGCGATCAATGCCTCGGACGAGTTCGCCGCGCTGGTCGGCATCGCCCCCGGCACCGCCATGCTACTGATGACCCGCGTGGGCTACACCGCCGACAACACGCCGATTGAGATCACCGACACCTATTGCCGCAATGACTACTACGACTTCGTCGCAGAGCTGCGCCGCCATGACTACTCCGCCTGAAGGCGAACTTAGAGAACTGCCCATGACTGAAGACAATATCCTCACGCCCAGCGGCTGGATGCGCGGTCGCCTGGTGCACGAGCACGGCAAGGTTGTCGCCATTGACGGCACGCCGTGCGACCCGGCCGACAACGACCTGCCCTACCTGTTGCCGGGCTTTATCGACCTGCATGTGCATGGCGGTGGCGGCGCGGACATCATGGAAGGTGCGGGTGCCTTCGAGACCATTACCCGTACCCACGTGCGTTTCGGCACCACCTCGCTGCTGGCCACCACCATGACGGCGCCGGTGGAAGAAATTTCCCGCGTGCTTGGTGAACTGGGCAACTTCTGCGAACAACGCCCCGTGGGCAGTGCGCGGGTGCTGGGCGTGCATTTGGAAGGGCCCTACATTAACCCCGGCAAACTCGGCGCCCAACCTAACTTCGCCCACACCGCGTTGATGGCCGAAGTCGAAGCCTACCTGCGCCTGGCGCCGATCCGGGTGATCACCATCGCCCCGGAAATCGCCGGCCACGACGGCCTGATCCGCGCCCTCAGCCAACGCGGCGTGCGCATGCAGATCGGCCACACCCTGGGCAGCTATGAAGAAGGCGTTGCCGCCCTGGCCGCTGGCGCCACCAGTTTCACCCACTTGTACAACGCCATGAGCCCGCTGCATCACCGCGAACCCGGCATCGTCGGCGCCGCGCTGGCCCACGCCCAGTACGCCGAGCTGATCCCGGACTTGCTGCATGTGCACCCCGGCGCCATGCGCGTGGCGCTGCGCTCGATCCCCTGCCTGTACTGCGTCACTGACTCCACCGCCGCCGCCGGTATGCCCGACGGCGAATACAAGCTGGGCAGCCACACCGTGACCAAATGCCTGGGCGGCGTGCGCCTGGCCGATGGCACCCTGGCCGGCAGCACCCTGACCATGGACCAGGCGCTGCGCAACCTGGTGAAAATCGGCCTGCCCATCAGCGAAGCCTCACAACGCCTCTCGCAATTTCCTGCGGACTACCTGGGCCTGGAAGAACGCGGCCGCCTGCAACCGGGCAGCTTTGCCGACTGCGTACGCCTGGACCGCTCCCTGACACTCACCGACGTAATGGTCGAAGGAGAAACCATTGACTTCAAAAATGCTTGAAGAGGCCCTGGCCTCCTGCAACGCCGTCGCGGCCCAACTGCAACGCCTGGACCCGATGCTGGAAGAAATCGCCGGGCGCCTGCGCCGCCAGCCGCCGCAAGTGGCGATGACCATCGCCCGCGGCAGCTCCGACCATGCCGCCAGCTACTTCGCCTATCTGGCCATGCAGCATGTGGGCATCCCGGTGGCGTCGTTGCCGATGTCGGTAGTGACCCTGTTGCAGGCGCCGATGAAGGTCAGCGGCCAAGTGGCATTCGGGTTCTCCCAATCGGGGCAGAGCCCGGATCTGGTCAACAGCCTGCGCCTGTTACGCAAGCGGGGTGCCTTGAGCATCTCAATGGTCAATGCCGAAGACTCGCCGCTGGAAGCCGCCTGCGAGTTCCACGTGCCGCTGTGCGCCGGGCCGGAACTCAGCGTGGCCGCCACCAAGAGTTTTATCGCCACCCTGAGCGCCAGCGCGCAGCTGATCGGCCACTGGAATCAGGAAGCCGACCTGTTGCAAGCCTGCCAGGCTCTGCCCGATGGCCTGCGTGACGCCGCCAAGCAAGATTGGCGCCTGGCCGTCGACGCCCTCAAAGGCAGCCAGCGCTTGATGGTGATCGGCCGTGGCGCCGGGTTTGCCATCGCCCAGGAAGCCGCGCTCAAGCTCAAGGAAACCTCGGCGATCCAGGCCGAAGCCTTCAGCAGCGCCGAAGTGCGCCATGGCCCGATGGCGCTGATTGACGAGAACTACCCCCTGCTGGTGTTCGCCCCACGCGGCGCCGAACAGGCCGGCCTGTTGAGCCTGGCCGCCGATATGCGCCAACGCGGCGCCCGCGTGCTGCTGGCCGCACCGGACGATATCGCCGAACGCGACCTGACGCTCAGCCGCGCCGAACACCCGAGCCTGGACCCGATCCTGGCGATCCAGAGCTTCTACGTGATGGCCGCAGGCCTTGCTGAGGCACGGGGCATGGACCCGGACCAGCCGCGCCACCTGAGCAAAGTCACCCGCACGCACTAAAGCGGCGTTTTCCTGATGAGTACCGTGCCCATGCCCAACAACAATAATCCATTGACCTTCAGCGCCCCCTTGAGTGGGCCGGTGCTGGCCCTGAACCGCGTCCCCGACGAAGTGTTCGCCAGCGGCGCCATGGGCGACGGTCTCGCTATCGACCCGCTGAACGATTGCCTGCAGGCGCCCTGCGACGGCGTGATCATCCATGTCGCCCGCACCGGGCATGCGCTAACGCTTCGCGCCGACAACGGTGCCGAAGTGTTGATGCATATCGGCATCGACACTGTTGAGCTCAATGGCGAAGGCTTTGCCTTGCTGGTGAAGGAAGGCGCACGAGTGAGCGAGGGCCAGCCGTTGGTGCAGTTTGATCTGGATCGTATTGCGCGCCAGTGCAAGAGCTTGGTGAGCCTGATCATCCTCACCAACAGCGACCGTTTTGCGCTGACGCCTCTGGCAGTGAAAAGCGTCAAGGCCGGTGAACCGCTGATGCAATTTGCCCCGCGTTCGGGCACCGCCGTGCAGGCAGCTGTGGATAACTCCAGCGCCGAAGCCAGCGCCAGCGTGCACATCACTCACCGTGGCGGCTTGCATGCGCGCCCTGCCGCACTGGTGCGCAAGACGGCGCAAGGTTTCAGCAGTCAATCGCAGCTGCACATCGGTGATAAATCAGCGGCGTGCGACAGCCTGATCGGCCTGATGGGGCTGGGTATTGGCGAAGGCGACGAGGTGCGGGTGACCTGCCGTGGCACCGATTGCGAAGCCGCGTTGCAGGCGCTGGTCGCCGCGCTGTCTGTGGTGGTGCACGAAGAACATCAGGCGCCGGTCGTGGCCACGCCCCGCCGCGTGAATACCCAAGCCAATGTACTGCAAGGCGTGTGCGCGGCACCGGGCCTGGTGTGCGGGCCGTTGTTCCGCCTGACGGGCATCGAGCTGCCGCAAGACACCGGCAGCCATAACGTCGAGGAGCAACAGCAACAGCTGAATGCGGCCCTTGAGCAAGTGCGCGGTGAAATCCGCAGCACCCTGGACCACGCTCGCCAACGCAAGAACGTCGAGGAAGAAGAAATCTTCGCCGCCCACCTCGCCCTGCTGGAAGACCCGGCGTTACTCGACGCAGCCACCGCCGCCGTCGAAAAAGGCAGCGCCGCCACCCACGCCTGGCGCGATGCGATCCAGGCCCAATGCGCCGTGCTGTTGGCGTTGGGCAAGCCGCTGTTCGCCGAGCGCGCCAACGACCTGCGCGACCTGCAACAGCGGGTATTGCGTGCGTTGCTGGGTGAAGCCTGGCATTTCGAATTGCCGGCCGGTGCGATTGTCAGCGCCCATGAACTGACGCCCTCAGACCTGCTGCAACTGAGCACGCAACAGGCCGCAGGCATCTGCATGGCCGAAGGCGGCGCGACCTCCCATGTGGCCATTTTGGCCCGAGGCAAAGGCTTGCCCTGTGTGGTGGCGTTGGGCGATGAAGTGCTCGACGTGCCCCAAGGCCAACGGGTGGTGCTCGACGCCGCCAATGGCCGCCTGGAACTGGCCCCCAGCGAAGCGCGCCATGCCGAAGTCCACCAGATTCGCGAAACACAAAAACTGCGTCGTAAAGAGCAGCAGGCCCAAGCCCAGCAAGCGGCGAGTACCCGCGATGGCGTGACCATCGAAATCGCCGCCAATGTCGCCTCCAGCAGCGAAGCCCAACTGGCGTTCGCAAACGGCGCCGATGGCGTCGGCCTGCTGCGCACCGAATTCCTGTTTGTCGACCGTCGCACCGCGCCGGATGAGCAGGAACAACGCCAGGCTTATCAGGCTGTGCTAGACGCCATGGGTGACAAGTCGGTGATCATCCGCACCATCGATGTGGGCGGCGACAAGCAACTCGACTACCTGCCGCTGCCCGTCGAGGCCAACCCGGTGCTGGGCCTGCGCGGCATTCGCATGGCCCAGGTACGCCCGGAACTGCTCGACCAGCAACTGCGTGCCCTGCTGCAAGTCGCGCCGCTGGGGCGTTGCCGCATCCTGCTGCCGATGGTCAGCGAGGTGGATGAACTGCTGCAGATTCGCCAGCGCCTGGATGAACTGTGCGCCGAGTTGGGTTTGAGCCAGCGCCCCGAACTGGGGGTGATGATCGAAGTGCCCGCCGCCGCGCTGATGGCCGAAAAGCTCGCCGAGCATGCGGACTTTTTGTCCATCGGCACCAATGACCTGTCCCAGTACACCCTCGCCATGGACCGCGACCACGCAGGCCTGGCCGCCCGTGTCGACGCGCTGCACCCGGCGTTGTTGCGGCTGATCGCCCAAACCTGCACCGGCGCAGCCAAGCATGGCCGTTGGGTTGGCGTGTGCGGCGCGCTGGCCTCCGACCCGCTGGCCACGCCGGTACTGGTCGGCCTGGGCGTCACCGAGCTGTCGGTAAGCCCGCCGCAGATCGGAGAGATCAAGGACCGCGTTCGTCATCTGGACGCGGCGCAATGCCGGCAACTGAGCCAGGCACTGCTCGACCTGAGCAGCGCTAAAGCCGTTCGCCAAGCCTGTCAACACCACTGGCCGCTGAGCTGAAAACAACAAGAATAGGGAGACACGCCATGTACCAACACTTTATCGAAGGCCTGCAACGCCTGGGCCGCGCCCTGATGCTGCCGATTGCGATCCTGCCAATCGCCGGCCTGTTGCTGCGCCTGGGCGACACCGACTTGCTCAACATCGCGGTGATGCACGATGCCGGCCAGGCGATCTTCGCCAACCTGGCGCTGATCTTCGCCATCGGCATTGCCGTAGGGTTTGCCCGTGACAACAACGGCACCGCAGGCCTGGCCGGGGCGATTGGTTACCTGGTGATGATCTCCACGCTCAAGGTGATGGACACGTCCATCAACATGGGCATGCTCGCCGGTATCGCCAGCGGCCTGATGGCGGGCGCGCTGTATAACCGTTTCAAAGACATCAAGTTGCCGGAGTACCTGGCGTTCTTCGGTGGGCGACGCTTTGTGCCGATTGTCACCGGCTTCAGCGCGGTGGGCCTGGGCGTGATCTTCGGCCTGATCTGGCCGCCGATCCAGCACGGCATCAACAGCTTCGGCGTGCTGCTGATGGAAAGCGGCAGCCTGGGCGCGTTCGTGTTTGGCGTGTTCAACCGCCTGCTGATCGTCACCGGCTTGCACCACATCCTTAACAACATGGCCTGGTTCGTGTTCGGCAGCTTTACCGACCCGGTGACCGGCGCGGTGGTCACCGGTGACCTGACTCGTTACTTTGCCGGCGACCCCAAAGGCGGCCAGTTCATGACCGGCATGTTCCCGGTGATGCTGTTCGGCCTGCCCGCCGCCTGCCTGGCGATGTACCGCAATGCGTTGCCTGAGCGGCGCAAAGTGATGGGCGGCATCTTCCTGTCGATGGCGCTGACCTCGTTCCTCACCGGGGTGACCGAGCCGATTGAATTTGCTTTCATGTTCCTGGCGCCGTTCCTCTACTTGCTGCATGCGCTGCTGACCGGCCTGTCGATGGCCGTGACCAACATGCTCAATATCCACCTGGGCTTTACCTTCTCCGGTGGTTTTATCGACATGGTGCTGGGCTGGGGCAAGTCCACCAATGGTTGGCTGGTGGTACCGGTGGGCTTGGCTTACTCGGTGATCTACTACACGGTGTTCAGCTACTGCATCCGCCGCTTCAACCTGAAGACACCGGGCCGGGAAGATATCCAGGTGGTGCAGGCTGAAGCGATGAGTGATAACCAGCGTGCGACGGCTTATATCCAGGCGTTGGGTGGGGCTGAGAACTTGCTGAGTGTGGGTGCTTGCACCACGCGGCTGCGCTTGGACATGGTGGATCGCAACAAGGCGGTGGATGCAGCGTTGAAAGCGCTGGGCGCCATGGCTGTGGTGCGGCCGGGGAACGGCGGCAGTTTGCAGGTAGTGGTTGGGCCAATGGCCGATAGCATTGCTGATGAGATTCGCTTGGCGATGCCGGGGTTTGTTGCCGCAACGCCTGTAGCGGTTGCGCCTGTGGATAAGCCGGTGGCGGTGAATGTACACGAGGCCGAAAAGTGGCTGAATGCCCTGGGTGGCCGAGAGAATGTGCGCCAACTGGAAGCGGTAGCGATGACCCGGTTGCGGGTGGAGTTGGGCGATGATTCGGGGTTGTCTGAAGCTCAGCTCACTGTGCTCGGTTGCCAGGGTGTGAGTCAGCTTGAGAGCGGTGTTTGGCACTTGTTGGTTGGTGACAAGGCCTCTGGCTTGGGTGAGGCGTTGGAGCGGTTGGTTACCCGCCCGATCAACGCCTGATCACCCTGTGACCGATCGTTCCCACGCTCTGCGTGGGAATGCCGCCCCGGACGCTCTGCGTCCCGCCCTGCGCAAGGGTGACGCAGAGCGTCACAGGATGCATTCCCACGCGGAGCGTGGGAACGATCAGTTAGCGGTGGCTGCTGACACTTCGTGAAGATCCAGCACCCGATCCACCATCAACTGGATCCCTTCCACCATCCGATGAATCCCCAGCACTGCATCACGCAGGGGGCCGTCGACATCAAAAGCCAGTTGACCCGCCAGTGCCTGCACGGATGCCAGGTCTTGGGAGGCGTTGGCGAGCAGGGTTTCGCTGTTCAGGTTGGTTAGGATGGTGAAGATTTGGTCGGTGGGCTGGGAATCAGATGGGGGATTGGGACTGTCTTTGATCATGGTAAACCTCTGGTGTGAAGTAAGAACTACCAGCATCACTTGCAGATGATGGGTGGCAGCTGTGTGCGGGCCTGCAAGACCGAGAGTCACCAGCAAGTCTCGGTAGACCCGAAGGTCTCCCGCACACAGCCGCCATAAATGGCGACCATGAAAAAGCGCCGCAATTATAAAGGCGCTTGTGACTAACTGGTGAGGTTTCGGCGGGCTTGCAGTCCCGGTCGCTGAATTGGCAGCGACTGGCGAAGGTTAGTGGTACCCGTTCCGAGGGACAACCTGAAAGGCTTGTCGGAAAGTTCTGAGGCGCCTGCACCGGCGCCATCGCAGGCAAGCCAGCTCCCACAGTGGGTTGATGCATGACAGGACAACACGATCAAACTGTGGGAGCCGGGCTTGCCCGCGATGAGGCCCTTGCAGGCAACAAAAAACCCGCCGACCAAACTGGCCCAGCGGGTTTCTTGTTTATGCAGCCAGCCGATCAAAAATCCGCCAACTGCCACACCTCATACGCAGGTGTCTCATAGGGATGGCTGAGCTTCAAAGCAGCCACAGCGGCCACGATCAATTCATCTGCCACCACCAACTCAACCTTCCACTCTTCAACCACTTCAACCTGGCCGACCTGCCCGATAAACGGCTGACTGCCGTCCAACGCGCGGAATTGGCCCTGGCCCAGCACTTGCCAGGCGCAGCTGTCGTAGTCGCCGATGCGCCCGCCGCCGGCTGCGAAGACGGCGGTTTTTACCGTCTCCACATGGCTGTCGGGCACGAAGAAGGCGAGCTTGTACACGGCCTTAGTTCACCCACACGCGAGCGTTGCGGAACATGCGCATCCAGGCACCGTCTTCGTTCCACTCTTCCGGGCGCCACGAGTTCTGCACGGCGCGGAACACGCGCTCCGGGTGCGGCATCATGATGGTCACGCGGCCGTCGCGGCTGGTAAGGCCGGTGATCCCGCGAGGCGAGCCGTTCGGGTTGGCCGGGTAGCTTTCGGTGACCTTGCCGTGGTTGTCGACGAAACGCAGGGCTACGGTGCCGGACAGGTCGGCTTCGAGCAGCGCTTCTTCGCTGGCGAATTCGGCATGGCCTTCGCCGTGTGCGATGGCGATCGGCATACGCGAACCGGCCATGCCCTGCAGGAAGATCGAGTTGGACTCCTGCACCTGCACCATGGCGACGCGGGCTTCGAACTGCTCGGAACGGTTGCGCACAAAGTGCGGCCAGAACTCGCTGCCCGGGATCAGTTCGCTGAGGTTGGACATCATCTGGCAACCATTGCACACACCCAGGGTGAAGCTGTCGTTGCGTTCGAAGAAGCCCTGGAACGCATCGCGGGCACGGCTGTTGAACAGGGCCGACTTGGCCCAGCCTTCACCGGCACCCAGCACGTCGCCGTAGGAGAAACCACCGCAGGCCACCAGGCCCTTGAACTCGTTGAGGTCAACGCGACCGGCGAGGATGTCGCTCATGTGCACGTCAATCGCATTGAAGCCGGCGCGGTCGAACGCCGCCGCCATTTCCACCTGGCCGTTGACGCCCTGCTCACGCAGTACGGCAACCTGAGGACGAATGCCCTTCTTGATGTAAGGCGCGGCGATGTCCTGGTTGACGTCGAAGCTGAGCATGGTGCTCAGGCCCGGGTTGTCTTCTTCCAGGATCACGTCGAATTCCTGCTCGGCGCAGTCGGCGTTGTCGCGCAGACGCTGGATCTGGTAGCTGGTCTCGGCCCACTGGCGTTGCAGCAAACGACGCTGGCCGGTAAAGACCGTGTCGCCGTTGAACGAGATATTGACTTCACCGTTGTTGATCGGCTGGCCAATCACCGCCACGCACTCGGCCAGGCCAGCGGCGCTGAACTGGGCGAGCACGTCTGGGGTCGCGTCCTGGCGTACCTGGATCACTGCACCCAATTCTTCGTTGAACAGGATGCCGTTGATTTCGGCAGCATCCTCGGCAACGCTGTCGAGCACGATGTTCAGGCCGCAGTGACCGGCGAAGGCCATTTCGACAACGCTGGTCAGCAAACCACCGTCGGAACGGTCGTGGTAAGCCAACAGGTGGCCGTCGGCGTTCAGGCCCTGGATCACGGCGAAGAAGGCCTTGAGGTCTTCGGCGTCGTCGACGTCCGGGGCCTGCTTGCCGAGCTTGCCGTGGGTTTGCGCCAGGATCGAGGCGCCCATGCGGTTCTGGCCACGGCCCAGGTCGATCAGGATCAGGTCGGTGGTGCCCTTGTCCATGCGCAGTTGCGGGGTCAGGGTCTGGCGGATGTCAGTGACCGGCGCGAAACCGGTGACGATCAGCGACAGCGGCGAAGTGACGCTCTTATCGGTGCCGTCTTCGTTCCAGCGGGTGGCCATGGACATGGAGTCCTTGCCCACCGGAATGGTGATACCCAGTTCCGGGCACAGCTCCATGCCGACGGCTTTGACCGTGTCGTACAGGCGCGCATCTTCACCCGGGTGGCCGGCAGCGGACATCCAGTTGGCCGACAGTTTGATGTCGGACAGCTTGCCGATACGCGAGGCCGCGATGTTGGTGAGGGTTTCACCGATGGCCATGCGGCCCGACGCCGGAGCGTCCAGCAGGGCCAGCGGTGTGCGCTCGCCCATGGCCATGGCTTCACCGGTGTACACGTCGAAGCTGGTGGCGGTGACGGCAACGTCAGCCACCGGCACTTGCCAAGGGCCGACCATTTGGTCACGAGCCACCAGGCCGGTGATGGTGCGGTCGCCGATGGTGATCAAAAAGCTTTTGCTCGCCACGGCCGGGTGGTGCAGCACGCGTTCGATGCTGTTGGCCAGGTCCAGCGTGCTTGGGTCGAAATCATCGCCCAGTTCAGCTTCACGGTTGGCCGAACGGTGCATGCGCGGGGCCTTGCCCAGCAGCACTTCCAATGGCATGTCCACGGGGCTGTTGCCAAAGTGGCTGTCGGTGACGGTCAGTTGCGGCTCGGCAGTGGCTTCGCCGACCACGGCAAACGGGCAACGCTCGCGTTCGCAGATGGCCTGGAAGCGTGCGAAGTCTTCAGGGCCAACAGCCAGTACGTAGCGTTCCTGGGATTCGTTGCTCCAGATTTCGTGCGGGGCCATGCCCGGCTCGTCGTTTGGAATGTTGCGCAGTTCGAAACGGCCACCACGCTCGCCATCGTTGACCAGTTCCGGGAAGGCGTTGGACAAACCGCCGGCGCCGACGTCGTGGATGAAGCTGATCGGGTTCTTGTCACCCAACTGCCAGCAACGGTCGATGACTTCCTGGCAGCGGCGCTCCATCTCAGGGTTTTCGCGCTGTACGGAAGCGAAGTCCAGATCTGCCGAACTGGTGCCGGTGGCCATGGAAGAGGCTGCGCCACCGCCCAGGCCGATCAACATCGCCGGGCCGCCGAGCACGATCAGCTTGGAGCCGACCAGAATCTCGCCTTTCTTGACGTGTTCTTCACGGATGTTGCCCATGCCGCCAGCCAACATGATCGGCTTGTGGTAGCCGCGCACTTCATCGCCACGCGGGGTGGTGATGGACTGCTCGAAGGTCCGGAAGTAACCGGTGAGCGCCGGGCGCCCGAATTCGTTGTTGAACGCGGCGCCGCCCAGCGGGCCTTCGATCATGATGTCCAGCGCGGTGACGATGCGCTCAGGCTTGCCGTACGGCACTTCCCACGGCTGTTCAAAGCCTGGGATCTGCAAGTTGGATACGGTGAAACCGGTGAGGCCCGCCTTGGGCTTGGCGCCACGGCCGGTAGCACCTTCATCGCGGATTTCACCGCCCGAACCGGTAGCTGCGCCCGGGAACGGGGCAATCGCGGTCGGGTGGTTGTGGGTCTCGACCTTCATCAGGATGTGCACCGGCTCCTGCACCGCGCCGTACTGGCGGGTTTCAGGGTCCGGGAAGAAACGGCCGGCGACGGAGCCGACGATGACCGAGGCGTTGTCCTTATAAGCCGACAGAACGCCTTCGCTGTGCATCACGTAGGTGTTCTTGATCATGCCAAACAGGCTTTTTTCCTGGCTTTCGCCGTCGATGTCCCAACTGGCGTTGAAGATCTTGTGACGACAGTGCTCGGAGTTGGCCTGGGCAAACATCATCAGTTCGATGTCGTGCGGGTTGCGCTGCAAGCCGTTGAAGGCGTTGACCAGGTAGTCGATTTCGTCGTCGGCCAGGGCCAGGCCGAGTTCGGTGTTGGCCTTCTCGAGGGCGGCGCGACCGCCACCGAGCACGTCAATCGCGGTCAGCGGCTTGGGTTCGGCGTGGCTGAACAGGCCGGCAGCCTGTTCCAGCTGGCTGACGATGATCTGGGTCATGCGGTCGTGCAGGCTGCTGGCGATCAGCTCGGCCTCGGCGTCGCTGAACTGGCCGGCGACGTAGAAGGCGATCCCACGCTCCAGGCGCTGGATTTTATCCAGGCCGCAGTTGCGGGCGATGTCGCTGGCCTTGCTCGACCAGGGCGAGATGGTGCCGAACCGTGGCAGAACCAGGAACAAGCGGCCAGTCGGCTCTTGAACGGGAACGCTTGGGCCGTACTTCAGAAGGCGTGCCAGCACTTGCTGTTCGTCGGCGGTCAAGACGCCGGTTACGTCGGCGAAGTGAGCAAATTCAGCGTACAGGCCTGTAACAGCTGGAACCTTCTGGCTCAGTTGCTCAAGGAGTTTGCTGTGGCGAAAGGCAGAAAGGGCAGGAGCGCCGCGCAGGATCAACATCTTCGGGACAGCCTCGGGAAGGGGTGTGCTTTGAGGCCGTGCATTCTAGCGTAAACCTTCGCCAACGGCACCCGAAACGCTACCGGTGGCCGCCGCCGAACGTCAGTTGGCACGCTTTGCCTGCGATCACGGCGTTATCCAGGGTGTTGGGCGCAGTTATTTTAACCGTCACAATCGCTCGCCAAGCCCCGTTTCTGCGGGCTGCAGCACAGTTTTACGCTGGCTAGCAGACAAGCGCGCCGCTGTCGAGATATGGCGCCGTGAGCCGTTTGCGTATACTGCGCAGATGTTCTTCCCAACTGTTTCGCGCCTGCGATGGGTCAAATGGCTCATCGCCACCCTGCTCTTCCTGATGCTCAGTGCCTGTGTTGATAAACCCAGCACACTGGAGCGAATCAAGGAGGATGGCGTATTGCGGGTGGTCACCCGCAACAGTCCGGCCACGTATTTCCAGGATCGCAACGGTCAGACCGGTTTCGAATATGAACTGGTCAAGCGCTTTGCCGACGAGTTGGGCGTGAAGCTGGAAATCGAGACCGCCGACAACCTTGATGACCTGTTCGGTCAGTTGGGCAAACCCAACGGTCCGGTTCTGGCCGCCGCCGGCTTGGTCAGCAGCGAGCAGCGCCGGCAACAGGTGCGTTTTTCCCACCCGTACCTGGAAGTGACCCCGCAGATCATCTACCGCAACGGCCAATCGCGCCCCACCAACGCCACCGACCTGGTGGGCAAGAAGATCATGGTGCTCAAGGGCAGCACCCACGCCGAGCAACTGGCGGCGCTGAAGAAGCAGAACCCCGCAATTGAATACGAAGAGTCCGACGCGGTTGAAGTGGTCGACCTGCTGCGCATGGTCGACGAGGGGCAAATCGACCTGACCCTGGTGGACTCCAACGAAGTCGCCATGAACCAGGTGTACTTCCCCAATGTGCGCGTGGCCTTCGACCTCGGCAATGCCAGCAACCAGAGCTGGGCCGTGGCGGCAGGCGACGACAACAGCCTGCTCAACGAGATCAACAGTTACCTGGACAAGGTCGAGAAGAACGGCACCTTGCAGCGTCTGAAAGACCGCTACTACGGGCACGTCGACGTGCTCGGCTATGTCGGCGCCTACACCTTTGCCCAGCACTTGCAACAACGCCTGCCCAAGTACGAGAAACACTTTCGTGCGTATGCCAAGGCAGAAAAGGTCGATTGGCGGCTGCTGGCAGCCATCGGCTACCAGGAATCGCTGTGGCAACCCACGGTCACCTCCAAGACCGGCGTGCGCGGCCTGATGATGCTGACCCAGAACACCGCGCAAGCCATGGGCGTGTCCAACCGCCTGGACCCCAAGCAGAGCATCATGGGCGGCGCCAAGTACCTGGCCAGGATCAAGGATGAGCTGGACGACAAGATCGCCGAGCCCGACCGCACCTGGTTCGCCCTCGCCGCTTACAACGTAGGCACCGGCCACCTGGACGACGCGCGCATCCTGGCGAAGAAAGAAGGCCTGAACCCGAACAAGTGGCTGGACGTGAAGAAAATGCTGCCACGCCTGTCGCAGAAGCAGTGGTACAGCAAGACCCGCTATGGTTATGCACGTGGCGGCGAGCCGGTGCATTTTGTGGCGAACATCCGGCGTTACTACGACATTCTTACCTGGGTGACCCAACCGCAGCTGGAAGGCAACCAGGTGGTGGAAGGCAACCTGCATGTGCCGGGCGTGGACAAGACCAAGCCTGCGCAAGACACCCCTCAACTCTGATCACGACAGCCCGCACACTGCAAATCCCTGTGGGAGCCGGGCTTGCCCGCGATGGCGGCCTGACAGTCAAGGTATTCGGCGCCTGACACACTGCTATCGCGGGCAAGCCCGGCTCCCACATTTGATCATCGTAGCCTTATAGGCCGGTGAGCAGGTGGAGCACGCCGCCCGGCAGTACCATCACGGCGGGTATGCCCGCTGCCTTCAACGCCGACTCATCCAACCCACCCACCTCCTTTAATTGCACCCTCACACGCGTCAGTGCCACGCGCTGCTGTGACGTGACGTTCCCCTCCCCACCCAATGCACTCAGCACCTCGGCCGACAACAGGCTCGGTGTCGACGCGGTAACCGTCTCCGCCACCAAATCAGGCGTCAGGGCTTTCCAGAACGCCCGCTGCAATTTCTCGAACATGCTCAGTGCTCCACGACAGGTGAGGTTTCAACGGTGGCGGCGTGGTACAGGCGCAGGGCCTCACGCACTTGGCCGGCTTCTTCCAGGCCCAGCACTTGGCGGGCGATGATCTGGCAGTCGAGCAGGTCCAGCTCACGCACGGTGGCCTTGATGGTCGGGATCAGCGGCACGCTGACCGACAGCTCATCCACGCCGAGCCCGATCAATACCGGCACCGCCACGGTTTCAGAGGCCAGCGCACCACATACCCCCACCCACTTGCCGTGGGCATGGGCCGCCTTGACGGTGATGTCGATCAAGCGCAGTACCGCCGGGTGAAAACTGTCGGCCTGGCTGGCCAGGCGCGGGTGGTCACGGTCCATGGCGAGGGTGTATTGGGTCAGGTCGTTGGTGCCGATGGAGAAGAAATCCACATGGGGCGCAAACACATCCGCCATCAGCGCCGCGCTGGGGACTTCGATCATGATGCCCAGCTTCGGTAACTCGGTCAGCCCGAGCGCCAACGCCTCTTCTTCGAGCATCTTGCGCGCCAGGTGCAGCTCCGACAGCAGGCTGACCATCGGCAACATGATATGCAGCCGCGCCAGGCCTGCGCTGGCAAGAATCGCGCGCAGCTGTTCACGCAGCAACTCGGGGCGCTCCAGGCACAGGCGAATACCGCGCAGGCCAAGGAACGGGTTGGTCTCGCTTTCCATCGGCACATAGGCCAAGGGCTTATCGCCACCCACATCCAAAGTGCGCACTACCAGGTTGCGCTCGGTACCCAGGGCGCGGGCGATGGCGCTGTAGGTGCCAGCCTGCTCTTCGGCGCCAGGGGCGCGGTTGCGGTCCAGGTAGAGGAACTCCGAACGCAGCAGGCCCACGCCTTCCCCGCCCAGGGTCAGGGATTGCTCCACTTCCTGCAAAGAAGCCACGTTGGCCGTGACTTCGACATGATGCCCATCGCGGGTGACCGCCGCCCGTGAGGCCTGCGCCACTTCACGTTGCAGCCGCAGTTTTTGCTGTTGGCGAACTGCCTGCAATTGTTCGATTTCAGCCAGGTCCGGCTCCAGGTGCAGCTCGCCTTTGTCAGCATTGAGCAGCACCCGTTTGCCGTTGGCCAGGGCCAATACCTGGCTCGGCACCCCGCAAATCGACGGCAGGCCGAGCGCCCGGGCGAGGATTGCCACATGGCTGGTCGCGCCACCGGCGACCGTGACGAAGCCTAAAACTTTACTGGCATCCAGGCCGGCGGTTTGTGAAGGCGTCAGCTGTTCGGCGACCAGGATGGCGCACTCCGGCAGGTCCATTGATCGCTCAGGCACGCCCAGGATCAACTTGAGCACGCGCTGGCCAACATCGGCCAAGTCCGCCGCACGCTCAGCGAGCAGTGCTTTACCCAGGCCCTCGAAGAGTTGAGCAGTCGCCACTGTGGCGCAGTTCCAGGCAAAGGCGGCACTCTTGCCCTCGGCCAGCAGGCTATAGGCTTGTTCCAGCAGGGTGGGGTCTTCGAGCAATTCTTGATGGGCGCGAAAGATTTCAGCCTGGGCACTGCCGGCCGCCTTGGCTTGCAAGCCTTGCAGCGCCTCGGTTGCCGCCCGCAGGCCACGCGCCAATGCGGCCCGCTCAAAGGTTTCTCCGGCGCCAGCTTCGGGAATATCGAGCGCCGGCTCCGCCACTTGGACAACCTGGCCAAACGCCGAGCCCGGTGATGCGCAGACGCCCCGCAGCACGGTCGCCGAAGACGCCGGCACAGCGGGCCTGCTGATCTTCTCGACCGCTACCGGCAAGGTCTCGCCACAGCCGTCGAGCAACAACGCCACCAGCGCCTGGATCGCCGCCTCGGCATCCTCGCCCGCCGCGCTCACCTGCAGGCTATCGCCCTGGGAGGTCTGCAGCGCCATGATCGCCACAAGCGACTTGGCATTCGCGCTCAAGGTTTGCTTGTGCAGAAAGATGCTGGAACTGAACCCCTTTGCCGCCTGGGCAAACACTGCCGCAGGTCGGGCGTGCAAGCCGTTGGCATTGGGCAGGGTTACTGGCTTGGAGAACAGCGCATTGCCCTCCTCCTCGTCCACCTCAGCGGCCATCTGCCCCGGTGAAACCTGCAACAGTGGTTGGCCGGACTCGACCAGCGCCTGATCGGCCACCAACGGCACAAACGGCTCGCCGCTCACAATGAGCATCAAGGTCAACAGGCTGCGTGCATGGAGCGCCACATAGTCTGCATCGAACTCGATCAGCGGCTGCCCGGCCTCCACCCGTTGGCCTTCCTCGACCAGGCGGGTGAAGCCCTGGCCTGCCAGGTTCACGGTGTCCAGGCCAATATGCAGCAGCACCTGCACACCGTTATCGGCGGTGACACTGACCGCGTGGCCGCTGTCCTGAATGTTGCTGATCACCCCGGCTAACGGTGCGCAGAGGGTCTGCGAGGTGGGGTCGATGCACAGGCCATCGCCAATCACGCGGCCGGAAAATACCGGGTCGGGCACCTGATCCAGCGCCAGCAAAACCCCGGACAAGGGTGCCAGCAGTTCCAGGGGTTGAGATGTGGTCATGACTTCACCTGTTTGTGTTGTTCTTTAAAAATCATTGAGTCGATGCAAGGTTGAGGATGACGAAGATCAAAGGTGGGAGCCCGGATTACTTCCACCAATATTCGACCTGCACACCGACGTTCGACCCATGCCGCGCCGTGCCATAGGCGCCGGTGTCGGACAACGCCGAGCCCGCCGCCAACTCATTGGCCGCACGCTTGGCCGCTTTGTTCCAGGACGCATAGGTGTAATACAGCCGTACTTCCGGCCGAGCCCAGAACTCAGGGCCTTTGGGCGACCAGGTCGGAGCGAAGGTAAATTTGCTCAGTTTGCGCGTACCTCCGGTGGCCTCGACCTGATCGTGCCCCAGCTCAGTGACCAGTTTGAATTGCTCGCTGAGCGCATACGCCGGACGCACACCGAGGGACATCCAGTTCTGATCCTGACGCCCAGGACGCACATCTTTCTGGTACACAGCTTCAACTTGTCCACCGAAACGCGGTGTCACCTGCCAATCAAAGAACTCCACGGCGCGGTAACTTTTGCTGCTTTTGTCCAGCGTGGTATTGCCGGTGTAACCCAGGCCGGTGCCAGGGCCTTCGCCGTACTGCAGGGCAAACTTGTTCTTGCCACCCAGGAAGGCCGCTTGTACATGCTGCGCCGTCAGTGCCCAGCCGCTGTTGGTGTCACGCCCACCGGCCTTGGCGATGTAGCTCAAGCCAAGCTCCAGTTCGCCACCGGGGTTGGTCTTGAAACCTGCGACGTTGAAGTCGTGACGGGTGGCGTATTCCTTCTGGTACAAGTTGTCCTTGCGCGACAGGGCGTAGCTGTATTTCAAGCCGCCGATCAGCACGTCCTCGATTCCCCCGCCGGTGGCGCTCTGGTTCCAGTAGTAGAAATCCGAGATATGGATGTCGTTACGCTTGTAGTAACGCCGCCCGGCCCACAGCGAACCGCCATTGAGACTGGGCAGGTTGGACCATTGTGCGTACATCTGCGGCATACGCGCCGAACCGTTGTTTTCGCCCTGGAACTTCAGGGCGCGGTCGTACTTGTTGTAGAGGGAAGCCATGGCATCGACGCTGAACACCGAACCGTCATCGAGGGTAAGCAGGTCCTGGCGCAATTCCAGTTCAGCGTACTGCTCGCATTCGTTGCCCAAGCGGTACTTGGTTTGCGCCCCCGGCAGTTGGAAGCATTGCTGCTTGCCACTGCCGGTCGATGTGCCTGCGCCGCTGCGCAAGTAACCGGCGAATTCCAGAGCCTGGGCGCCAAACGGCACAGCGAGGCACGAGGCGATAAGGCCCAGCTTTATTGTTGTTTTCATGAAGCGCTCCTTTTCTTTTTATTGTTTTTTCTTACTGTCTTGCGTGACGCGATCACCTGTAGGAGCGAGCTTGCTCGCGAAGAACTTGCAGCCTCCACGCACACCCTGGAGGGGCGCGTTATCGTTGGCGATCTTCGCGAGCAAGCTCGCTCCTACAGGGGGTATCTCAACCCGTCAGGTGCAGCACGAAGGACTCATAGGGGCGTAGCACCACCGTGCTCGTGCGCACCGGGCAGTCGGGGTAGTTGCTGATCAGCAAGCGTTGTTCGCACGCCGCGTTGATGACGCCATCGGGCAATTGGATTTCGCACGGCGTGCCGTAGAAGTTGTTGAGCACCAACAGGCGCTCGCCCTGGCCTTCACGCAGGTAGGCCCAAACCTTGGGATGGTCTTGCAGCAGTGGGCGATAAACGCCTTGCTGGATCAGAGGCTCATGGCGCCGCAGGGCGATCAATGCACGGTAGTGATGCAGCACCGAGTCCGGGTCATCCAGCTGGTTTTCGACGTTGATGTGCGCGGCGTTGGCCGGGATGCCGATCCACGGCACGCCAAGGCTGAAGCCGGCATTGGCCTGGCTGTTCCACTGCATGGGCGTACGCCCGTTGTCGCGAGACTTCTGCATGATTGCCGCCATGCTCGACGCCTCGGACTCTCCTGCATCGCGCTTGAGCCGGAAGATATTCAGGGTTTCCACATCGCGATATTGTTCGATGCTGTCAAAGCCCGGATTGGTCATACCCAGTTCTTCGCCCTGATACACATAGGGTGTGCCCTGGAGGAAGTGCAGCGCGGTGGCAAGCATCTTGGCCGAGACCACGCGATATTCGCCGTCATCACCAAAGCGCGAGACCACCCGTGGCTGATCGTGGTTACACCAGAACAACGCGTTCCAACCACCACCGGCCTGCATACCTGTCTGCCAATCGGAGAGGATCTGCTTGAGTTGCAGGAAATCAAAATCAGCCTTCACCCACTTTTGCAGGTTGGGGTAATCGACTTTCAGGTGGTGGAAGTTGAAGGTCATCGACAGCTCTTTCGAGGCCGGATTCGAGTAGCGAATGCAGTGTTCCAGGCGAGTGGACGACATCTCGCCCACGTTAATCAGGTCATGGCCTTCGAAGACTTCGCGGTGCATTTGCTGCAGGTACTCATGCACATGCGGGCCGTCGGTATAGAAACGGCGGCCGTCGCTGGTGTCTTCAGGGAAATCGGCGGGCTTGGAGATCAGGTTGATCACATCCAGGCGAAAACCACCCACGCCTTTGTCTCGCCAGAAACGCATCATCTTGAACACTTCGGCGCGCACCCTGGGGTTGTCCCAATTGAGGTCGGCCTGGGTATGGTCAAACAGGTGCAGGTAATACTGGCCAGTCTGCGCTTCGTATTCCCAGGCCGAGCCGCCGAACTTGGACTCCCAGTTGTTCGGCTGGTCGCGCCAGATGTAGAAGTCGCGGTAAGGGTTATCGAGGCTGCTGCGTGCCTGCTGGAACCACTCGTGCTCGACGGAGGTGTGGTTGACCACGATATCGAGCATCAAACGGATGCCGCGCTTGGCCGCCTCGCTGATCAGCAAGTCGCAGTCGGCCATGGTCCCGTAGCTGGGGTCGATGGCGTAGTAGTCGCTGATGTCGTAGCCGTTGTCACGCTGAGGCGAACGCAGGAAGGGGGTGACCCACAGGCAATCCACGCCCAGCCACTTGAGGTAGTCGAGTTTGTCCACGATGCCCAGCAGGTCACCGGTGGCGTTACCCGCGTGGCTGTGGAAGCTTTTTGGGTAGATCTGGTAGATCACCGAGTGTTGCCAGGTTTGCATGGTGGGTTCCTTCAGTAGAGTTGGGTGCTGGCCCTTCTGGCCTCATCGCAGGCAAGCCAGCTCCCACACTTGAATGTGTTCACACATCACTGTGGGAACTGGCTTGCCTGCGATAGCGATCTTCAGGCGACGCGGTAACCAGGCCGAATGATCTTCATGCTCAACATGCACGTCAGCGCAAACGGCACGACCATCGCCACGACCATGCCGATCACAAACATCGGAATCGCACTCGGCACGATCGAGATAAACCCGGGCAACCCACCGACGCCGATGGCCGAGGCCGTGACCTTGTTCAGCGACAAGAAAATACTGCCCAGCGCCGAGCCCAGCAGCGCGGCGTAGAACGGAAACTTGAAGCGCAGGTTGACCCCGAACATCGCCGGCTCTGTGATGCCGAAATAAGCCGAAATCGCCGAGGTGGACGCCATGCTTTTGTCCCGCGCATTGCGGGTCATGTAGAACACACCCAATGCAGCGCTGCCTTGGGCCAGGTTGGACATGACGATCATTGGCCAGATAAAGGTGCCGCCCTGGGTGGAGATCAACTGCAGGTCGACGGCGAGGAACATGTGGTGCATGCCGGTGATCACCAGCGGAGCGTAAAGCAGGCCGAAAATTGCCCCGCCGATCATGGGTGCAATCTCGAACAGGGTGACCAGGCCTTCGGTAATCAGGATGCCGAGGTGGCGCGTCACCGGGCCAATGATCGCCAGGGCCAGCACGCCGGTGACGACGATGGTGGTGATCGGCACCACCAGCAATTGAATGGCATTCGGCACCCGCGCCCTTAGCCACTTCTCGATCACGCTCATGACAAAGGCAGCCATCAGGATCGGCAGGATTTGCCCCTGGTAACCCACCTTCTCGATCTGGAACCAGCCGAAGATATCGAAGTACGGCAGGCTTTGGCCGTCGAGGCCGGCGACCGCCTTGCCGTAGTTCCAGGCGTTGAGCAGGTCCGGGTGCACCAGCATCAGCCCCAGCACAATGCCGAGGATTTCACTGCCGCCGAACCGCTTGGCCGCTGACCAGCCCACCAGCGCCGGCAGGAACACGAACGAGGTGTTGGCCATCAGGTTGATCAGGCTCCACAGGCCATCCAGGTTCGGGTAAGCCTCCAGTAGTGTCTGGCCTTCGATGAACATGCCCTTGGCGCCCATCAGGTTGTTCACGCCCATCAACAGGCCAGCGATGATCAGCGCGGGCAGGATCGGCATGAACACATCGGAGAACACCCGCACCAGGCGCTGCATGGGGTTGGTCTTGTCGCCGCCGGCTTTCTTCACGTCGGCAATGGTTGAAGCAGCCAGGCCGGTCAGTTCGCGCAGGGCGGCGTAGACCTTTTCTACTTCGCCGGGGCCGATCACAACCTGGAACAGGCCGCCGGTAAAGAACGAGCCCTTGACCAGATCGACCTGGTTCAACGCATTGCCGTTGACCAGGCTGGGGTCCTTGAGCGCCAGGCGCAGGCGGGTCACGCAATGGGCCGCTTGTTCAAGGTTATCGCGGCCCCCGAGATGCTCGAGAATCTCGCGGGCAGTAGACGAATAGTCGTGGCTCATGCTCGTTTTCCACTGTGATTGTTTTTATGGGTGGCAGTCATTGGCAGCACGCCGAGGAAGAAAAGTACTCGTCTGTACGAGTTAAATCAACAACTCGTCTGTACGAGTTACACTTTTGTTTATGCGTGGGAGCCTGCTGTCAGATTTTTCCCACACCTGTACGGCTGTCCAATGGACAAACCCCACCTCTGCCACTAAGGTTCCTGCCTTGAACCCGCAGTCCTCCTGCATAAAAGTCGGGCATAGAGCCATCGCCATGAGCAAATACAACCAGATCTATACGGATCTGCTTGCCAGCATCACCACCGAGCGCCTGCAACGCGGCACGCGCCTTCCCTCCGAAACTGAACTGATGGACGCCTACCAGGCCAGCCGTGGCACCGTGCGCCGCGCCATCGAGCAGTTGCAGGAGCGTGGCTTTGCGCAAAAAATCCATGGCAAGGGCACCTTCGTGCTATCGCCCAACCCGATCGAGTTTCAGTTGGGCGGTATCGTCAGCTTCCACGAGACCCACGCCGACCTGGGCGATGACGTACACACTGACGTCGTCGAATTCACCCAGATCCCTCTGGAAGGTTCCCTGCTGCAACACATCGAAGCCGAGCCCGGCACGCTCATCACCCGTGTAAAACGTGTACGGCGCATCGGTGGCAAACGCGTGATTCTCGACATCAACCACTTCGTCGCCGACCTGATCCCCGGCCTGGACCGCTCGATTGCCGAGCAGTCGATCTACGCGTTTATCGAGCAAACGCTGGAGCTGCAGATCAGCTATGCACAGCGCACCATCGAAGCCCTGCCGCGCAGCAAAGACGACCAGGCGCACCTGGACCTCGATGGGCAAAGCCATGTGATCGTGGTGAGTAACCAGACGTTTTTGCAGGACGGGAGGCAGTTCGAGTACACCGAGTCGCGGCATACGCTGGATAAGTTTTACTTTTCGGATATTGCGCGGCGGTGAATTCTACGCGCGGGCTTGGGTCTGACGGTTTGAAAAGCGCCCACGCCCCTCAATAGCGGCTCCCCATGCACCGGGCTCAACGGGCGACACAGAAAGCAAAACCCCGGCACGTGGCCGGGGTTTTGTCATTCAGCACTCACCTGCTATTGCAGGATCATTCCCACTCTATTATCAACAGGGATCCACAGGCCCTTAAAACCGAAGCCCATAAGGCATCTTTGCTTCCCAAACCATGAAAAATACCATTGTTTTTTAGTAAACACTCATCTCAGTTTTAAGGCTCCTGAAGTTGGCTTCGAGATGCTCAGCAAGCGCTCGCTGACAGCCATCGGCAATCCAGGTTTCGACGGAAAGACGCAGCGCGCCGACACTGGCCATTGCCGCCAGACGTAGTCCTGGTTGCCGGTCGACACCCGGCCATAGCTCGCACAGGGCTTCATAAGCGGCATACTCCATTCGCAGAAACTTGGCTTGGTTGCCGAGCTGAAGCTGTTCCGTAGTCTGCACAATCCTCCCAATCAGCACCGCCACATCCGGATGCATGTGTGCAGCCAGAGCAATCATCGCGGCGTGAGTGGTAGCGAGTGGGGATGCTTTCACGCCCTGCTTGCGGATCTCAGCGCCTAGCTCATCCGGCAGCGATTTTTGCCAAGCCAGGATGATTTCCTCCTTCGAAGCAAAGTAGTGGAAGAACGTGCGACGGGCGATACCCGACGCTTCGGCAATCGCATCCAGCGTCGTCCCTTCATAACCGCGTTCAGAAAACAGCTTCAGACCTACCTCGGTGATGCGACGGTACATCTCTCGACGCTTGCGTTCGCGAACGCCCTCTTTGTCCTTGTGCTCGCGTGTCATGCGTTTGATCTCAAGTCTCCAGGGTTGCATAAATGCACTGAGTGCAATATATTTTTTGCACCAAGTGCAAAATTTATCAGCAAACCCTGCTACGTCCAAGTGGGACCCAGCCAATGAAAGCCATACGCATCCATGGATTCGCAAATTCCCCTCTCATAGAGGACATCCCCACGCCTGATATCGGTCCAGAAGAAGTGCTCGTACGCGTAGAGGCAACTGCTCTCAACCCTCTCGACGGCCTCGTGGCATCAGGGGTCGCCCGTCAATTTTTCAAGATTGATCTACCGATAACCCTCGGCACCGATTTCGCCGGGACCATTGAGCGCATCGGCGAGGCTGTCACACGATGGAATGTCGGCGACAGGGTGATTGCCTGCGTCGACGCGGGAACAAGTGGCGGTCTTGCGGATTTCGCCGTGGCACCCGCCAGCGCATGTGTGCCTCTACCCAGCACCCTATCGGCAGTTCAAGGAAGTGCGATTCCTACCGCAGGCATCACCGCATGGCATTCATTGTTTTCCAACGCCGGGCTGAAAGCCGGCGAGACGGTGTTGATCCATGCTGGCGCAGGGGGCGTAGGCAGCTTTGCCGTCCAGTTCGCTTGTGTGGCAGGCGCACAGGTGATCGCAACCGCCTCGGGTGATGGCTTGGCAATAGCGTCCGCCCTGGGCGCTCAGAAAGTCATTGACTACAAGAACGAAGATTTCACGCGCTTAACCAGTGACGTCGATGTGGTGCTCGATTTGGTCGGTGGCGAAACCCAAAGTCGATCCTACAGAGCCCTGCGTACCGGCGGGCGGCTCGTTTCCACCGTCATGCCACCCGACGAGTCAGAGGCACGGGAACACAGGGTAACGGCGAGCATGTTCTACGCCAAGCCTTTCATCGAACGTCTCGGCGAACTCGTCACGATAGTCGCAGAGCAAAATCTGAAGGTCGTCATAGACCGTACTGTCGCCTTTGAGCGTTTCGACGAGGCATGGAAACACCAGCTATCGGGTCGGGCACGCGGCAAGGTCGTCGTTCTCCCGCACTAAAACCATCAGTCCATCTACAGGAACATCCGATGACCACTTCTTCCCTTGGCGGAACCTTCACACCTGCCGGCACAACGATGAACCTCAAGCGCATGGGCTACGGCACCATGCAGCTACCCGGCCCGCACGTATGGGGGCCACCGCGCGATAAAGAAGCCGCGCTGGCGGTATTGCGCGAGGTAATTGCCTTGGGTGCAAATCACATCGACACCGCCGAGTTCTATGGCCGTGGTGTCTCGAATCGACTGATCCGTGAAGCACTGTCGCCTTATCCGAAAGACCTCACGATCATCACCAAGGTCGGTTTCGTACGCGGTGAAGATGCGTCCTGGGCGCCTGATCTAACGCCGGACGGTCTCAAGCGGGCAGTGCATGAAAACCTTGCCAGTCTTGGCCTGGAAACTCTCGACGTCGTCAATTTGCGGCTGGGTAGTGCACATGGTCCGGATGATCGATCACCTCTGGAGCCGCTGCAGGTGCTGGTCGAGTTGCAACAACAAGGCGTGATCCGCCATATCGGCCTCAGCAATGTCACCCCAGCCCAATTTGCTGAGGCCAAATCAATAGCCAAGATCGTCTGCGTGCAGAACCAGTACAACCTGATCAAACGAGACGATGACCATTTCATCAACGCGCTGGCAGATGAAGGCGTGGCCTATGTGCCGTTTTTCCCGCTGGGCGGTTTTTCTCCGCTGCAATCGTCGCGGCTTTCTCAGGTGGCTGAAGAGCTGGGGGCCACACCAAAACAAGTTGCTCTGGCGTGGTTACTTCAGCGCTCTCCCAATATTCTGGTAATTGCGGGAACGTCATCTCCAATACACCTTCGAGAAAACTTTCAAGCAACGAATCTCCAACTGTCGGAAACGCAGGTCACAACTCTCGATGCAATTGCCGAATTAACTGAGTAACAGCATCACGTCAGATCTGTGCGCGGGACATCTAGATAGGTCTTATAAGCAAACGCCCGCTATTAAGCGGGCGTCTTTTATTGCAAGTAGGGGTCACTCCCACTCAATTATTTTAATCTATAAAAAAACGATAAAAATCAGAACCTTATGAATGCAAGACCATAAAGTACCATGATCGATACCATGCTCGACTTTGGCTAAGCTGAGATCAAGCAGAGTTCGCCCCCCCCCCCTTAGCCGCATCAGACTTGTGAATATCATCCGCGAAAACGCTTGTTAGGGGCATATCCAAGTCAAATCCTTTTGCCCGAATGTCTAATACCGCCTTTATATCCTCTGGTGAGCTGATTTCAGAAACGCAGTAATACGCATCTACAGAAATCCGCTTGAGTTGACTCTTATATTTTTCCAACCAAGCAAGCTTGCTAGCGAAAAACACCACCTTCTCAGAAAGATACATCCTCGCAAAAACAGAAGGCATAAATTCTTTCTTATCGAAGGCAACTACTGGATTACCTATCGAGAGAAGATTAGGCTTTTCTTTTCGCGTTGATGACGATACTTTTTTTATGGACTCGTAGATTCCGGATGGGAGAACACAGCCGCAAATTACACCTTGGGTCGAAAGTTCAAGCGCGAGTTTTTTTTCAAAGGCTGTCCCCCCCAACAAAATACTGCACTTCTCGAGAACGCAAAAATCAACAAACTTTCGTATAGCATTTATCTCGCTTAAGTCAGGCTTGCTGCTGCATACAACTGAAAAATCGTATCTAAATTTATTTTGCTGTTTTGGATAGTAATACACATCCTTCTTGGTGTAGATGCGCAACTTTTCCGGGTATGCGTCCGACGCATATTTAACAACCCCAGCCCCAACCGAACCAAGCAGTTGCTCATAGTCAGGCTCCGAAGCTTTGACATTGCCCGCTTTCACTGAATCGAAGGGCTCAAAGACATATATATGCGCAGGAGAGTTTTTTAGCTTCTCAGCAATCATGGATCGGACCCTGTCCCAGTCCAAACCACCATGACCACAGCCTAGGGCCGGAAGAGTTACTACTTTTCCACTCTTATCTTCAAGATACTTAGAAAGCCATTCCAACCCATCATCAATATAATGATACTCAGATGGATTCTTCCAATGATTTTTAGTCGGAAAATTTATGATCTCGATGTCTTTCGAGATCATATCCTTTTGCAACCAAACGGAAGGCAGGCCGGGGCGAATAATGCCCGAACGACACTTCTCAGCATAGTCATCGAACATTTCAGGAAATCTTTTCTTAAATGCGAGCGCCACACCTGCACCCATCACACCAACACAGTTGACTGTATTGATCATGATATCCGCATCAAAATCGAAAAAATCTCCGGAAACAAACTCTATCATTAAATATTACCTTGCAATTTTTGAAGAGCCTCAACTCTGAGGGCGTCGATTCCAGCAGAGACTTGCATCAACCAAATTTGATTTAACGCACCAATATCAGCCTTACTCAAAGCCACCAACATAGTGATATCTTCAGGACAAGTAATTATATCGAACAACTGACTTTTGTCCCGACCTTTAGCAACAATCTCACCCAGTAGGTCATCATAAGTCACCAGCATTATAATTTTTCGGACTATATCTGGTGGCAGAATAGGCAAATCCTCAGTCAAAATTCTTTTCAACATAGGCAGGGATTTTTTGGGATGTTCACCATCAGCCTTATTCATAAAGCTATTGGGCCAGCGTGTTTTGGGCCCTTTGCCTATATCGTGGAGATAAGCTGCAAGCTCCAAGACCTCACGATGGATAGGGTCCAACTGAATATATTCGGGTGAGTTCAGCACCAGCCCCGAAACACGTCGAGAATGAGCGCCAACATCTTCGCGATGTGGCCCGTAGTTCGCGCCGAGACCATCGATATCTTCTAGCTCTCTGATGGCCGCGAAGTTAGCGCGAATAGCACGCAAGGCGTCACTTAAGGTCTGGAATTTCGGCATCACCTGACGCTGAAATGAGACCACATGAGAAATAGCCTCATCTACAAAACGCTTGAGGAAAAAAGGCCCTGTAACCAAAGAAGCATTCCAGTTACCAGGCTCTAGATAATAATGCTCCCCTCCCGCCTCCACAATGTTCGGCGGAACAACCCCTTTGTTCTGAAAAATTTGCCTAACACAGTCAGACACGCTGCGATTAAATGTAACTATCTGATTAATTTCAGACAATGGGACATGATCTGGTAACAAAAGCTCCGCCATTTTGCGGTGCTTCTGAGCATCGTCGTCATATCCCCACCGATTGTTATCGATAGTTTGCCAATCTAGTTGGTCGAGCTGATCAGACTGATGATTTCCAGAAAAGAAAGCTGGGGGAACGTCCGTATTTGCAGACGCGCTTGTGTAATAGGCCCCAGCTCTTGTCTCCATCAGCAAAACCGAAACGGAAAGGTAAATGATGAACTGCTGATCTACGTTCTTCTTATAGAGCACCGCCTGCTGCATAGGCGTTTTCTTTGCGAAATAGAATGGTACATAATCATGAACACACCGCCCGTTGGCTCCAGGCACTTGCATAAGCGCCCGACGCCTCTGTATTCCTTCCTCAGCGACGTTAACGTGCAGAATGCCGCGAGCAATTTTTTGATTGGTCGAAAAAATACCGTGATCAATTATTGATTCAAGATTCTGTATCGATGTGAAATGATATGCGTTGCGACCCCTATGGTGCACAGGAACTGCCATGTTTCCCCCTTGAATAAACTATTGATAGAGCGATACTAAAATCATTGCTCTTGATATTTTTCTGGAATTATTGGGATCTGCCGACGCAGAATTTCAATCTCTCCTTGTTCGCCATCACGCAAAACTTCCTCAGCAAGTTTCATCGCGTATTCTGGATCAGAGTCAAACGCCTCCGCCATAACTTCATCGTGGCCTCGATCTTTCCTATGTTGTTTTTTCATTTAAGCCTCGACAATGCTTACCGATTCGCATTTTGGATTGTGCAATCCAGTCTATACCAAATCACATGATTTGCTTCTCGATCTCCATCACCAAGCGGTACAAGGCAACCATTCGTGCGCGCCTCCCGTGCTCGGGCTTCAACCACCACAAATCTCGCCCTGAAAGCCTCACGACTCACCTTAACCACAGCCGTCACCCGCCTCATCAGTTCCATCACCGATGAATCGAGGTCGCAGCACTGCGTGCCTCGACATAGGGCGTGCTGCCAACCAATGCTTCCGTCGATGCATGCAACATGCCGCAGAACGAACCTTCGATGCGTTGGCTAACCACCTATCAATCCAACATCAGGCGCTCGATTGGCCGCATTGATACGGCATGACTGTGCGAAGCTGAACTTTGCTTTGTGTCAGACGACACGTACAGCAGTCATCTTACGACGCGTGACATGATGGAAAGCACCTCGCTCTGCAATTTACGAAAGTCATTCATCATCGCTTCCACATCCATTGGACTTGCGCCTTGTCCGCGCTTCTCCGCGAGCCAAAGTTTCAGTAGTCCGGCCACCCGGCCAAGGTCGCCATTGACCTTGGCCAAGTCAGCAACTGCTAGCAGGTCAACCACGGATCGAATAGGGCTGTTACGACCGACCGCCAACAGGTAGGCGGACAACGACATGTTGGCCTGGCGAGCTTTGTCCTCGATCTCTGCGCGCTCGTCTTCCGACACCCATACCTTGATCGGCGGCAGCTTCCGTCGAGGGGTGGGCTTTTGCTCTTTCTCCATGCTGTACCTCTCAAGCTTTTCAACAGTCGCGGCAGCGATGGTGAGCCTCGCAGAGCAAGATCCGTCGAGCCGCAGGCGAGTAAGGGGCTGTGGTGGGGGTCGTAGCTGCGAAGCAGCGTAGGCCCACAACACACATCTTGCCGTCTGTCTGAGTGCAACTCAAAGAAATTTAATGCTAATGGCCGTTTTGGTAACGCAAGTTGCCTTGAGTTTCCTTGAATTTCGTTAATTTTTCCTTAGTTGCCTAGAGTTGCATTAATCTAAGCAGGAATTTCCTAAAATTGCCTTGAACTTACTTAATCGACGAAATTGAACTGAACGGATCAAACAGGGCGGAGAAAGCACAGGGGTGGCGACCAACATGCCGTGGCCGCGCTTCGTTCTTAGCGATGCCAATCCTGATGTGGTCAGAAATTCCAGCGGTCGCTAAAATCTCCCTGATGCACAATAGGTTAAGGCCGAAATGGCACCAAAAAAGGAGCACTAAAATTGGCTAGAAAAACCCTTTCCGAGCGACGAGCTGACGCGCTTTCTGAGCTAGAGATGGCTAAGGCAAGGCTCGCAAAGCTCGACAATGAAGCAGCAGAAAGAATCGGGAGAATTGCAATAAAATCAGGATTGGTTAATCTTGAGCTTACGGACGATCAGATCCGGGAAGAATTCGATAGAATCGTGGAAGGGATCAGCAAGAGGAATTGATCATGAAGACAGCTCACCGCATCAGCGCTTTGGCCAATCAACTCAATGAACTGCAAGCCTGCCTAGGTCGAGCCAGCGGGCAATCTAGTAAGCCCGTTGTGGAAGCCCAGCGCATTGCGGCCGAGCTAGCTTCTTCACTCGAAGAGTGGCACCTAGAGACGCTGCACATCCCTGAGACTGAACGTAACCTTTATCGCGCTCAGAATCCTTATTACGCGGCCCACTGACGCCGCGCACATACTTATCAAAAGCTCACTTTGGTGGGCTTTTTTTTGTCCGCAAAAAGCATCAAACCGGACAGCTAAGTAATCTTCCTCATGAAAGAAAAACCCTAGACAAGTCAGATGGTTGGCATCATTGCAAAGGATGATTGACGGACAGTTTCCGGACGCAAGTCATTGAAATCTATGCGGATAAGTATCTATCCGCATATTCAAAACCACCCCGTATCGGACAATAATCAGACCTCAGATTACGACAAAGTGAGGTATTCGGCATGGAAATGGAATCGCGAAAAACGTCAGCTTATGTCGCTCGGGTATTTGGCCGAGGCGCGGCGCTAGCTGTGGCAATGGCAACCACAGGCCTTGGTGTAGGCCTCTACATCACACCTGCACCGGCTTACGCCATCTACTGCTCTAACTGCTCGACGTTCTATCAACAGATGTTCGAGTACGCCGAACAGGTCAACACGGCGCTGAACACTGCCGAGCAACTGCAAACGCAGATTCAGCAGTACCAAAACATGGTCACGCAGGGCACGGGCCTGCCCGATTCGATGTTTGGCAGCATTGCGGCTGACTTGAAAAGCGTGGTCAACATCTACAACCGTTCGCAGGCCTTGGGCCGTCAAATCCAAAACATGGATTCGCAGTTCAACACGGCTTTCCCCGGCTTCGATTCCTACCTGAATCAAGCAGCGAATTCGGCAGAGGTCCCGGCGCAGGATCGCTATCAAAAGTGGTCGCAACAGGGCCGCGACAACGTGAAGACGGCGATGGAAGCGGCAAATCTCAATACCAGCACGTTCGAGCCTGAAGACGCCCAGCTTGCTCGCATGGTGGCCCGTTCGCAGTCAGCCGTAGGCCGCATGCAAGCTATTCAGGCGGGCAACGAAATCGCCTCGCAGAACGTCCAGCAACTGCAAAAACTGCGGGATCTGATGGCCACTCAAATCAACATGCAGGGCAACTACATGGCCCAGCAAGGCGACCGGCAGGCCGTTAGCGAAGCGACTGAACAGCAGTTTGAAGCGCGGAAAAATACACGCGGCGGCGTGAAGGAGTACTGAGAATGACTATTTCGAAATGGCTAATCGCGTTGATGTGCGCCGGGTCCGCACTGACCGGTTACATGGTTACCGTGGTGGTTCAAAGCAACATCGAATGTACTGCGATGGCTGAGCAACAACGGCAAAAGCGTGACGCAGATGCGTCGTTTGAGGCGCGCCCGAACACTCGCGGCGGTGTGAAGGGGTACTAGCTATGGATCGTCGTCTTTTGTTGTTTCTCGCCTTGGCGAGTGTGTTCATGGCCGGAAATGCTGTGGCCGCGACCGACCTTTCCCATGCCGATACATCGGTTCAGGGCCTACTCGACCTAGTTTTGCAACAGTCGCACCAGTGGTCAGCGAAGCTGTATGACTATGCGATCAGACTGTTCTGGCTGCTGGCCTCGATACAGTTTATTTGGACGTTCATGCCTCTGGTAATGAAGCAAGCCGACTTCGGCGAGATTGTCGGCGAGCTGCTGCGCTTCGTGCTGGTGATCGGTTTCTTCCTTGCAGTCATGAAGTACTCAGTGGAGTGGTCAACGGCCATCGTCGATAGTTTCCGCGATGCAGCGGCATCAGCGAGCGGGCTCGGGCGTGCATTAGAACCCGGCGATATGCTTGCAGTTGCGCTGGATTTTGGCCGCACAATGGTAGAGGGCATTTCAGTATTTTCTCCAGCCAAGGGACTTCTGATCGCTGTATGCGCAATTCTTGTGTTGGCGTGTTTCGCATTCATCGCTGCATTCATGTTTGTCACGCTCGTAGAGGCCTACGTAATCATCAACGCATCCGTGCTGTTCTTGGGCTTTGGTGGCTCGCAATGGACGCGGGAATTTGCAATTGCGCCAATGCGTTTCACCGTCGCGATTGGTGCAAAGCTATTTGTATTGACTCTGATTGTCGGCCTGGTTGTACAGTCGGCTAAGCAGTGGTTAGCGGCCTACACCAATGATGAAGCGTCATTGATGACGATGGTCGGCTTGGCCTTGGTGTGCTGCTATCTGACCAAGACTATTCCTGACCTGATCGGCGGCATGATTAGCGGCACGTCCATGGGTGGTGGCTCGGCCATCGGCGGGATGGCGGTGGCCGGGGCAGCCGGGGCAGCTGCGGCGGCTGCCACCATCGCCACGGCCGGGGCGGCCGCTCCGGCTGCTGCCGGTGCTCTTGGCGCTGCCGGTACTGGCGGCGCTGCTGGGGCCGGTGTAGCGGGTGCAGGTGGGATTGGCGGCGGCGGTCTGGCTTCTGCGATCAATTCCAGTTTTGCCGGTGGTGGTGCGCCCGCAGCGGCGGCGGCTCACGGCGGTGCGGCCGCTGGCCTCGGCGCGAGCACGGGCGGCCACGCGGCCGCACAAGGCGCGTCGTCGGCCGGTGCCCGCGTAGGCGGCAGCGCCGCCCCTCAATCACCGGGCACGGCTCCGCAGCAGCCTAGCAGTGGTGTCCAGCAGGCGACCAAGCAGGCCGGGAGAGCGGCGCAGGGCAACGACGACAAAGACCAGCAAGGGGCACCAAAAGGGGGAGTCGTTGGTTCTGGCAACGGCTTTTCCCAAGCGGCCAACGCTAGCGCAAAAGCGATCGGTGTGATGACCTCGATGGCAGTGCCAGGCATGGAGAATGCGCACTCTCTATCTCTTGGTGCAGGATCTTCGCCGCCTGTTCCCGACGGTGCCAGCTCGCCCGTTCCAACCAATGGCGCGGAAACAACCGTGGAAGCTGCACAAACGGAATCTAACGTCATCCGTCCATCCTCGGACGAAAGCCCCGCTACAAGTCGCCTAGCCTCGCTCAACGTGCCCGGCACGGCCTCAAACAACGACACGTCGGAGAAATAACCATGAAGGACATACTGATGTTCGCTGGATTCGTAGTAATCGCATCGACGCTAGCCATCTGCATGTGGACGCTCGGTCGATGGCTGCGTAGCAAGGGCTACGGGCCGCAGCTCGATAGGTTGGATCGCCAGTACACGGCTTTGCAGCTTCGAGTAAGCCCGCTCGCCTTGTCGGCATCCTATCGCATGTTTGCCGGAGCACAGGCTATCAATCGCCTACCTTTGCTGGGCAGCAAGAATAACGCAGCCCTGAATCAGCAGGCGTTGATGGCCATCCAGGCCGCGCAGGAAGCACAGAAGCAAGAGAGTCCCGGCAAGCAGTGATCGCTGACCGGACCCACACAACCCCGCCTTAGTGCGGGGTTTTGCTCTTCATATGGGGCTACTCTTGGCTGCGACGAACAACCACACGGGGCTCCGCTATTAGTAATACGCACGAACTTGTCTCAACTCCGTCCGTCACACGCCCTGTGATGCCCTGCGCTGCGTTCTGAGCGATTATGGGGCCTTGCGCACCCTAGCAATCACCGCACGCCCAAAAAGCGTTTTTGACGGCTCCTGCGGCGTTCTGGCGAGTCCAAAGAGATCGGACGGCCCCTAGCTCTTCCTTTTTGGTGTCCAACGGCCGTAGGCCGACCGGCAAGGCCGGACCGCGCCTAAAGCGCGGGCTGTGCCGCGCAGGACTGAATATCCTGAATATCCTGCTAACTCCGGGCGGATGTGGCACGTTTCGGGCGGGTGTGACACGCTACCGGGCGGGTGTGACACGCCATCGGGCGGGTGTGGCACGCTTTAGGTGTTTTAAGCACCGCTTTTCTTAATGCGATCACCATCGAGCACAAGCCCAATTTTCCGTAAATCTTCAGCTTCCTCTTTGAGCCTACGTCTCGCATTGCGCATGTCTTGACTTGAGGCTTGTCCGGCAACCGCCACAATAACGGTGTCTAGGTACCAACCGCCTGTCGGCTCTACTTTGTGGCTCAAGACGTGCCGCGCTACCGCTTGGCTGATGCCATGCTGAAGGCGAGCAATTGGGGCCGGGTCGTAGAACAAACTCAAGTCATGCTCTAGCAGCATCACCAGTGCGACACCAAGGCGAACACGCCATAAATTACGCTGCCCCCCAGTTAGGGGATCGGGTCGTGTCTTGGACGAAGGAATAACGTGGTCGATCAATCCGCCAATTATCGGAAAATCAAATTGGGGTGTTTCAATCGTAATCGTTGCAGCGCGCAGTTCCACAAACAATTTCTCAATCTGTGTGAAGCTATAGCGGCTGTCGGAAATTGTTTTTCTCACTTGAGCGGGATCTACCAGAAGTTCCACACCGCCATCTGAGACAGGGCGTTGCCGTTCTGCGCAATACAAGACTGCTTCAACAGTATCGGCGTGTCTCTGGCCTAGTCTACCTAACACGCGACAACGCCCAAATGATGTATCTAGCCAATCGCCTTGGCGATGCTGTGGGCGCTGGCTAGGCTGATAAATCCTCAATCGGGCCAGTGCGGTAGTACTGGTGGGGACTACGGCGTTACCACCGCTCATCGTCATTCCCACTTACGACGTGCAAAGCGCGTTCCCTCTTCACCGCCTCCAATTCCACCGGCACAAGCACGCCACCGTCGTGGCGCTTGTACCATTGATCGAGCGGAGTGGCATCGTAGTTCTGTTTGCTAACACCAAAACGAACGAAGAAACCTCTTCGGTCATTACCGATGGGTTGCCGATCATAGCTGCGGTCGCTGAGAGTTTTGGCCTGCTCCTCAGTCATCTTGGCGACGAAGCCGCACCAGCGGGCGTTGTCGATCAGAGCGGACGCACCTCGTGCTGCCTGCTGCTGATCGGCTTGACCCTCGCGGGCGCTGCCCTTGCTGACATGATGCAGGTACAGGACTGATGCCCCGGTATTGGTAGCGACGTGCTCAAGCGTGGCGATAAGCCGCGACATGTCGCCGTTGCTGTTCTCGTCTCGGTCGTGAACTCGGCTTAGAGTATCCAGCACGATCAACCGGGCACCCTCGCAAAACTCGGTGATACGGACAAGATGCCGGTCATCCATGACGTTCAGCCGTTTACCCATGATCGACTCAAGGATGAGGTTCTTCGCAATGGCCTCGCGTGCCTGCTGATTCAAGTGCTGGCCTATGGCATGGATGCGGCGCACCAATGCAACTTCCGGGTCTTCCCCAGCGAAATAGACCACACGGCCAGCGCATGCGGGGGAAAGCCCAACAAGATCACCGCCGGCAACGCTGCATGCGATAGCCATTGCCGCTTCCAGCGCCCAGAAGCTCTTCCCTGTGGCTCCGGGAGCTACCAAGGCCCCTACTGTCCCAGCAAGAAAGCCCGGCCAAATGAAGTCTAGAGTGGGCGGCTCGTTCTCGAACGCAGCCCGTAAGTCAATCGCCACAATTCAGGCCCCCATTCCGGGCCGGGGAGCCGGACCGGCCCCCTTGCACGCATCAATCCATTCCTCGACTTCCCCCAAATCCCACACGACCTTACGGCTGCTGAGAGCAATACGGCGAGGGAATTTTCCCTGCTTTTCAAAGTTGTAGATCGTGCGTTCGCACAACGGGATCATTGCCAGCAACTGTTTCTTGCTGATCAGGACTTTTCTCGATTCTTTCTCCACACCGAATACCTCGTTTCGTGATCATTCGAGGTTCGATTATTGCCCCACATTTCTGGTATTTTCCAGCATTTTTAGACAATTTTCCCATACAAATCAATCACTTGAGCGTCCGTCAAACGTCCAGTTTCGGGACGGGGATAATCACCCAATCTCTTGTTTTATCGGTGGTTTTTTTAAACGAAATTCAGAGAAAAAAGTGTCCCTAAAACGTGCGTTTCGGGACAAAAAAAAGCCCACCGAAGTGGGCGTTTCGCCACAAACGAACGGGCGCCATGTGCTCTGTAGTCCATGAAGCTCGGTATCAGCCCTCGGAGCGCGGTCTCCTAAGCGTCCATTCGTCGATCATGTCCGCCCAATCCTGCAGCATCGCCCGACGCTGATCTCGATATTCGGCCTTGTTGTAAACCGCTCGCACACCCTTCTGTTCGTGTGCGAGGCACTTCTCGATCCAATCGGTGTTATAGCCAGCCTCATGTAACAATGTGCTGGCAGTCCGTCGCAAGTCGTGCGGCCCGAACTTGCCTAGCGACTGCCCCTCTTTCTGAGCGAGGCGATAGGTCAGCGTTAGCACTTGATTGAGAGTGGCACTGCTCATCGGTAAGTCAGAGTCATAGCGCGATGGAAGAACATATTCCGAGCCACCCGCAAAGGTTTTCAAGGCAATGAAAATATCAAGCGCTTGCCTGGACAGGAACACCAAATGCGGATTACGGCGCTTCATCCGCTCTTTGGGAACTGTCCAGACTGCTTCGCTGAAATTGATTTCGCTCCAAGTCGCATTGGTCAGTTCACTTTTGCGAACCATGGTTAGCAACAGCAACTTAGCCGCAACACGCACCGAAGAAGCGGTACCAATGCGTTCCATGTACTGATACATCAAGGCGATTTCATCAGGAGTCAAGGCCCGGTCGCGCGGCTCGAATTTTGCGATGCTGGTAGGCCGCACCAGATCAGCCGGGTTCTCAACCTTCTGACCACGTTCGATTGCCCATCGAAAGACCTGCATCACAATCTCTCGCGAGTGAACTGCTGTTGCCGGAGCACCTCGCTCAACGATGCTGTCAGTCAGCGCTCGCAGGTCCTCATGCGTAATTTCAGCGAGTTTCTGGTTGCCAAATTTCGGCTTTAGCTCTCGTTCGAAAACCGAGCGTCGCATATCGCGGGTGGAATCAGCCATTTGGTACCCACGCAGCCATTTTTCAGCCCAAACCCCGAACGTCTCCGCATCCCTGACGCGGCCCTTTTCTCTGGCCTTCTCTTTGGCTGGTGACTTCCCAGCGGCGATCATCTTTTTTGCCTCGCCGAGCCGTTCCCGGGCTTCCGCTAGGGTGATGCCCCCTACACCGTAACGGCCGAAGGTGATGGTCTCCTGCCTACCGTGGATCGAGTAGTTGTAGCGGAATGAAATCGACCCCGCCGGGGTGATGGCTACATAGAGACCGTCACGGTCGTTCACTTTGTAGAGCTTGTCTTTCGGCTTGATGTTACGCAGCTTGGTATCGGTCAGCATGGTCAGGACGGGTTTCCTCTAAAAAATACCATGCTCAGCCTGCATCGTATTGATCCCATAAAACCCTTACGGATCAATACCTTAACGCAACTCAATACCATGCCCATCTGGTTAGGAGCAACATGGTATCAAGCGCCGAACATGGCATCAGGGTCAGGTCGTACCATCTACCATGCCATAAAAAAGGGGTGCTTGGCGATGCGAAAACTTGCCAGATAGTGCGGAGCCGAAAACGCAAAAGCCCGCAATTACGCGGGCTTCAGGGGTGTTTCATGCCACTTGCTACCGGTCTATGCCGGACGCGGGATCATTCCCACTCAATCGTCGCCGGCGGCTTGCTCGACACGTCATACGTCACGCGCGAAATGCCTTCGATTTCATTGATGATACGGCCGCTGACCGTCTCCAGCAGTTCGTAAGGCAGGTGTGCCCAACGCGCTGTCATGAAGTCGATCGTTTCTACGGCACGCAGTGCAACAACCCATGCGTAACGACGACCATCGCCTACAACGCCAACCGATTTCACCGGCTGGAACACCACGAACGCCTGGCTGACCTTGTGGTACCAGTCGGCCTTGCGCAGTTCTTCGATGAAGATGTGGTCGGCGCGACGCAGCAGGTCGGCGTATTCCTTCTTCACTTCACCCAGGATGCGCACGCCCAGGCCCGGGCCCGGGAATGGGTGGCGGTAGACCATGTCGTACGGCAGGCCCAGTTCCAGGCCCAGACGGCGGACTTCGTCCTTGAACAGTTCGCGCAGCGGTTCTACCAGCTTGAGGTTCATTTCCTCAGGCAGGCCACCCACGTTGTGGTGGGACTTGATCACGTGGGCCTTGCCGCTCTTGGCGCCGGCCGACTCGATCACGTCGGGGTAGATGGTGCCCTGGGCGAGGTATTTGATGTTGTCCAGTTTGTTGGACTGGGCATCGAACACGTCGATGAAGGTGCGGCCGATGATCTTGCGTTTCTTCTCCGGGTCGGACTCGCCGGCCAGGTTGTTGAGGAACTGCTCCTCAGCGTTGGCGCGGATCACCTTGACGCCCATGTTCTCGGCGAACATGGCCATCACTTGCTCACCTTCGTGCAGGCGCAGCAGGCCGTTGTCGACAAACACGCAGGTCAACTGGTCGCCGATGGCCTTGTGCAGCAAGGCAGCCACAACCGAGGAGTCCACGCCGCCGGACAGGCCGAGCAACACGTTGTCGGTACCGACCTGGGCGCGCACTTGAGCGATGGCGTCTTCAGCGATTTTCGACGGGGTCCACAGGGCTTCACACTCGCAGATGTCGAGGATGAAGCGCGACAGGATGCGCCCGCCTTGCTTGGTGTGGGTCACTTCCGGGTGGAACTGCACACCGTAGTAACGACGCTCGTCGCTGAACATGCCGGCGATCGGGCAGCTCGGGGTGCTGGCCAGGATGTGGAAGTCTTCCGGCATTTTGGTGACCTTGTCACCGTGGCTCATCCACACGTCGAGGCCGAACAGGCCGTCGGCGTCGATGTGGTCTTCGATGCCATCCAGCAGGCGGCTCTTGCCGACCACGTCGACACGGGCATAACCGAATTCACGCAGCTCGGAACCTTCAACCTTGCCGCCCAGTTGCTCGGCCATGGTCTGCATGCCGTAGCAGATGCCGAACACCGGCACGCCCAGGTCGAATACCGCTTGCGGGCAGCGCGGGCTGTTGGCTTCGTGTACGGACTCGGGGCCACCGGCGAGGATGACGCCTTTAGGGGCGAATTCGCGAATCGCTGCGTCGTCCATGTCGAACGGGTGCAGTTCGCAGTACACGCCGATTTCACGCACGCGGCGGGCGATCAGTTGGGTGTACTGGGAACCGAAATCGAGGATCAGGATGCGATGGGCGTGAATGTCGAGGGCCATGAAGTCAGTCTCGTCTAATGAATCAGAAACAACTCGGGGCTGAAAGAACAGCCCCGGTTACTTAACGTTTTGCTGGAAGGCTCAACCTACACGGTAGTTTGGCGCTTCCTTGGTGATCTGCACGTCGTGGACATGGGATTCAGCCATGCCGGCGCCGGTGATCCGCACGAACTCTGGCTTGGTGCGCATTTCTTCGATGTTGGCGCTGCCGGTGTAACCCATCGAGGAACGCAGGCCGCCCATCAGTTGGTGGATGATCGCGCTCAGGGTGCCTTTGTACGGCACACGGCCTTCGATGCCTTCCGGTACGAGCTTCTCGGCGCCTGCCGAAGAGTCCTGGAAGTAACGGTCGGAAGAGCCTTGCGCCTGGGACATGGCGCCCAGCGAACCCATGCCACGGTAAGCCTTGTACGAACGGCCCTGGAACAGTTCGATCTCGCCTGGCGCCTCTTCGGTACCGGCAAACATCGAGCCCATCATCACGCAGGAGGCACCGGCTACAATGGCCTTGGACAGGTCACCGGAGAAACGGATGCCGCCGTCGGCGATCAACGGTACGCCGGTGCCTTCAAGGGCAGCGGCGACGTTGGCGATGGCGCTGATCTGCGGCACGCCCACACCGGCAACGATACGCGTGGTGCAGATAGAACCAGGGCCGATACCGACCTTGACCGCATCGGCGCCGGCTTCGGCCAGGGCCTTGGCGGCAGCGCCAGTGGCGATGTTGCCGCCGATCACCTGCACTTCTGGGAAGTTCTGCTTGACCCAACGCACGCGGTCGATCACGCCTTTGGAGTGGCCGTGAGCGGTGTCAACCACCACCACGTCAACACCGGCAGCAACCAGCGCCGAAACGCGGTCGCCCGTGTCTTTACCGGTACCGACCGCAGCGCCAACGCGCAGACGACCTTGGTCATCCTTGCTGGCCAGCGGGTAAGCCTTGGCTTTTTCGATGTCGTTGACGGTCATCATGCCTTTGAGGGCGAATTTGTCGTCGACGATCAGCACGCGCTCGATGCGGTGCTTGTGCAGCAGTTCGCGCACATCGTTCTTGTCGGCACCTTCCTTGACGGTGACGAGGCGCTCTTTAGGCGTCATCACTTCGCGGACGGTCACTTCAAGGCGGTTCTCGAAACGCACGTCACGGGAAGTGACGATGCCGACCAGGTCGCCATCGTGCAGCACCGGGACGCCGGAGATGTTGTGCATGCGAGTGAGTTCGAACAGATCACGCACGGTGGCGTCAGCTTCGATGGTGATCGGATCTTTCACCACACCGGCTTCGTAACGCTTGACCTTGCGCACTTCGGCAGCTTGCTGCTCGATGGTCATGTTCTTGTGGATGATGCCGATGCCGCCTTCCTGAGCCATGGCAATGGCCAGACGGGCTTCGGTGACGGTGTCCATGGCAGCGGAAACCAGGGGAATATTCAGCTCGATGCCACGGGTTAGGCGGGTCTTGAGACTGACTTCGTTAGGAAGCACCTCGGAATAACCGGGCACTAGGAGAATGTCGTCGAATGTCAGAGCTTCTTGGCTGATACGCAGCATCGCGGGGGCTCCCGAGCGGGAAAATGGAAGCGCGCCATTATATACATGCACCCTGCCGGGCTCAATGTAAAACTCTGACAAACTTGGTAATAGTGATAGATGGTTTAAAGCTCGACTTTGACCCAGCTCACCTTCTGGTCCAACCAATCGGCAAACTCGTCGATAAAGCTCTGCTTGAAACCCGCCTCCGCCCAGTTGTTGAAAATGAAGCCCAGGTTGGAAAAGGCGCATTCCTGCAGGAATAGAAAGCCGTTGATGTCGTCTTCATGCCCACACAGCGGGCAGGTGAAGTTATCGGTGTGGCCAGGCATCCAGTCTTCCAGGCTTTCGAACAGCGCCTCGCCGACCTCTTTGAGACATTCCGGGCAGCCGGCTTCTTCAAGGAACCCCTTGGCCGGCGTATAGATGCAGCGCTTGTAGATGATCTCCAGGCCATTGACCGGCTCGTTGAACGGCAGCGCCTCGGGGTGCAGCACCACGGCGCGGGCACCATCGGCCAGGGCGTAGCCCATGCGGTTGCCGGTACGCCCACAGGTGGTGAGTTCTTCCTTGATGATGTTCTTGCGCACCAGCCAACGCACAATCGCCCGGGCGCGGGGTTCGTGGACGGGCAAGGTGGAGATTTTCGGGACAAGGATGCTTTGGGAGTTCATGGGAGTCCTGCGGTGTGGCTATTGGCGCCATCGCGGGCAAGCCCGGCTCCCACAGTTGATCGCATTCCAATGTGGGAGCCGGGCTTGCCCGCGATGACGCCCGGGAGGACGGCAGCTTAATCCCTGAAAAAATCAGGTCAAGTACTCACATACCGCCCGATCAACGCAATACCACTGGCCAATACCAACCAGGTCACCAACCGCACGAACGCCTCACGGGACAGCCGCATCGTCAGCCTGCGCCCACACCAAAGCCCCAGGGACATCGCCGGCAACAGGCAAACCGCCAACAGCAACAACGGCAAATCTGCATACACCCCGGCAATCAGGAACAGACTCAAACGCACGACCGTGCTGCAACTGATCAGCGCGCTTTGCGTGGCCCGCGCCGCGTCCTTGGATAATCGGCTATTAAGATAGATGGCATATAAAAAGCCGCCACTGCCGAATAGCGCCCCAAACAGACCGCCAACGGTGCCCATGGGAATCGACCAGCCAGCCGCCAGCTGAATCGGCCGTACTTTCACCGCCAGGCTGTAAATCGCATAGGCACTGATAAACAGCCCCATCAACAGCAGCAACAGGTCCGAATGCAGGTTGAGCAAAAACACCACGCCCAGGGTGCAGCCGATGGCCATGCAGGGCAGCAATCGCAGCAACTCCGGCCTGCTCACATCCCGTCGCGTTTGCAGCAGCCCGCCAAACGCCGCGACAAAATCCAGCAGCACCAACAGCGGGATAATCTTCGACAGCGGCATAAACACGATCAGGATCGGCCCGGCGACCAAGGCCGTCCCGAACCCGGCAATGCCAAACACCACATAGGCCAGCACCACACCCAGGCCGATCACCAGCCAATCCACAGCCCCGAACGACCACTGACTCATCAACTCAACCAGGCTCATGGATTATTCCTTGTTGGACATGGCCTTCACTTTAGCCATTGCTGACTGTTGCGACTAATATCTTCAAAGTTGGCCACTCATCTCAAAAAGGCATGACTTGTGATCTCCATGCGGCAACTGCGTTACTTCGTCGAAATCGCCGACAGCGGCAGCTTCAGCGCCGCCGCCGAACGCCTGTTTGTGGCGCAGTCGGCCTTGAGCCGGCAGATCAAGGAACTGGAAAACCAGCTGCAAACCTCATTGTTCGAACGCACCGCACGCCAACCGCGGCTCACAGCTGCCGGTGAAGCGTTCTATCCACGGGCGCGCAATTTGCTGAGTGAGTTGCTCAAGGCCAGCGAAGTGGCGACCCAAGTGGGCAATGGCCAGCTTGGCACGCTGCGCCTGAGTCACTCGAGCACCGTGCCGATGAGCGGCGCGTTATTGCACGGCATCAGCACCTGGCTGGAGCGCTGCCCGGGCGTGTCGGTGGATATCGCCAAGCTCTCCTCCGAAGCCCAGTTGGAGGACATCGCCGAGGGTCGCCTGGACGTCGGCCTGCTGCGCTTGCCCGTGCTGCGCCAGCGCGACGGCGTGCGTGTGCTGCCGTTGTACACGGAGCCGTTGGTGCTGGCGGTGCCGCCGAATCATCCATTGGCACGCAGCGACGCACCGGTGGAGTTGGCGCAGCTCCAGGACCAGGCGTTTATCTCGATTCCCCACCCTCAACGTGGCGGGCTGAGTTATCTGTCGGCCGAATTGTGCATGCGTGCAGGATTTTTCCCCAAGGCCGCGCGGGTGATGTCGCGCAAGACCACACAGTTGCAATTGATCCAGGCCGGTTTCGGTATTGCCTTGTTACCAAAATCCATGCAGGACATCGCCCCCGCCAACCTGCACTTTTTGCCCCTGGCCGACCCGGACTGCCACAGCACCGTGGCCCTGGCCTGTGCGCAAGCGCCAAGCCCGTTGGTGGAGCAATTCTGTCAAACCCTGCACGAATGCCTATAAACTGCCGCCATGATTAAAGATCCTTTTGCCCGACTGGGCCTGGACCGCGAAGTCCTGACTGTCAGCCAACTCAACGGCCGCGCGCGGGTGTTGCTGGAAGACGTGTTCACCAATATCTGGGTTGAAGGCGAGATCTCCAACCTTGCCCGCCCGGCTTCCGGCCATGTGTATTTCACCCTCAAGGACAGCGGGGCTCAGGTGCGTTGTGCGCTGTTTCGTAACAACGCTGCGCGCGTACGCCAGGCGTTGAAGGACGGCCTGGCGGTGAAAGTGCGTGGCAAGGTTTCGTTGTTCGAGGGGCGTGGCGACTACCAGTTGATCCTCGATACCGTGGAACCTGCCGGCGATGGCGCGCTGCGCCTGGCCTTCGATGCATTGAAAGAGAAGCTCAGCGCCGAGGGCCTGTTCAGCGCCGAGCGCAAGGTGCCGCTGCCCGCGCACCCTCGGCGTGTCGGCATCATCAGTTCGCCGACCGGCGCGGTGATTCGCGACATCATCAGTGTGTTCCGCCGCCGAGCGCCGAACATTGAACTGACCCTGATCCCGACCGCCGTGCAGGGCCGCGAGGCGATCCCGCAGATCGTGCGGGCGCTTAAACTCGCGGATGCACGCGGCTTCGATGCGCTGATCCTGGCCCGTGGCGGCGGCTCACTGGAAGATCTCTGGTGCTTCAACGAAGAAGCCGTGGCGCGAGCGGTGGACGCCTGCGTCACGCCCATCGTCAGCGCCGTCGGCCATGAAACCGATGTGTCGATCAGCGACTTCGTGGCGGACGTGCGCGCCCCGACGCCCTCCGCCGCCGCCGAACTGCTGGCACCGGACGCCAGCCATCTGGTGCGCCAGGTAGACAACCTGCATCGGCGCCTGGTGATGCTGATGCGCAACCGCCTGAGCCACAGCCGCCTGCGCCTTGAAGGCATGGCCCGGCGCCTGCGTCACCCGGGCGAGCGATTGCGCCAACAGGCCCAGCGCCTGGATGACCTGGACATGCGGATGCGTCGCGCCTTCGAGCGCAGCCTCAATACCCGCCGTGAGCGCCTGATCCGCCTGGAAACGCGCCTGGCCGGCCAGCATCCCGGTCGCCAATTGGCGCTGCTGCGCCAGCGCCTGGACAGCCTCGCCGAACGCCTGCCCCGTGCCATGCGCGAGGGCCTGAAGGCACGACGCCTGCAACTGCAAAGCCAGGTGCAGACGTTGCAGGTGGTCAGCCCGCTGGCGACCCTGGGCCGTGGCTACAGCATCCTCTTGGACGAGCGCGGCCAGGCGATTCGCAATGCCGCACAAACCCACACCGGCCAGCGCCTGACCGCGCGCCTGGGTGAAGGCCAACTGCAAGTGCGGGTGGAAGACAATCACCTGACCCCCGTCACCCTTTCGCTACTGGATTGATTGATGCCACGTCTACTGACTTTGTTACTGCTGTGCCTGTCCATGAATGCCTACGCGGACAGCTATATCACCCGCACCTTGAACAAACCGGTACCCGGCGGTGTGGCCGTGGTCGAACTGGGGCTGTCCGCAACGGCGCCCAAAGCCACTTACCAAGGCAAACCGGTGCTGGTGGTCAAAGAGCAGGACAACTGGCTGGCGATCGTCGGCATCCCGTTGACGGTCAAGCCTGGTAACGAGCGCATCAGCAGCGGCGGGCGTAATTTGCCGTTTATTGTCGGTTACAAGAAGTACCCGGAACAGCGCATCACGCTGAAGAACAAAAGCCAGGTCAACCCTGACCCGGCCCAGCTCAAGCGCATCGAGGGCGAGTTGGCGGTGCAGCTCAAGGCTTACCGCAGTTTCAGCCCCAACCTGCCGAGCAACCTGGTGCTGGATAAACCGGTGAACGGCCCGTTGTCGAGCAAGTTCGGCGTGCGGCGCTTCTTCAACGGCGAAGAGCGCAACCCCCATTCGGGCCTGGATTTCGCCGTGCCGGCCGGTACACCGATCAAGACGCCCGCGAACGGCAAGGTGATTCTGGTTGGTAATTACTTCTTCAACGGCAACACCGTGTTCGTTGACCATGGCCAAGGCTTTATCAGCATGTTCTGCCATATGTCGAAGATCGACGTGAAGGTGGGCCAGCAGTTGGTGCGCGGCGCAGTCGTGGGCAAAGTCGGCTCGACGGGCCGTGCGACCGGGCCGCATATGCACTGGAATGTCAGCTTGAACGATGCGCGGGTAGACCCGGCAATCTTTATCGGCGCCTTTCAACCCTGAGCACCGTCCAATGCCCTGAGCGCCGGACATATCGCTACATTTGCAACCGGAACCAACCCACCGTTCCCTCTCACTTAACTGGCGACTTACAAGGACCGTAACGACAACATTTCGATTAAGTGATGAGGTTGTTTTATGTTTGCGCCAGCCAGCTCTACAGTCCAACGCCCATTGGATCAACATCACGCCTTTGCCCCTCCCGCCGAAACACCTCCCCCGCAAGAAAAAAGCCAGACCGGCCCCCGCGCAGCGCCTTCGACCTACGCACCCGCCGATCTGCCTTTACCCGACTCGCCAAGGACGCCACCTGCCACAGTCCCCCCCTCAGGCACTATCAGCCTCATAGAACAACACAACGAAGCTACCCGTTCGATACAGCAGCTCTACAAAGAGCAACCGAACTTCAAGACCTTTGTGCAGCAACAACTGGCCACACTGTTTCCTGACCACCCCCACCTTAATGCCGCCGACCTCACCTTCAAGCGTTGGCACAAGCAAAACGATGGCAGTCTAAAAACGCTGTCCGTAGAACCCCTTCTTGATGCACTGAATAAAGACATCCAGGAGCAGTTACGTAACCCCGGGGGAAAAGCAGGCGAAGACAACAACGTCCACACGGGCTTTTTCACCCAGGGCAGCGCCGGTGTGCCACCCACTCTGGTCAACTCAGCACACTCATTGCACACGCTTGCCCAGCGCATCATCCAATACGCGACAGCGCAACAGACGTTCTGGACCACACCTCGTCAAAGCCCGCAAAACCCCCAGGTGCGAACCACGCCACAGAACGAGCTATTGGCCCTGCACAAGCGGCAGCTGGCAACACTGGCCGCCGCTCGCGCCAACGATGGCACCTTGAGCCCGGCGAGCAAGCAGCTGATCGACACAGCGCTGCAATACCCCACCCTGGTCGAACGGGAAAGTGCCTTTGCTGACGGTGCACGCCCTGGGGTGTACCCGCTCACCGTGGATGACGGCACTGAACGTGGGGCACTGTTGGCGGGCGCCTTCCTCATCACCCAAACAGACGGTTCCTTCGCGACTGAACCCACATGGCCTAAAGGTCGGTCCCTGGCCCTCGACGACAGCCACGGGCCGGTGGTTCTGTATACCCCCGGGGAAGGGTTCGAGGAATTCGCCACGCCCGCCCAAGCCCGCGAAGCAGTGGCCAAGCGTCTTGATCACGGTGGGGCGGACGCCGAGTTGTTGCTGCAAACGCTGCCGCTGGCGCTGCAAAACCGGGCGGAGCAGCCTTCGGGAGATGACCTGACCCTGCGCGTCGAGCCCGTGACCGCAGATGTTATGGCAGAGGGTATCCCGTGGATGCTCAAGCGCCAGCAAGAGGAAATCAATAAGCAGCTCACCGAGACACTGACGGCCACTACGCCAAGTAACCCACTGACAGACCCGACGTCAATCCAAGCCATTGACGACGCCGCTGACTGGTCGTACCAACTGGATAGCAGCCATGCACTGCTGGCCTACCACGCCAGGCTGATCGAGAAACAACAACCAGAGTGGTTGAAAAATCTGACCCCGGCTCAAGAAGCCATCTTTCTCAACCTGGAACAGGCGGAGAAAAAAAGTACTGACGCGCTACTTCCACGGCTTCAAAAAATCCCCTCTCTTTCAGACTTCGCCCGCGACAGGATGAACGAGGCGATCAAGCAGCTGTATCCGACTGCGCAGATTGATGCCGATCAACTAAAGGTACAGGTAGACGAAACCACAACCCAGGACAACTCGACCGACTTGGTGGTTGTCGACCTGACCCTCTCAATACTGGGTAAACGCATCACTACCTCGTCAGAACAAAAACATCTTTCACTGACCGATCTGGCGCTGAAAAACCCCACCGGCTTTTTGCCCAGAAGTGTCCAGAAAAAAACCACCCTCACAATGACCCTGCCGTTGGTTGACCCAAAGGGCAATCCGATTACCGATAGCAAAGGCAAGCCGATCATACTCAATGATGAACAGCTTAAAGCCTTGATCAACACTGCGGATGTGGGAGGCCAATACGACAAGCTGCTAAAAAAAGAACTGGCACCTGATGCCCCTTCGGACCTGCGCGAGGCATGGAAATCCAACCTCAGTGATGCCATGGACAAAGAGGCGTTTCTCGCGCAACTGAGCCCTACGGCCTATAAAGAGCAGGCCGCCGAAGACAAGCGCAGCAAACGTGCAGCGCAATGGGTTGCGGCAATTCTGGACCACCCCGACCCCGCCGACCGCCCCAAAGTCGATGGCCACAGCATTATCGCCAATGCCCTGCTCGACTATGGGCAACCGATTCATGGGGTGATGGTGATTGGCAACAACGTCGATTCATCATTGGTGCTGTACACACCCAAGGCGCCCGACGGCATCGCGTTTCGCGAAGTAGCGGACCAGAAAGCAATGGACGCCTTACTGAAACAAGACGAATGGAAAGCCTATATCGCGGACAGAAAATCACCGGTCAATAAAGATGATGTGGCTAAACGCGACGAGGCCATCAGGGATATCTCCAACAATCCATTAACTGCCATGGCGCCTGACAAAGTCCTGGATATAGCGGTCAAAGAGATAAAGGTCGCGTTCGGTGGCTCGGTACTCAAACCCATACAAGGTAATGTTCAGGATCATCTGTATCAGCAAAACGTTCAGATGATAGTCGACAAGGCAGACCATCAATCCGTCAGCAGCGCGGAAGTGGCCAGGCAATCGTTCATCAATAAAGTCACGTTTGGCGCCGAAGTGGGCATGTTGTTTCTGGATTTTTTGCCAGGCGTCGGCAAGGCCGCGAGAACCGGTGCTCATCTGAGTAAAGCCGCCTTGGTTGCTTTGCGCGCCAACCGTAAACTTTTGCCCAAGCTCATAAGCAAACCCGGCCTGGCACAGACGATCTATGTTGATTTCGCACTGACTACAGCAGGTATCAAGGGTGTGCGTGCCGCGCCACTACGCCCCGTTTTCAGATCGTCGACAACGGCGCGCGCGCCATCATCAGCGAGCGCCTCCAGCAGCGGCGTAACCACCGTCGCCACGCGCCCCTCGACCAACGCTGCCACTCCAAACCGCGACCTGAGCGCCTACACCGTGCCCAATGAGGTTATCAGCGGCCGCCCCTTGCGCCCCGACGGCACTTACAATGTGGGAGATAACTGGTACGTACGCTTTACCGACAGTACCGGTACGAACAGGGTTTATCAGATCGACTCGGCATTTCACGCTCGCAGTGGACAGGTCAATATCATTGATCCCAATGCGCCGGCGACGGCATCTAGAAGCACCAGGACAGTGGCCTCCCTGCAATCGGCAGGCAACGGGGAATGGCGCATCAACCAACTGCCCGGCGGCAGGCGCGGCAGAGAACGCAGGCAATTGCATGAGTGGCCGATGAGTTACACCGATTATTTGCTCTCGGGAGGCCTCGATATAACCGCTGCAGGCGTTAACAGACGCTTTGCGACACGCTGGTTCAGAGAAGGGGCGAATGAAAGCTATGCCAATCAGGCCTTAGCGCCTACACCTCGTCCGAACATGCCTGCCATAACGCCAAACGCATCACCGGGCGAACTGGCGCGTGAGCTGCTAAGCACCTCAAACGGCATTGTATTTGGAGAGATGCACAATCAGATTGCTACCAACGTCATGCTGATCAAGAACATGCAGGCTTATGCAGATGAAGGTGTCACAACCCTTTATCTGGAAGGCGCTGAATGGAATGGGTTTACAGGTTACACAGCCGATGAAATTTCACGCATACCCCCGCAGCCCGGCAATCGTATTTATAAACCCGAGGTGCCTACGCGCGAGGATGTGCTGGTCGCCGCGCAGCAACACGGCATCAAAATCGTAGGTATCGAACATGAACATCTGACGATGCACTCAACTCGCCCCTATGACGATGACGTTGCCAACCTTCGGCATACCACTGACCGGTTGCGAGAGTTCAACTACTTCGCCAGCAAGGTTATTCAGCGCACCCCGCCAGGGGAAAAGTGGATCGCCGTGGTGGGTAGAAGGCATATGAACACCACCCAGGGCGTGCCCGGCATTGCCGAACAAACCGGGGCCATCAGCGTGGGTGTATACGACGCAACGCCCGGCGCCAGCAGTGTCGCCGTCAAGCATACCGGCCCGCGTCCGGCGCCTGAAAAACGGTTCGCCGCCGATGCAACGGTGGGAGACTACCAAGTCCACCAAAACGTTGACCCCTACCTTAAAACGCTTTGAACGACCTGATAACGGCGCGCTGACACGAGCAGCGCGCCTCGCCGAACACGACTTTGGAGCAGGTTGTTGCGCACCTCTTACAATTTCGCCAGGAACCATCCGACATCCAGCACTCACCTATCTCATAACTTACACGGAGCGTAATGAGCACGACCTGACCAGTGGAAATTTAAAACCTGTGAGACTCACTCTATGTTCTCTCCTGCCCAAGCGTTGGCAGCACGACTCCAACAACAAACCCTGAGCACTTCCGCAGTCACCGCCTCCTCCTCTTCACCCACAAATTCCGGTACGACACCCGAGCTAACGCCCGCCCCCACCTACGCTCCCGACACGCCCCCTGTCCCCACTTCACCCGGCATCGCCAGAGCGCAAATGCGTTACCCCAAGCTGGAGAAACACTTCAAACCCAGCAAGCAGTTAGCCTACACCGTTGAACACGGCCTGTTGACGCAGGACATGCAGCGCCTGCACAACCAACAGCCGAGCTTCAAGACCTTCATACAGGCGCAACTTGAACACGCATTTCCCGACGTCAGGCCTCTGAATGCCGAGACAATGAGCGTCAATCGTTACCGCGTTGACGGCGATCGGGAATCACTGGCGTCGTCCGAACCGTTGATGACCGCCCTGGCCAAGACGGTTCAAGATATCCTGGCCAATCCCAACAAGCTGATGCGTCCTGAACGCGACATAAAGGTCGAATTCACTCATCGCACTAGCCTGGCCGACCTGGCAATGCCAGCCGCCACCGCAGGCACATTGCACAGCATCGCCCGCAGCATCGCCACGCAATACCCGCAGGCAATTGAACAGTACTGGAACACCCCCAGCCCGGTTCATGAAGACCCGCGCAAGCACGAGTCGCCCCTGAATCAACTGCTGACGTTGCACAAACGCCAATTGTCGAGCCTGGCCGCCCTGCGCTTCAGTGATCAAACCCTGAGTGCAGAGAGCAAAGCCCTGATCGACGACGCGCTGCGATACCCCACCCTGGATGCCCGTGAAAAAAAATTCGCCCATGGTGATCGCCTGGGCGTGTACCCCATCACAATCGATGACCAAACCGAGCGCGGAGCGATGCTGGCGGGTGCGTTTCTCATCACCAAAAGCGACGGCTCACATGCCACATCGCCTACATGGCCAAATGGGCGCGCCCTTGAGCTCAACGACACCAATGGCCCCGTCGTGTTGTACACACCCGGCGAAGGATTCGAAGAGTTTGCAACACCCGCGCAGGCACGCCAGGCGTTGGCCGACCGGCTGGACCAAGGCGGCACTCAGGCCGAGCTGCTGTTACAAACCCTGGCACCCTCCCTGCAAAACAGAGCCGATGGTTTTTCCGGCGATGACCTGATGCGCAGCGTCTTGCCGTCGTCCGGGGATGTGTTGGCAGAAGCTGTGCCCTGGATGCTCAGGCGCCAGCAAGCAGAAATCAATGCGGGTTTGGGCAAAGCCTTGGCGCCAGGCAATACCCTCAACCCTTTGCTCGACAGCACATCACTGCAAGCCATAGATAATGCCGCTGACTGGTCGTATCTGCTCGATGGCAGCAATGCGATGCTGGCCCGAGATGCGAAACTGGCTGACAAAAACCAACCCGAGTGGCTGAAGAACCTGACCCCGGTGCAGGAAACCGTGTTTTCGCATTTGGAACGCGTGCAAGACAAAAGTCTGGATACGCTGGCGCCGCTGCTCGAAAAAATCCCGTCCCTGGGAGCCTTCTCCCGCGACAGACTGAATGCGGCCATCAACCAGCAGTACCCGAACGCGAAAGTCGATGCTGATCAGTTAAAGGTGCAGGTACACACTCGTACCGGTATCCACGGGGGGCGGGGCACTGGCGAGCCCCTTTATTCCAAACAGGACTCCGTCTCTCTGACCGACTTGGCGTTGAACAATCCCAGTGGCTTTCCAGCCATAGAGAGAGGCAAGTTTTCCGATATAAAAATGACCTTGCGGCTGCTGGACACCCAAGGCGAGCCCGTCCTGGACTTGGCCGGCAAGCCGGTTACCCTGGACACCGACGACCTTAAAAAACTGGTCAATGACACCGATGTCGGCGGCGAGTACACCAAACTGCTTAAACGGGAAATGGCCACGGACACCGAGTCGGGCAGCGCTGCGCAATTGCGTACAGCGTGGAAAGCCAGCCTGGAAGGCGCCATGTTCAAAGAGGCGTTTTTGGCCGAGCTCAATCCCGACGCTTACAAGGAACAAGCCCACGAAAACACCACCACCAAGCGCGCGGCGCAGTGGGTTGACGCGGTAATGGAGCACCCCGATCCCGCTACACGCCCCCAGGTCGATGGAAAAAACATTGTCGCCAACAGCCTTGTCCACCGAGGGTTGGCGGTGCAAGGCGTGATGGTGATCGGCAATCAGACGGACTCGTCGCTGGTGCTTTACACCCCCAAGGCTCCCGACGGCATCACCTTTCGTGAAGTGGCGGACCATAACGCCCTGGACACCCTTCTGGCTAAAGGCGAATGGGCGTCCTATATCGCGAAAAGGAAATCACCCGTCAGTAAAGATGACATCGCGCAATTTATGGACGCGCTTAAAAGCACGGCGTACAACCCCTCGAACCTGATCTCCCCCGAACTGATAATTTCATCGGTCAAGCTATTGGGCAGTGCGATAAGCCTGAAAGCCATCGATGGCGACGTTCAAGATCATCTGTACAAACAACACGTACAGATGGTGATCGACCGAGCTGATCATCAATCCGTCAGCAGTGCGGAAGTGGCAAAGCAATCCACCCTCAACAAAATCGAGTTCGGCATTGAAGTGGCCTTGATCTTTGCGGACCTGATACCTGTGGTCGGCAAAGGTGTGTCCACAGGTGTTCGCCTGGGCAAAGCCGGTGTGACTGCGCTGCGCGCCAATAGCAGAATATTGCCGCACCTGATCAAAAAACCGGGCTTGGCACGGGCGATCTACAGTGATTTCAGCCTGGCGGCCTCAGGCATTACCAATCTTCGCGCCGCACCGATGCGGCCGGTATTGCGACCCACCGGTCTGTCCGGCCCGCTTGCACCGCGCTCGGGTCCCAGAGCGTTGCCGGCGCCCCCCAACCCACCTCTGGCAGGTGCGTCCACCAGCAGCGGTATCAGCACCATCGCTACGCGCCCTTCGACCACCGCCGCGCTGCCAAACCGCGACCTGAGTGCCTACACCGTGCCGAACGAGGTCATCAGCGAGCAGCGCCTGAGGCCCGACGGCACTTATAACGTGGGGGACAGTTGGTATGTGCGCTATACCGACAGTACGGGTACGAACCGGGTTTATCAGATCGACTCGGTATTTCATGCGCGCAACGGGCAGGTCAATATCATCGATCCCAATGCCCCACCGACGGCGCCACGGGGCAGCAGAATCGTGGCGTCCCTGCAATCGGCTGGGAACGGAGAGTGGCGGTTGAGTGAATTACCTGGAGGAAGAGGAAAAAGGGGCAGAACTGCACCACCTTCCGATGAGTATGTGGACCGCATGCTCTCGGGGACGGCAACTGAAGACATTACCGGGGGACCGACAGTCAGCAGACCACTAAGGCGATGGTTCACACGCGATGTGAATAACTACTACAACGACCTGGCAACTAACGGGTTACCTGCACGGCCAACCATGCCAATAATGACGATCAACAGCGCACCTGAAGAGGCCATTCGAAACACCCTCTCTCAACCAGGTGTACGTGGTTTAGTGGTTGGAGAATTGCATGACGAACCAGCCGCTTTTCAATTGGTTATCGATCAGATGAAAAGCTTGGCAGATTGCGGTGTCACGACCCTTTACCTTGAGGGCGCCATTTATCCGCCAAGCTTTACAGGCGTAAACCATGCGGACGTACTACCTTCCGAAGCGCACTATCTGATCGATCGCGCCTATCGCCAGGAATTCAGTGGCGGCCCGACCATGGCGGACGTCATCAGCGAAGCAAACAAGCATGGAATAAATGTGGTAGGCATCGAACACCCGCTATTGACTTCCCATGCGGATAATTATGCAGACTGGCAACGTAGACCGACTAAATTTTTCGAACGACTGAGAGAACTTAACTACTTCGCAACCCGTATCATTGAAAAACTCCCAGCGGGAGAAAAATACGTTGCGTTAGTAGGAAACGCGCACATGAATACTTACTGGGGGGTCCCAGGTATTGCTGAATTAACCGGCGGGGTCGGGATATCCGTAACCCCGACCCTGAAAGGCGGCTCAAGCCTCGTCAGTCAACCGCCTAATACTCCACCTCCGCCGTTGAAATTCATGCATGGCACGAACATATATGACACTCCGGGAGACATTAATATTGCCTACAACATCGACTCACTGACCGTTTGATCGCCTCGTGAGAGGAACGCTATGCAGCCAGCCGCTGCATAGCCGACCATTGCGCAATAGAAAACACATCAAGCACAAAAAAACAAAAAACATTAAATTAACGCAATAAAAAATCTCAAAAGTGCAAAAAAATAGAAATCCTCTCAATTTTTTCTGATTACTTGCCATCCTCCCGCCCCGCGGTTAGGGTTGAATGCATGAAAACCTCACACACCCTCATTCAGCTCCGCCAGCACCGCAGCCTGTGCCTCGTCAGCGCACGACTGCCAGGCTGAATCGATCTGCCTCGTCTTTAAGCTTTATCCCCAATAACAGTTCCACGGCAGGCCGCCTTTTCTCGGCCCCTACAACAAAGGATTTCCCGATGAGCATGCTCAAAGACCCGTCTTCGAAGTACCGTGCGTTCCCGACCATCGATATCCCGGACCGCACCTGGCCATCGAAGACCATCACTCAGGCGCCGATCTGGTGCAGCTCCGACTTGCGTGATGGCAACCAGTCGCTGATCGAACCGATGGACGCCGCGAAAAAGCTGCGTTTCTGGAAGACCCTGGTCGCCGTCGGCGTGAAGGAAATCGAAGCGTCGTTCCCGGCCGCGTCGCAAACCGACTTCGATTTCGTGCGCACCCTGATCGAAGACAACCACATCCCCGAGGACACCACCATCCAGGTGCTGACCCAGGGCCGTGAAGACTTGATTGCGCGCACCTTTGAATCCCTGCGCGGCGCCAAGAAAGCCATCGTGCACTTGTACAACGCCACGTCGCCGTCGTTCCGCCGCATTGTGTTCAACCAAGACAAGGACGGCATCAAGGCGATCGCCGTCAACGCGGCCAAGCTGTTCGTCAAATACGCCGCCCAACAGCCGGAAACCCAGTGGACTTTCGAATACTCCCCGGAGACGTTCAGCGCCACTGAGCTGGAGTTCGCCAAGGAAGTCTGCGACGCCGTGATCGAGGTCTGGAACCCGACGCCCGAGCACAAGATGATCCTCAACCTCCCGGCCACCGTTGAATGCGCCACGCCGAACATCTATGCCGACCAGATCGAGTGGTTCGGTCGCCATATCAACCGTCGTGACAGCGTGATCATCAGCCTGCACACCCACAACGACCGTGGCACCGGCGTAGCCGCTACCGAACTGGGCCTGATGGCCGGCGCCGACCGTGTCGAAGGCTGCCTGTTCGGCAATGGCGAGCGTACCGGCAACGTCGACCTGGTGACCGTGGCACTGAACATGTACACCCAGGGCCTGGACCCGCAACTGGACTTCTCCGATATCGACGGCGTGCGCAAAGTCGTCGAAGAGTGCAACCAGATCCAGGTGCATCCGCGTCACCCCTATGTGGGCGACCTGGTGCATACCGCGTTCTCCGGTTCCCACCAGGACGCGATCCGCAAAGGCTTCTCCCAGCAGAAAGACGATGCGTTGTGGGAAGTGCCGTACTTGCCGATCGACCCGGCCGACATTGGCCGCAGCTACGAGGCGGTGATTCGTGTGAACAGCCAGTCAGGCAAAGGCGGTATCGCCTACCTGCTGGAACAGGAATACGACATCAGCTTGCCGCGTCGTATGCAGATCGAGTTCAGCCAGGTGGTACAGGCCGAAACCGACCGCGTGGGCCTGGAAATGACTGCGCCGCAGATCTACGCCTTGCTGCAGCGTGAATACCTGCAAGCCAACACCCCGTACGCGCTGGTCAGCCATCGCTTGCAGGAAGAAAACGGCAACAGCTTTGTCGAGGTCGAAGTTTCCGGCAAGGGTCAGGGCGAAACCAACCTGCACTGGAAAGGCAAAGGCAACGGCGCGCTGGAAGCCTTGGTGGCCGGCCTGCCGATTGGCGTGGAGATCATGGACTACAACGAACACGCCATCGGCGCGGGCACCAATGCCAAGGCCGCAGCCTACATTGAACTGCGCGTGAACGGCGAGCGTCCGGTGCATGGCGTGGGTATCGATGAAAACATCACCACCGCCAGCTTCAAGGCGCTGTTCAGTGCGCTGAACCGCTCGCTGAGCCAGTTGGAAGCCAAAGCGGCGTAACCGGCTGCTGAAATGCAGAAGGCCCCTGGGTGTGAATCCAGGGGCCTTTTTGTTTGGCGTCAGAGTTGTAGTGTTTGTGGGGCCTTCATCGCGGGCAAGCCCGGCTCCCACGTTTGGACTGCAGTTTTTCAGGTAACTCCAATCAACTGTGGGAGCGGGCTTGCCCGCGATGACGCCCTTGCAGGCGACAGATAAGCCTCAGACAAACTGAAAGCTATCGGCATCCAGGTTCGCCGGGAATCGTGTACGGTAAGCCGCCAGCTCCGCCGCATCCAGGATCACCTGGAACACCCCATCCGCCTCCCCCGCACTGAGCAAGGTTTCACCCTGGAAATCCAGCACTTGGCTGTCACCTGTATAGGCAAAGCCCTTCCCATCCGTGCCGACGCGATTCACCGCCGCCACGTAACACAGATTCTCAATGGCCCGCGCCGGCAACAGGCGGTTCCAATGCTGACGCCGCGCACCTGGCCAGTTGGCGGTGTACAGCAGCAAGTCGGTGTCCTGGGCATCACGGCTCCATACCGGGAAGCGCAGGTCGTAGCAAATCAGCGGGCGGACGCGCCAACCTTTCAACTCAAACAACACCTGGCGCTCGCCGGGGGTGTAGTGATCGTGCTCACCGGCCATGCGGAACAGGTGACGCTTGTCGTAATGCAGCACCTCGCCATCCGGCCTCGCCCACAACAGGCGGTTGCGGTGGCTGCCGTCGGCGGCCTGGATAATCACGCTGCCGGTGATCACAGCGTTGTATTTGGCTGCCTGCGCCTGGAGCCAGTGATGGGTCGGGCCGTGTTCCGGCTCGGCAAGGGCGGCCGATTCCATGGAGAAACCGGTGGTGAACATTTCCGGCAGCACAATCAGGTCAGCGCCGGTGGCCTGCTCAAGCAGCAGCTCAAAATGTTCAAGATTAGCCTGACGGTCATGCCACACCAGGCTGGTCTGGATCAGGGCGATATTCAGGTTGGGCAGTGCACTCAGATCACGCATAGTTTTTCGGCTGCGTGTTGCAGCGTCTCCTCGCGTTTGGCAAAGCACAGACGCACCAGGCGCTGGCCTTGGGGTGGGTGCTGGTAGAACACCGAGACCGGTATCGTCGCCACCCCGTGTGCGCGGGTCATCCACAGGGACATGGCGACGTCATCCAGGTCTGGGCGAATCTGCGAGTAATCCACCAGTTGGAAGTAAGTGCCGCTCACCCGGGTAAAACTGAAGCGGGACGGCGCCAGCAGGTCGCAAAACAGGTCGCGCTTGGCCTGATAAAAGGCCGGCAGTTCTTCGACATGCTCCGGGTGTTCGGCCATGAAGTCAGCCAAAGCGTACTGCAAAGGGGTTACGCCGCAAAAGTTGACATATTGATGCACCTTGCGCAGTTCAGCCGTCAGGGCTGGCGGCGCGACCACGTAACCGGTTTTCCAGCCGGTCACGTGATAGGTCTTGCCGAAGGAGCTGACCACGAAGGCGCGCTGATACAGCTCCTGATGGGCCAATACGCTGACATGGGCCACACCATCGAATACCAGGTGTTCGTAAACCTCATCGCTGATCAGGTAAATATCACGGTCGCGGATCAGTTCGGCCAACTGGTCCAGCTCGGCGCGGCTGATCAGCGCGCCAGTCGGGTTATGTGGCGAGTTGATGATAATCATGCGGGTGCGCGGTGACAGCGCCGCCTTGATCCTCTCGAAGTCGAGGGCAAAGCCGTCCAGGCTCAGTTGCACATGCACACAACGACCACCGGCCAGCTCCACCGAGGGCTCATAGCTGTCGTAGCTGGGGTCGAACACGATGACTTCATCGCCATGACGAATCACCGCCTGAATCGCGCAGAAGATCGCCTCCGTGGCACCAGGGGTGATGGTCACCTCGCTGTCCGCATTGACCGTAGCGCCATAACTGCGAGCGATCTTGGCGGCCACCTGCTGACGCAGCACGGGCAAGCCTGTCATGGGCGCGTATTGGTTGTGACCCAGGGCAATATGCTTGCCTACTGCGTCGAGCAAACCTTGCGGGCCATTGAAGTCCGGGAAACCCTGGGACAGGTTGAGCGCGCCGGTTTCAGCGGCGAGTTGCGACATAGTGGTGAAAATGGTCGTGCCGACGTTTGGCAGCTTACTGGTGATCATCGGAGGCCCCTGCAGGTGAGCCCCAAGTTTTAAGCCGCCAATTGCATCGGGTCAAGGCACAAACGGCCGCGCACAAAAAAGGGCTCCAAAGGAGCCCTCTCTTGCAGCGTGTCGCTTACAACGCAAAGCTGCCGTTATTTCTTGTCACGGCGCTTCTTGTCGGCCTTCTTGTGGTGAGTCATCAAACGACGCTTCTTGTTCACCTGACGGTCGGTCAGTGTGTTCTTGTTGCCTTCGTATGGGTTCTCGCCACCCTTGAACTCGATACGGATCGGCGTACCGACCAGTTTCAAGACACGGCGGTAGGTGTTTTCCAGGTAACGGACGTAGGACTTGGGAACCTTCTCGATCTGGTTACCGTGGATCACGATAATCGGCGGGTTGGCACCACCCAAGTGGGCGTAACGCAGCTTGATCCGACGGTTGTTGACCATCGGCGGTGCGTGCTCGCCCACTGCGTCTTCAAGGATCTGAGTCAGGCGGTTGGTCGGCCAGCGGGTAACCGCAGACTTGAACGAGTTCTGGACCGAGGCGTAGAGGTTGCCCACGCCGGTGCCGTGCAGTGCCGAGATAAAGTGGATATCGGCGAACTCAACGAAGAACAGCCGACGCTGCAGCTCGATTTTGACGAAATCGCGCTCGCTCGGCGTCATGCCGTCCCACTTGTTGATCGCGATCACCAGGGCTCGACCGGCTTCCAGGGCAAAGCCCAGCAAGTTGAGGTCGTGGTCCACCACGCCTTCGCGGGCGTCCATCACGAAGATCACCACGTTGGCGTCTTTGATCGCTTGCAGGGTTTTGACCACGGAGAACTTTTCAACTTCTTCGTGGATCTTGCCGCGCTTGCGCACACCAGCGGTGTCGATCAGCGTGTACTTCTCGTCGTTACGCTCGAACGGGATGTAAATACTGTCGCGCGTGGTGCCGGGCTGGTCGTAGACGATGACGCGGTCTTCACCGAGCATACGGTTGACCAGGGTCGACTTGCCGACGTTCGGGCGGCCAATGATAGCGATCTTGATACCGTCTTTTTCGCTCGGGCCAGGAATGCGCTTGGCTTCCTCGCCTTCAGCGACGATCTCTTCCTCGCCTTCTTCTTCGTCGACATCATCCTTGGGGAAGTCGCGCAGGGCGATTTCCAGCATCTGGGTGATACCGCGACCGTGGGCACCGGCGACCGGGATCGCGTCGCCCAGACCCATCGGGCTGAATTCGGCACGGGCCGCCTCAGGATCGATGTTGTCGATCTTGTTGGCGACCAGATAGGAACGCTTGTTGCGCTTGCGCAGGTGCTCGCCAATCATCTGGTCAGCGGCGGTATAGCCCGCGCGGGCGTCCACCAGGAACAACACGACATCGGCTTCTTCAATGGCCAGCAGCGACTGCTCGGCCATTTTTTCGTCCATGCCATGCTCGTCACCGGAGATACCACCGGTGTCGACAATAATGTAGGAGCGCCCTTGCCACTTTGCCTCACCGTATTGGCGATCACGGGTCAGACCGGACAAGTCGCCGACAATGGCGTCGCGAGTCCTGGTCAGGCGGTTGAACAAGGTGGACTTGCCGACGTTAGGTCGGCCCACCAGGGCGATTACGGGAACCATGCGGCTCTCCACTTCGTTATTTCAGAAAATACAAAAGCCGCTGCAGGGCAGCGGCTGGTGCTCGGGGCGGCATTTAACATGCCACATGCCCTGCTTCTGCCCCCGCCACTGTAGGAGCGAGCTTGCTCGCGAAAAAACCGAGAACGACGCGTTTATGCAGAAAACCCGCGTTATCGTTGACGTCCTTCGCGAGCAAGCTCGCTCCTACAGCAACAGGCCTTGAAACAGGGCCGCCTGGGGGTTACCCCAAGCATAGTCAAACCTTTACTTGATGGTCAGGGCTTCCAGCTTGCCGCCGTTGCCATACACATAAAGCATGTTACCCACCACCAGCGGACGCGCACGCAGGCCGTCGCTGTCGATACGCTGGCGACCAACAAAGCGACCATCCACCTGGCTCAGCAGGTGCAGGTAACCTTCAAAGTCACCGACCGCTACGTAGCTGGAAAAGACTTCCGGTGCCGACAGTTGACGGCGAGCCAGCGAGTCGTTGCTCCACAGTGCAGTGGTGGAACGCTCATCGACACTTTCAACGGTGCCGGATGCCAGGCTCACATAGACGCTGCCAAACCCTTGGGCGACACCCGCATAACTGGAAGCATCACGCTGCCAGTTGATGCGACCGCTTTGCAGGTCCAACGCGGCAACACGACCCTGATAGGTGGCGACGTAGATCGTTTCACCCGACAGCAGCAAGCCGCCGTCGATGTCTACAACGCGATCCAGTTCGGAACGACCTTGCGGAATGGCCACACGGGTTTCCCAGGCCGGCACGCCGTTCTGGGTATTCAAGGCAACCACTTTACCGGTCGACAGGCCAGCCACGGCGAAGTTGTTGGTCACAATCGGACCACTGGTACCACGCAGCGTCAACACCGCCGGGGTGCTGTCGTACAACCAGCGCTGGTCGCCAGTGGAGGCCTCCAGGCCGATCACGCGGTCGTCCTGGGTTTGCACCACAACGACATCGCCGTTGGTCGCCGGTGCCGAGAGCACTTCACTGGTCACGCGAGCGCGCCATTTCTCTTCGCCGGTGCTGGAGTCGAGTGCGACCACATCACCTTTGAGCGTGCCGATCAACACCATGCCGTAGCCGACACCCACACCGCCGGAAACCGGCAGTTCGAGGTCTTTCTTCCACTTGACGTCGCCGCTCATGCGATCCATGGCAACCACGACGCCAGTGGAATCAGTGGCCACGATGTTGTCGCCGTCGATCGCCGGCTGCAACAGGTTGTAGAGGTCGCCCTGCCCATCACCAATGGATTGGCTCCATTGTTTTTGCAGGACTACTTCTTCCTTGAAGCTGGTCAGCTCGGCAGGAGGCAGTTCTTTTTTGCTGTTGCTGCTGCAACCCGCGGCCAAAACGGCCAGAGCCAGCAATGCTGCATGTTTCCAACGGATCACGTCACGCATCCCCTTTGGCCAAGTCGTCGAGCTTGATTTGTAAGCCACCGACCGCCGCTTCATCAGACAGCGCCGCCTTGGCTTTTTGGTACGCAGCATGGGCTTCGTCGGTACGACCCAATTGGACCAACAGGTCGCCCTTGAGCTCTTCGCGAGTGGCCACGAATGCCTTGTCAGCATCGCCGTCGAGCAGTTTGAGTGCTTCGTCAGCCTTGTTCTGTGCCGCCAATACCTGTGCCAGACGCTGACGTGCGATTTCACCCAGGGTCGGGTTGGTCGGTTTGTCGGCAATGGCCTTCAGTTCGGTGGCGGCGTCATCCAGCTTGCCGGTATCGACCGCGACTTTAGCGACGAACAGGCTGCCGTACTGGGCATAGGTGCTACCGCCGAATTCGTTTTTCAGCTTGCCGGCCAGGTCTGCCACCTGCGCAGGGTCAGGCTTGCCGTCCGGCGTCAGGGTAGTTTCCAGCAATTGCTGATAAACGATCGAGGCACCCTGGGATTGGTTGGCCTGATACTTGGTCCAGGCTTGCCAGCCGAACACCACCACTAAAGCCAGCAGGCCGCCAGTGACCAGGGGCTTGCCGTTACGCTGCCACCAGTCCTTGAACTCGGCCAGTTGCTCATCATCAGTACTCGACACCCCAATACTCCTTAATCGCTAAATTCGGCTGTTCGACAGCTTCAACCCTGCACGACGCAGGTGGCCAAGTGCGCAGCGAGCGCATCAAAGGCAATGTTCTGTTGTTCACCCTGGCCACGCAGGGGTTTGAAACCTATCACTTGCTGGGCCAATTCGTCATCGCCAAGGATCAGTGCATACAGCGCACCGCTCTTGTCGGCTTTCTTGAACTGGCTCTTGAAGCTGCCGGCGCCGGCATTGATCTGCAAGCGCAGGTTCGGCAATTGGTCGCGTACTTTCTCGCTCAAGGCCAGGGCGGCCAGTTCGGCAGCCTCGCCAAAGGCACAGAGGTACACGTCTACTTGACGGGAAATTTCTTCGGGAACCTGCTCCAGGGTTTCCAGCAGCAGGATCAGCCGCTCGATGCCCATGGCAAAGCCTACGCCCGGGGTCGGCTTGCCGCCCATCTGTTCGACCAGGCCGTCGTAGCGGCCACCGGCACACACGGTGCCCTGAGCGCCGAGCTTGTCGGTGACCCACTCGAATACGGTCTTGCTGTAGTAGTCGAGGCCACGCACCAGTTTGGGGTTGATCACGTAGGGAATACCCGCTGCATCCAGGCGAGCCTTCAGGCCCTCGAAATGCACCCGGGACTCGTCGTCCAGGTAATCGGCCATTTTCGGCGCATCGACCAGCACGGCCTGGGTGTCGGCGTTCTTGGTATCCAGGACGCGCAACGGGTTGGTCTTCAGACGGCGCTGGCTGTCTTCGTCCAGTTTGTCCAGGTGGGCCGACAGGTACTCGACCAGGGCTTCGCGATAACGCCCGCGGGACTCGCTGGTGCCCAGGCTGTTGAGTTCAAGCTTGACCGCATCACGGATGCCCAACTGGCCCCACAGGCGCCAGGTCAGCACGATCAGCTCGGCGTCGATGTCCGGACCGTCAAGGTTGAAGACTTCACAACCGATCTGGTGGAACTGGCGATAACGACCTTTCTGCGGCCGCTCGTGGCGGAACATCGGGCCGATGTACCAGAGCTTCTGGGTTTGGCCACCACCGGTGATGCCATGCTCCAGTACGGCACGCACGCACGCGGCAGTGCCTTCCGGACGCAGGGTCAGGGAGTCGCCGTTGCGGTCTTCGAAGGTGTACATCTCTTTTTCGACGATGTCGGTCACTTCACCGATGGAGCGCTTGAACAGCTCGGTGAACTCGACGATCGGCATGCGGATCTGCTTGTAACCGTAGTTATCCAGCAGGCGCGCGACAGTGCTTTCGAAGTAGCGCCACAGTGGCGTCTGCTCCGGCAGGATGTCGTTCATGCCACGAATGGCTTGCAGAGACTTGCTCACATCAAATCCTTAAATTCGTTCAATCAGCCGCGAGCGATCAGCGCTGCGTCAGCGGCGACCTTCTCGGCCGCTTTCTCGCGGATCAGCTTTTCCAGCTCATCCACCAGATTGTCATTCGTTAGCTTCTGCGACGGCTTGCCGTCGATGTAAATCAGGTTCGGTGTACCGCCGGTCAGGCCCACATGGGCCTCTTTGGCCTCACCCGGCCCGTTGACCACACAACCAATCACTGCGACATCCAGCGGCACCAGCAGGTCTTCGAGGCGCAACTCCAGGTCGTTCATGGTTTTCACCACGTCGAAGTTCTGCCGCGAGCAGCTCGGGCAGGCAATGAAGTTGATACCACGGGAACGCAAACGCAGGGATTTTAGAATGTCGTAACCGACTTTCACTTCCTCAACGGGGTCTGCCGCCAGGGAGATGCGGATAGTATCGCCAATCCCTTCGGCGAGCAGCATACCGAGACCCACCGCAGATTTCACTGTGCCTGAGCGCAAACCGCCCGCTTCGGTGATACCCAGGTGCAGCGGCTGCACGATTTCCTTGGCCAGCAAGCGGTAGGCTTCAACCGCCATGAACACATCGGAGGCCTTTACGCTGACCTTGAAGTCCTGGAAATTCAGGCGTTCCAGGTGCTCAACGTGGCGCAGTGCCGACTCAACCAGCGCCGCTGGGGTAGGCTCGCCATATTTTTTTTGCAGGTCTTTTTCCAGGGAGCCGGCGTTCACGCCAATGCGGATCGGGATCCCCCGATCACGGGCAGCATCCACCACGGCGCGCACGCGGTCTTCGCGACCGATGTTGCCCGGGTTGATACGCAGGCAGTCCACACCCAGCTCGGCCACGCGCAGTGCAATCTTGTAGTCGAAGTGAATGTCGGCAACCAGCGGCACCTTGACCAACTGTTTGATACGACCAAAGGCCTCGGCTGCATCCATGTCTGGTACGGAAACTCGCACGATGTCCACACCGGCCGCTTCCAGACGGTTGATCTGGGCCACGGTGGCCGCCACATCGTTGGTGTCGCTGTTGGTCATGCTCTGCACTGCGATAGGGGCATCGCCACCCACCGGCACCGAGCCGACCCAGATCTTGCGCGATACGCGACGTTTGATTGGAGATTCGCCGTGCATGACTATTGTCCCAACTTGAGGCGAGCGGTCTCGCCACTGGTGAACGGCGCCACGTCTACAGGCTGGCCGTTGTAGGCCACTTGCGCGCCACGGGCGAAGCCCAGACGCAGCGTCAAAGGAGGCTTGCCGCCCTGGTCAAGCGTATCTCCCTTACGCTTCAAACCGCTGAACAGCACTTTGCCGTTGCCATCGGTGAGCTGCGTCCAGCAGTCAGCGATGAAGGTGATTTGTACGCGCCCATCACCGGCGATCAACGCTGGGGTGGTCGGAGGCGACATGGCTGGCGCTGCCGGTGCGGCTGGCGCAACTGGCGCAACTGGCGCAGGCGTCGCAGGTGCGGGTGCCGCTGGGGCTTGAACCACCTGTGCTGCCGGGGTAACCGGGGCCTCTACGGCCGCAGTCGCAGCAGGAGCGGTGCCCGCTTGCGGCGCTGGCTGCTCAGTTGTAGCCGGCACTTCTGGTGCGGCCTGCCCTTCGGCCACCGCCTGGTCTTCGGGCTCGTCCAGAGGATGAATCTGGGTGGTGCCATCGGCGCTTTCGACTTCGACGTGCTCCATGGCGTTGCTAGTCAGGTCTTTGCTGCGCTGAGAAGCCTGGTCTTGCCACCAGACGAAACCGCCGCCGACCACAGCAACCAGCAGCAACAGGCTGACAATCCGCAAAATCGTGTGGGAAACCCGCGTTGGCTCCTCGATACGACCAAGACCATGGACATTACTGCCCTGGGCATCGGTACCGGTGAACTGGTCGAACTCCTGCACCAGCACGGCCTGGTCGATCCCCAACAGTTTGGCGTAGGCGCGGATATAGCCGCGGGCGAAGGTGTGCCCAGGCAGCTTGTCGAACGCGCCAGCTTCCAGGTTGGCCAGGGACGTGCTGGTCAAATTGAGCTTGAGGGCCACTTCCGCCAGCGACCAACCATTGCTTTCGCGGGCCTGACGCAAGGTTTCGCCTGGGTTTACGCGATTAGCTGCTACATCTTCCGGGTGCGCGGCTTTCATCATTGCTCCGACAGGTATTGCTGATATTCCGGCGTACCGGGATAGAGTCGTTCGAGTTGCTGGCCAAAACGTGCGGCCGTGTCGTGTTCTTCATGAACCGTCGCCAGGCGCACACCGAGCAATAGACTACGTGCATTTTGCCCACTGAGCAGGCTAAAACGCTCGTAATAGTCTCGTGCCGGCACATAATGCCTGTCTTCGTAAGACAACTCAGCCATTTCAAGCAATGCTCGTGGCTGGCGACTGTTCAGATGCAGGGCTTTTTCCAGCTGCTGGCGCGCGCTTTCGCGCTGACCGAGGCGCATTGAGGTCACCCCGAGGTTCTCGAACACCCGCGAACGCTCAGGATAAAGGGTATCGGCGCTGGCTTGCTGGAAATAACGCGACGCCTGGGCGTAGCGCTTCTGCTCGAACAGGAAACTGCCGTAGTTGTTCAGCAAACGGGAGTCGCCAGGACGGGAAGCCAAGGCCTTGTTGAAATAGCGGTCGGCCAGCTCCGGCTCGGCCTGAGCCTGAAAGACAAGGGCCAGTGCAGCGTTGGCGTCGGCATCATCGCTGTCCAGCTCAAGAGCCTTTTTCAGCGGCACCTTGGCCTGCTCGCTCATACCTTGACGCAGATACCCCAAGCCCAATTGCACATAGGCAACCCGCGCCTCATCACGGCCTTTAGTGGTGTGCAAAGGGCTGTCATGGCCCGATGAAACACAGCCGGCAACGAGGCCGGCAAGCAGTAAAAGCAGCGCAAGGCGCAAGGGCATAGAGATCCTCTCTCAGATTCGATTCACAGCAATTTGCGGCAAATCTTCGGCGGCGTTAAGTTCGCGCACGGCGATATAACGTTCGCTGCGGCGGGTGCGGTCCATCACCTGCCCTACCAATTGGCCACAGGCGGCGTCGATGTCTTCACCACGAGTGGTGCGCACAGTGACGTTGTAGCCGGCCTGGTGCAGTTGATCCTGGAAACGGCGAATGGCGTTGTTGCTCGGCCGCTCGTAACCAGAATGCGGAAACGGGTTGAACGGGATCAGGTTGATCTTGCACGGGGTGTTCTTGAGCAACTCGATCATCTCGACTGCGTGCTCGACCTTGTCGTTGATGTCCTTGAGCATGGTGTACTCAATGGTCAGTACGCGCTTTTCGCCCAAGGTCGCCATGTAACGCTGGCAAGATTCAAGCAGCATCTTAAGCGGATACTTCTTGTTGATCGGCACCAATTGGTTACGCAATGCGTCATTGGGTGCGTGCAGCGACAACGCGAGGGAGACGTCGATGTGCTTGGCCAGCTCATCGATCATCGGTACCACGCCGGAGGTCGACAGGGTCACACGGCGCTTGGAAATGCCGTAGCCCAGGTCGTCCATCATCAGGTGCATGGCCGCGATTACGTTGTCGAAGTTCAGCAGCGGCTCACCCATGCCCATCATCACCACGTTGGTGATGGCACGGTCGACGGTCGCCGGGACGCTGCCAAAGGATTTGTTGGCAATCCACACCTGGCCGATGACTTCGGCGGCGGTGAGGTTGCTATTGAAGCCTTGCTTGCCGGTGGAGCAGAAACTGCAATCCAGGGCACAGCCTGCCTGGGACGAAACGCACAAGGTGCCACGTTTGCCCTGGGGAATGTATACGGTCTCGACGCAGCTGCCGGACGCCACGCGCACCACCCATTTACGGGTGCCATCGCTGGAGATGTCCTCGCTGACCACTTCGGGACCACGCACCTCGGCAATGGCCTTGAGCTTGTCGCGCAGGGCCTTGCTGACGTTCGTCATGGCGTCGAAATCGTCGACGCCAAAGTGGTGAATCCACTTCATTACCTGACCGGCACGGAAACGCTTCTCCCCGATTGAGTCGAAGAATTTCTCCATTTCCGGCTGAGTCAGACCCAGCAGGTTGGTTTTAACAGTCGATGTAGTCATGGATTCACCCTCACTCTTTAAGCCGATGCTTAGCGAGCGGTTACTTCAGTAGCAGCGAAAAAGTACGAGATTTCGCGAGCAGCAGCAGCTTCGGAGTCCGAGCCGTGAACAGCGTTGGCGTCGATGGACTCAGCGAAGTCAGCACGGATGGTGCCGGCAGCTGCTTCTTTAGGGTTGGTAGCGCCCATCAGCTCACGGTTCAGAGCGATAGCGTTTTCGCCTTCCAGAACCTGAACAACAACAGGACCGGAGATCATGAAGGCAACCAGGTCGCCGAAGAAGCCACGAGCGCTGTGCTCAGCGTAGAAGCCTTCAGCTTCAGCCTTGGACAGTTGCTTGAGTTTCGAAGCTACAACCTTCAGGCCGGCTTTTTCGAAACGAGTGGTGATCTCGCCGATGACGTTTTTTGCAACAGCGTCAGGCTTGATGATGGAGAAAGTACGTTGAACAGCCATGGTGTAACTCCAGAAACGGTAATTTACGAAAAATTAAACCCGCGAATTATACGCGGGTTATTGGGTATTGCCTAACTGCGTAAAGGAGGCGTCAGTCCTGTTCTTCTTTCCAGGCAGTCTGGATAGCTTCCAGAACCTTTTCGCCGCCGCGATCACGCTCATCTTCGAACCCGGGCAATGCCATGACCATGTCACGCAAAGCTACAAAGTTCAGGGAGTAAGGATCCAGATCCGGGTTGCCATCGGCCAACAGGATAGCGATCTCTTGCACATCAACCCACTTAAGACTCATGACACTTCCTTGAATCAATGCGGCGCTTCAGCCGCATGGTTAAGCGAATATTTCGGAATTTCGACGGTGAGGTCTTCAGTCCCCACTTTCGCCTGGCAACTCAGGCGCGACGTCGGCTCCAGCCCCCACGCCCTATCAAGATAGTCTTCTTCCAGGTCATCAGCCTCATTGAGGCTGTCGAAACCTTTACGAATGATGCAGTGGCAAGTGGTGCAGGCATTGACGCCGCCACAGGCACTTTCGATCTCGATATGGTTGTCATGGGCGACGTCGAGCAGGGACTTGCCGGTCTCAGCCTCCACGACCATGCCCTCAGGGCAATGTTCGGCGTGCGGTAGAAAAGTGACCTGCGGCATCAGTTATTCCTCAATTTCATTCAGGTTGCGGCCCGCCAGCGCGGCTTTAACCGTCTGATCCATGCGGCGGGCAGCAAAGGCATCAGTCACTTGCGACAGGCGCTTGGTCTGTTGCTCGATGGCGTAGCCATCGTTGCCTTTCATCAGTTCGGCCAGTTCCTGCATTTGCAGGTCGATGACCATGCGTTCTTCGGCATCCAGCAGGCGCTCGCCGTCGGCTTCAAGGGCACCCTGCACCGCTTCGAGCAGGCGCTGGGCATCCACTTGCTGCTCGCGCAATACGCGGGCGACCTTGTCGTCACCGGCATACTGGAACGAATCCTTGAGCATCTTGGCGATTTCGCCATCGGTGAGGCCGTAGGACGGCTTGACCTGGATGCTGGCTTCAACGCCCGAACCCAGTTCGCGGGCGGCCACGTTGAGCAAGCCATCGGCATCGACCTGAAAGGTCACGCGAATCTTCGCCGCGCCCGCCACCATGGCCGGGATGCCACGCAATTCAAAGCGCGCCAGGGAGCGGCAGTCGCTGATCAACTCGCGCTCACCTTGCAGCACATGAATCATCATGGCCGTCTGGCCGTCTTTGTAGGTAGTGAAATCCTGGGCGCGAGCAACGGGGATGGTGGTATTACGCGGGATCACCTTCTCCATCAGGCCGCCCATGGTTTCAAGGCCCAGGGACAACGGGATCACGTCGAGCAACAGCAGTTCGCCGCCGTCGCGCTTGTTACCAGCCAGGGTATCGGCCTGGATGGCGGCGCCGATGGCGACGACTTGATCCGGGTCGATTTCGGTCAATGGTTGGCGCCCAAAGGCTTCGGCTACCGCTTCACGCACGCGCGGCACGCGGGTGGAACCACCGACCATGACCACTGCGCCGACATCTTCCAGCTCAATGCCGGAGTCACGCACAGCACGACGGCAAGCCTTGAGGCTGCGGGCGACCATTGGCTCGATCAGCGCGTCAAAGGCTTCGCGGGTCAGTTGTGCCGACCAATCAGCGTAAGTCACTTCAACGGATGCAGCATTAGTCAGCGCTTCTTTGGCCGCACAGGCAGTTTGCAGCAAGTTACGCTGCGCGCCCGGATCCAGGTCGGCAGACAAACCTGCGCTGGTGATGATCCAGCCGGCAATGGCGTGGTCGAAGTCATCGCCGCCCAGGGCACTGTCGCCACCGGTGGCCAGCACTTCGAAAACGCCGCCGGTCAGGCGCAGGATAGAGATATCGAAGGTGCCGCCACCCAGGTCATAAATGGCGACCAGGCCTTCAGCGTGCTGATCCAGGCCATAGGCCACAGCCGCAGCGGTCGGTTCGTTGAGCAGGCGCAGCACATTCAGGCCCGCCAGCTTCGCCGCGTCCTTGGTGGCTTGACGCTGGGCGTCATCGAAATACGCCGGAACCGTGATCACCGCCCCGACCAGCTCACCGCCCAGGGTGTTTTCCGCACGCTGGCGCAGCACCTTGAGGATATCGGCCGACACTTCTACGGGGCTTTTCGGGCCCTGGATGGTGTCGATGAAGGGCATGTGGGATTCGCCGCCGACAAAGCGGTAAGGCAATTGGTCGCCCAATTGCTTGACGTCGGACAAACCACGCCCCATCAAGCGCTTGACCGACAGCACGGTGTTCAACGGGTCGGCAGACGCGGCCAGCTTGGCCGACTCACCCACTTCAGTGCGATCGGCGTGATAACGCACGGCGGAAGGCAGGATCACCTGCCCATCGGCGTCGGGCAGTGGCTCGGACAGGCCGCTGCGCAAGGCAGCAACCAGGGAATTGGTGGTGCCCAGGTCAATCCCGACCGCCAGGCGACGCTGGTGCGGTTGAGGGCTTTGGCCGGGTTCGGCGATTTGCAGTAGAGCCATGGTAATCAGGTCTTATCTGTCTATCAGGCGTGCATCACGGGCAGCACTGGGTTAATCGTCGAGGCGCTCTTCTAGCTGGCGCACTTCGTAGGTGAGCTTATCGAGGAACTGCATGCGCCGCATCAGGCGTTCGGCCTGTTCACGTTGCGCCGCATCATCCCAACAGGCTGCGAAGCTTTCGTTGAGCTCATCCTGGGCGGTTTTCAAACGACGCTTGAAGACTGCAACACCGGCTATATCGGCTTCGTCCTGCAAGTCTTCAAGCTCTTCGCGCCACTGCATCTGCTGCATAAGGAAGTCCGGATCATGCACCGTAACTTCCAACGGCAACTCGCCACCGTTCAGCGCGAGCAGGTAACGCGCGCGTTTCGCGGGGCTTTTGAGCGTCTGATAGGCTTCGTTGAGGCTGGCCGATTGCTCCAGGGCCAGGCGTTGCTCACGCTCGGAAGCGTCGGCAAAGCGGTCCGGATGCACCCCACGCGCCAGTTCTCGATAGCGCGTAGCAAGCTGCTCAAGGTCCAGCCGAAAGCTCGGCTGCAGCTCGAATAAAGCGAAATGACAAGGAGTACCCACGATTAGCCTCAGATATTGAAGCTTTCGCCGCAGCCACACTCACCGCGTACGTTGGGGTTGTTGAACTTGAAGCCTTCGTTCAACCCTTCCTTGACGAAATCGAGTTCGGTGCCGTCCAGGTAGGTCAGGCTCTTGGGGTCGATGATCACTTTCTCGCCGTGACTTTCGAACACCTGATCCTCTTCAACCACCTCGTCGACAAACTCCAGCACGTAGGCAAGGCCGGAACAGCCCGTGGTGCGAACACCCAGACGAATCCCCTCACCTTTACCGCGCCCATTCAGGGAGCGGCGAATGTGCTGCGCAGCCGCTTCTGTCATGCTGATAGCCATCGTTGACTCCTTACTCGTCGCCAAATGCTTAGATCAAGCCTTTCTTCTGCTTGTAGTCGCGAACCGCCGCCTTGATGGCGTCTTCAGCGAGTACGGAGCAGTGGATTTTCACTGGCGGCAGTGCCAGTTCTTCGGCCAGCTGAGTGTTGCTGATAGTGACAGCCTCATCCAGAGTCTTGCCTTTCATCCATTCGGTCGCCAGGGAGCTGGAGGCGATGGCCGAACCGCAGCCGTAAGTCTTGAATTTGGCGTCTTCGATAACGCCAGCATCGTTGACCTTGATCTGCAGGCGCATTACATCGCCGCACGCCGGAGCGCCGACCATGCCGGTGCCGACATCAGGATCTTCCGCGTTCATCTTGCCGACGTTGCGCGGGTTTTCGTAGTGGTCGATGACCTTTTCGCTGTAAGCCATGGTACTGAATCCTCACTCATCAGGGCCGCTCTGGAACCCTGTAGTCACGCCTGCGTTTTCCGCCACGTTCCTACAGAGCTTGGGTGGCGGCTTCTATATTTAGTGTGCCGCCCACTCGATCTTGGAGATATCGACACCGTCTTTGTACATGTCCCACAGCGGCGACAGAACGCGCAGCTTGTTGACGGCTTCGCAGACCTTCTGCGCGGCGTAGTCGACTTGTTCTTCAGTGGTGAAGCGGCCGAACGTAAAGCGGATCGAGCTGTGTGCCAGTTCGTCGTTGCGGCCCAGGGCGCGCAATACATACGAAGGCTCAAGGGACGCCGAGGTGCAGGCCGAACCGGACGAAACCGCCAGGTCCTTGAGCGCCATGATCAGCGACTCGCCTTCGACGTAGTTGAAGCTCAAATTCAGGTTGTGCGGTACACGGGCGGTCATGCTGCCGTTGATGTACAGCTCTTCAAGGTTTTCGACCTGCTTGTAGAAGCGATCGCTGAGGGCCTTGATGCGCACGTTTTCGGCAGCCATGTCTTCCTTGGCCACACGGAAAGCTTCGCCCATGCCGACGATCTGGTGGGTCGCCAGGGTGCCCGAACGCATACCGCGCTCGTGACCGCCGCCGTGCATGGTGGCTTCGATGCGCACGCGAGGCTTGCGGCTCACGTACAGCGCGCCGATGCCTTTAGGGCCGTAAGTCTTGTGGGCAGAGAACGACATCAGGTCGACTTTCAGCTTGGACAGGTCGATATCGACCTTGCCGGTAGACTGAGCGGCGTCGACATGCAGCAACACACCCTTGGAGCGGGTCAGCTCGCCGATGGCGGCGATGTCGTTGATCGTGCCGATTTCGTTGTTCACGTGGATCACGGAAACCAGGATGGTGTCTTCACGCATCGCGGCTTCGATCATCGCCGGGGTGACGATACCGTCGGTGGTGGGCTCAAGGTAAGTCACCTCGAAACCTTCACGCTCCAGTTGGCGCATGGTGTCCAGGACAGCCTTGTGCTCAATCTTGGTGGTGATCAGGTGCTTGCCCTTGGTCGCGTAGAAATGCGCCGCGCCCTTGATAGCCAGGTTGTCGGACTCGGTGGCACCGGAGGTCCAGACGATTTCACGCGGGTCGGCGTTGACCAGGTCAGCGACCTGGCGACGAGCGTTCTCAACCGCTTCCTCGGCCTTCCAGCCGAATACGTGGGAACGGGAGGCCGGGTTGCCGAAGTTTCCGTCAACCAGCAGGCATTCGCTCATTTTTTGCGCGACACGCGGATCAACCGGGGTGGTCGCTGAGTAATCAAGGTAAATCGGCAATTTCATGGACTTTCTCCTAAATCAGGCTGGCTGGCGTGCCGTTAGCTCTTCGGCTGTCACTCGACGGCGGACGCTTCGATTTTGTCCAGACGCGGCGCCTTGGTGTTGCAACGGCGCTGGTCCTGACGCTGGGCTACTTCTTGCACCTCACGGCGAGTCACAAGATCAGCCAAGCTGATACCACTCAAAAACTCATGGATCTGCAGGCTCAAGTCACACCACAAGTGATGTGTCAGGCAGGTGTCGCCGGCGTGGCAATCACCCAAACCCTGGCATTTGGTGGCATCGACGGATTCGTTGACCGCGTCGATCACCTGGGCCACTTGAATGCCCTGCATGTCGCGGGACAATTGGTAGCCACCGCCCGGACCGCGAACGCTGGAAACCAGATTGCTGCGGCGCAATTTGGCGAACAACTGCTCGAGATACGACAGGGAAATGCCTTGGCGCTCGGAGATATCGGCCAGGGACACCGGCCCAGTTTGCGCGTGCAGGGCCAGGTCAAGCATGGCGGTCACCGCGTATCGGCCTTTTGTAGTCAGTCTCATGGACAAGTACCAAGGTGTTTCAGAATGGGAGCAAGTATGCGATTCCCGAGTATTTAAGTCAACTATAAGACCTAGTACTTTAGTCAGGAATACCCGTAAAAAGGGCGCGCGAATCATAGCAGCATGGGGTGGGATCGAACAGCGCAACCAGGCCTGCTGCAAGACCACCGAGCCAATGAAGATCAAATGTGGGAGCTGGCTTGCCTGCGATTGCGGTGGGTCAGCAACCTACAAGCAAGCTGATAGACCGCTATCGCAGGCAAGCCAGCTCCCACAAGAGACCGCATTCAGCCTGCCTTGGTGGTAGCGGCCTCGTCCTTGATTTCAGCAAAATCTTCTTCGCGCAGTTCAGGCAAGTCTTTGGCACAGTACGGGCTGCCCAACTCCTTTAGCGCACCGCACATGCCTTCCAGCTTGCCATCTACCGCTTGCAGATGATCAAGCAATTGGCCGATGGCGCGAGCCACCGGGTCGGGCATGTCTTCGCTGACACCGTAGGCGTCGAAGCCGATCTTCTCGGCCATGGCCTTGCGCTTGGCCTCTTGCTCGTCACCGACCTGCGGCTTGACGATGATGCGACCCGGAATGCCCACCACTGTGGCACCAGCAGGTACAGCCTTGGTCACTACGGCATTGGAGCCTACCTTGGCGCCCGCACCGACGGTAAACGGCCCCAGCACCTTGGCGCCCGCGCCGACCACCACGCCATTTTCCAGGGTCGGGTGACGCTTGCCTTTATTCCACGTGGTACCGCCCAGGGTCACGCCCTGGTAAAGCGTCACGTCATCACCAATTTCAGCTGTCTCGCCAATCACGATGCCCATACCATGATCGATAAAGAAGCGACGGCCGACTTTGGCGCCTGGATGAATCTCGATGCCGGTCAACCAACGCCCGAAGTTCGACACCAGCCGGGCCAGCCATTTCCAGCCCATGCCCCACAAGGCGCCGGACAGGCGGTGAATCCAGATCGCGTGCAGGCCGGGGTAGCAGGTCAGCACTTCAAAGGCGTTGCGCGCCGCCGGGTCACGATGGAAAACACTCTGGATATCTTCTCGCAAACGCTCGAACATTTTTAATCCTTCCGCTTAAGAAGCTCACCACGGGCCGCTTTCTGGGTTTCCGTGAGGATGCCACGCAATATGTTCATTTCCGCCCGGCTCACCGAACTGCGGCCGTACAAGCGACGCAGGCGCGCCATCAAGTGCCGTGGCTTTTCAGGGTCGAGGAATTCGATGGCGACCAGGGTTTGCTCCAGGTGCTCATAGAACCGTTCCAACTCGTCCATGGTGGCCAACTCGCCACTTTTGGTCGATGCAACCTCTTCCTTTTCCATTTTGCTCGGTTGACCAGCAGCGGCCAGCCAGGCCATGCGCACTTCATAAGTCAGCACCTGCACCGCAGCCCCGAGGTTCAGCGAGCTGAACTCAGGGTCTGAGGGGATATGCACGTGGTAATGACATCGCTGCAGCTCTTCGTTGGTCAGGCCGGAATCTTCACGGCCGAATACCAAGGCGATTTCAGCACCGCCAACAGCCTCCTCCACCACTTTGGTGCCGCACTCACGCGGGTCCAACAGCGGCCAAGGGATACGCCGGTCGCGGGCGCTGGTGCCGAGCACCAGATTGCAGCCGACCAGGGCGTCCTCCAAGGTGGCGACCACCTGGGCATTTTCAAGCAAGTCATTGGCGCCGGACGCACGGGCATCAGCCTCGTGGTGCGGGAATACCCGCGGTTCGACCAGCACCAGGCGCGTCAGCCCCATGTTTTTCATGGCTCGCACCACCCCGCCGATATTGCCGGGATGACTGGTATTGACCAAGACGACACGAATGTTTTGCAGCAAGGGAGGCGCTCTCGGACACGGGAAAGGGGAGCAAATCTTACAGAACCGCCTAAGGTTATGCCATGAAAGCTAACGTCATCCTTCACCTTGAGAAAGTTTCTGCTAGAATGCTCGGCTTTCTTTAACAACCTTAGGTGACACATCCATGCAGCCCATGCTGAATATCGCGCTGCGCGCCGCCCGCAGCGCCAGTGAATTGATCTTCCGCTCCATCGAGCGCCTGGATACCATCAAGGTCGACGAAAAAGACGCCAAGGATTATGTATCCGAGGTGGATCGCGCCGCCGAACAGAAAATCATCGACGCCCTGCGCAAGGCCTACCCTACCCACGGCATCCTCGGTGAAGAAACCGGCCTGCACAAAGGCAGCGGCGAAGGCGAAGACTACCTGTGGATCATCGACCCACTGGATGGCACCACCAACTTCCTGCGCGGCATCCCGCACTTTGCCGTGAGCATCGCCTGCAAATACCGTGGCCGCCTGGAACACGCCGTTGTGCTGGACCCGGTTCGCCAGGAAGAATTCACCGCCAGCCGTGGCCGTGGCGCCCAACTGAACGGTCGCCGCCTGCGTGTCAGCGGTCGCACCAGCCTGGAAGGCGCTCTGCTGGGCACCGGCTTCCCGTTCCGTGACGACCAGATGGACAACCTGGAAAACTACTTGGGCATGTTCCGCGCCCTGGTTGGCCAGACCGCCGGCATCCGCCGCGCCGGTGCAGCCAGCCTGGACCTGGCCTATGTGGCCGCCGGTCGTTTTGATGCGTTCTGGGAATCGGGCCTGTCCGAGTGGGACATGGCTGCAGGCGCCCTGCTGATTCAAGAGGCTGGCGGCCTGGTGAGCGATTTCACCGGTGGTCACGACTTCCTGGAGAAAGGCCACGTAGTTGCCGGCAACACCAAATGCTTCAAGGCAGTACTGACGGCGATCCAGCCGCACCTGCCGGCTTCGCTGAAGCGTTAAGCGAGCGAGCACAAAAAAAGCACCCCTCGGGGTGCTTTTTTATGCGTGGGATTTAGCAAAAACCAATTCCAACTGACTCAATACAATCCAATGTGGGAGCTGGCTTGCCTGCGATGGCGGGCTGCCAACCAACTGATTAGTTACTGACCCACCGCTATCGCAGGCAAGCCAGCTCCCACATTTGGATCGAAACCAGACCTGGGGATTACTGCTGGTTCTGACCGAGGATCAGACGACCTTCCTTATCGACCGGAATCTGGCTGCCAGGGTCGCGCTCCATACGCACGGTACCCTCCTTGCCATCCAGGTTGTAACGCACGTCATAACCGACCACCTTGTCGCTGATGTCGTTAACGGTGTTACAGCGAGTCTGAGTCGTGGTGTAGGTATCACGGTTCTGCATACCTTCCTGAACCTTGTTACCGGCGTAGCCACCACCGACCGCACCGGCCACGGTGGCTAGCTTCTTGCCGTTACCGCCACCAATCTGGTTGCCCAGCAGGCCACCCGCAAGGGCGCCCACCACAGTACCGGCGATTTGATGTTGATCCTGCACCGGACGCTGCCGGGTCACAGTGACGTCCTTGCAGACCTCGCGCGGGGTTTTGATCTGGGTTTTAACCGGCTGTACCGCCAGTACTTGCGCATACTCAGGGCCGCTTTTTACCAGGCTGTAGGTGGCAACAGCACCCCCGGCAGTTACACCGACAGCACCCAATACCGCACCAACCAGCAACGACTTGTTCACGTTGAACCTCCTGACCATCACAAACGGATCGAAAGATCCGCGCTATACCCAGCCTTGGAGCAAAAAAAAAGGCGCGAGTTCAATACTCGCGCCCTTCTTGTAACAGCCGATCAACTAACACCCATCAAGGGCGGTCGTCGACCTCCTTGCCGGTAGCGGCAGGAGGGATCAAGTCTTCGCTGTTGAGGTTCAGCCAGATCAGCACCACGTTGGCGATGTAGATCGACGAGTAGGTACCCGCCAGAACACCGATGAACAGTGCCAGAGAGAAACCCCACAGGTTGTCGCCGCCGAAGATCATCAGCGCAGCGATCGCCAGCAAAGTGGAGATCGATGTTGCCATGGTCCGCAGCAGGGTCTGGGTAGTGGAGATGTTGATATTCTCGATCAACGTCGCCTTGCGCAGGACCCGGAAGTTCTCACGAACCCGGTCGAATACCACGATGGTGTCGTTGAGCGAGTAACCAATGATCGCCAGCACAGCCGCCAGTACGGTCAGGTCGAAGGTGATCTGGAAGTAGGCCAGGATACCCACGGTCACGATCACGTCGTGGATCAGCGACACAATGGCGCCGACACCGAACTTCCACTGAAAGCGGAACGCCAGGTAGATCATGATGCCGACCAGCGCCATCAGCATGCCGAGGCCGCCCTGATCGCGCAGCTCTTCACCCACTTGTGGGCCGACGAACTCGACGCGCTTGACCGAAGCCGGGTTGTCGCCGCCGACCTTTTGCAAGGCCTCGGCTACCTGGTGACCCAGTTGCGGGTCTTCGCCAGGCATACGCACCAGCAGGTCAGTGGTGGCGCCGAAGCTCTGCACCACGGCTTCGTGATAGCCGGCCTTGACCAGCTCGCTGCGCACCAGGGTGACATCGGCTGGCTTCTCGTAGGTCAGCTCGATGAGCGTACCGCCAGTGAAGTCCAGACCGTAGTTCAGGCCCTTATGGAACCAGCTGAACAACGCCAGAACGGTAAGGAGCACGGTGACGCCGAACGCAATGTTGCGAACGCCCATGAAGTTGATTGTACGTAACATGGCAGCCCCTTAAATCCACAACTTCTTGAAGTCACGCCCGCCAAAGATCAGGTTGACCATTGCGCGGGTCACCATGATGGCCGTGAACATCGAGGTAAAGATACCCAGGGACATGGTCACCGCAAAGCCTTTCACCGGGCCTGTGCCCATGGCGAAGAGAATCCCGCCGACCAGCAACGTGGTCAGGTTGGAGTCGAGAATCGCGGTAAATGCCCGGCCGAAGCCTTCGTTGATTGCACGCTGTACGGTCATGCCGGCGGCGATCTCTTCACGGATACGCGAGAAGATCAGCACGTTGGCGTCAACCGCCATACCCATGGTCAGCACGATACCGGCGATACCCGGCAAGGTCAGCGTAGCACCCAGCAGCGACATCAGCGCCAGCAGCATCACCATGTTGCCCGCCAGGGCGACGGTGGCGATAACGCCGAAGAAGCGGTAGATGGCGATGATGAACAGCGACACGAACAACATGCCCCACAGCGCCGCATCGACACCCTTGGTGATGTTGTCGGCACCCAGGCTCGGGCCGATGGTACGTTCTTCTGCGAAGTACATCGGCGCGGCCAGGCCACCGGCACGCAGCAACAGCGCCAGCTCGGAGGACTCACCCTGGCCGTTCAGGCCGGTGATGCGGAACTGCGCACCCAGCGGCGACTGGATGGTCGCCAGGCTGATGATCTTCTTCTCTTCCTTGAAGGTCTGCACCGGCACGTCTTTCTCGACGCCGTTGACCATCTGCTTGGTGTAGGTGGTCACCGGGCGCTGCTCGATGAAGATCACCGCCATGCTGCGACCGACGTTGCTGCGCGTGGCGCGGCTCATCAGTTCGCCGCCGTGGCCATCCAGGCGGATGTTCACTTCAGGTGTGCCGTGCTCGCCGAAACCGGCCTTGGCGTCGGTCACCTGGTCACCGGTAATGATCAAGCCACGCTCGATCAACGCAGGAGGACGATTGCCCTCGCGGAACTCGAACTCTTCGGAGGTTGCGCGGGTAGCACCCGGCTCAGCCGCAAGGCGGAATTCCAGGTTGGCGGTTTTACCCAGGATACGCTTGGCTTCAGCCGTGTCCTGTACGCCCGGCAACTCAACCACGATACGGTTGGCGCCCTGACGCTGCACGATCGGCTCGGCTACACCCAACTCGTTGACGCGGTTACGTACCGTGGTCAAGTTCTGCTTGATGGAGTACTCGCGGATCTCGGCGATCTTGGCCGGGCTCATCGCCAGGCGCAGCACAGCCTGACCATTGAGGTCAGCCGGCAGGATGTCGAAGTCATTGAAGTTCTTGCGGATCAGTGCACGGGCCTGTTCGCGGGAAGCTTCGTCAGCAAAACCCAGCTGAATGGCACCATTGAGCTGCGGCAGGCTGCGATAACGCAGTTTCTCTTTGCGCAGCAGGCTCTTCACGTCGCCTTCGTAGACCTTCAGACGTGCGTCCAGAGCCTTGTCCATGTCGACTTCCAGCAGGAAGTGCACACCACCGGACAAGTCCAGACCCAGCTTCATCGGGTGCGCGCCAATGCTGCGCAGCCATTGAGGCGTGGTCTGTGCCAGGTTCAATGCAACGACGTAGTCGTCACCCATGACCTTGCGCACGACGTCTTTGGCCGGCAATTGGTCTTCTTGCTTGGTCAGGCGCAACAAGCCGCCTTTGGAACCAGCTGCCAAGGTTGCCGCTTTAACCTGGATGCCCGCGTCATTGAGCGCTTTGCTCGCACGGTCCAGATCAGCCTGATTGACCTGCAGCGAAGTGCTGGCGCCAGAGATCTGGATTGCCGGGTCATCAGGATAGAGATTGGGAGCGGAATAAATAAAGCCGATCGCCAGCACCGCCAGGATCAGTACGTATTTCCACAGAGGGTATTTGTTCAGCATCACGCCGCCCGCTTATAACGCGGGGCGCCTTGCGCGCCCCGTCGATTGGTAAAGGTTGTTACTTAGATCGCTTTGAGCGTGCCTTTAGGCAGCGTGGCGGCGATGGCGCCCTTCTGGAACTTCATTTCCACGGTGTCGGAGACTTCCAGTACCACGAAAGCATCGGAAACCTTGGTGATCTTGCCGGCGATACCGCCAGTGGTCACGACTTCGTCGCCTTTTTGCAGGCTGCCCAGCAGGTTCTTCTGCTCTTTGGCGCGCTTGGCCTGTGGACGCCAGATCATCAGGTAGAAGATGACCAGGAAGCCGACCAGGAAAATCCACTCGAAACCACCGCCCATAGGGCCGGCAGCAGCAGGCGCAGCGGCGTCAGCCATGGCGTTAGAGATAAAAAAGCTCATTTAGCACTCCAGTTGCAAATAGTGAATCTTAGGGTCGGAAAACTCAGTCCAAGGGCGGCACAGGGAGGCCACGCTTGGCATAGAAGGCATCGACGAAGGCGGCCAATGTACCCTGTTGAATAGCCTCGCGCAAACCAGCCATCAGGACTTGGTAGTGACGCAAATTGTGGATGGTATTCAACATGCTACCCAGCATTTCCCCGCACTTGTCCAGATGGTGCAGATAAGCACGGGAGAAGTTCTGGCAGGTGTAGCAGTCACAGGTAGGATCCAGCGGCGAATCATCATGGCGATGGAACGCGTTACGGATCTTGAGCACGCCTGTATCGATGAACAGATGCCCATTGCGGGCATTACGGGTTGGCATCACGCAATCGAACATGTCCACACCGCGGCGCACACCCTCTACGAGATCTTCCGGTTTGCCAACGCCCATAAGGTAACGAGGTTTGTCAGCAGGCATCAGACCCGGCAGGTAATCGAGCACCTTGATCATTTCGTGCTTGGGCTCGCCCACCGACAAACCGCCGATGGCCAGGCCGTCGAAGCCGATCTTGTCGAGGCCTTCCAGCGAGCGTTTGCGCAGGCTTTCATGCATACCGCCCTGGACAATCCCGAACAGCGCCGCAGTGTTGTCGCCATGGGCGTTCTTCGAACGCTGGGCCCAACGCAGGGACAGCTCCATGGAGATACGCGCCACGTCTTCGTCAGCCGGGTAAGGCGTGCACTCGTCGAAAATCATCACGATGTCCGAACCCAGGTCGCGCTGGACCTGCATCGATTCTTCCGGCCCCATGAACACCTTGGCACCGTCCACCGGTGAGGCGAAAGTCACCCCCTCTTCCTTGATCTTGCGCATGGCGCCCAGGCTGAACACCTGGAAACCACCGGAGTCGGTGAGGATCGGGCCTTGCCACTTCATGAAGTCATGCAGGTCGCCATGCTTCTTGATCACTTCCGTACCCGGGCGCAGCCACAGGTGGAAGGTGTTGCCGAGGATAATCTCGGCGCCGGTGGCAACGATGTCGCGCGGCAACATGCCTTTGACGGTGCCGTAGGTGCCGACCGGCATGAAGGCCGGGGTCTCCACGGTGCCACGCGGAAAGGTCAGGCGACCACGACGGGCTTTGCCGTCCGTGGCGAGCAATTCAAACGACATACGACTCATAAGTTGTCCTCAGGGCCGCGCGGCGCCGGGTTACGGGTGATAAACATCGCATCACCGTAGCTGAAAAAACGGTACTCGTTAGCGATGGCGGCCTGGTAGGCAGCCATGGTTTGCGGGTAACCGGCAAAGGCCGACACCAGCATCAACAGCGTGGATTCCGGCAAATGGAAATTGGTGACCAGGCAGTCGACCACATGAAATGGCCGCCCTGGGAAAATAAAGATATCGGTGTCGCCACTGAACGTCTTGAGCACGCCATCACGTGCTGCACTCTCCAGCGAACGCACGCTGGTAGTGCCCACCGCAACCACTCGACCGCCACGCGCCTTGCACGCATTAACCGCGTCCACGACGTCCTGGCTGACTTCCAGCCATTCGCTGTGCATATGGTGGTCTTCGATGTTCTCTACACGCACCGGCTGAAACGTGCCGGCCCCCACGTGCAGGGTCACATAGGCCGTCTCGACGCCCTTGGCGGCAATCGCATCCAGCAGCGGCTGGTCGAAATGCAGCCCGGCAGTCGGCGCGGCAACGGCGCCGAGGCGCTGTGAGTACACCGTCTGATAGCGCTCGCGGTCCGCGTCTTCGTCGGGGCGGTCTATATAAGGAGGCAACGGCATGTGGCCGACGCGATCGAGCAACGGCAGCACTTCTTCGGCAAACTCAAGCTCGAACAAGGCGTCGTGACGCGCCACCATCCGGGCTTCGCCACCGCCATCAATCAGGATGTTCGAACCCGGTTTGGGCGACTTGCTGGAGCGCACATGGGCCAGCACGCGATGGCTGTCCAGCACCCGCTCCACCAGAATTTCCAGCTTGCCGCCGGACGCTTTCTGGCCAAACAGCCGCGCCGGGATCACCCGGGTATTGTTGAAAACCATCAGATCGCCCGGGCGCAAATGCTCAAGCAAATCAGTGAATTGACGGTGTGCGAGGGCACCGCTGGGCCCGTCCAGGGTCAGCAGTCGACTGGCGCGACGCTCGGCCAAAGGGTGGCGAGCGATCAGCGAATCAGGGAGCTCAAAAGTAAAGTCAGCAACGCGCATGATGGGGTTCGTCTAGCAGGGCCGGGAAGTCTAGCGGAAATAGTGAAAATAGACCATGAAACGTGATTGACCAACGGTAATCTCATCTCTATACTTCGCCGCCATTGAGCCCTGATGGCGGAATTGGTAGACGCGGCGGATTCAAAATCCGTTTTCGAAAGGAGTGGGAGTTCGAGTCTCCCTCGGGGCACCATCTTAAAGAAAGACCTTGAAATTCAAGGTCTTTTTTTTCGCCTGCAAAAAAGTGCCAGGCGTGGCAGTGGAGGTAGCGGGACCATGGAGTTGACGCTTGAAGCAGTTGCGTTGTTTGCGCTGAAGCTGGTGCATGAGACTGACCACGGCAGCCCATTGCTGCGCGATGATCCCGTGATGGAGTGCTATGATCGCGAGGTGTTCGGGTTGTTAGTGCGCCAGGGAAACCTGGCTGAGATCCAGTTGAAGCTCGATGAGTGCATCACCCAGGCGTTGATTGCATTGGGTGGAGCGGACAGCGTTCTCGGGCGTGAATTGCAAAGGCTATCCACCGATGTGCAAAACATCGCTCGTCTTGATGAGTTGACCTGCCCGCTGACCGTACTAAAGGGCTATCTGAAAGATGTGCAATGAATCGTTGATCAGCATAACGGCCAGGTAAACCATCAACACCGCCACCCCTGCATCCAGCCAGCGCCAGACCGCAGGCTTGCGAAACAATACCGTCAATCGCTGACAGCACAGCGCCAACACCACGAACCACACGAGTGATGCCGTCATGGCGCCTGTCGCGAACAGCGCCTGTTGGCCCGCAGGTTTCGTGGCACCGATGGAACCAATCAACACCACGGTATCGAGCCAGGCGTAAGGGTTGGCAAAGCCGAGTATGACCGCCGAGCGCAACAGCCCTCTTTGCGAGTTGCCGCCTTGAGCATCCGGCATGGACTGATCCCGGATACAAGCCAACAGACGTTGGCCACCAAACCAAAGCAGATAGGCAGCGCCGGACAACAGCAATAGTGCCATCACCTCAGGCCGACTTCCCAACAACGAACCTAAACCCGTGACCCCGAAAGCGATCAGGAAAATATCGGCCAATACGCAAATAGCGACAACGCCCCAGATCGGCCCGCGACCGACACCTTGGCGGATCACCAAGGTGTCTTTCGGGCCAGGGGCGGCGAACAGTCCGATACCCAAGAGCAAACCTTCGAGGTAAAGGGCATTGAAGTGAGGAAACATGGACTGTTCGAGCCCTCCAGGACTATTTAGCGCAGTTGAATCGGTTGATTACCGAAACCGGTATGACGAGCATTCACAGTACTGCCCAGATCAATGGGTTTCTGACGATAAAAGGTCGTTAGCAACTGATCCGGATTGGGGTTTGCAAAGTAGATCAATGAACTTCTGGCAACCGGTTTGCTAGGTGCAAGTACAGCATGGTAGGCGGCAGGCACGGCATGATCAGAGAGTTCTGTCAGCAAGGAGCCCGCCAGCACCGCGACCTCGTTCTCCAGAAGGCGTACCGGCTCCAATGATCGTCCTTTCATCAAAACCAACCCTTCGCGGGTAGGCTTGATAAACGAAAGCATATGCCCGTCTTCATGAGGATCCTGGGCATATTGACGAGAACTGTCTTTGGCCTGTGGACCATAGACGCACAACTGGATGTACGATGCCGAGCGAAAGGGGGCCAAGGTTTGAACGCCAAACTCCTCGCAAATGCCATCCATCACTCCCTGGGCCAACTCGCTCATCTGTCGCTCATAACTGCCGACTGCGGCCACGAAAGTACTTCGGGTGAATTCGAAAGCGGTTCTTTTTGAAGCGTGCGCGGGCCAGTAACAAAACCGCTCGCACAGGTCCGGGTGATCCTCGGCAAGGGAGTACTCGGCGCCAAAAGGGAAAAACCCATCTGTGTCCTGGGCAAAGGAAAATTCATCCTTGATGGCCTGGGGAATGGCCGAATACCCATCAATGATCTTTTTGTAGTCCTGCAACATCGAATCAGGAATTTGCAGGATGCCAAAGCCTGATCGGGCAATGGATTCACAGCACGCTTTCATTGGACTCATAGCTATATCCACAGATAGATGTAAAGGAATGCAACACACACAAGGTTCGCAAGCATGTGAGAAACCGCGACACTGGATATGCCAACCAAACCGGGACCTATCCATGTCTTTCACAACGTCGCCAGCAAGACCAAAGTCTGCATTGCTATGTAACCGTGACGGCGTGCAGGTTGTCCTTTTTGGCGTACAAGATGACGTCTTCCACTGGAAACGGGTTTGCAAAATATGAGCATCAAAACTGGCGATACTCTTCGAGCGCTCGTCGTACGACGCAGTCGAGAGCTGGGCAAACCCCTGACTAATCTGGCTAAGGAGGCTGGCATCTCCAGAACCTATCTTTATGGATTGGCGGGCGGTGCTTCAAAAGATCCATCCGTACGTACCCTGATAAAATTAGCCAAAGCGCTACGGGTCTCCCCGCTGCTGCTGTTTCGCTACTTCGCCGACCTGACCGGTGCTCCAACTGATTCTTACTCAATGGCTATCACCAACCGGGCCATTGGCTTGCACGACCCATCTGACATTGCCGTATTCAACGCAGACGTGACCACGCCTGACCAGACCGTAGTGCTGCCCGGTGAAACCTTTCTGAAAACCTGGGAGATCCAGAATCTCGGGACCCGCCCCTGGCGCGGCCGGCGATTGGTCAGAGTGGACGGTGAGTACGTGATCGCCCGTCGAACCGCTTCGGGGGAGCCATTGGAAGTGGTGATGGATAGCCATCTGCGAAGCCTGAACAACGATATTCCGATAGCAGAAACTCTGCCCGGCCAGCCAGTGCATATCACCGTGGAGTTCGGAGCACCGAGGGAGACCAGTACCGTCACCTCAATCTGGCGTATCGAAGATGAACATGGGCAGCCTTGCTACGAGCCAGCATTCATCCTGCATGTGATTGTCAACGTCATGGCACGCTGAAAGCAGCCTTATTTGCGCCCTTCCACCGCCATCCGCACCGCCAGCCCCATCAGCACCGCCCCCATCACCCAGCGCTGCACCACCTGCCACCCCGGCCGGGTCACGAAGAACACCGCGATGGAGCCCGCCATACAAGCAATCACCGCGTTGACGCTGACGCTGATGAAAATCTGCAGAGAGCCCAAGACCAACGATTGCACCAGCACGCTGCCATGGCCGTTCGGATCAATGAACTGAGGCAGCAGCGACAGATACATCACCGCCACCTTGGGGTTGAGCAGGTTGGTCACCACGCCCATGGTGAATAACTTGCGCGGGCTGTCCTTGGGCAAGTCCCGCACCTGAAACGGTGAACGCCCTCCCGGCTTGACTGCCTGCCACGCCAGGTACACCAGATACAGCGCTCCACCGAACCGCAGCACGTCGTAGGCAAGCGGCACCGCCATCACCAGCGCGGTGATACCCAGCGCCGCGCACACCATATAGATCACAAAGCCCAGCGCCACCCCGCCAAGAGAGATCAGCCCTGCCGTGCGCCCCTGGCAGATCGAGCGGGAAATCAGGTAAATCATATTCGGCCCGGGCGTAAGTACCATGCCGAGTGAAATCAGGCCGTAGGCAAGCAAGCTGGATATATCGGGCATTGTTTAGCTCCTGAATTTTTATGCTGCCGGCGTAAAATCCTTCGCCGACGCTGTAGTGTTAAGCGCCATGCTAGAGCCTTGCAGGCTCGGCTGTTAGATACAGATCCGCGAGCAAAACGTCATACACCGTCGGCACCACTCATCCAGGACAGACACATGATCGATTTCAACAACAAAGGCTTCTTCAAACTCAAACAAAACAACGAGTACGCCGAGCGCGTATCGGCCTTGCTGCTGGACGGTGAAGAAGTAGTCGACGCGTACAAGGCCATGCGCGACGGCGTGGTCTTCACCACCCAGCGCATCATCGCGGTGAACGTGCAGGGCATCACCGGCAGCAAGAAGGACTTCACCTCGCTGCCGTACAAAAACATCGTGGCGTACTCTGTGGAAACGTCAGGGACGTTTGATCTGGATTCGGAGCTGGAGATTTACTTTTCGTCGTTGGGCAAGGTGAAGTTTGAGTTCACTGGCAAGACCTCGATTGTGGAGATTTCGCGGTTGATTTCAAAGCATCTGCTGGCCTGAACTGGGGGGGCGGTGCGACGATTCGACTTGCTCCCTCCCACACGCTGATCGCGTTGGCTCACTTGGGCTGGAATGTCTCCAGGTACGCCAGGATATTTTCAATCTTTTGCGAATCACTGATGCCCCAAAAGATCATCCGCGTCCCACTTACCACCGATTTCGGGTCTTCAATGTAGGCCGCCAGTTTTTCCTGCGTCCAAACCACCCCCGAATTCTTCATCGCCTCCGAATACTGATAATCCGTGGTCGTACCGGCAGGCCGGCCAATTATGCCGTTCAGCTGCGGCCCAAACCCACCCCGCGCACCTTCGCCGATGCTGTGGCAGCCGCCGCAGGTCTTGGTGAAGAGTTTGCCGCCCGCTTCGGCGTCGCCGGCAGCAAACGCGGGGGCGGCGATAAAGGTCAGGGCGAGGGTCAATAACACGTACTTCATGAGGGTCTCCCTAGGCGTATTGCCGTCGATTATGCCTGCTTGAATGGCCGCTCCCCCAGCCGTTCCACCAGGCGTACCAGATAACCGTCCGGGTCTTGCACGATGAATTGGCGCTGCCCGGCCTCTACGTCGCCGGCGCGATACCAGGCATCCTCGACATCACGGAACAGCGGCAGGCGGATTTGCGACAGGCGCTGCAAGATGGGCGCTACGGCAGGTACGTCGATCTGCAAGTTGATGCCGCGCCCGAACGGTTGTTGCAACGGCGCGGTCAGCCACTGGCCAGCTTCCGGATCGTATTGCTCCAGCATGATTTGCGCGCCGTGCAGGTCGAGGTAGGCAAAGCCGTCCTCGGGGCGCTGGTAAGCGATGTCGAAACCCAACTGGTCAACCCAGAATGCCAGGCTGGCACCAAGGTGGGTAACGATGAGTTCAGGCACGAGTGGGTTACGGGTGAACATGTCATTCCTTGGACGACGCAGTGGCGCTTACCTTAACGGATTATCGTGCTGACGGCTTGGTCCCAGGCGGCTGTTGGCAAACAGCCAAATGACCACCCATCGTTTAAAAAACATCCAATCGAACCTATCTACCCAACCCCCACTCCACCTTACTGAACCCCTGATGGTGGAGTAAGGATCATGGCTCAGCCATCGATTTTAGTATTGGAAGACGACGAGATCATTCGGGCGTTGATGGTGGATGTGCTGGAGGATTTCGGTGCAGTGGTGACATCGTTTCCTTCAGCGGATGAAGGCATGATTTATCTGGAGCGCGGCGATGACCCTGTGGATCTGATTGTCAGTGATATTCAAATGCCCGGTCTGCTCAATGGCTACGACTTGAGCCGCGTGGTGGCTCATCGCTGGCCTGAAGTGCAGGTGGTGCTGACTTCCGGCAATACGACGATCGCCACTCAATTGGGCAGTTCGGTGCGGTTTCTGCCCAAACCGTGGAGCACCGAACGTTTGCTTGAGTGCGTGCAAACAGCATTGACCCAGCAGGGAATGCCCATGCATTGATAGCGTCGCGACATCATCCAGACCGAACTCGTGGCGTGCCACGGGGTCATTTGAAATACAGGGAGCGACTTTTCTGATCCACCGGTCAGCCTTTTCGCTTCTTGCGTTCAGCTGACGACAACGAGTTGTGTAGAATTGTCGCCCATTTTCATGCGTCATTCCTGGCCGACAGGCCCACAGTTCGAGCTCATTGAATGCATTCACAGGCCCATGACGTTGGTGCGCCATCCTTGCTGGAAACGTTGCGCACGGGCACGGGCCTGTTGCATGTCGCGTTGGAAAAGCGCCTGCCGTTTTTTTCTGCACGCCTGGATGCCCAGTGGTATCGGCGCTTGCTGCAGGCGTACTACGGTTTTTATCAACCCATGGAAGCGGTGCTGTATGACAGCGGCTTGATTCCGGGTGGAATTGACATTGCATCGCGCGTAAAAACGCCGACGCTGGTTAGCGATCTGCGCGCCCTGGGCTTGCATGATCAGACCATTGGCGCCCTCCCCCGCTGCACCCAACTCCCCACGCTGGATACTCCCCCTGCTTGCCTTGGTGCCCTGTATGTACTGGAAGGTGCAACGCTCGGCGGCCAGGTACTGCGCAGGGAAATGGCGTCGCGCCTGGCGATCGAAGCCGACAACGGCGGTGCGTTTCTCGATGTTTACGGCGCCGAGACCGGTCGGCGCTGGAAAGACTTTCTCGACTACCTGGCTCGCCAGCCGCTGGATGCGAACGCTCAAGCGCGCGCAGTGATGGCTGCCCGTTCCACTTTCAGCGGCTTTGAGCAATGGCTCGAACGCCAGGAGGTACTGCTATGAAACCCGAAGACTTTGAAGAGCTGCTTGCCAACTGTGCCGACGAGCCCATTCGTTTCCCGGGGGCAATCCAGCCTCACGGCGTATTGCTGACCCTTTCGGAACCTGGCCTGAACATCATCCAGGTCAGTGCCAACGTCGGCACCTTGTTCGGCCACGCGCCCGAGGCCTTGTTGAATCAACCGCTGCATACGTTGATTGGCAGTGAATACGCCCAACTTGTGCAATCAATGGCCGAGCACAATACCTTTATCGACGCCCCACCCCTGCATGTCACGCTCAATGGCGCTCAGTTCGAAGGTTTGCTGCATCGTCATCAGAACGTGCTGGTATTGGAATTCGAACCCCGACTGGCGGATTTCAAACCCCAGGTGCGCAATGGTCGCACCAGCAACCTGAGCAAAATGCTGCAACGCCTGCAATCGGCGAAGACCTTGCAAGCGCTGTACGCCATCAGCGTGGATGAGATCCAGGCCATGACCGGTTATGACCGGGTGCTGATCTATCGCTTCGAAGACGAAGGCCATGGCCAGGTAATCGCTGAGGCGTCGGCGCCGTCGATGGAGTTGTTCAACGGCCTGTTCTTCCCCGCGTCCGACATCCCCGAACAAGCCCGTGAGCTGTATCGCACCAACTGGCTACGGATCATCCCAAATGCATCCTACGAACCAGTGCCGCTGTTGCCCAAATTACGCCCGGACACCGGCCAGCCCCTGGACCTGAGCTTCGCTACCCTGCGCAGCGTGTCACCGATTCACTGCCAGTACATGCAGAACATGGGCGTGTTGTCGTCCATGAGTATTTCGCTGATGAAGGGCGACAAACTCTGGGGCCTGATCAGCTGCGGCAACCGTGAGCCGCTGCTGGTGCCGAACGATCTGCGCATGACCTGCCAGACTATCGGCCAGGTGTTGTCGCTGCAGATCAGTGCCATGGAAGCCCTGGAGTTGAGCCGCCAGCGCGAGGACAAAGTCGAAACCCTGGCGTTGCTCGATCGAGCGATGAAAGCCAGCGACGACAATGTGTTCGACAGCCTGGCCCACCACGGCAAAAAACTGATGGACCTGAGCTTGTCCGGCGGCGTGGCGATCATCGAAGACAAGCAACTGCACCGCTACGGCAATTGCCCGGAGCCGGCGCAGATCCGTGCACTGCACAAGTGGCTGCAAGAGCGAGACCAGCCAGTGTTTTCCAGTCACAACCTGGCTTCGCTGTACCCACCCGCCGCCGAGTTCCAGACCGTGGCCAGTGGCGTGCTCGCCATGAGCCTGCCCAAGCCTGTGGACAACGCAGTGATGTGGTTCCGCCCGGAAGTCAAAGAGAACATCAATTGGAGCGGTGACCCGAGCAAGCCGTTGAATCTGGAAACCTCAGACACTGGCCTGCGCCTTCGCCCACGCACGTCATTTGAAATCTGGAAAGTGGAAATGGCCGGCATCTCCACCAAGTGGAGCCATGGCGACCTGTTTGCCGCCAACGACCTGCGGCGCTCGGCCCTGGAAAATGACCTGTCCCGACAAGTGCGGCGCGAACAGCAAGCGGTGCGGGCTCGGGACGAATTGGTGGCGGTGGTTTCCCATGACCTGCGTAACCCGATGACGGTCATTTCCATGCTCTGCGGCATGATGCAACAAGCGTTCAGCTCCGACGGCCCACACACCTCACGGCGGATTTCCTCGGCCATCGACACCATGCAACAGGCCGCCGGGCGCATGAATGTATTGCTGGAGGACTTGCTCGACACCTCGAAAATCGAAGCCGGACGCTATGTGGTCAAGCCCGTGGCCCTGGATGTCGCCCAGATTTTTGAAGAGGCTTACTCGCTGCTGTCGCCACTGGCCTCGGAAAAAGGTATCGACCTGTCGTTCAACGCCGAACCCGGCCTGCAGATCAACGCCGACCCGGAGCGTTTGTTCCAGGTGCTGTCGAACCTGATCGGCAACGCCATCAAGTTCACGCCGCGCCAGGGCAACATCGGTATCAGCGCCATGAGCAACGGCGAAGAGATCGTGTTCTCGGTACGCGATTCCGGTGAAGGCATTGCGCCTGACCAGTTGCCTCATGTGTTCGAGCGGTATTGGACCCAGACTGAAAACAACCCCACCGGCAGTGGCTTGGGGCTGTATATCACACAAGGAATTGTCCAGGCCCACGGCGGCCGGATCGAGGCGCAGAGTGAGCTGGGCCGGGGCAGTGAGTTCAGGTTTACGGTGCCCAAGCCGAACTGAATACGCCCTGTCACACTTTCCCACACCGCTGGCCGGGAACGCTTGCCCGGCCTATGCCACTGATCAGGGCGCACTCGAAAGAAGTTTTGGTGCGAGAAGTCATCCTCCAATTACGTAAGAGGTTTCCAATGATCATCGGTAATTCGTTTAACAATTTCAGCTACAACATCCAGCAATCGGGAAAAACTACCCAGCCCCCCGCCAATCCCGCACAAACATCTTCACCGGTAGACAGCAACGAACCGGGGCAACACACACGCAAAAAGCGCAATGACTCTAACCTGGATAGCCTTGGACAGGGCAGGGTGCTTTAAACCGTTAGGGATCACCGGCAAGCCGTGCAGCGCCCAGCGTTGCACTCTGTTAACAAAACACTGACATCCCCTGCGTTACCCTCTCCGGTTTCACTTGGTGTGAGCTGCACTCTTGATGCATCAAACTGACGACATCCTGCCCGCCGTCATCGCGGGGCCTCTGCTACGGCGCCTGGAGCCGCAACGCCTGGTTATCTGGCTGGTGGGAACGCGCGCCCTGACGCCGACCTTGAGGCTGTATTTACCTCAAGGCGAAACGCTGGATAGCGTCCTCGATGAGCAGCACTGCCAGGTGGTTTGCGTTGGACGTGACGCCTTTATCCATCTTATGGATGTATCACTGAGCCATGCCCTGCCCCAGGACGAGCTCATCGGCTACGACCTGCTGATTGACGGCGTCGGCATTGCCCAATGGGCACCGCACTTGCTGTATGCCGACGCGACCACGCCGACCTTTGTACTGCCTGGCCGCATCAACCACTTGGTGCATGGCTCCTGCCGCAAGCCCCACCACCGTGCAGACGACGGTTTGTTGTGCGTCGACCGCCTGCTGGCTGACGCGCGTACACCGCTTGAACGTCCAGCCTTACTGATGATGAGCGGCGACCAGGTCTACGCCGACGATGTCGCCGGGCCCACGCTGCGGGCCATCCATGCGTTGATCGCGCGCCTGGGCCTGTTCGACGAGTTTCTGGAGGGCGCCGTGGTGGACGACAGCGTCAGCCTCTATGGGCATCGCGCCAGCTATTACCACCGCGCCGACCTGCTTCCGGCGCTGGACAGCAACGAGACCCTGCGCGAGCGCTTTTTCGGCGGCGTGAAGAAGCCGATCTTCACCAGCAGCACCGCTGACAATCACTTGGTGACCTTTGCCGAAGTGATCGCGATGTACCTGCTGGTCTGGTCGCCCACCCCGTGGACTTTGATCACACCACAACCGCCGCAACTGAGCGCGCAAGAACAGCAGCGCTATGCCCGTGAACAGGTGCAGATCGATCAATTCCGCACCGGCCTGCCAGGGGTAGCCCGCGTGTTCGCCCACCTGTCGACGCTGATGATCTTCGATGATCACGACATCACCGACGATTGGAACCTCAGCGCCCAGTGGGAGCAAACCGCCTACGGCCACCCCTTCTCCAAACGCATCATCGGCAATGCCTTGCTGGCGTACCTGTTATGCCAGGGCTGGGGCAACCAACCCCAGGTGTTTGACGAACTGCTGAGCCAGACCCAGGCACTGACTGGCCAGGCGCAGGGCAATCATCTGAACGCTGCTGCCCAGGATGATCTGCTGGAGGCGCTGCTGAAATTCCAGCAATGGCATTACGTTTTGCCCACCACCCCTGCCCTGGTGGTACTCGACACCCGTACCCGGCGCTGGCGCAGCGAATTTACCCTCAAGCAACCTTCCGGCCTGCTGGACTGGGAAGCGTTGAGCGAACTGCAACAGGAGCTGCTCGACCATCCGTCGGCCATAATTGTCTCGCCTGCGCCGATTTTCGGGGTCAAGCTGATTGAAACGGTGCAAAAGGTCTTCAGTTGGTGCGGCTTCCCATTGCTGGTAGACGCCGAAAACTGGATGGCTCATCGCGGCGCCGCCCAAGTGATCCTGAATATCTTCCGCCATTCGCGTACGCCCGGTAACTACGTGATTCTCTCCGGCGACGTGCATTATTCGTTCGTGTACCAGGTGCTGATTCGCCACCGCAACGGCGGCCCGAAAATCTGGCAAATCACCAGCAGCGGCATCAAGAATGAGTTCCCACCGCGCCTGCTGGAATGGTTCGACCGTCTCAACCGTTGGCTGTATTCACCCCGCTCGCCACTCAACTGGTTTACCCGCCGGCGCACCATGCAGGTAGTGCCGTATATTCCGGACCATGCCGAGGCGGGTGAGCGGCTGTGGAATAGCGCGGGAATTGGCCAGGTGTTTTTCAATGAACAGGGCCAGCCAGACGAGATTTACCAACATAACGCGGATGGAAAGCCTCGAACAAAGATGCTGGCGCCCGAACAATAGCCAAACGCCACTATCCGAAAGCAGCACATCCGCCCTATTCAAACCGTGCAAGCAGCGAGGTAGAGTAGCGCCAGCCACGGAGTACCGGCGTCAACAATAACTGGCCCTAGAAGCCAGCCCTCGCAGGGAGCACGCGGATGGACGATACACCCGGCAACGAGCCACTACGCAATGACGTTTCCGAACTCAATGTCGACCTGCTGCACGCCATCATGGAACTGGTCAGTGACGGCATCTGGGACTGGAACGCCAAGACTGGCTATGTCTACCGCAACCCCGGCTGGTACGAAATGCTCGGTTACTCCCGAGATTCACTGGCAAACAACGTGTTCACCTGGGAGAGCGTGATCCATAGCGAGGATTACCCGCGCGTGATGGCGTTGTTTGATGATTACATCAGTCAGCGCTCGCCCCTTTACCGTGCCGAATACCGCTGCCGCAAAGAAGACGGCACGTACCTGTGGATTGAGGACCGTGGCTACATCATTGCCCGTAACCCCGACGGTTCAGTGGCGCGCATGGTGGGCGCGCACCGTGACATTCATACGCGCAAATGCTCCATTGAACGCTTGCAAAAGCGCAACCAATCCCTTGAAGCGCTGGTGGCGGAACGTACCCTTGAGTTATCACGGGTCAATCAACAATTGCAGTTGCAGTTGGACGAAAACCGTTCGCTGGCAGAGCGCGACGCGCTGACGCGCATCGCCAACCGCTATCGCCTGGAAAAATGCCTGCTGCAAGAATGCGACCGCGCCGAACGCTTTCATGTGCCCCTGGCGCTGGTGGCAATGGACATCGATGACTTCAAACCGATCAATGACCGGTACGGTCACGGCGTCGGTGATCAGATGTTGATAGGGGTGGCGGAGCGTCTGGAAAGCTGCGTACGCACCACTGACCTGCTGGCTCGTTGGGGCGGCGATGAGTTCATGGTGGTGCTGCCCGCCAGCAACCTGGACACGGCGAAGGAATTGGCCGAAAGGATTCGCCGTGCAATCAGGCAGTCGCCTATCGTCAACGACCTCAACGTCACCCTGAGCCTGGGGATTGTGGAACGGCGCGCGGGTGAGTCCCCTGCCGCGCTGGTGGCAAGGGCGGATCGAGCGCTGTATCGATCCAAGGCAGCGGGCAAGGATGGGGTGTCGGATTAACGCAGACCATCGCTCCTTCCGATTTGGAATGACCCGGCGACTTTATTTCGTTTGCGGCAAGGCCCGGTGCGCGGCTTAGATAAACCCCGCCCAGCCTTGTCGAGTACCCGATTCATGAGCCACGCCAGCATCAGCCAATCGATTTCCATCGTTCATCCCATCAGCCTCAGCCATGGTAAAAACGCCGAGGTGTGGGACTCCGCAGGCAAACGCTACATCGACTTCGTCGGCGGCATCGGCGTACTCAACCTGGGCCATTGCCATCCGGGCGTGGTGGCGGCGATTCGCGAGCAGGCGACCAGGCTCACCCACTATGCATTCAACGCCGCACCGCACACGCCCTACATCGAGTTGATGCAACGCCTGACGGCGTTTGTCCCGGTGCATTATCCGGTCAGCGGTATGCTCACCAACAGCGGTGCGGAAGCGGCGGAAAATGCGTTGAAGATCGTCCGCGGCGCTACCGGACGATCAGCGGTGATCGCTTTTGACGGAGCCTTCCACGGCCGTACCCTGGCGACCCTCAACCTCAATGGCAAGGTGGCGCCCTACAAGCAAAAGGTCGGCGTACTGCCTGGCCCGGTGTATCACCTGCCGTACCCCAGTGCCGATAACGGCGTAACCTGCGCCGAAGCGCTGAAGGCGATGGACCGTCTGTTCAGCGTGGAAATCGACGTAAACGATGTGGCCTGTTTCATCATCGAGCCGGTGCAGGGCGAAGCCGGTTTCCTCGCCCTCGATATTGAGTTCGCCCAGGCCCTGCGGCGCTTTTGCGACGCGCACAACATCCTGCTGATTATCGATGAGATCCAGTCCGGCTTTGGTCGCACGGGGCAGCGCTTTGCCTTCTCGCGCCTGGGCATCGAACCGGATCTGTTGCTGCTCGGCAAAAGCATCGCCGGTGGCGTGCCGCTGGGGGCGGTGGTAGGGCGCAAGGCGCTGATGGACAACCTGCCCAAAGGCGGCCTGGGAGGCACCTACTCCGGCAACCCCATCGCCTGCGCGGCGGCACTGGCGACCCTTGAGGCGATGACCGATGAACACCTGCACACGTGGGGGGCACAGCAGGAGGCGGCGATTGTCAGCCGCTATGAAGCCTGGCGCTCACATCAACTATCGCCCTACCTGGGCCGCCTCACCGGCGTCGGCGCCATGCGTGGCATTGAACTGGTGAATGCCGATGGCACACCGGCCTCCAGGCAACTCACGCAGTTACTCGGCCTGGCGCGAGACGCCGGCTTGCTGCTGATGCCCAGCGGCAAGTCGCGACACATCGTGCGCTTGCTGGCACCGTTGACCATCGAACCTGCGGTGCTGGAGGAAGGCCTGGATATTCTCCAGGCGTGCCTCGCGCAACTGGACTAATCACGTCACCCACCCGAACCTGCCTTGACCTGATCTCCCTCGCCGCCGAAAATGCCCGACGTTTTTTGTCTCCCCGTTTACTACGTAGTGAAATTTTAATGCCTGATTCCTACACCGCAGAATCCGCCGAAGAATCCGTAACCGTCTTGCACGCCAAAGCCGAGTACGAAAACGCCATCAATCTTTCACAGCATGTGCCAGCGGCCAAGATCATCAGCGAGATGGTGCTGGACGCATTTCATACCTCCAAGGAAAGCGACCAGATCCGCGAGTTGCGCATCGCCATCCGTCAGGCCCATGACGCCTTTGACGATGACAAAGCCTACGACCTGATGGGCCAGCTCAAGCAGCTGAAGGACGCCGAAGCCGCCGATAACGCCGCCCTCGAAGACCTGAGCAGCAAGTTCTCGATCAGCCGCATCCTGTCCAGCTTCAAGGACGACCCGCAGTTTCAGGAACTGGTCTATGGCCTGGCCCTCAAGGTCCTGAACCAGTCGCATCAGGCTATCAGCAACCCGAGTGCCGGCAAGAGCAAGGCAGCACGGGCCAAGAAAGAAGCTGAAGTGTTTGTGATCAGCAAGGATGGCATCAGCGTTACCCTGCCGCTGCGCACACCACGCTCCAGGCTCAGCGTGGACCGCGAAGCCTTCGAGTTCCTGGGGTTCAACTTCGTCGGTGAGGGCGATGAGGCCGAACTGGAAGTGGAAAGCTTTGTGGATAACGCCGGTAATGAACAGCCGTTGAGCCGCAAGAGTGTGATTACTGCGCTGCAGCAGCAGACGGCGTTTGACGGCTACAGCATTGCCCAGCAGTAACGCGGCAACACTGCTGGATTAAGATAGCGCACTGTGGCAAGGGAGCAAGCTCCCTTGCCACCGTCTTGGCTAGCTGTCAGTAATGTGTCAGCCCACGCGCGCGATCTGCGCGGCAAACACCTCGCGAAAGCGTTCCATCTCCTGCTGGTTGCCCACGGTCACCCGTACCCACTGCGGCCAGTTCTGCCATACCCGCCCCACCAGCACATTGTGTGCGGCCAGCCGCTCAATCACCTGCTCAGCCGGTTGCTTCACATCGATCATGAAGCAATTGCTCTGGGAAGCCGTGCAGCTAAAGCCCCGGCCTTTGAGCCAGATAATGGTCTCATCACGCAACCTGGCATTGAGCGCCTTGCGTTGGCCCACCAACATAGCGTCCTCCAGGCTGGCACGTGCGCCCAACAGGCTGGCAGCGGCCGGGACGTTGTCACCGCCGAACACCGCCAGCCGCTCCAACAGCGCCGGATGCCCGATTGCCAGCCCCAGGCGCGCTCCGGCCATGCCGTAGATTTTCGAGAACGTGCGCAGTACCAACAGGTCGTCATGGTCGTTGACCCAGCTCACACAGCTGGGTGCATCGCAGAAGTCGATATACGCCTCGTCCACCACCAGCACGCTGCCTTTGGGTTTGTTCGCCAGCGCCTGACGGATGGCCTCGGTGGGGGTCAGTGTGCCGGTGGGGTTGTTGGGGTTACACAGGTACAGCATCCCGGCCTGCGGGGCTGCCGCGAGCATGGCCGGCACATCGTGGGCATGACGGGCGTCGAGGTTCACTTCACGCACCGGCGCCTTGATCGACTCGGCTGCCTGGCGCACAAGTTCATAGGACGGTGTCGCCATGACCACGCCGCGGGTTTGGCTGGTAAACGCCAACACCGCAAAACGCAGGGCCGCCATCGAACCGGCAAACACCGCGACGTTTTCTTCGCCAACCCCCTGCTGTTGGGCAAACAGTGCAGCCAAGGCGTACATGTCCGGGTAGGGGTAGCGACCAGACGCTGCAATCGCTCGCTGCATCGCCTCACGGGCGGCGTCTGATGGGCCGTAAGGACTCTCGTTGTAGTTGAGCCGCACCTTGTCGGACTCAGCCGGCAGCGGGCTGGCGACCGCCCAATCCAACGGCCCGAGTACAGGTAACGCCGCCCCGAGAGCGAGAAGGGACCTACGGCTGACACTGACCATGGTGACTACTCCTTGTCGAAGTGCGAGGGATTCGCACCGGTCGTATATAACGGTATGACGAGAAAGCAGTTGCCTGATTTAGCCGCGCGACGTATCCCTGCACTCAGTACTTTATTGTCAACGCGAGCCCATGCAACACTTGCGCTGCCGCAGGCCTGGAATAGACATTCTGCCGGGCCTGGACTGATGACTAAATGGAAGTGGTGAGCACTTGATACACAGACGAGAAAAAACCGAGCACTTGAAGAGCAATATCAAGTACTTGATCAAAAGTCGTGGCGAAACCCAGCTTTCGTTAAGCAATGCCGCCGGCCTGACCAGGACGACCATCTACAACATCCTGGAAGGCAAGGTCGTCAAAGTGCAGCAGTCGACCATTCGCAAGATCTCCGATTTCTTCGGTGTCTCGTACGAAGAAATCGAAACCGTCAACTTTGAAGCCAAGGAAGTCATCGAAAGCAACGTTTCCCCCCTGGGCAACAAGAACCCGTCGGCAGTGCCTGTGCTCAAGGAAAGCCTGCTGATGCAGAACCTGGGCAAGCGCATCGGCGAACTGGCCACGCTTTACCCACTGACTTACTACTTCGGCACTTCCTGCAACTTGATCGGCGTTCGACTGGAGCACGCAATTCCCGGCATCAATGAGCCAGGGGACTTGCTGATCGTGCAGAAAGGCTCATCGAGCGACGATAAAGAAAAGCTGGTGTACGACCGCGCCACCAAAAAGCTGTTTATCACCCTTGAGCCCTGCGGCAACTCGGACCGCTTGTGCGTCATCGGCGATATTCTTGAGGAGCGCTTCAATGACAACCTGTGAAGGCGCCGTGGAAAACAGCAAGTACAAGTTGCTGGGCTTTGAAAATGACAAGCGCCTGGCGGTGATCATGGTGATCGCCACGGGCAAGGTGGTCAAAATCAAGCTCAGTGAGGTGCTCAACAGTGAAATGATGGACAACTTCAATAAGCTTGAAATCAAGAACCTCTACAAGAAGTTCTATTCACAGGCAGGAACAGTCACCGCCTACGATATTAATGACCGCAATGAAAACTCGTGGATGATTTACATCATCCTGAACCTGTTGCTGTTCACGTTTTACATCTTTACGAGCGTCGCCGCGACCAAACCGATCTACCTGGAATCGATAGGCATCATTGTGACGCCGGGCACTTTTTTGTACCCGCTGACCTTTTTGATTGTGGACCTGCTGAACGAGAACTTCGGCCTGCGCCTGGCCAGGCGAGCCATTCTGTTTGCGTTTGCCAGCAACGCGATGATCATCATCCTGTTGTATGGCTCGACGTTCCTGCCGGGGCTGCCGGGCTGGAAACTCGATGGGCCGTATAACGACGTGATTCTGCAAGTGTCGTCGGTGCTGGTGGCCTCCTCGGTGTCGTTCCTGGTCTCGGAGAATATAAATTCTTATCTGCTGTGCAAGATCAAGGAACTGACCAACTCCAGGTACCTGTACCTGCGAATTTTCTTCAGCACCTTCTTTGCGGTAATCATCGACAGCTTTCTGTTCTGCTTTATCGCCTTCTACGGTGCCATGCAGACCAGCGATATTCTGAACATGATCTATGTGCAAATCGCGATCAAAGTCGCTTTTGCGTTCTTCAATATCCTGCCCGCATACGGGGCGCGTTCGTTGTTCAAGCGCTTTCAATGATCCTGTAGGAGCGAGCTTGCTCGCGAAGAACCCGAGAGCGCCGCGCTCAACCAGATGCGCTGCGTTATCGTTGACGTTCTTCGCGAGCAAGCTCGCTCCTACAAGGGTTACTTCAGTTGCAACTTGTGCTTGAGGCTCTGCATGACATGGGTCTTGTTCTGCAGGTAGTCATTCAAGCCACGGGCGCGCAGGTTGCACGCATCGCAATTGCCGCAGCCGGTACCAATCACGCCGTTGTAGCAGGTCAACGTCTGCTCGCGTACCAACTCCAGTTGGTCGTGGTAGTCGGCCAGGGCCCAGGTTTCGGCCTTGTTCAGCCACATCAACGGGGTGTCGAGGCGTACGTCGTATTCCATGCCCAGCTTGAGGGCCTGATTCAGTGCCTTGACGAACTCGTCACGGCAATCGGGGTAGCCCGAGAAGTCGGTTTCGCACACGCCGGTAATCACGGCCTCGGCCTTGACCTGGTAGGCGTAGATCGCTGCCAGGGTCAGAAACAGGATATTGCGGCCCGGCACGAAGGTGCTCGGCAGGCTTTCGCCTGAGCTGTTCACGGTCGGCACGGGAATGTTGTCACGCGTAAGGCTGCTGATCGCCAGTTCGTTGAGCAGCGACACATCCATCACTTTGTGTACGGTGGCGCCCAACTGCTTGGCCAACTTGCGAGCCACTTCGATTTCCGCCACATGGCGCTGGCCATAATCGAAGGTGATGCAGTGCACTTCGTCATAGTGCTTGAGTGCCTGGATCAGGCAGGTGGTCGAATCCTGCCCGCCACTGAAGACCATCACGGCTTTTTTACTCATTGCATTGCTTCCTGCATTTGTAGAATTGGGAGGTAGGAGCGAGGCGGGCGGCTAGCCCTTGCTCGCGAAAAACGTCAACGATAACGCAGCGCTCAATAAAAAACCCCGCGCGACTTTCGAAGGCGGGGCTTTTTTACTGCAAGACCACTCAGTGTGCGTAGGTCAGCAACAGCTCTTTCGGTACCTGGAAATCCAGGGACATCATCACGCTGAGCGCGGTGATGGTGAAGATCGAGAACACGAACAGCTTGCGCGCCCAGACGGTGTCGTCCACCGCCTTGTAGCCGGTCCAGGCCATGTACAACCAGTACATGCCCATGGCGGCGGCGACGGCAAGGTAGCTCATGCCGGCGTAGCCACTGAAGGTCAACATCAAGGTCGCCACGAGGAAGGCCAGGATGTAGAGCAGGATGTGTTTCTTGGCCACCTGGATGCCACGCTTGACCGGCAATACCGGAATCGACGCAGCCAGGTAGTCATTGAAGCGGAAAATCGCGATGGCGTAGGAGTGCGGCATCTGCCACAGGCTGAACATCACCAGCAGCACCAGCGCGGCCATGTCGAAGCTATTGGTTACAGCCACATAACCAATCACCGGCGGCATCGCCCCCGACAGGCTGCCCACCAGCGTGCCGTGAACCGACTTGCGCTTGAGGTACAGGCTGTAGAGGCCGACGTAGATGACAAAACCGATCACGGCAAACAGCGCCGCCAACGGGTTGGCCACCTTGTACAACAACACCACGCCCGCAACACCCAGGATGGTCGCGAAGATCAGTGCCAGTTTCAGGGAAATAAGCCCCTGCACCAGCACGCGATTCTTGGTGCGCTCCATCTTGATGTCGATGTCACGGTCGATGCAGTTGTTGAACACGCATCCGGAAGCAACCACCAGGGACGTACCGATCATCGCAGCCAGAAAGATGGCCAGATCGACATGTCCCTTGGAGGCCAGGAAGAAACCGCCCGCCACAGAAAGCACGTTACCGAAAATGATCCCCGGTTTGGTGATTTGGATAAAGTGCTTAAGCGACATCGGGTCTTACCTCACTTCGCCATCATGTAGGTGTGGATGCTGAACATGATCCACAGCGACAGACCAACCAGCAGAACGATCACCAGGCCTGCGAACACAAACGCGATCACGTTCTCGCGCTGCTCTTTGGAGCGGTCCAGGTGCAGGAAGTACACCAGGTGAACCAGAACCTGAATCACCGCGAACGCCAGGACGATCATCAAGGTGATCGACTTCGGCAAGGTTGGGTACATCACCAGGCCGAATGGGATCAAAGTCAGGATGACCGACAGGATGAAGCCGATGGCGTACGACTTTACGCTGCCGTGGCTCGAATCGTGGCTGTCATGGGAGTGTGCATTAGCCATTACAGAGTCCCCATCAAGTAAACGACGGTGAATACGCAGATCCAGACCACGTCCAGGAAGTGCCAGAACAGGCTCAGGCAGCTCAGGCGAGTCTTGTTGGTGTTGGTCAGGCCGTGCTTATTGACCTGATAGATCATCACCGCCATCCACAGCAAACCTGCGGTTACGTGCAGACCGTGGGTGCCGACCAGCGTGAAGAACGCCGACAGGAAACCGGAACGGTGCGGGCCATAGCCTTCGGAGATCAGCAGGTGGAACTCGTTGATCTCCATGCCGATGAAGCCCAGGCCGAACAGGAAGGTCAGGCCCAGCCAGGTCAGTACGCCCTTCTTGTTGCCCTTGTAGAAGGCCAACATGGCGAAGCCGTAGGTGATCGAACTGAACAACAGCAAGGCGGTTTCGCCGAGCACGTAAGGCAGTTCGAAGATGTCGTGGCCCGACGGGCCACCCGCTACGTTGTTTACCAGTACCGCGTACACCGCGAAGATCGACGCAAACAAGATGCAGTCGGTCATCAGGTAGAGCCAGAAACCGTAGACGGTTATTGGCCCCGAGTCGTGGTGATGGTCATCGTGCCCATGGTCATCGACATGGGCGTGTCCAGCATTGGTCACTAAGTTCGACATGGTTTAAGCCTGTTCCAACGAGGTTTCTACACGGTTGGCCGGAATCTTCTTCTCGGCTACCAGGCGAGCGTGCTGCTCGGCTTCGATGCGTTCGATCGTTTCGACCGGCACCATGTAGCCTTGATCATCACGGGCAGCGTGAATGATGAAGTAACCGATAGTGCCCACCAGGCTCGCGATTGCCAGCCACCAGATGTGCCAGATCATCGCGAAACCGAACACGGTCAACAGCGCACCCATCACCACGCCAGTGGCGGTGTTGTTTGGCATGTGGATCGGCTCGTAGTGCTTGGGCTTCTGGTACGCAGTACCGTCTTCCTTGGCTTCGGTGAACGCATCAATGGTGTTCGCAGTAGGGATCACGGCGAAGTTGTAGAACGGTGGTGGCGACGAGGTCGACCATTCCAGGGTGTGGCCGTTCCAAGGGTCGCCGGACTCGCACATGTTCTGCTTGCGATCACGCACGCTGACATACAGCTGGATCAGCTGGCAGGCGATGCCCACAGCGATCATCACCGCACCGAACATGGCAACGTACAGGTACGGTACCCACTCAGGGTTGGTGGTGGCGTTCAGACGACGGGTCATGCCCATGAAGCCCAGTGCATAGAGCGGCATGAACGCGACGAAGAAGCCCGAGATCCAGAACCAGAACGCAGCCTTGCCCCAACCTTCGTGCAGCTTGAAGCCGAACGCTTTCGGGAAGTAGAAGCTGAAACCAGCGATGTAGCCGAATACCGCACCACCGATGATTACGTTGTGGAAGTGAGCGATCACGAACAGGCTGTTGTGCAGCACGAAGTCAGCACCCGGGATGGCCAGCAGTACGCCGGTCATGCCGCCGATGGCGAAGGTCACCATGAAGCCCAGGGTCCACAGAACCTGGCTGGTCATGCGCAGACGACCGTGGTAGATGGTGAACAGCCAGTTGAATAGCTTCACCCCCGTCGGGATGGAAATCAGCATCGTCGCCAGGCCGAAGAAGGCGTTGACGCTTGCCCCCGAACCCATGGTGAAGAAGTGGTGCAGCCATACCATGAAGCCCAGTACGGAGATTGCGCCCGATGCGTAGACCATCGAGTGGTGACCGAACAGGCGCTTGCCGGTAAAGGTCGAGATCACTTCGGAGAAGATACCGAACGCTGGCAGGATCAGGATGTACACCTCAGGGTGACCCCATGCCCAGAACAGGTTCACGTACATCATTGGATTGCCACCAAGTTCATTGGTGAAAATGTGGAAATCCAGGTAACGGTCAAGCGACAGCAGCGCCATGGTAGCGGCCAGGATCGGGAACGAAGCCACGATCAGTACGTTTGCCCAGGTGCAGGTCCAGGTGAAGATCGGCATGTCCATCAGTTTCATGCCAGGGGCGCGCATTTTCAGGACGGTGGCCAGGAAGTTGACCCCCGTCAATGTCGTCCCGAGTCCTGATAACTGTAGGGCCCAGATGTAGTAGTCCACACCCACGCCCGGACTGTATTGCAGCCCCGACAATGGCGGATACGCAACCCAACCGGTCTTGGCGAATTCGCCGACGCCCAGGGAAACGTTGATCAGCACCACGCCGGACACCAGCAGCCAGAAGCTCAGGGAGTTCAGGAACGGGTAGGCAACGTCACGCGCACCAATCTGCAGCGGCAAGGCAAGGTTCATCAAGCCGGTGAAGAATGGCATCGCCATGAAGATGATCATGATCACACCGTGAGCGGTGAAGATCTGGTCATAGTGTTCAGGTGGCAGGTAGCCAGGCGAACCCTCGGTGGCCATGGCCAGCTGGGTACGCATCATGATGGCGTCGGCAAAACCACGCAGCAGCATGACCATGGCAACGATGACGTACATGACGCCGATTTTCTTGTGGTCGACCGAGGTCAACCACTCGGTCCACAGGTAGGACCACTTCTTGAAGTACGTAATACCTGCAACCAGTGCCAGACCACCCAGCGCGATCATGGCGATGGTCACCATCACGATCGGCTCGTGGAATGGGACCGCGTCCCAACTTAATTTACCAAACATCGTTTACTCCTCTGCCCCAGCAGTTGAATGCGCGCCTGTATCAGAACCTTCAACCGCGGCCACTTCTTTCTTCTCGTGCTTGACCGGCTTGCCTGGCTTCATACCTTCGTACTTGTCGACGATTTTCTGAAACAGGTCCGGCTCATACGCGGAGTACAAGGCGACAGGGTTGTTCTGGCTCGGTTTGGTCAGAGCGTCGTATTCAGCTTGATCAAGCTGTTTAGGTGCGGCCTTGACTGCAGCTACCCAGGCGTCGAAATCTTCCTGGCTTGTCGAGATCGCTTTGAATTTCATGCCGGTAAAGCCAGCGCCGCTGTAGTTGGCGGAGATGCCTTCCATTTCGGCTTTCTGGTTGGCGATCAGGTGCAGGCGGGTCTGCATGCCTGCCATCGCGTAGATCTGGCCGCCCAGTGCAGGGATGAAGAACGAGTTCATCACGGCGTCGGAGGTGATCCGGAAGTTAAGCGGGGTGTGCTCCGGGAAGCGGATCTCGTTGACGGTGGCGATACCCAGGTCCGGGTAGATGAACAGCCACTTCCAATCCAGCGCGACCACCTGGATGTTCACAGGCTTGACGTCGGACTCCAGCGGACGGTACGGGTCCAGCGCGTGGGTCGACTTATAGGTGATGTAACCCAGGGCGATGATGATGAGGATCGGGACCAGCCACACCGCGATTTCGATCTTGGTGGAGTGCGACCACTTCGGCGCGTAGGTGGCGCTGGTGTTGGACGCGCGGTATTTCCAGGCGAAGGCGAAGGTCATCACGATCACAGGAACCACAACCAGCAACATCAGCAGGGTGGCGGTGATGATCAGGTTGCGTTCATCCAGACCGACCTGTCCTTTTGGGTCGAGCAAGGTCCACTTGCAGCCTCCCAGCATTAAAAACATGCCAAGCAGCGGCAAAAAGCCTAGTAATCGGGGGTACCTGTTTTTACTCATCTCACGACCTCTAAAGCAGCTTGCGCAATGCAGTTGGGTTTTGATCGCCAACACTTCACCCTGCCAAGGGTTGGCATTTCTCTTCGATTGAATAAGAGCCTGCCCGACACGTCATAACTGTACGTTTCACGGACCTGCAGTGAGTTCTTATTCGATTTCGTGGCTAAAGGCCTTGTTACAGACCAATTCCATTTGGTGCGGATAGTTGAAAGGCTGCCGGAACCTGGGGTCGCATTGAGCCTTCCATCTGCTCCTCGACCGCTCCAATGCTCAAATATTGAACAGCACCGGACATTCAGTGCGGGCGATTGTAGTTAGCTAGCGATGTATAAACCATGTCTTATAAAGAAATAATTTTTATCGATTCCAGCAACAATCCTTCACCAAAGTTGCAAAGATTCGCGATCTTATCGCGTTCGATTCTCAACAAAAACCACAAAAATTGCCGTGTTATTGGGCAGATTGCCACTTCCCTTACAGCCTGTAAGGGCATGGCGAAGGGATGCAAGTGCCCATAAACCAAGGGATTCACTGATCCCTCAAGCACTCCGGGCTCACGCCCGTCGCGGCACCGCTCGAAGCCTGAATTGACAGCACAACTTGTGCGCAGGATGCAAATTTAAGGGCCGATTCGGGGCATCAGAAACGTCCTGCGACAGCGTCCGTGTGACAACATGTCGCACGCTGCGCGCAGCTTAAGTTGCCCCTCGTCACAGCGCTTTCACAAATCCCTACAAACCAAAACGCTCCGGCCTTCACAAGAAGGGCGGAGCGTTTTGTCACAACGAGGGGTCAGGCTTTGGGATGACGATTGCGGTAGATGCACAGGGGCACCAGGATCACCGTCAGCACGAACGCCACCAGCGCCCATTGGGCCAGGGACAGGCCGAGGATCGGCGGGTAGGGAGTGCTGCAGAAACCATCGACCTGGAACCCGAGGGGAAACACCTTGGCCAGGGGCAGATCATCGACGATCGGTTGCAACACATCGATGCCGCAGCTGACCTGAGGAAAGAACTGGGTGTACACATGGTGGCCGGCGGCGGCCACGCCACCCAAGGCGCTGAGCACCACCAGCCCTTCGAAGAACGTGACTGCGCCTTTGGTGCGCATGGCGGCACCGATGAACGCGAAGACCGCAATCAGCAGCAAGGCATAGCGTTGCAGGATACACAGCGGGCAAGGCGCTTCGCCCAGCACCACCTGCATGTACAGCGCGCCGCCAATCAGCGCCAGGCAGATAATGCCCAGCAACACCAGAAAGCGCCGCTCCCTGCCCAAACGCATGTCGTCAATCATCCCCGTTTCCCTTTACCTGATTATGGTTGTGCCTGATGGCAACAAGTTTACACACAGGCAATGGTTAAAACAGAGAGGGGTTAACAGCGGATTAATCGTGGCAAATGTAGTGATTGTGCGGACGCCATCGCGGGCAAGCCCGGCTCCCACATTGGAATGCAATCCTCTGTGGGAGCCGGGCTTGCCCGCGATGATGCCGATGCAGTCAATGGCCCAAACTCTATTCCAACGCCGCCGCCGGGCCAAAAAACTCATAGCGCGCCTGCTTCTCCGGCACACCCAGCGCCTTGAGATGACGCTTGACCGCCGCCATGAAACCCTTGGGCCCCAGGAAGTAGGCATCAATGTCGCGCTGCTCAGGCAACCAGGCTGCCAGTTGCTCCTGGTTGAGCATCCCGACCTTGTCTGCCGCCGGGCTGATACCGTCATCCTCGGCGTAGCAGTAGAAACGCTTGAGCTGCGGATGCTTGGCCGCCAGGGTGTCCACCCAGTCACGGAAGGCATGCACTCCGCCGTTACGGGCGCAATGGATGAAGTGCACCGGGCGCTGGGTCGCCAGGGCAGCTTCGAGCATCGGCAGTGTGGGCGTAATGCCTACCCCGCCGCTGATCAGCACCAGCGGTTTATCACTGTCGGCCAGGGTGAACTCGCCCGACGGCGGGAATAGCTCAATGGTCGCGCCGACATGCATCTGGTCGTGCAGGTAATTGGAGACCCGCCCACCCGCTTCGCGCTTGACGCTGATGCGGTACATGCCGGTACCGGTGAGGGCCGACAGCGAATAGTTGCGACGCACTTCTTCGCCATCAAGGACCAACTTCAAGCCAATGTACTGGCCGGGCGCTGCGGCCAGGATAGGGCCGTTGTCCACCGGGGCGAAGTAGAAGGAGATGATCTCGTCGCTCTCCTCCACGCGCTTGACCAACAGGAACGCCCGCGCACCCCGCCAGCCGCCGGGCGCCTGGGCTTTTTCGTCGTAGATGGCCGCTTCGGCGCCGATCAGAATGTCCGCCAACTGGGCGTAGGCCGCGCCCCAGGCACTCATGACCTCGGGGGTGGCAATCTCGCTGCCCAGCACTTCAGAAATAGCCCGCAGCAGGCAGGCCCCGACGATGGGGTAATGCTCGGGCAGGATCTGCAAGGCCACGTGCTTGTTGATGATCTTGGCTACCAGATCGCCCAATTGGTCCAACTGGTCGATATGCCGCGCGTACATCAGCACGCCATTAGCCAGGGCGCGAGGCTGGTCACCGCTGGCCTGGTGGGCCTGGTTGAACAGCGGGCGGACCTCGGGATACTCGGACAGCATCATGCGGTAAAAATGGGTGATCAGTGCTTCACCGCCGCTTTCCAGCAGGGGCACAGTGGATTTAACAATGGCACGGTCTTGGGCACTCAGCATGGGAGACTCCTCGGTCTTTTTACTCATTACCCTTAGGTAGTCAGTATTCGTGCCAACTAATAAACCAATGCTTTTCAATAGCTTAAACATTATGTAGTCAGTATGACCTCCTACGCTTTATAGTCATATCGACTACAAGGAGTCATTATGACTGCAAAACCGCTGCTCACCGCCCTGCTGCCGCTGGTCGCCGATCTGTCCCGGGAACTGCCCGAAGGCGAGCGCTACCGCCGCCTGCTGCAAACCATGCGCGCCCTGTTGCCCTGCGATGCCGCCGCGCTGCTGCGGCTGGATGGCGAGTGGCTGGTGCCGCTGGCGGTGGATGGCTTGAGCCCTGACACATTGGGCCGACGTTTCAAGATCAGCGAACACCCGCGCTTTGAAATACTGCTGAGCAGCCCCGGCCCTACCCGCTTCGACAGCGACAGCCAATTGCCCGACCCCTATGACGGCCTGGTCGCCGGTTTGCACGGCCACCTTGAAGTCCACGACTGCATGGGCTGCCCGCTGTTTATCGACGACCAGCCGTGGGGCCTGCTGACCCTTGACGCTCTCGACAACGAGCGCTTTGAACGGGTCGAGCTGGACGCGCTGCAGGCCTTCGCCAGCCTGGCCGCGGCGACGGTCAATGTGGCTGAACGCATTGAGCGCCTGGCGCTGCGGGCCGAAGACGAGCACCAGCGCGCCGAAATCTATCGCCAGGCCAGCGGCCAGCAGCACAAGGAAATGATCGGCCAGAGCAAGGCGCATAAACGGCTGGTCGAGGAAATCAAGCTGGTAGGCGGCAGCGACCTGACCGTGCTGATCACCGGCGAAACCGGGGTCGGCAAGGAGCTGGTCGCCCAGGCGATCCATGCCGCGTCATCGCGTGCCGACAAGCCGATGATCAGCCTCAATTGCGCCGCACTGCCGGAAACCCTGGTGGAAAGCGAGCTGTTCGGCCATGTGCGCGGCGCTTTCACCGGCGCGCTGAATGAGCGCCGAGGCAAGTTTGAACTGGCCAACGGCGGCACGTTGTTCCTGGACGAAGTGGGTGAACTGTCATTGAGCGTACAGGCCAAGCTGCTGCGCGTGCTGCAAAGCGGCCAGTTGCAGCGCCTGGGTTCGGACAAGGAACATCAGGTGGACGTGCGCCTGATTGCCGCCACCAACCGCGACCTTGCCGAAGAAGTGCGCAATGGCCGCTACCGTGCCGATTTTTACCACCGCCTGAGCGTGTACCCGCTGCAAGTGCCGGCCCTGCGTGAGCGCGGACGGGATGTGCTGTTATTGGCAGGCTTCTTCCTCGAACAGAACCGGTCGCGCATGGGCCTGGGCAGCTTGCGCCTGACCAGTGACGCTCAAGCGGCACTGCTGGCCTACAACTGGCCCGGCAATGTGCGCGAATTGGAACACCTGATCGGACGTAGCGCGCTCAAAGCCCTGGGCAACTGTCGCGAGCGCCCGAAGATTCTCAGCCTGAGCGCCCAGGACCTGGACTTGCCCGACGTCAGTGCAGCGGTGCTTGAAGCACCGGTCGAAGCTGCGCCCATCGCCACTGGCGACCTGCGCCAGGCCACCGAGCACTATCAGCGCCAGGTCATCAGCGCCTGCCTGGAACGCCATCAGCACAACTGGGCCGGCGCCGCCCGCGAACTGGGCCTGGACCGCGCCAACCTTGGGCGCATGGCCAAGCGCCTGGGCCTCAAATAAAGCAGGCACCTGCGTCAAATGTGGGAGCTGGCTTGCCTGCGAAAGCGGTGGGTCAGTTAAAGATACATTGACTGGCACACCGCCTTCGCGGGCAAGCCCCCACAGGGGATTCGTGGCAGGCGCTGATTCTATGGGCAAGCCGGCTCCCACATTCAGGCTTGGCTAGCCTTGAGGTCCGGCACGATGGCCCGAGGCTTACGAAACACCAACACATTCCCCAACATCACCAGCACCAGCCCCATCAGCGCCGGCGCCGTCCACTGATAGCCCTCGGCGAATGCCGACACATTCAACGCCACTACCGGAAACAGTACCGTGCAATACGCTGCTTTCTCCGGCCCCATGCGGCCGACCAGGGTGAGGTAGGCGGTAAACCCAATCACCGAGCCCGGGATCACCAGGTACCACAGCGCACCGATATACCGCGCGCTCCAGTCCATCTCGAAGGGAATGCCACGCACTGCGCAATAGCTCGCCAACATTGCCGCCCCATACGCCATGCCCCAGGCATTGGTGGTCAAGGGTTTGAGCCCGGCCTTTTGTTGCAGGCTCGAAAGCATATTGCCCGCCGAAAAACACAGCGTCCCCAGCAGCGCCAAACCCAGGCCCAGCAAGGTCTGCGGGCTGGCGGTATGCCCGGCCAGTTCCGGCCAGAACAAAAAGCCCAGGCCCAGCAACCCAAGCGCGCCGCCCATCAATACGTTACGTGCCACTCGCTGGCCAAAGAACACCCGGGCATTCAGCGCATTCCACAAGGTCGCCGTGGAGAACACCACGGCCACCAGGCCACTGGGGATCCACTGGCTGGCAGTGAGAAAGCACATGAAGTTAACGCAGAACAGGCACAGCCCTTGGGCCAGGCAGATCAGGTGCCCGCGCCGGTTCATCACCTGCAATTTGCGACTGAGCAGCAACAGCGCAAACAGCACCAGCGCCGCCAGGCCGAAGCGATAGACAATCGACACGGGAATCGCCACCACGCCCAGCTGCCACTTGAGCGCAATCCAGGTGGTGCCCCAAATCAGCACCGTGAGTAAATACAAGAAGAGGTTCATAGCAGGCTCCGTCGATTGAGCCACAGTGTTGCCTTCAACCACCCTGAGGTTCTTGCACATTCTTGCGCTTTTGTCGGGCGATGGGCTCACAGCGCCCGCCGCCGGGAGTAGGATGCAAGACGTCGGAGAACACACCATGCCAGAGCTGGAATCGCTGCACGTCTTTCAATCCCTCAACCGCTCGCCTCACGCACGCCTGGAAGCCTGCGCCGAGCTCGGTGACGGTTTGTCTGCGGCCGTGTGGAGCAACCACCACGATGCCCAGGACTACCAGGCGCCCAGCCATCACACCCTGTCCTGTTATATCGGCGGTGGCACGGGCACCTTTCGGCGTGATCAGCCAGGCACCAAGGGCGGCCCCGACAAATTGTGCATTCTGCCGGCCGAGCACCAGTCGGCGTGGGTGATCAATGGCGAGATTCGCCTGGCCCACGTGTATTTCAGCCCGGAGCAATTTGCCCTCGGCTGCGTCACCCTGCTGGACCGCGAGCCGCGGGAGTTGCAGTTGCGTGAGACGACCTTCCTTGAGGACGCCCGCCAGGCCCGACGCTTTCACCAGTTGATCAGCCTCAACTGGCTCGAACCCGGCGAGCGCCTGCTGACCAGCAGCCTGGCCCATGAACTGCTCAGCCACACCCTGCTCAACCAGGTCGGCGTGCGCGACGGCCTGCGTCTCAAAGGCGGGCTGGCGGCGCACCAACGGCGGCGTTTGGTGGAATACATCGACCAGCATGTTGAAGACCCCATCAGCCTCGGCCAGTTGGCGTCGATGTGCGCGCTGTCGGAATACCATTTCGCCCGGATGTTCCGTCAGAGCTTCGGCGTGCCGCCCCATCAATACCTGCTGGCACGCCGCCTGGCACGCGCGCAAACTTTGCTGCGCAGCAGCCCGTTGCCCTTGGGCGAGGTCGCCTTGAGATGCGGTTTTTCCAGCGCCAGCCATTTCAACCAGCGCTTTCGCCAAGCCATGGGCGCCACCCCGGGCGAATACCGCCAGGCATTGCGCGCCTAGGCCATCAAGCCCAGCGTTTTCGCCTTGGCCACCGCCTGGGTGCGTCGTTCCACCCCGAGTTTGCTGTGGATGCGCCGTGCATGGGTCTTGACGGTGTGCAAGGAGATATACAGACGGTCGGCGATTTCCAGATTGGAGTTGCCCAGGGCGATCAATTGCAACACTTCGAGTTCGCGCTGGCTCAGAGGATTTTGCATCGCACCGGCAGGCGTGACCTGCGGCTCCAGGCTCAGCTCACTCAATAGCCCAGGTGCACGCAAGCGCAGCTCGCGAATCGCCTGCTGTACCTGGCAACGTGCCGCCAGCGCCAGCCCGGCCTGCAATGCACGACGGGCCAACGCCGGGTCACCGAGTTGCCAGGTCACCTCACCCAACACCAGGTGCAGTTCGGTTTCCAGACACAGCATCCCACGCTGACGGGAGGTTTCGAGCAAGGCATTGAGCCGTGCGATAGGTTGCTCGGCACAGCCCAGCCTGACCTCGGCCAGCACCAGCAAATACTCCAGACGCGGGATCAGTTCCAGGGTCGCCGGCGGTGCCTGCTTGGCACAGGGCCCACGGAAATGGCGCAACACCCGGCGCACCGCTTGTACCGTTAATTCAGCCCGGCCCTGTTGTAGCCACAGGTGCCCGCTGACTAACAACAACACCGCGCGATACACCGTCTCCGGGACATGGCGCTGCTGCATCAGGCGCTCGGCGTCACGCAATTGAATAAAGGCTTGGGCGTAGTCGCCACGGTTGGCCGCCAGCAGCGCCAGACCGAGATAGCCATATAACACGCGCTTGTCCTGGCTTTGCAGGCACAGCGTCAAGCCGGTCTCAAAGCATTCACACGCCAGGGCGTCCTGGCCTTGCCGCAAGGCCAGGTGCCCACGACGCAGGACGATGCGCCCCACTAATGGCCCGGCCCTAAGCCGCTGGCGAGCCAGCATCGCCTGCACCGTTTCCAGCAGGCTCTGCGCCCGATACGGCGCGCCGCGCTGCTCCAGCAACTGGGCGTGATCCAATTCCAGCAGCGCTTCAAGCACCAGCGAACCGTGAGCACGTGCCAGGCACAATGCTTCGCGGCTCAAGCTCTGGGCGACGTCCAACTCACCGCGCAGCAGAGCTTGTTGGGTCAGGCCCGACAGGCACATCAGGCGTGAGGTCCAGGCGCTGTCAGGCAAGGCTTGCAGCGCTTCGAGCAAGTGTTCGCGGGAGCGCTCGGCATCACCGCTCAAATGCAGCAACCAACCCCACTGCGCCTGCCAACGCGCCAGCAGGTAGCGCTGCGCGGCGGCCGTCGGTTGCGGGGCGAACCGGGCCAGTTGGTCGATGCACAAGGCGGCCTGCTCGAAGCGCCCGGCAAACAACAACGCGGCCGTAAGCAGCCCCACCAACTGCGCCGAACCCAACATCAACTCATCGCCATGCTGTTCATGCAGGCGCAACAACAGCACGGCATTTTGCTGGCGAAACAGATCCTCGAAACTGAAATGCTGCAACAGGCTCACCGCCACTTCGTACTCCTGCGCCAGCAACGCCTGCTCGAACGCGGCCTGCCAGTCACCCTCGGCGCTGAACCATTGGCACGCGCGTCGGTGCCAGGAGCGTTTGGCCGGCCAGGGCTCATCGCGCAGCAGTCGCGCCAACGGTGGGAAAACGTGGAGCCAGTCGCTGGTGTCTTCCCAGGGCTGGATAAACGCACCCAGTGCCTGCAACTCGTGCAAATGCTCAGCGCCGTCACCACCACCGAACAAGTACTCACACAGGTTCAGGTTGAAGCGCGGCAGATGGGCCAACACGCGCCAGGCCTCAGCCAATGGCGCCGACAAGGTGTTGAACAGCTCATGCTGCAGGTAATCGAGCAGGGTCTTGTCGGGGTGACCGTCGCCCAACAAGGCGATACGCACACCGGCGCACCAACCGCCGCTGAACTGCATCACGCTGTCGACGGTATGCCCCGGGGCGAGCAGTTGCTCGACTTCCTCAGCGCTGAAAAACAACTCGCTGCACTCCAGCAACTCATCGTCGAGCAACAGGCGTGGCCAATTGCACAACGGGCGCCGTCGCGCGCCCAGCCACCAGGTCAACTGCGGGCAGCCGGCGGCGAGCAAACGGTCCAGCAGCGCATCCAGCTCAGGCGCAGGCGAGCGACAGAAATCATCCAGAAATAACCACGTCGTGTGGGGCCAACGGCCCAAGTCGAGCAATAACGTGGCTTCATCCACAAACGGCAAGCCAAGCTGCTGCGCCAGCCGTGCGCAGAATTCCAAGGGGCTGAGCGCGGCACCGTTGAGAGGCATCCACACCACCTGGCACCCCTTCGGCGCCTGCAACGCACACTCGGCGAGCAACGCGCTCTTGCCGCTGCCTCCCGGTGCGCACAGCAACCTTACCCGCGCCTGCGCCGTCAGCAGAGGCACAGTCAGCCGCGCACGCAACACGTGGTGGGCGGACAGCCGTGGCATAAATCCAGGACGGTCCAGGCAGCGAGTCATGGCGGTCATTGCTGCATCCTGCTGTTTTTATTGTTGCGTCACCCTAGACCTGTGGTTGGCGGTTGTTGAAGAAGTATTCAGCGGGTTGATTGAAGACCATAAAAACCAAGGTATACGCCCTTCAGTGTGGGAGCTGGCTTGCCTGCGATGGCGGTGCAACAGCAATCGATGAGCGGCCTGGCCCACCGCTATCGCAGGCAAGCCAGCTCCCACATTTTCAACCTCATTTCAGTGTGGAATCAGCGAACGCCCGCCGACCTCAGCGCCGCCGGGGTGTAGTCCGCCGCCTTGGCCGCGAAGCCAAACACGAAGCTGCTTTTCTCCTCGTTCTTCATGCCCAGCGCGATGTAGCGT